>CAXSHW010000007.1:18509-74216 GCA_964237245.1 uncultured Pyrinomonadaceae bacterium
AAAAAATGCTGACAAACGCGGCGCAGACACAAGTTTTAACTGCCGGGCAGAAATTCAAAAACATCAAAGTTTTGACGGATATGCCCGCCGATCAGATGGGCAAGGTGATGAATATCTTCGCGGCATCTTTAGGCGTAAGTTGTAATTACTGTCACGTCGAAAACGATTTTGCGAAAGACGAAAAAGAGGAAAAACAGACGGCGCGCGAGATGATAAAAATGAATCTCGACCTTAACAAAAATTATTTCAATAATCGCCCGGAAATTTCCTGCAACACTTGTCATAACGGCAAAACGCATCCGCAGTCCGCGCCGAATTTGATGCCGAAAACCGCCGAAGACGAGCGACCGAAACAGCCGGACGCGAAACCGACGGCTGATGCGATTTTAGAAAAATATACGCAGGCAGTCGGCGGCAAAGACGCGATTGGAAAAATCACTTCGCGCGTCATAAAAGCATCGCGCGTCGAGCCGAACAATAAAACCGTCGAAGCGGAAGAAATCACGCAGAAAGCGGATAAATTATCAATCGTTACGACTTATCCGAAAACGGTCGTTACCGAAATTTTCGACGGAACAACTTCGTGGAAACGCGTAGGCGCGGACGCAATAAATTTGAAGGCGGACGAAATGGAGCAGGTAAAACGCAGCGCGCAGATTTTTTCGTTCGCCGATTTGAAAACGGTTTATCAAAAATTGGATTATCGTTTCGTTGATAAAATTGACGGGCGCGAAGTTTATCTGCTCATCGGAACTTTGCCCGACAATGCGCGCGAACGTCTTTATTTCGACACGCAGACAAATCTGCTCGTCCGCCGTGTTGCGTCAACGCCAACGGTCATCGGCAATTATCAGTATCAAGTTGATTACGCCGATTACAAAGATTTCGGCGGCGTGAAATTGCCGACGACGATTCGTTACGCGATGCCGAATATCAGTTGGACGCGGAAGATTACGGACGTGAAAATCAACGCGACGATTGATGATGCGAAGTTTGGGAAATAAAATTTGGAAAGATTATGATTGCAAATTCTTCAAAAAAGAGAAAGATTCTGCACTCACTAATTTGGATTTTAGGCTTTATCATATTTTTGGTCTTAACTTTTGTGATTTCGTGGAAATATTTTGAGAAACAAGCGGAAGAAGAAGTTTCAGATACTAAACCCGAATATTTTCCCGTTGTTATTATTACGCCGAATAGATCGGAACTTGTTTTTACGAAAGATTTAGAGAAATATGAGAAAGACAATCCGAACTATTCATTTCTAATTCCGAACGGAAAGGAAGATTTGATAAATAAACAATTAAATGATGACCAAATTAGAAGAAATGGAAAAGGAACTCCGCGAATCAGCGCAAAAACGCTTGCGGAAGGAAAACAGGAAATTGAGTTTGAAATAATTGGCGACGGTTTGTTTCTCTCACGATACGAAGCAAACGAAAAAGAAATAAAGCCGCTGATGTTTAAATCGTCAGGACCAATGTTTGTTATATTTCCTTGCGGCGCGACTTTCTTCTTTGGCTTTATAGGATTTTTTCTTTTGCGATTTATATTATGGTTTGTCAAAAGACGAGAGAAAAGTGAACTTATTTGAGGATAATTTATGTCAAGAATAATCAAATGCGGACTGATTCAAGCCGCGAACGTCGCGCCGACCGACGCGCCGATTGAGGAAATTAAAAAGGCGAATATCGAACATCAAATGAAAATGGTCGAAGACGCGGCAAAGCAAAATGTGCAGATGCTTTGTTTTCAGGAGATTTTCACCACGCCGTATTTTTGCGCCGAACAGCAGACGCGCTGGTATGAAGCGGTCGAGAGAGTTCCCGACGGCAAGACTGTGAAAATGATGCAGGACGTTGCTAAAGAAAACGGGATGGTTTTAATCGTGCCGGTTTATGAGGAAGAAATGTCCGGTATCTATTACAACACGGCGGCGGTAATTGACGCGGACGGAAAGTATTTGGGGAAATATCGCAAGACGCATATTCCGCACGTCGCGCCCGGATTTTGGGAGAAATTTTATTTTCGCCCCGGCAATCTCGGCTATCCGTGTTTCGATACGGCGTTTGCCAGAATCGGCGTTTACATCTGCTACGACCGCCATTTTCCCGAAGGCGCGAGATGTTTGGGTTTGAACGGCGCGGAGATTATTTTTAATCCGTCGGCAACGGTCGCAGGTTTATCGGAATATCTCTGGAAATTGGAACAGCCCGCGCACGCCGTCGCCAACGGTTATTTCGTCGGCGCAATCAACCGCGTCGGCACGGAAGCACCCTGGAACATCGGCGAATTTTACGGGCAAAGTTATTTCTGCGACCCGCGCGGGCAAATCATCGCCGAAGCCGCGCGTGATAAAGATGAATTAGTTGTGGCGGATTTAAATATGGATTTGATTCGTGAAGTGAGAAACACCTGGCAGTTTTTCCGCGACCGAAGACCCGATGCTTACGGGCAAATTGTCGCCGATTAAATAATGAACAATATAATTAAAAGACATCCTTTGAATGTTAAAGGAAAATATTATGTTGATTGTAATAGCTGCATAGATCATTGTTGCTACGATATTGCTCCGGCAAACTTCAAACTGGATGAAGAGTCTTACCAAACTTATGTTTTCAAACAACCGGAAACACCTGAAGAAGAAAAACTTTGCAAAGAAGTATTTCTCTATTGTCCGGTTGAAGCAGTTCACAATGACGGTGAATAAAAACTATGAAAAAACTCTTGCAAATAAATTTCGTCGCCTTGATTTTGTTCGTTTTCACTTTATCGGCGTTCGGGCAAACCGCAGTGAAAATTGAGCAGGAATTAGTCGGCGCAATTAAAGATGTTCAAAAATGGTCGGACTATGGAAGCAGTTACAACGAGAAAAAACTTTCAAATGCGAATCAGGTTTTTGAAGAAAAACTTCTGAAATATACCAAAGACGCTTCGACGCTCAAATATGGATTTACGACGTTGAGCAAATATTTAACCGTTGTCACATCGGAAGACGGAAAATTTCGCATTTATTCTTGGGACACCGAGGACGGCGGCACAATGCATGACTTTTCCCGCGTCTATCAGTATCAGGGAACGGACGGCAAAATTTATTCAAAAACCGATGAACCGGAAGCGGAATACGATTCGGGCAGTTTCGTCTATTCGATTTTTACTCACGATACGAAAGCCGGAAAAGTTTATTCGGTTTGTTCGACCGCGATTTTGTCGAATATTGACAGCTATCAATCAATCGGTTTATACAAAATCGAAGGCAGCGAATTGAAGGATAAAATTAAGCTCTTTAAAACAAAAGAAGGCTTGACCGATTCAATAGGATTTGAATACGATTTCTTCTCGGTAGTTAACCGTAAAGAAAGACCGATAAAACTTATTCTTTACGACAAAGCGACCAAAACTATTAAGATTCCAATCGTTATTCAAGACAAAAAATTCTCGCTCGGAAGAGTAACCGATAAATTTATCAACTATAAATTCGACGGCACATATTTCGTTAAGGTGGGCTAATGAAAGAAAGACAAAAATATTCGTCGGGCGCGAAATGGGAATCAATCGTCGGCTATTCGCGGGCGGTCAAAGTCGGAACGCGAATTTACGTTACCGGCACGACGGCGACTGACGAAAACAGCGATGTCGTCGGCATCGGCGACGCTTACGCGCAAACCGTTCAGGTGATTAAAAATATCGAACGCGCTTTACAGGCTTTGGGTGCGACGCTCGAAAATGTCGTGCGAACGAGAATGTTCGTTACCGACATTTCGCGCTGGGAAGAATTCGGCAGAGCGCACGGCGAATTTTTCGGCGAGATTATGCCCGCGACGACGATGGTTGAAGTTTCAAAATTGATTGATGCGGAAATGCTGATCGAAATCGAAGCCGATGCGGAATTTTGATGAGAATTGAGTGAGCGAAAATCCGAAAATTATCGTCATCGCCGGATGCAACGGCGCGGGAAAATCAACGATTGCGCCACATCTTTTGCGCGATGCGTTCGGTTTGAAGAATTTTGTTAATGCCGATGTTATCGCGCAAGGTTTGTCGGCTTTTTCGCCCGAATCGGTTTCGATGGAAGCGGGTAGATTGATGTTGAAACGGCTGAAGGATTTGGCGAAAGCGCGAAATCCTTTCGCATTCGAGACGACTTTGGCGACCAGATTTTACGCCAACTGGCTTGCCGGTTTGAAACAAGAAGGATTTGGATTTCATCTTGTTTTTCTGTGGCTGGATAGTCCCACACTCGCCTGCGAGCGAGTGCGCGGGCGCGTCAGTCAAGGCGGACACGACATTCCGGCAGACGTGATATATCGCCGTTATTTCAAAGGATTGAAGAATTTTTTCAAACTCTACCAGCCGATTTCCGACAGTTGGATGGTTTACGATAACAGCCGATTCGGAAATCCCGAATTGATTGCAAAAGGATTTGATAAAACGCGAGAAATATTAAATGAAGACACTTGGAATAAAATATGCAGACTAGCGGAATCAAAATAGATTTAGAATCGAAACATCTGCTTTTTGATAACAGCGAAAAGATTCAAAAGGTAATCAAATTCGCCGTTAAGCAAGCAGTTTCAGAAAAAGAATCGAAAGAAAAATCAAAAAAACGCAAAAAATCGTCAAAATAAATTCTTATGAGCGAACTTTCCAACGAACAAATCGAACGCAACTTTGCGGAAATCAATCCACCGCTGAATCAAGCCGAAGCCGTCTTTGAGGCGAATCGTTGTCTTTACTGTTTTGACGCGCCCTGCACGCACGCTTGTCCGACGCATATTGACGTTCCAAGTTTTATCAAAAAAATCGCGTCGGGAAATCTGACTGGTTCGGCTCGCGTGATTTTCGACGCGAATCCGATTGGCGCGACCTGCGCTCGCGTCTGTCCGGTTGACGTTTTATGCGAAGGCGCGTGCGTCGAGAAAACTTTGATGGATAAGCCGATTGAGATTGGAAGATTGCAGCGTTACGCGACCGATTACGCGATGCAAAGCGGCAGACGGATTTTTCAGAAAGGCGCGTCGAACGGCAAGAGCGTCGGCATAATCGGTTCGGGTCCCGCCGGACTTTCCTGCGCGACTTATCTGGCGCGGCTCGGTTATAAAATTACGATTTACGATAAAAAATCTCTGCCCGGCGGATTGGATACATACGGAATGGCGGAATATAAAATGTCGCAAATCGTTTCGGTTGACGAGGCAAGACAAGTCGAAAATCTCGGCGTTGAGTTTAATTTGAATGCTGAAATCGTTGGGTCAGAATCGTCTTCGATAGCGGGAGTTTCAGGTATAAGTAATTCGATTGACAAAGTTAACTCATCCGTTGCCGCAGACAATTCTGACAAGATTCCATTCGCCGATTTGCAAAATCAACACGACACGATTTTTCTCGCCGTCGGTTTGGGCGCGACGAACAGATTAAACATTTTAAGCGAAGATACGAACGGCGTTTTCGACGCGCTCGATTTTATCGAACGAATAAAAACACGCGATTGGAAAAACATTCCTTTGGGCAAAACCGTTGCCGTCATCGGCGCGGGCAACACGGCGATTGACGCTGTAACGCAAGCCAAACGACTGGGCGCGGAAAGAGTTTTGATGATTTATCGCCGCACTGAAAAAGATATTTCGGCTTACCGATACGAATACGAATTAGCGAAAAAAGACGGCGTAGAATTTGTCTGGCAAACCGCGCCGATTGGAATTTTGACTGATGAAAATAATTCCGTTACCGCATTGCGCTGTGAGAAAACCGGCGACTCGAACCAAGTTTTTGAAATTCCGTGCGATATGATTATCAAAGCAATCGGACAGCAAAAACAACTCGGATTTTTTCAAGCCATCGGCATCGAAACGGACGAAAAAAATCGCGTCGTCGTTAATGAACTGATGCAAACTTCAAATCCGAAAATCTTCGCCGGCGGCGATTGCGTCAACGGCGGCGCGGAAGCGGTTGACGCGGCGCAAATGGGCAAACTCGCGGCGCAGGGGATTCATCTTAATTTGACTGGCGAACAGATACGTTTTGCGGGTGCTGGCGTTTGACTTGTAATAATTTACAAATATTTAGTTTTCTAACTTTTTTAAAGCGGTGAAATGTCCGATGAACGAAAGCGAAAGTTTAATGATAATTTAATCGGAAAATTGCCAAAAACAGCCGCCAATTCCAAAAGGTAAAATCAGACAATGATTAAACAATCACCGTCTGATTTTATTTGCGTTTTTGGTTTGACTCTACATTTCAATTTCAACGGCAGCAATTTCCGGCACCGCACGTTTTATTTGCCAGTAATCGCTTAATCCACCGTGATACGCACACCTGTCAATGTGCCGGTGATATGGGCAAGAACATTTCCGTTGGTATCATATTGATTGATTGTGAATGTTCCGTGATAGCTGTCTTCAAATTTGTTCAGGACAACGTCTTCTTTGATGTTAGCCGGACCGACAAAAGTTTTTCCGGTGTCCATATCCCAAGACTTTGCGAAGTGATTGAGCTTAAATCCGCGTTGTCCGAATTGCTTCCAAACACCCATGCAGAAATTGCTGCTTATTGCCGGACGACCCGAATTCATTATTTCCGTTCCGTCGCTGTGCCATGTGACATAAGCCTGATCAATCACCGTCCCGTCCGGTATGCCGGGAGTGCCGACGGACACGAACTTCACGTCCCATAGTCCAACGATTCCGGCAGATTGCTCGGACGCGACATCGGATGACTTAACAACGGAGGAAATCGTCTGAGCCGAAACATGAACTGCTCCAAACAGTAACACCGAAAGTAGACCGGGAAAGATAAATTCCTTGACTATAGATCTTTTCATTATTTTTCTCCTTTGATTCATTTATGATTGAAGCGTTTTTTTCGCCTTCATATATCAAGTGCGACAAACGTCGGCAGATTGGCTCACACAAATAAAAAAAAACAATTGACTCGAATTATTTATCGGAATATCCTTCGATTAAACAAATTTTTTGTTTCAATGAAATACAATGACGGAAGCTGCAAATCCATCAAGGGAAATAACCGAACGGCTTCGCGCCTGGAGCGAAGACGGCGAGCGCGAAGCGTTGGACGCGCTTTTACCGCTCGTCCACGAAGAATTGCACCGGCAGGCGCATCGTTATTTGCGGCGCGAACGCCGCCATAATTCTTTGCAAACCACCGAATTGATAAACAATGCTTACCTGAAACTCGTCGAACAAAAAAACGTCCGTTTTGAAAGCCGCACCCATTTTTTTGCGATTGCGGCAAACCTGATGCGCGAGATTTTGGTTGACCACGCCCGCGCCAAACACCGGCTCAAACGCGGCGGCGCGAACAGCGATTTGCCGCTTGGAGAAGCGTTGTCAGTAGCGGCGGACGCGAAAGATTTTGATTTGATCGCGCTTGATGAAGCCTTAAACAAACTCGCCCGAATGGACGAGCGACAAGCCCACATCGTCGAACTGAAATTTTTCGCCGATTTAACTTTGCAGGAAACGGCGGACGTTCTAAAGATTTCTACCGCTACCGTCAAGCGCGAGTGGACGACGGCAAAGGCTTGGCTGCACCGCGAATTGACAAGATAATAAGTTTGATATTTAATGCCGATTTCAAATTTAAGATTTTCACATTGTAATCCAAATGATTTAATCTTTGGTTTTTGGACTAAGAACCGATGGCAGAATGGCAGCAAGTAAAAGAAATCGTTGGCGACGCGCTCGAACTCGCGCCTGACAGTCGTGCGCTTTTTCTCGACAAAGCCTGCGGCAACGATGAACCTCTGCGCCGCGAAGTCGAATCGCTTTTGAATTCTCACGACAGCGCGGAAAGTTTTATGGAAAAGCCTGCGGTCGCTGAAGTCGCCGGGAACATTGCTGACGACCAAAATCTTCGGGAAGGCGTTCGTTTCGGTCACTACGAAATCGGCAAACAAATCGGCGCGGGCGGAATGGGCGAAGTTTATCTGGCTCAGGATACGAAATTAGACAGGAAAGTCGCCGTCAAAATTCTTAATGAAAAATTTGCCGCGCACGAATCGAATCTGCAACGCTTCGTGCGAGAAGCCAAAGCCGCTTCCGCTTTGAATCACCCGAATATTCTGGTGATTTACGAAATCGGCGAGAGCGATGGTGTGCAGTATATCGTCAGCGAATTTATCGAAGGCGTGACTTTGCGTGAAATTTTCAATCAATCGCCGATAAAACTGCCGGAAGTTTTGGATATTTCGATTCAAATTGCCAACGCGCTTTCAGCCGCGCACTCGGCGCATATCGTTCACCGCGACATCAAACCGGAAAACATTATCGTGCGTCCCGACGGTTATGTGAAAATTCTCGATTTCGGATTGGCAAAGCTCGTCGAACAGCAAAATTCTTTTATCAATTTGGAAGGCGAAACCGCCAAACAAAGTGAGACGGCGCAGGGCGTGATAATGGGAACGGTTAATTATATGTCGCCGGAGCAGGCAAAAGGCGAACGAATTGACGAGCGAACGGACATTTTCAGTTTGGGCGCGGTGATTTACGAAATGCTGGCGGGCAAAACGCCGTTTGCGGGCAATACGATGTCGGAATCATTTGCCAATTTGATAAATCAGGAACCGAAATCTTTAACTTATTACAAAGCCGACATTCCCGACGAATTGCAAATTATCGTTGCTAAGACGCTTAAAAAGAATCTTGCGGAGCGTTATCAAACGATGAAAGACTTGCTTTTAGATTTAAGCAATTTCAAGCGGCGAATTGATTTTGCGGAAGAACTTGAAAATAGTAAGTCGCCGAATCGAACTTTGGAAACTGCGAGATTTTCGGTTTCAAACGAGCCGAATAAATCCGCTCAAAATGAAAATTCAATCGCCGTTCTGCCGTTTGCCAATATGAGTGCCGACCCGGAAAACGAATATTTCTGCGACGGTTTAGCCGAAGAATTATCGAGCGCGCTTTCCAAGCTCGAAAACTTGAAGGTCGCGGCGCGAACATCGGCTTTTTCGTTTAAAGGCAAAAATCTCGAAATTAGTGAAATCGGTCAAAAGCTGAATGTGCAGAAAATAGTCGAAGGCAGCGTCAGAAAAATCGGAAATCGGGTGCGGATTTCCGTCGAACTTATCAATGTCGCAGACGGTTATCAGTTATGGTCGGAAAAATACAATCTCGAAATGAAAGACATTTTCGAGGTGCAGGACGAAATCACTTTATCGGTCGTTGAAGTTCTCAAAGTAAAATTGCAGAGCGGCGACAAAGCCGAATTGCTCAATCGTTATGCCGATAACGTCGAAGCTTATGAATATCTTCTGAAAGGCAATTACAATCTCGTAAAAAGAAATTTGGTTGATTCGCCCGAAATAAACATCGCCATCGAGATGTATAAAAAAGCGGTCGAGATTGATCCTAATTACGCTTTGGCACACGCCCGGCTCGCCTACTGCTATGTTTGGAAGGCTGTTTTCAATGATGCTGAAAACCCGCAATGGATTAAATTAGCTGAGAGCCAGTTGGAGACAGCCGCATCAATTAACCCTGAACTGCCGCAAATTTATGAAGCGCGCAGTATAATCTCTTGGAGTAAATATCATAATTTTGACATTCCCGCTGCTGTGCGCGGAATACTGCATTTGCGCCAATCATATCCGCGTGCCGGAGCTTATGAAATGGGAATTTTCGCGTTTCACAGCGGCATTGAAAACGTCACCATTAGAGAGTTAAAACTTGCTAAAGAACTCGATCCGTCTGATGATATGCTTAAATTTACCTTTGTTGACGCTTACTCTCTTTTTGGGTTATATGACGAAGCCATCGAAATCGGAAAACCTTACGGCGCGAACGCCAACGGATACATTCGCGCTTTGTTGGGTGCTAATCGTATTGCGGAAGCTGAAGCGTCTTTAAATGAAGCACTCGCCAACGCGCCGAATAATCCGAGACGTTTAGGCGAAAAAGTTTTACTCCTCGCCCGACAGGGAAAATTTGCGGAAGTGGATGAATTGATTCCGCAGATTCGCCAGAAAATTACCATCTCGCAGGCTTATCATCACGCGACGTATGATTTCGCCTGCGCCTGCGCGCTCAATGGCAAAGCCGGAGAAGCGGTTAAATGGCTCAGAGAAACTTATGACACCGGAATGCCGATTTACACTACATTTGAGCGCGACCCGAATTTAGATCGTATTCGCCAAACGCCGGAATTTGCCGAATTTATGCGAAACATAAAGCCTTCGTGGGAAAAGCTCAAGCGCGTTTTTGATGCTTTCTCATAACGTCGAACGGCTTCAGGAAACGATGAATACTAAAATCCGTTTATCCTCTTTTTGCAACGGATTCACACTTGGACAAAATTCGGCAAAGCTCGAAATTTATACAATTCTTGGAGAATTCAATAATGATTTGGGAGAATTTAGAACGAAGTTTCGATTAGTTGAAGCAATGATGCGCGTTTTAAGATTTTATTAATCACCTGAAAGTGGCGAGGAGATTCAATTGATGAAAAGAGATTATACAATGAACCGAATTATGCACAGCTCAATTATGACAATTTTTATTGCGCTAATCATATTGCTTCAAGTTCCATACAATGCACAAGCACAGAATAAAAACGATGCAAAAGCTGTCAAAAATGTGATGGCAAAATTTGAAGAAAATTGGAACAGACCTGATCTCGATGCCTTTGTGAAATTATTTACGCCGGATGCCGATTTTACAAGCCCGTATGGTCTTAAAGTATCCGGGCGAAAGAGTATCAGAGATTATCATAGTATTATTAGCAGCGGCGTATTGAAGATAAAGGCTACCAACATTAGCATCAAATTTTATTCGCCTGCTGTGGCGACTTTGGATTGCGAGGAAATCCTAAGCGGCTTTCGCGGAGACGATGGCAAGTCGCTCCCGGACAGACAATACCTTACGCTTTATATTATGAGAAAAGAGAGCGGACAATGGCTAATCGCCGTCCAGCACGTTGTTATGAAGCAGACTACGAAATGACCGGGAGCAGGCGTTTAATTTTTGTGGAAGAATTTTGAATGATTTCAAAAGGATTTTGATTTAATCGCTTGACCAAACATTAAACAAACCCGGCGAAATAATGGGAAGATTTGAAGCAGAGTTTCGATTAGGTTAAAAAATTATGGCAGATTTAAGCGTAAATTTCGCGGGCATCAAATCGCCGAATCCGTTTTGGCTGGCATCTGCGCCGCCGACGAATATGGGTTCGATGGTCGAACGGGCGTTTGATGCGGGTTGGGGCGGCGCGGTTTGGAAGACTTTGGGCGAGCCGATTGTTAATGTTTCGTCGCGGCTGGCTTCGATTGATAACGGCGCGAGTCGGATGATTGGTTTGAATAATATCGAATTGATTACGGATCGTCCGCTCGAAGTAAATTTGAAAGAAATTTACGAGTGCAAAAAGAAATATCCGAACAACGCCGTCATCGTTTCTTTGATGGTCGAATCAAAGCGCGAGGCGTGGCACGAGATTGTTAAAAAATCGCAGGACACGGGCGCGGACGGTTTTGAACTGAATTTCGGTTGCCCGCACGGAATGTCGGAGCGCGGAATGGGCGCGGCGATGGGGCAAGTTCCCGAATATACTTGTATGGTTACCGAATGGGTGAAGGAAGTTTCCGATTTGCCCGTGATTGTGAAACTTACGCCGAATGTGACGAGCATTTTGCCGCCGGCGCGAGCCGCAAAAAATGGCGGCGCGGACGCGATTTCGTTGATAAATACGATAAATTCCGTGATGGGCGTGGACATTGACACGATGATTCCGTATCCGAACGTCAACGGAATGGCGGCGCACGGCGGATATTGCGGAACTGCCGTTAAACCGATTGCGCTCAATATGGTTTCGGAATTAGCGCGTGATGTAGAAGTGAACATTCCGATTTCCGGCATCGGCGGCATAAATAACTGGCGCGACGCGGTGGAATTTCTGCTTTTGGGAGCGTCAAATGTCCAAGTCTGCACCGCCGTGATGCACTACGGTTATCGCATCGTCGAAGATATGATTGACGGTTTGAATAATTATCTCGATGAAAAAGGTTTCGCTTCGGTCAATGACGTTATCGGAAAATCGGTCGGGCGCATAACCGATTGGGGCAATCTCGATTTGAAATATAAAACCGTCGCCCGCGTGAACAACGAAAATTGTATAAAATGCAATCTTTGTTACGTCGCCTGCGAAGACGGAGCGCATCAATGTTTCGATTTCGACTCGAATAAATTTCCGGTCGTTGACGAACCGGAGTGCGTCGGCTGTAATTTATGCTATTTGGTTTGCCCGTCGCCCGGCGCGATTTCGATGGTCAGATTGGACGACGGAAGCGAGCATTTATCTTGGCGCGAATTGACGAGCCGACCGCCGGAGACAATGACCGGCGATTAAAATTTGCAAAAACCTGATCTAAAATTAACGGCTGATTACCGCATTTTGCGACAAACGGTAATCGGCTGTTTTTGATTTTATCCGCAAATATCTAAAACGAAGCACAATGAAAAATTCTTATCGCAGTTGTCGAAATCGCACCATTAATTTCGCTCGCGCTGTTGATTGCGATTTTGGTTGATGCAATGATAAAGCAGTGATTGAAAAATACGTCAAAAACGAAAACCTGCCGACAACAAAATCTGATTGGAGAGGCACGCCGGTTGACGAAAAAGGCAGATTCGTTAATTACGAATTCCCTTTTCAGTCAAAATTTATTGATTTATTAAAATGGCAGTTAAGCGCAAATCCGCAAAAGGAAGAGAAGGAAAACGACACGCAAAGACTAGCCGTTTTAGACCCGACCGAATTTTTTGACAGCGAAAAAGACGGCATTTTGTGGCTCGGACACGCTTCGTTTTTCGTTCGCTTGAACGGCAAAAATCTGCTGCTCGACCCGATTTTCGGCAAGCCGCCGCTCGTCAAAACTTTTGTTGACGTGCCTTCGCCGATTGAGAAGATAAAGCAAATTGATTACGTTCTGCTCTCGCACGACCACCGCGATCATTGCGACGAGAGTTCAATCAAACAAATCGCCGAAAAATTTCCGAACGCGCGCATTTATGCCGGTTTGCGAATGGAAGAACTTTTGCGGGATTGGGTCGCGCCGACGAACGAGATTCAAACGGCAGGCTGGTTTCAACAGTTCAAACTTCCCGATGAACGTTTGAAAATCTATTTTTTGCCCGTCCGCCATTGGTGTCGGCGCGGACTTTTTGATATGAATCACAAGCTCTGGGGCGGCTTCGTGATTTCGAGCGCGTCGAAAACAATTTATTTCAGTGGCGATTCCGGTTACGGCTCGCACTACAGAGAAACCGCCGAATTGTTCCCCGAAATTGATTATTTTTTAATCGGCATCGGCGCGTATAAACCCAGATGGTTTATGCAGCCGAATCACAATTCGCCAGACGACGCGCTCAAAGCCTTTACCGACGCGCGAGCCGAAATTCTCGTCCCGATGCACTACGGCAGATTTGATTTGTCTGACGAACCGCCGAACGAACCTTTACGATTGTTGAAAGAAAAAGCGGCGCAGATGAATCTTTCGGATAAAATAAAAGTCTTGAGTATAAATGAAAGTTTGATTTTTTAAATTGCAGATAAAACAAGTCAAATACGAGAAAATAATTGAAAAGCGCGAATTGAAGATTTTGAAATCATTCGGTTTTAACCTTGTCTATCCTCTTCATCCCTGTTAATTTTCCTCTGTGTTAAATTTTGATTTATGAATCATTCAAATTTGAAATCAATCGCTATTTTCTTTGTTTCGATTTTCCTGTTTTCTATGACGATAAAAGCGCAAAGCGAATCGAAAAATGTTCCGCAAGATTGGCTGACGTATGCGGAAAAAACCGATTACCAAAAAACTCCGCGCTATTCGGAAACCGTCGCTTACTCCGAAAAACTGGCGAAATCGTCGGACAAAATCGTTTATCAATCGTTCGGAAAAAGCGGCGAAGGCAGAGATTTGCCGCTTTTGATTGCCGCCGACGGTAAAACTTTTACGCCTGACGCGGCTCGTAAAAAAGGCAAAGCGATTGTTTTGATTCAAGCCTGCATTCACGCGGGCGAATCGGACGGCAAAGACGCGGGACTCGCGCTTCTGCGCGACATTGCGATCACGAAAACTCGCGCCGATTTATTAAAAGATGTCGTAATTTTGTTCGTGCCGATTTACAACGTGGACGGACACGAAAATTTCAATGCTTACAATCGAATCAATCAAAACGGACCCGATGAAATGGGTTTTCGCGCGACGACCGCCGGACTAAATCTCAACCGCGATTATATGAAAGCCGACGCGCCGGAAACGCGCGCGTGGCTGCAACTTTGGAATGAATGGAAGCCGGATTTTTTTATAGATTGCCACGTCACCGACGGCGCGGATTTTCAATATAACGTAACTTACGAATTCGCGCATTTCGAGGAAGTTTCGCCCGAAATTAAAAATTGGATGTTTGAACATTTCGATAAAAATGTCGTGCCGAAAGTCGAATCGGAAGGCAATCTTTTGACGCATTACATCGAGTTTGCCGGACGCGACGTTTCCAAAGGCGTCGCCACTTTTATCGCCACTCCGCGTTTTGCGACCGGCTATGTTCCGCTTAGAAATCGCGCCGGATTATTGATTGAAACGCATATGTTAAAGTCGTATAAATCGCGCGTTCGCGGAACTTACGACGTTTTGCGCTACACGATTGAAGAAATAGTTCAAAACAAAAATTCACTGTTTGAAGTCAACCGAAAAGCCGATTCGGAAACCGTCGAGCGCGGCAAAACTTTTGATGCGAATCGTCAATTTCCCTTGCGAATCGAAACGACCGATAAATCCGTTCCGTTCGCTTTTAAAGGCGTCGAATACAAAGTCGAAGACAGCGACATTTCCGGCGCGAAACGCATAATTTACGGCACGAAACCGCTCGATTTGACGATTCCGAAATTCGACGAAGGAAAAATTTCGCTCGGAGTCGCGCCGCCGCTTTATTACATCGTTCCGCCGCAGTGGAAAGATGCGATTGATGTTTTACAAGCGCACGGAATTCAATTCGGGAGACTGACAAAACCTTTACAAATCGAAGTCGAAAGCTATCGTTTTACAGACGTGAAATTTGCTCCCGCTTCATTTGAAAATCGCGTGACGGTAAGTTTTAAAACTGTTCCGATAAAAGAGACGCGAGTTTTCCCGGCTAATTCCATAATCGTTCCGACAGCGCAGGAAGAGGCAAACGTCGCCATTCATTTGCTTGAGCCGAATTCGACCGATTCATTTGTTTATTGGGGATTTTTCAACGCGATTTTCGAGCAGAAAGAATATGCCGAAGGTTACGTTTTAGAAAAACTCGCGCGTGAAATGCTGGCGAAAAATCCCGCGCTCAAAAAAGAATTTGAAGAAAAATTAAACGACGAAAGTTTTGCGAAGAATCCGCGCGCACGCCTGAATTTCTTTTACGAACGCTCGCCATATTACACAAATCAGCGCGTCGGATTTTATCCGGTCGGGCGAATCACGACGAAGATAGTGGGGAACTTATGAATTTTCCGAGAGCAAGCGGCATTCTACTTCATCCGACATCTCTGCCGGGCGCGTTCGGCGTCGGCGATTTCGGCGACGAAGCGTATAAATTCGTAGATTTTCTGACCGAAGCCAAACAAACTTACTGGCAAATTTTGCCTTTAGGTCCGACAGGTTACGGTGATTCGCCGTATCAATCTTATTCGGCGTTTGCCGGAAACATCAATCTGATTTCACCGCAGAAATTAGTTCGGGAAGGCTTGCTCAACGAAGAAGAAACGAATCATAAACCGGATTTTTCCGAAGACAGAGTTGATTTCGGAAAGGTAATTGATTGGAAAAATCAAATTCTGTCAAATGCTTACGAAAAATTTCGTATAATGTCCGATTTTGATTTGCGTGAAAAGTTTCAATCTTTCAAAAACGAATTTGCGTGGTGGCTCGACGATTACGCGCTTTTTCAGGCGATTAGGAAAAACCGCAATCAAAAACCCTGGTATGAATGGGAAAAATCTCTAAAATTGCGAGACGAAACCGCTCTAGCCGAAGCGCGTGAAAACTTGCCGGAAGAAATCGAAGCGCATAAATTTTATCAATTTTTATTTTTCCGGCAATGGATTGAGTTGAAAACTTACGCGAATGAAAAAGGTATAAAAATTATCGGCGATGTGCCGATTTTCGTCGCGCTCAATTCGGCGGATGTCTGGCATAATCCTTCGGAATTTAAGTTAAACGCCGACGGTTCGCCGACGGTTGTTTCGGGCGTTCCGCCGGATTATTTTTCAAAAACCGGACAGCTTTGGGGAAACCCGATTTACGATTGGGAAAAGATGCGAAGCGACGGATTTCGCTGGTGGATCGAGCGTATAAAATTCACATTGAAAACGGTTGATGTCGTTCGCGTTGACCATTTTCGCGGTTTTGCGGCGTGCTGGGAAGTTCCGGGCGCGGACAAAACGGCGGAACACGGCACCTGGGTTAACGCGCCGGGCAGACAGCTTTTTGAGGCGTTGCAAAATGCGCTCGGCGACGAATTGCCGTTTATGGCGGAAGATTTGGGCGTAATTACGCCGGATGTGGAAGAGCTGCGCGATTATTTTAATTTTCCCGGAATGCGAATTTTGCAATATGCCTTCGGCGGCGATACGAGCAGCAGTTACCTGCCGCACAATTATATAAAAAACTGCGTCGCCTACACCGGAACGCACGACAACGATACGACGGTCGGCTGGTTTGCCGCCGCAAACCGGCGGGAGCGCGAATTTTGCTTTAAGTATCTGAACAGCGACGGGCGCGAGATTAATTGGGATTTTATTCGCGCTATTTTTGAATCGGTCGCGGATACGGCAATAATTCCGCTGCAGGACGTTTTCGGCTTGGGACGCGAAGCGCGAATGAATCTGCCGGCTTCCAATTCGGGAAATTGGAATTGGCGATGCAAAGAAGAAAATTTTTCACCCGAAATCGTTCAGCGATTAAGAGAAGCGACCGAACTTTACGGGCGAGGATAACAGAAACGCTTGAAACGAATTTATCGCCGGTTTAACAAACTGATTTTTACTCAACTTTTAATTTCAGCATTTTATTATTTATGAAACAAACCTTCAAGTCTTCAATTTCACATTCCGCTAAACTGCTAAACTAAATATCTTTGCTGTCTGTGCAGTTACATATTCATAAAAAGTTTTGACGTTTTAAAAAATCTATCCTCAACCGAGAACGGACGCTCGATTTACCGTCGAAGATTTTTTTCGAGGATTGTGTTTTACCCGACAAAACTCTTCGTTTGATGGCATAGCGCTTGCCCCGAAACAAAAACACAATGTTAATTGTTTGGTTTCGATACGATTTGCAAAAATTTGATTGTCAATCGCAAAACCAAGTTTATAAATAATCAAAAGGGAGTTAAAAAGATGGCAGAAACACAAGAAAAACGCACGGACGATTCGACATCGGAAAATACAAAGGTCAACGATGTCAACAATCAGACCAATAGTTCGGCGCAGGATAACAGACAAGACGAGGCGAAGGACTTAATAAATTCATCGAATAATCAAACCAATAATAAAACAGGCGACGCGGCTTCAAAAAATGAAATACCGGCTGCGAAGGAAATTCTCCAACAGGCGAAAGATACTGCGGGTCAAGCCTACGAAAAAGTTACCGAACAGGCTTCGACGCAGATAGGAACGCAAAAAGACAATCTCGCTCGCGGTTTGTCGAGCGTCGCGGACGGCATCAGGCAAATGGGCGAAAATCTGCGCGGCGCGGACGAGAACACTCCGATTGCAGGTTTAACCGCTAAATACGGCGATTCTTTGGCGAATCAGGTCGAGCAAATTTCAAACTATCTGGATAAAAAAGATTTGCGCGAATTAGTCGGAGACGTTGAAGATTTTGCCCGCAACAATCCGGCTGTGTTTATCGGCGGCGCTTTCGCGCTCGGAATCGTAGCGGCGAGATTTTTGAAAAGCGGCAATCCGAATCAAGCCTTAATGCGTCGTCCGCGCCGGCAAAGAAAAGGAGTTTATATTCCCGACGAAAGCGAAGGCGTTTATTTGCCGGAAGATTTGAGCAGAAAAGTAGGATTAACGGACAGCCCGAAAAGCTCCAAAACCGCCACGACCGATAAAACATCTACTGACGCCGGAACATCTTCGGATGCCTTCTCGACAAATAAAGGAGGCTAATTATGGCACAACAAATTACGAAAGATGAGCGCTCTCTCGGCGACCTTTTTTCCGAACTCGCTTCTGAAACCAGCACATTGGTCAGGCAGGAAGTCGCTTTGGCGCAAACCGAATTGACGCAAAAAGCGGTTAAGGTCGGAAAAAATGTCGGGTATTTGGTTGTCGGCGGCGCGGTAGCTTATGCGGCTTTGCTGGCTTTTATCGCGGCGCTGATTATCGGTTTGGGAAATCTGCTCGCAAATTATTGGCTGGCGGCTTTGATTGTCGGCATAATCGTCGGCGTCGCCGCAGTTATATTGGTGTTGTCGGCGCTGAATGCGTTAAAAACAACAGGACTTACGCCGACTCAGACGGTTGAAACGATTAAGGAGGATGCGAAATGGCTGAAAGATCAAGTGAGTTAGACGAAGGAACGGAAATAAACGACAGCGAAACAGGCGCAATCAATGAAAACGTCGACACATCCGTCAACACAAGTTTGGAAAATCGTTCGACCGAAAACTTTGCGAATGATGAAAATTCGGATACGGATACGGACGGAACCGAAAAAATAAGGACGGATATTGTTGAGACTCGTTCTCAATTGAGCGAAACCATTGACGCGATTCAGGAAAAACTTAGCTTTTCCAACATCAGCGAACAGCTTAAAGATGAAGTCTCCGAACATATTAACAGCGCGATTCAGACGGCGAAAGATTCCGTCTATGATGCGACTTTAGGAAAGGTGGGAAATGTTATGAATTATGTAAATAAAGGAATGAATGAAGTATCCGATACAAATATGATGCGAACGGCGCTAAAAAATCCGCTGGCATTGACATTTATCGGATTGGGTATCGGTCTGCTTTATATGAACGGAAGCGAAAAGCGTTCACATCATCGCCACAAAAATAATTATGATTACAAACCCGAAACCAGTAATAACAAACGCGAATTTTCATCGGGAGATAATCAATCAACGTTTTCAAACGTGCAAAATACGGTAAGCGACACAGCAGGCAAAATCGGAGAAACAGTCAGCAATGCGGCGGGAACTGTTTCCGATACGGTCAGCGACGTTGCCGGTAAAGCATACGCGCAAGCCGGTAATTTAGGCTCGCAAGTCAAAGATGTCGCCGGTTCAGCGCAAGACCAATACGAATATTATATCGAAGAAAATCCGCTGGCAGTCGGCGCAGTCGCTCTGGCAATCGGCGCGGCGGTCGGCTTTTCAATTCCTTCAACCCGTTTTGAAGGCGAATTGATGGGCGAAACGCGCGATAATCTTGTGCATAAAGCGCAGGAAACCGCGCGCGAAACAATCGGTAAAGTTCAAAAAGTCGCCGGAAATGTTACGGAAACGGTTAAACAAGCCGCCGGAGACATTGCCCAAAATGTCAAAGACAGCGCGGGAGACGTTACGCAAACCGTTAAGGAAGAAGCTAAAAAACAGGGTTTGACTTAAACGATAATTTAATTGTAAAAAGCGGCGTCAGTTCTTTCGAGTTGAGGTCGCTTTTTTTGTGAGCAAAATTATTTTGCCTGAATTTTTTCTAAACCGTTCATATAAGACTGCAAAATTTCCGGTATCAAAATCGAACCGTCGGCTTGCTGATAATTTTCCAATATCGCAATCCACGTTCGCCCGACGGCTAAACCCGAACCGTTAAGCGTGTGGACGAATTCGGTTTTCGCATTGCCCGCGCGTTTGAAACGCAGATTCATTCGTCTGGCTTGAAAATCGCCGCAATTGGAACAACTGGAAATTTCCCGAAAAGTGTTCTGCGAAGGCAGCCAAACTTCAATGTCGTAAGTTTTCGTCGCGCCGAAACCCATATCACCGGTTGACAAAATCATCGTCCGATACGGCAAACCCAAAAGCTGTAAAATTCGCTCGGCGTTCGCCGTCAATTTTTCGTGTTCGTCAGCGGAATTTTCCGGCAGACACAGTTTGACGAGTTCGACTTTTTCAAATTGATGCTGGCGAATCAGTCCGCGCGTGTCGCGCCCGTAACTTCCCGCTTCCGAGCGAAAACACGGCGTGTAAGCCGTGTAATATTTCGGCAAATCCGCCGCGTCCAAAATTTCTCCCGCGTGATAATTCGTCACCGGAACTTCCGCCGTCGGAATCAGATAAAATCCGCGTTCGTCGGTTAATTTAAATAAGTCTTCTTCAAATTTCGGCAGTTGTCCCGTTCCGAAAAGCGCTTTGGCGTTGACGATAAACGGCGGCAAAGTTTCCGTGTAACCGTGTTCGGTCGTGTGAACGTCGAGCATAAAATTGACCAGAGCGCGACTGAGCCGCGCGCCCGCGCCGTTCAAAATCGAAAACCGCGAACCCGTAATTTTCGTCGCGCGTTCCAAATCCAAAATGCCCAATTTTTCGCCCAAATCAACGTGATCTTTCGGCTCGAAATCAAACTCTTTCGGCGAATGCCAGCGACGAACTTCAACATTTGCGCTTTCGTCCGCGCCGACCGGAACATCGTCCGCCGGAATGTTCGGCAGTCCGGCGAGCAGTTCGCGCATTGCATTTTCCGATTCGTCGCGCTTTTTTTCGAGTTCGCTCTGCTTCTCTTTTAAATCAGCGACTTCGGCTTTTTTCGCATCGGCTTCGGCGCGTTTTCCGGCTTGCATCAACGCGCCGATTTCCTTGCTCAAAGCGTTTCGCCGTTGGTTCAAATTGTCCGATTCGCTGATGACGCGCCGACGTTCGGCGTCGAGTTCGGCAAAAACATCGAGCGCTTCGGCTGGAAAATTGCGGTTTTTCAAAGCCGTTCTAACGAGTTCTAAATTGTCTCTGACAAAATTTAAGTCAAGCATTTTCTTATTTTATCTATCAATTCAAGATTCAGAATTCAGGATTTATACACTTCAAATTTGAATTCCGAATCTTGAATCTTCAATCCTCGACCGTGATTTTGTCAAACCATTCGCCGCAAAAAGCCAAATCCGCGCGTCCCGTAATCAGCATTTCGCCGTCTTCGCGCCAGACGGCTTCGGTCACGCCGCCCGGCGCGTGAACGGAAACTTTTCTGTCGGTTTTCCCTGTCGAAGCCGAAGCGACCGCCGCCGCAATCGAACACGTTCCCGACGACGAAGTTTCGCCCGCGCCGCGTTCCCAAATGCGGATTTCAATGTTTTCACGGTCAATGGTTTTGATAAAGACGCAATTAGTTCTTGCGGGAAACATCTCTTCGGCAGACTCGATTCGCCGACCGATTAATTGCCAATCAAATTCGCCGAAATCCGAAGCGAAAGGAGCAAAATCTTTGACAAAAATACAAACTACCGGATTGCCGACATCAATGAAAAACGCTTCGATAATCAGATTTTCTTTCGGCAAAAGAATCGGAAACGATGAAACTGTTGCTTCGGATTTCACCTGCGAAGAATCTTTCAGCAGCGAATTTTCGGGCAAATCGAATTTCGGTTTGCCGAGTTCAGCCAGAAACCAGAATGTATTTTCCGAGCGTTCGAGAAATTGATAATTCTTGATTCCGCTTTTTGTTTCGAGTTTGAGATTTTCTGCCGACCATAAATTTTTACAATAAAGATCAGCGACCGCGCAGCGCGTTCCGTTGCCGGAAAATCCTGCTTCGCTGCCGTCGGGATTGATAATGCGACAAGCGAAATCTGCCATTTGATTTTCCAGCTTTTCCAAAACCGCAATTCCGTCGCCGCCGACGCCTGTGTTGCGATGGCAAATCTTTTTTGCGAATTCGCCTAAATTTTCTATTGCTTTTAATTCTTCGTTTTCGATAACGATGTAATCATTGCCGAAACCGTGAAATTTGCAGAAATGTATCGGAAACATAAATTAACCAAAACTTTCTTTGCGGCAATTATTTTACCGAATCAACAGTAAAAAAGGCGAACGACAAATTTAACTTCGCCGTTCGCCTTTTTTATTTTGCTGTAATCTCAGATTGCCAAAGCGCCTACCGCGTTGTTGTAATAGCGATAAATTTCGTTGAAGTCTTTTAACGCGCGACTCAAAATTAAAGGAAGTTGACTGATGTCGTTGGAGTTGACGATTAAGTTCAGGTTTCGCAAAAAGGCTTCGTGGGCGCTCATCGTCGTTCCGCCGTCTTCGCACGATACGAGAAACAAGCGTCGTCTTTCGGTCGCGTGCATCGCGCTGATTTTTTGCTGCAAAATTTCCGCGCCGCCGAAATCCGCCGCGAAATCAGGCGAGAAAATCAAAATTTCCGTTTTGCCGTCGCGCAGGCGTTCGTTGGCTTGCGCCGGCGTCTGAGCCATATAAACCTTAAAACCTTCGCCGACCAAAGTCTTGGCAATCTCGTCGCGCTTTTGTCCCACGCATAAAAGCACGCGGCGCGGTTTTTCGCTTTCTTCGTCGTCCGAATCGAGAACCTTGTTTTCGGTTTTCAGAGCCGCAAGCAGCGAGCGCATCGCGGTGTTGATTTGAAATTCGGATTCTTTGGCGGAAAATTCCTGCGCTCCTTCGTTGACCGCAACCGCCGGAGCGTTTGCTTTCAACTGCTGAACGGTTGATTTCGCTTCGGGCGACACGCGAATCAAATTTTGACAGCGCGGACAGCGAACCGTGAAATTCGTTTTCGGAATTTTCGTTTCGTCGAGTTGTAGAGAAACCGAACAATTATCGCAGCGAATAATCATAATTATAGTGGTAAGCGGTAAATGGTAAATGGTAAATGGTAAATGGAAGAATGGCTTTAGATTTACCATTTACCGCTTACCATTGTTTTTATTCAATCATATCGAGAAAGGAATTCGGATTTTTAGCCGGTGGCGGCGCGATATTAAGCGCGGGTTTCGGCATTGAAGCGGCGTAATCGTCGCTTCCGCCCAAGCCTTTTATTTGCAGAAGAAGATTATTTTGATTGGTCGAAAATGAAAGTCCGTCTTCGAGAGTAATAGTTTCCTTCTGGATCATTTTGAGAAGAATCGAATCGAAATCCTGCATTCCGTCAAGCTCGCCGTCGCGCATCGCGTCGAGCAGCGTTTTGCCGTCCGATTCACCTTTTTCGATATATTCGCGCGTTCTCTGATTTGAACGCAAAATTTCAACCGCCGCAACGCGACCTTTGCCGTCGGCTTTCGGAATCAGACGCTGTGAAACAATATAGCGAAACGTCTGCGCGAGACGCATTCGGATAATTTTTTCCTCGTTTTTCGGATACATACCGATAATTCGGTCAACCGTTTTCGCCGCGTCAATCGTGTGCAGAGTTGATAAAACGAGATGTCCGGTTTCAGCCGCTTCGAGCGCGATTTCCGTCGTTTCCAAATCTCGCATTTCGCCGACGAGAATGACTTTCGGCGCCTGGCGAAGCGCGGCACGCAGAGCGGAACCGAAACTTTTCGTGTCCGAACCGACTTCACGCTGATTTATCGTGCATTTTTTATGATTATGAAGAAACTCAATCGGGTCTTCAATCGTCACAATATGAAAACTTTTCGTTTCGTTAATTTTGTCAATGACCGCAGCCAGAGTCGAGCTTTTTCCCGAACCGGTCGGACCCGTTACAAGCACTAAACCGTTGCGCAAATGGCAAATCTCGGCAAGCTGCGGCGGAACGTTTAAGGCTTCAAAGCTCGGAATTCCATACGGAATAACGCGCATCACAATTGAAAACGAACCGCGCTGCTGAAAGATATTGACGCGAAAACGGCAGCGTCCCGGAATGCTGTAACTTAAATCCGCCGTTCCGAATTTTGCGAGTTGCGAGGCGGCTTCCGGGTTATCGCGCAGAATCGCCATCGCCATCATTTCGGTTTGAAAAGCGGTCAATTTTCCCAGACCGAGCGGTGACGCGGAATATAGACTTCCGCTGATTTCCACCTGCGGCTTTTGACCGGTCGAAAAATTCAGGTCGCTTACATTATCGGAAATGAGCAGCATCTGCTCTATAATCGGGGCGACATCAAGTAAGCTCATTGATTGGATTTACTCCTGGAGAAATTTGAAAAGAGAGAGGAAAATTTAAAAGCAAACGATTAAGAAAGCAATCGCTTGTCAACTCTTATTTTATACAGTTTGATATAAAAAGCAAGAAGAATTTTAATTATGTTAAATGTTGTTTAATATGTTCTATGAATTATCGGGCAAAAAATTTCATTCTTTCGGTTATTTTTTCCGCGTCGTGTAGTAAATCCGAAATGATCGCTGCCGAATCCGCGCCGGCATTCAACACATCACGAAAATTTTCCGAAGTTATGCCGCCGATAGCCGCAAGCGGAAAATCACCGACGGCTTCGCGCACTTTTTTGATTGTTTCAATGCCGACAATTTCATCGGGATTTTCTTTGGTTTTCGTGGCGAAAACCGGACCGATTGCGATGTAATTTATTGGAAGTCTAACGGCTGAAATCGCTTGATTAAGATTATGTGTCGAAAATCCGATAATCGCTTTTTCGCCCAAAATTTTCCGTGCTTTCTCCGGCGGCAAATCGTCCTGTCCGAGATGAACGCCGTCAGCGTGAAGCGCCAGCGCGATGTCAACACGGTCGTTAATTATAATTTTGACATTTTGCCGCCGCGCGATTTCCGCCGCTATTTTAGCGGATTCGTAAAAGTCTTTCGCCGAATGGTTTTTTTCGCGCAGTTGAATAATCGTCGCGCCGCCCGCGATGAGTTTTTCGACTTGCTCGGCGTGCGAAATTTTCGTCAAACACGCGTCGGTTATCGGATAAATTTTGGGTAAATTAAAGTTCAAAGTTTAAGATTCAAAGCTCAATTTCGAATTTGAACTTGAACTAATGCAGCGATTTCACCATTAAAAATCCGTCTTCGCCATTGTTGTAATAACGTAAAAGCCTCTGCGCGATTGAGTAATTAAATTTGCGATAAAGATTCTGCGCCGAAACATTACTGACGCGCACTTCAAGCATTACCGTGTTGACCGAGCGTTTTCGCAAGGCTTCTTCGGCGCGGCGCAGAAGTTTGTCCGCCAGACCGCGACGCCGATGTTCGGGCGCGACGCCGATGGTCGTAATATGTCCCGCGCCTGCTTCGTCAACCATTACAAAAATGAATCCGACCATTTGTTCATTCGGCGTAACGGCGCGATAACTCAAACAATTCGGTTCATTCAGAAGATATGAGAAAGTATATTTTGTATAGTTTTCACCGGCTTTGAAACAGCGTAAGTTTAACTTCAAAGTTTCTTCGAGATGATTTTCGGTCAGCGCGCGAATTTCATAGACGGTTGGAGCGGCGGAAATGATTATTTCAGGCTCAAACGCAGTCGGCGGAACAAAAAGTTCACGAATTTTTTGAAAAACTGCCATATATTTTTGTTTGCCGCAGGATTTTATTACTTTACTCAAATTATTACGTTCATTCAAATTATTCTGACAATGTTAAAATTCCAGGATCAAAAACAAAAAATTTCGCAGTCAAAAAGTTTTCCGATAAATCTAAAGTTTTTACCGTAAATTACCCGAATTTGTTTATTCCGCGTATTTTTTTGATAATTGCTTTTGGGTGTGAAAAAATATAAATTAGTAACAGAAAAAATCTCAGAGGAGCAAAATGAATGGCGAAAGATGTTATAAATGTTGGCGGCGAAGATAAAATAGTGCGAGAAGATACGGCAAAATCTTATCGCGGCATAATTTGGGCTTTAATCAGTGTCGGAGCTTTTATAGTTATCGCGGCGATTTTGCTTTTTAGCGGCTTATTTAAGACGGCAACGGATAATCAGCCGCTTAAAAGCCCGGCGCAGATTGAAAATAAAAGACAGTAAAATTAACGGTAAATGGTAAGTGGTAAATGGTAAATGGTAAATGGTAAATAGAAGAAAAAAAACTATTAACCATTTACCATTTACCATTTACCATTAAAATAAAATGTTGGTTTTAGGAATAGAAAGTTCTTGCGATGAAACGGCGGCGGCGGTTGTGCGCGACGGAAGGCAGATTTTGTCGTCGGTGATTTCATCGCAAATCGAGCTGCACAAACCTTTCGGCGGAGTCGTGCCGGAACTCGCTTCGCGTGAGCATCTGGATAAAATTGACCCGATTGTAGATGAAGCGTTAAAAGTTGCCGGTGTTTCGCTCGAAGAAATCGAAGCCGTCGCCGTTACGCAAGGTCCGGGTTTAATCGGCTCTCTGCTAATCGGCGTTTGTTACGCAAAGGCGCTGGCTTTTGGTTTGGACATTCCGTTTGTCGGCGTTAATCATATCGAAGGTCACGTTTTTTCGGTCACGTTTGAAAATCCGCCCGTAGAATTTCCGGCGCTCGCTCTAATCGTTTCGGGCGGACACACAAATCTTTTTTTCGTTCCCGAAGCCGGAAAATACAAAGTCGTTTCGCGGACGAGGGACGACGCGGCGGGCGAAGCGTTTGACAAAGTGGCGAAAATGCTCGGACTCGAATATCCGGGCGGACCGATTGTAGAAAAACTCGCGCTTGAAGGCGACAGCCGAAAAGTAAAATTTCCCGTGGCGAAAATTTCCGACGGACGACCGGATTTCAGTTTTAGCGGTTTGAAGACGGGCGTTTCGCGTTACGTGCGCGAGAACGACATAAAGCCTGTCGGCAAAGGGGAAATGCCGACTCAGGAAATCAAGGATTTATGCGCGAGTTTCCAGGCGACAGTTGTCAAATCTCTCGTCGGCACGATGGAAAAACTAGCCGCCGAACTCAAACCGAAAACTTTAATCGTCGCGGGCGGCGTCGCTTGTAATCAAGCATTGCAGAAAGCGGCGCGGGAAGTTGCGGATAAATTGAATTTGCCCGTATATTTTCCCTCGAAACATCTTTCCACCGATAACGCGGCGATGATTGCGGCGGCTGGAAATTTCCATCTGACGCGCGGAACGCGAGCCGATTTACGAATGACGGCGGACGTAACGATGCGTCTGCAAAACCTTGAAAATGAAGACGCCGCATTAGCAAAAAAGAAAGTTCGCTATCGTCTGTAAACGCGCTTGCGGTTTTGGTCGTCAATTTTCCTCACACTTGCCGACGTAAAATAAAACTTCCCGAAAATCGCAGTTCAAGGTCAAAGCAACTTGAATTTGCCGATTCTAAACTCTAAACTTAATTTACATTTCCGATACTTCCAAAACGTTAAAATTTTAGAGTTTTAATAATTGCCGTAGTTTGCCGCTCGAATTTAAAGTTTGCAATTCTGACGGAGAAAAAATTTAAGAGCGTTGTCGGAAAGTGAAAAATTAAATTTAATCGTGAGGTTTACAAATGCGAAGAATGAAAAAATTGATTTGTTCGGCGTCTGTTTTGGTGATGTTTGCAGCATTTTTTTGTTCGGCTGTTTCCGCGCAAACGTCGGTTGTTTTGCAATCTTTTAAGACCGGCTTAACTTCGCCGATTTTTCTAACTAATGCCGGCGACGGCACAAAGCGAATTTTTATTGTATTGCGCGGCGGAATTATCAACGTCGTCCAGCCCGGAACAAATACAATGACGCAATTCCTCGACATCTCGTCGAAAATATCTACGGACGGCGAGCGCGGACTGCTCGGATTGGCGTTTCATCCGCAGTTTAAGACCAATCGCCGATTTTTCGTCTATTACACCAGAGCCAGCGACGGAGCGATTCAAATTGCTGAATATCAAGCCTCGACAGCCAACGCTAATGTTGCCGATACGACCGAGAAAGTTATAATTACAATTCCGCATCCGACAAACAATAATCATAACGGCGGCACACTCGCATTCGGACCGGACGGTTATTTATATGCCGGAACAGGCGACGGCGGTTCGGCAAACGACCCGCCGAACAATTCTCAGAACACAAACGTATTGCTCGGAAAATTCATTCGACTCAATGTTGACGGCGGCTCTCCTTATGCTATTCCGGCGGACAATCCGTTTGTCGGAACATCCGGCGCAAAGGAGATTTACGCGCTCGGCGTCAGAAATCCGTTTCGCTGGTCTTTCGACCGAGGCGGAACGCACCAGCTTTACGCGGGCGATGTCGGACAGGGCGCGCTTGAAGAAATTGACATTATCACGAAAGGCGGAAATTTCGGCTGGCGCGTCTATGAAGGAACGCAATGCACGAATCTCGGTCCGGCGGCGTGCGTCGCGTCTAATTACATTTTCCCGATTTATCAATACACGCACGCCAATTTCGGCGGCGGCAGCAATCGCTGTTCGATAATCGGCGGCTACGTCTATCGCGGAACTCAAAATGTTCTGCCAAGCGGCGCATACATTTACGGTGATTACTGTTCGGGAGAAATTTTAATGCTGTCGGGCGGTTCGGAAACCAGGTTACTCGATACAGCCGATTACAATCTGGTTTCTTTCGGCGAAGACGAAGACGGCGAGCTTTATGTCATCGGACAAGGCGGAACAATCAATAAAATTGTCGCTCCGGCAGGAACAACGGCGGCGACGGTGACAGTCGGCGGGCGCGTAACGACGGCAATCGGGCGCGGCATTCGCAATGTCGTTATCCGAATGACTGACGAAGACGGCAATATCAGGTCTGCGGTGACAACCTCGTTCGGTTACTACATTTTCACAGATGTTCCGGCTGGCAAAACATATGTTTTGACTGCTAAAGGCAAACGTTTTACATTCAATCAACCGACGTTCGTGCTTAACGTTGACGACGATATGACGAATGTTAATTTCGTTGCCAATCAATAGTTATTGAAATCTTCTAAAGAATAAAAAGCGTGAGAGTATAAAATCACTCTCACGCTTTTTATTCTTTAGAAGTCTTTAAAACGCTTTCAAGATTTTGCTTGTTTTTATTTTC
This sequence comes from uncultured Pyrinomonadaceae bacterium, assembly GCA_964237245.1. Classification (GTDB taxonomy): domain Bacteria; phylum Acidobacteriota; class Blastocatellia; order Pyrinomonadales; family Pyrinomonadaceae. Next base: position 47,378 of record CAXSHW010000007.1, read on the forward strand.
ATCAGGTTCTAAAATCAACTTGCACGTTCGATACTCCTAAAGCAAAAGAAATAATCGAAAGGGATTTTAATAATGAGTCGTAGTTTGTTGCTTGATATTGAAGTTTGCCTTTTTTTACAACGAGAAATTAAAAACATCGGACTTAATTGAACAAATTTACGTCTAAAACTTGAATGGTTTTAATTCAACCGAAAAAATTAATCAAAAACAATCGTTCCAGGGGAAAATACAAATGCGCGGTTTAAAGTTATTTACAATTTTGGCGTTGTTCGTTTCACTTTTCGGTTCAGCGGTTTCGGCGACATCGCCCTCGCCTATGACGATTCGCCTTCAGCCGTTTTTGTCGGGCTTGGGTTCGCCTCTCTTTCTGACAAACGCAAAAGACGGCACGAAACGCATTTTCGTCGTTCAGCAGGCGGGAATTATCAAGGTCGTTCAACCCGGCTCAAACACGCCGACCGATTTTATAAATGTATCTTCAAAGCTCGTCGCCGGCGGCGAGCAAGGTCTGCTCGGATTGGCGTTTCATCCGCAGTTTGCCTCGAACGGGTATTTTTTTGTCAATTACACCAGAAGAGGCGACGGCGCGACTGTTATCGCTCGTTATAAAGCGACGAACAATAACACAATCGGCGACCTAAATTCGGAGCGCGTCATTCTCGTTATTCCGCAGCCGTTTGCCAACCACAACGGCGGAATGATTGAATTCGGTCCCGACAACAATTTATATATCGGAATGGGCGACGGCGGTTCGGGAAACGACCCGAATAATAACGCGCAAAACATTAACATTTTGCTCGGAAAATTCTTACGCATTACACCCGACGTTTCCGGCAATGACGCAAATCCGGCTTATACCGTTCCGGCTGATAATTCGTTTGCCAATACTGCCGGCGCGGACGAAATTTACGCGGTCGGCGTCAGAAATCCGTTTCGCTGGTCTTTCGACCGAGGCGGAACGCATCAGCTATGGGCTGGCGACGTTGGACAAGACGCGATTGAAGAATTTGACATCATCACCAAAGGCGGAAACTACGGCTGGCGCGTTTATGAAGGAGCGCAATGCACGAATCTCGACCCGACTTTGTGCAATCCGGCGAATTTCGTTCAACCGCTTTTCCAATACGGTCATACAAACGGACGATGTTCGATAACCGGCGGCTACGTCTATCGCGGAACGCAGGGAGCATTGCCGAACGGCGCATATATTTACGGCGATTATTGTTCGGGCGAAATTTGGATGTGGAACAATAATCAGCAGACGCTTTTGCAGGACACGACGCTCAACATATCTTCTTTCGGTGAAGACGAAGACGGCGAGCTTTATGTCGTCGGGCTTGGCGGAACAATCAATAAAATCGTCCGCGCGCAGGCATCGGCGGATTTTGACGGCGATTTCAAAACGGATTTTGCCGTATTTCGCCCTTCAAACGGCACTTGGTATATTTTGAATAGTTCGGATAATTCGGTTCGCGCGCAACAGTTCGGCACGAACGGCGACATTCCGACGCCGGAAGATTTCGACGGCGATAACATAACGGACATCAGCGTTTTTCGTCCGTCAAACGGCTTTTGGTATCGCCTGAACAGCAGCGATAACACATTTTCTTCGGTTCAGTTCGGCGCAAACGGCGATGTTCCCGTTGCGGGGGATTATGACGGCGACGCAAAAGCGGATTTCGTCGTCTTTCGTCCGTCAAACGGCGTCTGGTATCGTTTGAGCAGCAAGGATAACGGTTTTTCCGCCGTTCAATTCGGTTTAAGCGGCGACAAACCGACGCCGGGCGATTTTGACGGCGACGGAAAATATGACATTGCCGTTTGGCGACCGTCGAGCGGCGTCTGGTATCGCTTAAACAGTATTAACAATACGTTTTCCGCTGTTCAATTCGGCGCGAACGGCGACGTTCCGGCGGAAGGCGATTTTGACGGCGACGGCAAAACCGACCAGGTGGTTTTTCGCCCTTCAAATAATTTCTGGTATATTCTGCGAAGTTCAGACGGTGGATTTCAGGCGACTCAGTTCGGCGCAAACAACGATTTACCCGCGCCGACTTATGACGCGCCGTAATTCAATTAAGAATTGAAAATTAAAAATTTGAAGCAGCATAAGTGATGAATAGAAATTTTAAAAATTTTCTTAATTCTTAATTTTTAATTCATCAATCGGCGCGGGCGACGGTTAAAACATAAACCTTCTTCGCGCCGTTTTCTTTTAATGTTTTAGCGCAACTGGAAGCGGTTGCGCCCGAAGTGAACACATCGTCAACCAGCAAGATATTTTCGCCTTCGATAAGATTCCGCCGTATAACTTCAAAAGCGCCTTTTACGCTTGTTTCCCGCGCTTTATTGTCCATTGTCGCGCGGTGCATCGGCGTGTGAATCTTGCGAGCGAGCGTTTGTTTGTCAACTGGAATACGAGTTTGTTTGTCAACTGGAATACGAGTTTGTTTAGCTAGAATTTCGGCTAAAACGGCGGCTTGATTAAACCCGCGTTCTGCAAATCGCTTTTTTGATAAAGGAACGGGAATGATTTTCGTCGCGTCTTGAAACGCGGAATTTTTGAAGCGCGAAATAAAAAGTTTTCGTAATTTTTGAGCGACAAAAGGTTCGCGTTTGAGATTTAAGACGGAAGCGGACAGCGCGTTTTCATAAATGCCGACGGCAATTGCCGCGTCATAAAAATGCCCGTCGCATTGATGGCAAAAAGTTTGAAAATTTGTCGGTTGCGCCTGCAAAAACTTACCGCATTTATTACACAAAGTTTCCGCGCCGGAAAAAACCCGTGTCGCGTTCCAGCAAGATTCGCAGGCGACGCCGTTTGATAAATTTTCAACGCTTTGTTCGCAGACTTGACAGGCTTGAGGGTAAGCGAGAGTGAGAAGCGAATCGTAAATTTGCGATAACATAATAAAAAGTGAAAAGTGAAAAACGAAAAGTTAATAACGTAAAACTTTTCGTTTTTCACTTTTCGTTTTTCACTTTTTTAGTCTTCGTCAAGTAAACCCTGCTCTTGTAATTCCTGACAATCGAGACAATAACGCGCCCAGGGAACGGCATTTAACCGTTTCGGATTAATCGCTTTTTCACAGTTTTGACAAAAACCGTATTCATCATCGCCGATTCGCGTCAATGCTTCGTTGATAAAAATCAGTTGCCGGCTGTCATTTTCCGAAACTGCCAGCATCACGTTTTTTGAATAGTTTCTAACCGCTAAATCCACCGGATCGGGCGTTTCCGCGTCATCAACCGAAAGGTCGTTACCCTTCAATTTTCCGACGAGAAGCTCGCGCTCGGCAATCAATTTTTCTTTAATGTCCTTTAAATTTGATTCACTCATTTTTGATATGGAAACCCCTTGATTATTGTATAAGCACGATAAAGCTGTTCGATTAAAACAACACGCGCCATTTCGTGCGTCAAAGTAAGAAACGACAAGGATAAACTAAAATCTGCCTTTTCGACAACCTCAGACGTTACACCATCCGCGCCGCCGATAACAAAAGCGATTTCTTTGAATCCCTGGTTTTGCCAATTTTCAATTTTGCCCGCCAATTCGTGCGACGAAATCGAGCGTCCCTTCACATCTAAAATACAGACGAAGTTGCTATGATTCACTTTTTCTAAAATGCGTTTGCTTTCATCTTCTTTCGCCTCAAATGCCTGAGAATCTTTGATTTCAATTGTTTCAAACTTTACAAAATGCGAAAGACGCTGCAAATATTCCGATTGCAGCGCCCGCCAATTTTTATCTTTTGTTTTACCGACCCAAACGAAACGAAATTTCATAAAGTTTGAGCCGCAAACAAACACGAAAATTTGAGGAAAGATTTATCTTTATTTCGTGAAATTTCGTGTTTGTTCGTGGCTAAATATCTGCCGGAATTTCAACTTTTTTCGCGTCGCGCCAGAGTCTTTCCAAATCGTAGAAATCACGCGCTTTCTGCTCGAAGATGTGAATGATAAAATCGCCGTAATCGAGCAAAACCCATTCGCCCGAAGTGTAGCCTTCGATTCGCAGCGGACGAGCTTTTAATTTTTCTTTGAGTTTTTCGTTGATTTCGTCGGAAATTGCCTGCACTTGCCGCTGATTCGCGCCGCTCGCAATGACGAAAAATTCGGCAAAGCTCGTAACTTCGCGCAGATCGAGCGCGACGATATTGAACGCCTTTTTATCGCTCGCCGAAGCAATCGCAAGTTTCACTTCTTCGTCCAAATCGGCAAAAGGCGTTTGCGTTTCGATGACTAAGACCGATTCCAGAGTTTTACGCTGTAGAGATTTTTCTTTGGTTAATTCTTCCATATTTCAATAAATGTCGTATTTTTCGATGTATTTTGCAACCGCTTGCGGCACATCTTTCAACCAATCTTCTTCGCCCGCTCGAATTTTACGTCTGATTTCCGTCGCCGAAACGTCGAGATTAACCGCGTCCGTAATAAAAATTCGTGAATCGCCAACCAAATTATCGAAGTTTTTTTTCGCTTCATTTTGTCTAATTCGTAAATCAACGATTCTCTTTTGAATTTCCGCGCCGACGTGCGCGAAGTTGATTTCAAAATGAGGACGAGTAACGACGATAACATTTGTCAGCGTCAAAACTTTTTCCCACTCGCGCCAGGTGTTGATTTCAGACCAGGAATCCGCGCCGATGACAAAGAAAATTTCCGCGTCGGTTAGTTGATTTTTTAATTTCGTTTGCGTTTCAAAAGTAAAAGGCTTTTCCGGCTGGTCGAGTTCGATTTTTGAAACTTTCAAATGCGCTTCATTTTCGGTTGCCAGACACAGCATCGCAAAACGGTGATATGCCGAAGTCGGCTTTTTGTCTTTTTTATGCGGCGCGTGAAAAGCAGGAATAAAAACGAATTCGTCCAGATCAAAAACTTCGGTCAACTCACGCGCAATCGTCAAATGTCCTTTGTGCGGCGGGTCGAACGAGCCGCCGTAAAATGCGATTTTTTTCATTCGATAAACAGGATGAACTGAACGAATTAATCGGCGAATTCTTCCGTTTCCTCAATGTCGTTCGGCTCTAAATCTATTTTCTCGCTGGCTTCTTTTTCCTTGATTTCCGCTAATTTCTGCGCGACGAAATTGACCAGTTCGCGCGTTCCTAAATTCGTCACGGCGGAGATTTCGAGAAACGGTTTCCCGTCTTTTTCCGCCGCTTCGCGCAGTTTTTCGAGTCGTTCCGGTTCGTCAAGCGCGTCCAATTTTGTCGCCACGACGATTTGCGGACGATGCGCCAAATCTTCGTTATAATTGGCTAATTCGCGGTTGATAATTTCATAATCTTCAACCGCGTCGCGCCCCGAAATTGAAGACACGTCAACCAGATGCAAAATCAGTTTCGTGCGTTCGACGTGACGCAAAAACCTGTCGCCCAAACCCGCGCCTTCGCTTGCGCCTTCAATTAATCCGGGAATATCGGCGACGACGAATGTTTTGAAATCGCCCAAATCAACGACGCCCAAATTCGGCTCAAGCGTCGTAAACGGATAATCGGCAATCTTCGGTTTGGCGGCGGAAATCACCGAAATCAAAGTTGATTTTCCGGCGTTTGGAAAACCGACCAGACCGACATCGGCGATCAATTTTAATTCCAGTTGCAATTCGTGTTCTTCGCCCGTTCTGCCTGCGTAATGATAGCGCGGCGCGCGGTTGGTCGCGGTCGCAAAATGCTGATTTCCCCAACCGCCTTTGCCGCCTTTCGCGGCGCGATAACGCTGTCCGATTTCGGTAAAATCAAACAGCAGTTCGTTGCTTTCCGCGTCGAAAACCTGCGTTCCGACCGGAACTTTGACGGTAACATCGGGACTGTCTTTGCCGTGACGATTCGAGCCTTCGCCGTGATGTCCGCGGTCGGCGCGATGTTCGGGATTGTAGCGCAGATGCAGCAAAGTGTTGACGCCTTCATCCGCTTCGATCCAAACATCGCCGCCTCTGCCGCCGTCGCCGCCCGAAGGTCCGCCGCGCGGCACGAATTTTTCGCGCCGAAACGCCGTTACGCCTTCTCCGCCTTTGCCTGAACTTACCTTGATTTTTACTCGATCAATAAACATTTTTCTCTGAGATTTTCTATAAATTCGACTTTATTCAGACGATGAAATCTTTTCCGTTTTATTCGTCGTCCAACTGTTCCAAAATCGTTCCGAGCAAACCGAACGCCGAAACGGTTTTGCGTTCGACGCCTTTTTCGTCGAAATTCGTTTCGGTCAAATAAGCTGTTGTCGCGCTTTTATTTTCCGTCGCTTCGGCTAAAACTTTGACGATTTTTTCCGCCGAATCAGACTCTTTTGAATAAGTTACAGCGACTGATTTGCTCGCTTGAAATTTTTGACACGCGGCGCTTTGAGTAAAATTTTGTCCGCTCTGTTTCGCTTGCAGACACTTTAAAACACTCGCGCCGTCGCCCAAAATCAGTCTGTTTTCGACGAATGCCGCAGCAAGTTGTTTGTCTTCGGATTGCCAGACATCAGCGTTTTCCAGCTTTAGCGGCGCGACTTTGAAATTGATCTCGTCTGAAATTGATTTTTTCAATTTATCGGCATCTTTGACCGAAGCGATGACGACGGATTTATCGCCGTCCGCGTCAAACTGCGCCGTCGTAATGTCAGAATCAATCGCCGCCAAAAAAGTTTCCGCGTCGGCGACGCCGTAAGATTCGAGCAATTGATTGGAAAATCGCGTGAGAATTTTCGCGCTCAAAGCGTCAGTGTTTTTCGCCGTAATAAGCAGTAAACTGCGCCATGCGACGAGCGGATTTTTCAAATGGTATTCGGTCGCGGAAAAAATATCCGGCGGCAAAAATTCCGCTGAATTCGTTTGAATATCGCTGTTTACAGTCAGAGTTTCATTCAAAATCGAAGCGGTTTCGTTGGTCAGCGAAACAGAAACTTTGTCTTCGATTCCCTGGTCGTTTTTGCTCGCCGTCCAAACTATTTCGCGCAATGTGCCGCGCAGAATCTGCGGCAGAATCTGCGCGATAAAAGTTCTTCTTGTGTCTTCTTCGGTCGCTTCGATGGCGGTTGAAACGCCTGCGACATTAGCGATTTGCGCGACGCCTTCGGGCGAAACATAGCCAAATGCGATTCGGTTTTCGCTTGCCGCATTTTCACGCGCCCGCGCCAGATTTTCGTTTTTCAATAAACTTTCCGCCGCGCCGCGCCTTACCGCAAGACATTTATCCAAAAGGCTTTCGTCATTTCCGACATAAATTATGCTGCCCGAAACGGCGGCGAAAAGTTTGCGCCCGTCGCGGCTCGTCCAGACGAAAAATTTCGCGTCAGCTTTTTCTGATTTCTCAAATTTCACGTCGTCGCCATAAGTTTCGGCGGCGAATTTACCGATTTCTTTTTCGGCAGTCGAAGCGACAAAGAATTTCCATTGATGCGTCTCGGCGATCAGCGCAAAATGCGGCTTGAAATTTAGAACGGAGTTTTCGCCTGTAACCGTCTGTTCGGACGTTTCAAAACCGGTGACGGCAACCGCAATCTGCACGTTTTCAAACGCGGAAAAATCCGGTTTGTTTTTCGCAAGTTGTTGAAACGCCTTGTTTTCGGTCAAAGCGTTCAAAGTTTTCGCCGTATCGTTAATTTCAAAATAAGCAAGCGTTTCCGCTGGCGCGAGCGTTCGTAAATCAGTCGGTTTCGAGGCGCAGGAGAAAAGAAAAATTAACCACAGATTGACGCAGATGAACACAATTTTTTTAACGGAAAATGGAAAATGGAAAATGGAAAATGAGAAGCTGAAAACTCTTTTATTTTCCATTTTCCATTTTCCATTTTCCATTTTATTCGTGCCTCTGTGTTAAAATTTCTGATCAATTATGAACAATAAAATTTTCGCAGATAACATTTTACAAGGCAAAGTCGCGTTTGTAACCGGCGGCGGAACGGGAATCACAGGCGGCGTGGCGCGCGCTTTTGCCGAAGCGGGCGCAAAGGTCGCTATTACTTCGCGCAAAATCGAAAATCTCGATCTGATGAAAAAGCAAATCGAAGACGCGGGCGGAACTTGTTTTGCGGTCGCGGCGGACGTGCGCGATTTCGCAGCGGTCGAAAACGCGGTTTCCGAGACGGTCAAACAATTCGGCAAAATTGATATTGCCGTCAACGGCGCGGCGGGAAATTTTCTGTGCAAAGCCGAAGAATTATCGCCGAACGGTTTCGGAACTGTCGTTGACATTGACACGAAAGGCACTTTCAACGTCTGCCGCGCGGCGTTTGCCGAACTCGAAAAATCGAAAGGTCAGATTTTAAATATCAGCGCGACTTTGCATTACACGGCGACAAATATGCAGATTCACGTTTCGGCGGCGAAAGCCGGAGTTGACGCGATGACGAGAAATCTCGCCCTCGAATGGGGCAAACACGGCATCCGCGTCAACGGCATCGCGCCCGGTCCGATTGCCGACACTGAAGGTTTTCAGCGTCTCGTTCCGCAGCAGTTGAAGGAAAAATTGGAAAAGAAAATTCCGCTGCAAAGATTCGGAAATATCTCCGACATCGCCGACGCCGCGCTTTTTCTAGCGTCCGACGCCGCAAGCTACATCAGCGGCGTGACGCTCGTCGTTGACGGCGGACATTGGCTGACCGGAACGGGGTTAGGATAATGGATAATTGACAATGGATAATTGATAGTAATTTGATTTCTTCATTATCCATTGTTAATTATCCATTATTAATTACTCGCCGGTTTGTTTTTTCTCTCCGAAAATGCTGCGCAAGACCAGCATTTTCGCTAAAATCCTGGCTTCGGGACGGTCGAATTTATTGGTCAGAGCTTTTGTTCTGGCAAAATCGGTTTTAGCCAGACTTTTAATCGTCGTATCGGTCGCGCCGAGACCGCGCAGCAAATCTCTCGTCATTCCCCCGCCGAAACTTCCGATTTGCACTTCGCCGTCTTCGACGATTTCATTGTCCGTATCAATAAATTCAGCGACTTTAACGGCGGCGGAAATTGTGTCGTTAATGCGAAAAATCGCGTCTTCCAAAATCGGAAACGCTTTGTCGGCGTCAACCTGCGCGTAACCGCCGACGAGCAACCAAATCTGCAAAAATTCCTGGTAATTTTTCGGTTGAAGATTCACGGAATTTTTCGCTTCGTCCATAATTTGCAAAGCGAGTTCTTTGTCGGCGACGGCGACTTGCGCCGCCAGAGCGCTCAAGGCAAACAATCTCTCGGTCGGCTCTTTAATTCCGGCAATGATTTTTCTGGCTTGCCCGACGACTTTTTGACGCTCTTCTTTAGAAAGCTGTTTTGTATTCAGATTTTGCAAGCCTTCCATCATTTGACTTTGCTGTTCACGCTCACTTTGACCGATTGCTCCCGGAGTTTGAGGCGGACGAGGCGGAGGCGGAATTGATCCGCCTCCGTTGCTAATGCCATTGCTCACTGACTGAATTTTAGCCGCATATTTCTGCCGTATCTGCGCCGCCCGTGCCGGTGCGAATTTTTCAATTTGCGGAAGATATTCGTTAATTTCTTCGCCTTCCAAACCGTTGATTTTTAGAATTTGTTGCGCGAATAAATCCGCAACTTCGCGTAGAGATTGTTCACTAAACATCGGCGTTTTGCCCGGCGTTTTTTCTATCAGCTTTTGATTTTCAAAACCCAAGCTCAAAATTTCAGCGAAATAAGAAGAACTACTCGGATTTATGCCGTCGGATTTTAATTTTTGTATAATATCTTCGCCGAACGACGCGCCTTTGTCCGCGTCTTTCGCGTAGATTTTCTTTAACAGATTGATATGTTCGTAGTTAAAACCTTTGGCAAGCGTTTGGCGTCCGTATTTCAAAGCCGTTTCAGGATTTTGCGCGGCGATTTGACCGAGCAGGCGCGTTTGAAAATAAGCGTCCGATTGTTCGATTTGCTTGCGAAAAGTCGGAGAAGTAACGGCTAGCGCCGTATCGGTCAAAAAATCGAACGCGAGCGAAGCGTCGTTTTCCGCTAAACTCGTCGCAATTTGCTGGCGAACGTTTAATGCTTTAACAAACTTTCGCGTCATATTATTTCTTCCGCCGCCCGCGACAAACGACTCTTCGTTCGCGTCAACGGCAGTTTCCGCCGTCACCGCCTGCGCGTTGTATTGCGCGAGAAGCTGGCTGAAATCGTTGATAATCGCGCGGAACATTGTCCGCGCTTCTTTTTCATCGTTAAACCACATCAAATTCGCCGTTTCCGAAGCAAACGAAATGCGGTTTTCGAGCGACCGCAGAGAGTTTATATCGGTTGCGGTTTCGCGCAAAAACGCGACGGCTTCCTTTTTCAGTTCGGGCGAGATTTCGTCTTTTTTATCTTTTCCGACATTTTGCGGAAAAACGAATTGAGCGAAAACAACCAATAAAACAAACGACAAAATTAATTTTTTCATTGTGTATATTCCTTGCAAAATTTTTTAGTCTATAATTCGCTCGTCGCTGACGGTTGACTGAATTTGCTTTTCATCAGCCTCGGCATCTGGATTGAGCAGCGCGTCGGCGATGCGAAAGCGGGCGTAGAAACGGACTTCGGAGCGCGAAAATTTTTCGGCGAATGCGTTTACACGGTCAAAATCGGCGGCGCTCAAATTTCTAATCAGCGCGACGCCTTTCGGTAAATTTCTGTAAGATTCATCGCGCACGTTGTCGAGCCGAACTTCGTCATTTTGCACCGAACCGTCCTCGTTAAATTCGTCGAGCAAAATTCCCGCGCCGATCACGTCGTTAAAAAACGATACGTTATTTTCGAGAAACGCGAATGCTTGTTCGGCGTCGAGAACGGCGTAGGCTTGCGCGATTTGCAAAACTGAAGTCAGATTTTTCCGGTTTCGCATTTTGCCCGAATACATCGAACGCGCCTCTGCCGCAAGCGCGAAAGCCGATTTTTTATCGCCTTTCGCGGCGACGCTCGCGGCAAGCGTCGCCAAAACTTCGATGCGGTCTTCCGGCGTTTTCAATTTTGCCAGAATTCGACGAACCTCGCGCGCGTCGCCTTTTTCCGCCAGCGCGAGCGGCATCTCTTCATCAATTTTCTCATCGAGATAATCATATTCGCGCTTGGCTTTAAGTTTGTCGTGAAACTTTTTGGCTTCTTCAAAATCGCCGTTGACAAACGCGGTTTCCGCCGCTTTGTAATATAAATTATCTCGCTCGGCGGCAGGTTTTTTTTCGATTATTTGCGCTACTTCGTCGGGCGTCTTGCCTTCGACTTCATTTTCAAAGTTCGTCGCGCCGACCAGATTGCCGAGCATCAACGATTGTTCCTGACCGATTTTGCGCTCGATTACCTGCGCCTGCGCCGGAAAATATCTGGCGATTTCCGGCATTATTTTTGCGACTTCCCAGGCGGAAAGATTCGGCTGGCGAACAAATTTTCGCGCCAGAATGTCAATAATTTCCTTGATTTCGGATTCGGTCAAAACCGCCGATGTTTTGTTTTTCGCCGCTTCCCTGTTTAGTTTTTTGACGGTATCCAAAAACGATTGAACTTCCCAGGCGTTTACTCCTGCGGCTTGATTTTGATTCGGTTTAATACTTGCGTTCGACATTGAGCCGGTCGAAATTATTTCATTTCCCGGCGAGATGAGCGAACTGCCGCCGGTGTCTTTGCTTTTTATTTTCGCGGCGATGTCCTGTGCGAGTTTCGTGCCGAGTTCCGCGTCTTTTTTATACAGACTTTCGAGTGCTGCGAACAGACTATTGTCAATGCCGTTTTCGAGATTTTTCTTTGCCAGTTGATATGCTTGTTTCGGGTCTTTTTCGGCAATTTGCGCGGCGAGATTCAGTTCGAGCGCGTTGTCATCTTCAAATAAATTTTTGCCGGATTCATCTTTGCGGCTCAAGACTTGCAGACTTTCGAGCGCGAATTTCGGGTCGCGCGAACCGAGCGCGATTAGCAAATCGCTTCGCAAAATTCGTGTGTCGTTCAAAATCGTATCTCTATCATTATTTTCGTCGTCTTCGGCGTTCGGCGTCGGAATTTGATTGATCATCTGGTTTAATTCCGAAACTGCGGCTTGGAAAACAAATCTCGATTGTTTTTCGTCCCGTTCCCAGAGCAGCTTGGCAATCTCGACGCGCGCCGTTACACGATTAAACGGCAAGGCAAACTGCTCGGATTCTCGCGCCAGATTTTTCAATAAGGCGACGGCTTTTTCCTGCAAATCAGGCGCGACATCTGTTTTTTTTACATCGGTTTTCGCCGAATCCTGCGCCAAAATTCGCGCGGCAAATACGAGACAGAGAGAAAGTGTAAAAAGTTTTTTGTAAAGCATTTCGATTCTCCGTTTGATAACTTGCGTCAATAATAGTTCGTCTCGGAAAATTAGTAAATAAATTTTTGCTCACCGTCTGTTTTGAGAAATTCAACTTTGCAAGTCGGCAAGTTTCAATTACCATTTATTTTTCCGACTCGAAAACCAGAGACGTTTAATAGTCTGAAATTTTCGTTTTCCGGTTTCCGTTAAATTATGCTGCTGGTTATAGATAACTACGATTCTTTTACTTACAACCTGGTTCAATATCTGGGCGAACTCGGTGCGAAGATGGAAGTGCGGCGCAACGACGCGGTTTCGATTGAAGAAATAGAAAACGAACTAAAACCGGAAAGAATTTTGATTTCGCCCGGACCGGGAACGCCTGACGACGCGGGCGTTTCGCTTGCCGCAATTGAGAAATTCGGCGCGACGATTCCGATTTTGGGCGTTTGTTTGGGACATCAGGCAATCGGACAGATTTTCGGCGGGCGAGTTGTTCGCGCGCCTGCGCCGGTTCACGGAAAGCCGGTCGAAATTTGCCACGACGGGCAAACGATTTTCGCCGGAATCGAAAATAATTTTCAAGCCGCGCGTTATCATTCTTTGATTGTCGAGCGCGCGTCCCTGCCGGATTGTCTGGAAATTTCCGCCGCTTCGCCCGACGGTTTAATTATGGGTTTGCGTCACAAAACATATAAAATCGAAGGCGTACAGTTTCATCCCGAATCAATTTTGACAGCCGAAGGTAAAAAACTCTTGCAAAACTTTCTCGACATTTGAGATATTAAATAATGGAGTTGAAATTCTGAATTCGAGATTTAGGATTTAAGATTCCGCATCGTTTCCCAAAATCAAGCCGAACAAGCTCTCCGCATTTTATTTTCACCTCGTTAAGTCTGAATCCTGAATCTTGAATCTCGATTTCTCATTTTCATCTTTCCATTTATAATATGCCTATGCCGAAAACAAAATGGCTGCTCGCCGCGCCCGCGTCCGCTACCAACAGCAAAGCCGATACGCCGCTTTTTAAATTTCTCGCTCGCCTCGTGCGCGGCGAAGATTTAACAATGGATGAAGCGTCGGATTTTTTTCGCGCTCTGACCGACGCGAATGCGAATTCGGCGCAGATTGCCGGCGCGCTCGTCGCGCTGACCGCTAAAGGCGAAACTTTTGCGGAACTTGCGGGAATGGCTCGCGTGATGCGCGAACAAGCCGTGAAAATCTCGGTGCGAACGAAGAATTTCATTGATATTTCCGGCACGGGTTCAAGCGTTGCGAAAACTTTCAATGTTTCGACGGCTGCCGCTTTTGTCGCTGCCGGCGCCGGACTCGCCGTTGCCAAACACACGAATCGCGCCGTAATGAGCAAAACCGGAAGCGCGGACGTTTTGGGGAAATTGGGCGTCAAAGTTTCGACCGAATCGGAAGTGGCGCAAATCTGTCTGAACGGCGCGGGAATCGGTTTTATGTTCGCGCCGAAGTTTCACCCGAAATTGCGGCGCGTCGGCGACGTTCGCAGCAGTTTGGGAATTCGCAGTTGTTTGAATTTGCTCGGCGTTTTATCGAATCCGGCAAACGCTCCGAAACAACTCATCGGCGTTTGGCATCCGTCTTTAATTGAGTTGATGGCGCAAACTCTCGCTTCTCTGGGAACTGAAAACGCCTGGATTGTTCACGGCTCGGACGGTCTGGACGAGATAACTTTGACCGGTAAAACCTTTGTCGCCGAAGTTTCGGGCGATAAAATCAGAACCTTCAAAATTTCGCCCGAAGACTTTAAGCTGCCGCGCGGAAAAACCGAACACTTAAAAGTTCAGAGCGCCGAACAGAGCGCGAAAATTATCCGCGACGTTCTGGCAAGCAGACGCCGCGACGAAGCGCGTTCGCTGGTTGTCTTGAACGCCGCCGCCGCGCTTCTCATCGGCGGAATCGCCCGCGATCCTGTTCACGCCGCGCGGCTCGCCGAACAAAGCATTGACAGCGGACAAGCGCAAAACAAACTCGACAGACTGATTCAGACGACGAATAAACGGTAAATGATAAGTGGTAAATGGTAAATTAAAGAGTTTCTTATTTATCGCTTATCGCTAAACATATTGCCAATATGCTTTCCCGGCTTTACGGCTCAATCATAAAAGCGAGAAATTCGCTTTACGAAAAAGGCTTTTTCAAATCTTTTTCGCTCGGCGCGAAAACCGTCAGCGTCGGAAATATCACTGTCGGCGGAACGGGCAAAACTCCGCTTGTCGTCTTGATTTCGGAGATTTTGAGCGAGGCGGGCGAAAAAGTTTGTGTGCTTTCGCGCGGTTACGGGCGCGACGACCAAAAAAAAAGAGTTTTGGTTTCCGACGGCGAAAAAATTTTGGCTGATGCGAGAACGACGGGCGATGAACCGTTTGAGATTGCTCGAAAACTTTCGGGCAGAGCGATTGTCGTTTCGGATGCGAATCGTGTTTCGGCTGGAAATTGGGCGCGTGAAAAATTCGGAATTACCGCGTTTGTGCTTGACGACGCTTTTCAACACCGGCGCGTCCGGCGCGACATAAACATTGTTGCGATTGACGCGACCAATCCTTTCGGAAACGAAAAATTGATTCCCGCAGGAATTTTGCGCGAGCCTTTGAAGAACTTAAAACGCGCCGACGCGATTATTATAACGCGGGCAAATTTAGCGGAAAACGTCGCCGAATTAAAAATTAAAATTTCAAAATACAATCAAAATTGTCCGATTTTTATTTCTGAAAATAAAATTTCAGCCTTAATCGAATTGAAAAGTTTTCTCGCCGAAAAGCCGGATAGAGCGAATTACGAATTACGAATTATGAATTACGAGAGAAATTTGACTGATATTCGCCGCCGACAACTGATTGCCGACAACTGCTTTGCATTCTGCGCTCTGGGCAATCCGCGTAATTTTTTCGAGCAGTTGAAACAGGAAAATTTCAACGTAATTTCGACCGAAACGTTTCCAGACCATTATTTTTACGCGCCGAAAGACATTGCGAAACTCGACGCGAAAGCACGAAAAGCTAACGCGAAAACTCTGCTGACAACGGCGAAAGACGCTGTTAAATTGAAAAATTTGAAGTTCGGCTTGCCGTGTTTCGTCGTGGAAAGCGAGTTGGTTTTCGAGGCGGAAAACGACTTTCGTGATTGGTTAATTTCAGAAATCGCCGCTTCTTAAATAAATTATTCGGTGCAGTCGCCGGCTTCGTTTAAATCGCAGACGAAAAGATTCGGCGCGTATTCGCTGGTTTGGCTTCGGACGTTTCGCCAGATAACCGAATTCTTGTAAACGTCTTTTGTCCAGCCGAGTTTTTTTCGATTGCGCCAGACAAATTCATAAGCTTCTTTTTCGTCCGCGCCCTGCAAATGCTGCGCTTCGTGTAGAAGAATGGCGGCGCGTTCGGTGTCGTCAACGGTTACGGTAAAAAATTCCGGGTAGAGAGTCAAAATTTCGACCGGAAAATTGGTTGCGGCGTAAGCGTTTTCAAATCTGGTCGAAGCGTTGAGCCAATTGTCGTTAGAACGAAATTTCGCCAGGTAATCGAGCAGGAAAACTTCTCTGGAAAAGCCTTTTTCGTCCAAAATTTTAATCGCTTTTTCAACCTGTATTTTTTCGTCGGATTTTAAAGGCGCGGAAGTGAAAACGAGCGAAAGATAAAAACCGGCGAGCGTGACGATACAAATGGCGGCGCAAACTGCGGCGCGGCGCAAAATCCTCGATTTCAAACTTGCGCTTTTCTGCGGATTTTCCTGCAAAGACGCGACTTCGACCAGATTAAATTGGCAGCGCGCGCATTCTTCCGAGTGCGAAAAATTTACCAGTTGACAGTTCGGGCATTTCTTTTTCATCTGATGCGGGCGAGCGGTTCGCGGTGAGCAAAACCGTTAATTTTAAAAAAGTGCGAATCGTTTTTCTTTCCCAAAATTGTTTTTTTCAAACAAACGAGAAACTCAAAAACGTCTTTTGGCATCATAACATTCAATTTGCATAAAACCGCCATTTAAAGATATAAAATTTCTGATTTATTTTATTTACTAAGGAGTTAAAAAAGTGAGATATACGCGCTCCGCAATTTTTTTGATTGCAATTTTAATTTTAACCGCTTTTCCGGCTTTCGCCCAAGAAACCGAATCGAAAGTCGTTGATGAAGTCGTCGCGCAGGTCAATGACGGCGTGGTGACGCTTTCGCGCGTCAAACGCGAAATGAAATCGGCTGAGGATTCTTACGTCGCGGAAGGCAAAAAAACGCCCGAGCAGGCGAAAGCCGAAATCGAAGGCAAACAGGGCGAACTTATCGCCAATATCATCAACGAAGAGCTTTTGCTTCAAAAAGGCAAGGAACTCGGCGGCGTCGAGTCGGATGTCGAAGCGCAAATCAATCAGAGGTTTTTGCAGATTATGAAACAGCAAAACCTGAAAACTCTGGACTCGCTCTACAAAGAAATGGAAAAAGCCAATGTCAGTTCGGACGAACTTCGGGAAGTTTGGCGCAAACAGATTACACGTGACGATGTTTTCCAGCGCGAAGTTGATTCAAAAGTCTATAGCGGCTTTACTGCCAAAGACGTAAAAAATTATTACGAAGCGAACAAGGCGAAATTTACCAAACCGGAAAGTATTACCATCAGCGAAATTTTTCTCGGTTTTGCCGGACGCGACGAAGCGGCTGTGCGCGAAAAAGCCAAACAGCTCGTCGCCCAAGCCCGCGGCGGCGCGGATTTCGGCAAACTCGCGGAAGAAAATTCAGATCGCCAGGACGTGAAAACGAATAAAGGCAAAGCCGGAACTTTCAACCTTAAAGATATGGATGAAAGGTTTATCAAGCCTTTGCAGAACGTTAAGGCAGGCGGCGTAACCGATCCGATTGAGATTGACGAAGGTCTGGAAATCTTGCGCGTTGACGCCAAAACGCAAGCCAGCAGCGAATCTTATTTCGACGACAACGCGGTTCGCCAAACGATGACGGTTGAGAAACTTCCCGAAGAACGCAAGAAATATCTGTCAACTTTGCGCGATGAATCTTATATAAAAATCAACGATGCTTATCGTCCGATGGTCGCGCCGATTTTGTTCGCCGACGAAAGAAAAGCCGAAGCGAAAAAACCGGCTAAATAATCAACGGAAAACGGAAAATGGATAATGGAAAATAAAGACCTGCAAGTCATTTTCCATTATCCATTTTTCGTTTTCCACTTAATTTATGAGACTCGATTTATTCCTCAAAACCAGCCGTTTAATCGCGCGTCGCAGCTTAGCGCAGCAATTTTGCGATGCAGGTTTGATTAAAATCAACAATTTACCCGCAAAATCTTCGCGCGATGTCAAAGCGGGCGATGAAATCGAGATTAAAAAGAGCAATCGTTTGACGAAATTAAAAGTTCTCGAAGTTCCCGACAAAAAACAAATTTCAAAAACCGACGCGGCAAATCTTTACGAAATTGTTTCCGAAGAAAGACTCGAAAGTGATGATTAGTATGCGGGAAGTAATAGATTTATCGGAATTTTTACTTATCAATTCTCACATATCAGTTATCACTTAATTCAGGTTTCAGTAAAAACAATCCGATCAAATAAAAAACGAGCGCGAAAAATTGAATGTAGCCGGTCGCGGCGGCAAATCTCGGTAAATCTAAAAGCCAGGTGAACGCTTCCTGCGTCGGGTTTTCAAAAATCCCTTGAAGCCAGCTTTTATTCGCGGGCGCGGTTAAATTCAACAGAATCAGGTATTTTACTATAAAAGCCAGCCCGAACATTCCGCCTAAACTTTGAACGAGCCGTTTTGTGTCGAAGTCGGCAAACAGATTGTTCCAGAGCGTCCAGAAAAAACAAAACGCGATAATCCAAAACGGCAAACCTCGTTCCGGCAGCAGCGAATTGAAAATCTGCGTCGAAGCCAGAAAAAGCGCGAGCAAAACCGCAGAGTTGGCGAGATTTTTCACGGGCGAAAAGTTTTCCGAAAACCAACCGTTTAATCGAATTAAATGAGCGCGAAAAAAAAGAACCAGCAAAACGCTTGCGAAAATCAGACAGACAAGCGGCGGTTTGAGAAACACGAATGCTTTGTCTTCCGCGCCGATTCGCAAACCGCCGAGCAGCGCGGACGTTAGGAAAATCAAAGGTAAAACGATGTATCGAAGAAAGGATTTTTGATTGTCGCTTTTTGAAACTTGTTCTTTCGCAGTCGGAATCGTGATGCGTTTTTCGCTTCTGTTTTTGAGCTGTGTTACAACTTCTTCGTCATCGGAATTTTCCAGCAATTCGCCTTCGACAAAAGGCAAACGTTCAGAAATCCCGTCAATATTACGCTCTGAACTTTCGATTTTGGACATAGATTATTTTCTCTCGCGCAAAACTTTGAACGGATTGAAATCACTCGCCGTTATTTTCAAGCCTTCTTCAAATTCATTTTTCAATTCGGCTGGCGTTTTCATTTGCAGATTCGCGTCGTCAGATTTGAAATTTTTATCGAGCGCGACGACTCGATTAGTTTGTTCCAAACCTTGTTTGAAAAGCGCGTCGTCGCTGTAAACCTTGCCGAAACCTTGCCGGTAAAAGCTGTATGCGATGTAAAACTGCGTCGCCGCGTCGCGCTTTTCCGGGTCGGCTCGTTCAAAATTATCACGCGCGACGACGAAATTATCCTGCCGAAAAGCCCGCAAGCCTTCGTCAAATTTCGCCCGGTCAATCTCGTAAGTTCCGATAGCGACTTGCGTTTTGGTCGTTACGTTTTCAATCGTCGTCTGCGCTTTAACGGAAAATTCTTCCAGCGATTTCGGCTCGACCCAATAAAGCCAGCAGATGAAAATCGCGTAAAATGCCGTGAGAAAAATACCTGAAATCTGGATATGTTTTTCTTTCATTGCTATAATTGACTTGCCTTTCAAGAATACCCGATTTACCAAAAAACTTGCTATGAAATTTTATTCGATTCTCGTTGCCTCGATTTATTTGCTCTTATTTTTGTCGGCGACTGCAGCCGTCGCGCAGGAAAATCAATCTGCTGAATGGATTCGCGTGCAGAGCGATAACGGCGAATTCTCGATTGAAGTTCCCGCAAAATACACATTTATCGTTGATAAAACCGGATGTTTGCTCTCCGGAGGTTCGGACATTTTCTCGCTCGAAGAAATGAAAATGCTTAATTCTTTTCAGGAAAAAACTTTAATTAGTTTTGAAAGCTACAAAGCGAGCAAAAAAGCATTAAACGCTATCAGAGAAAACGACGGAGGAAATGGGAAATCGTCTGAAATTCAGCGCGATAATTTTACTATCAAACAAATTTCAATCAAAACCGATAAATCTTACACCGTTAGACAGTATATCAATTCAAAAAACTATATTTACATTCTGACCGCAGCTTCGAGAAATGGCGAAACTGCGGCAATGAAACGGTTTTTAAGCTCTCTGGTTTTTAAGTCGCCGGATTCGGCAACTTCTGGAACAGCGCCGGTTGCGGGCGCGATTCCATTTTCCGCTCTAAAAACAAGTCAGATTGAACTTGACGAAAATCCTGCGCCACACAAAAAGCCCGATAAATCGCATACGTCGCAATCAACCGCCGAAGACATAGAATCCGTGATAATCGTAAACAAACCAAGCGCGGCTTATACGAACGAAGCACTTGCGAGTTATGAAGCGGGAATAGTAGAGGTAAGACTGACTTTTTCAAAAGAAGGAAATATCTCTAAAATCGGATTTCTCAAAACTCTAAAATACGGCTTGGCTCGACAGGCTTTTTTCGCCGCTCTCAGAATTAAATTTCTTCCGTCGGAAAAAGACGGCAAATCGCAAACCGTATCGAAAATTGTTGAATATGAATATCTTAGACACTAAATATAAAATCAGAAAATAAAATCTTTTCTATAAACAGTTTTAGAATGCTGACTTGAACCTTTAAATAATAACAACCAACAGCGCCGGAAAATCATCCACAAACAGTGCGGAAAAGCACCGGTAATTTTAATTTCCCGCCTTGTCGAGAGTCGAATTTTGATGTAATTCTAAAATACGAATTATGAACCGGAGATTTTTATTATGAAAAGATTTTTAAGTTTAGCAACTTTAACAGTAGCTTTGACGAGCGTCGGATTTGCGCAAACCTCGCAGACGAAAACGACCGCCGACAAAAATATGAGTAAAATACGCGAGCCGAAGCCGTTTGAATACGACAACGAATCAACTTTTGACGCCGACGGCATTCTGAAACGCGGCGACTTGGTTGGAAACACAAAAGAGGTTTCTCTGGCAAAAGTTTTGAAGAATCCTAATGAATACGTCGGTAAAAACGTCGTCGTCGCGGGCGTGATTGTCCGTAGCTGCAAGATGGAAGGCTGCTGGATGGAACTCGCGCCCGCGAAAGACGCGAAATCAGTGCGCGTTACGTTCAAAAACCACGCCTTTTTTATTCCGCTCGATTCCGCCGGACTGCGGGCAAAAGCCGAAGGCGTTTTTTCCGTAAAAACTCTAACCAAAGAGCAAGTCGCCCATTTGACCGATGAAGACGGCGCGAAATTTGACAATATCAACAAAGACGGCACGGTCACAGAAGTTTCATTTGAAGCGACCGGCGTTGAGCTGACAAAAAAATAGAGTATAATTTGAAATTCTTTTTCACGATTTTTCAAATATAAATCAACGGATGAAGCCTTTCAAAATCCGCGACATCGAAATCAATCCGCCTTTAATTCTCTCGCCGATGGCGGGCGTGACGGACTATTCTTTCCGGCGCGTGGCGAAACGCTGCGGCGGAATCGGGCTGACGGTTTCCGAGTTTATTTCGGTCGAAGGTTTGACGCGCAACAATCCGAAGTCGAAACGCCAGATGCGTTTCTGGCAAGAAGAACGCCCGTTCGCCGTCCAGATTTTCGGCGGACAAGTGGCGCGAATGGCAATGGCGGCGGAAATGGCGGAACAAGTCGGCGCGGATATTCTGGATATAAATTGCGGTTGTCCCGCACCGAAGGTCGTCAGAAACGGAGGCGGTTCGGGACTTTTACGCGATTTGCCGCGCCTTGAAACGATTCTTAAAGAAATAAAAAAAGCGATTACGATTCCGCTGACATTAAAACTTCGCGCCGGTTATTCGGATTCGACGATTAACTGCGTCGAGGTTGCGAAAATGGCTGAACAATGCGGCGTCGAACACATTCAGCTTCACGGACGCACGAAGGAACAAGGATACAAAGGTCTGGCAAATTGGGATTTGGTTCGCCGGATTAAAGAAGCGGTCAGCGTTCCGGTTTCAGGCAGCGGCGATGTCGTTTCAATCGAAGGCGCATTAAAAAAGTGGCGCGAAACCGGTTGCGACGGAATTTTAATCGGGCGCGGCGCGATGCAGAATCCCTGGATTTTTCGCCAAATCGAAGATGTTTTGGCAAATCGCGCGCCTTTTGAACCGACTTTGGCGGACAAACAAACCGTTTTGCTTGAGTATTTTGAATTATTGCGCGAAGATATGCCGGAACTTCCCGCAATCGGCAAAATGAAGCAGCTTGCCGGACAATTTACCAAAGGTTTAATCGGCGGCGCGCAATTTCGGCAAACACTTTATCATTCGCACAGCGTGCAAGAAGTCCTGGACAACATCGGAATTTATTTTAATACGTTGACCGAAGGCGAAAAATACGGCGACGGCTTGATTGAAACTGACGCGCCTGAAATAAATTCCTGCGACGCTTTTACCGAAGAAATCTCCGATTGCTTATCCGAATCAAACTTGCTTGAAACGGCAATCGCCGCCTAAAATTTATAGGAGAAATTTATGAAGTATTTAAAATCACCGGCGCTTTTCGTGTTGGTCGTTATTTTTTTAAGTGTAAGCGCAACGTCGGCGCAGAAAATGAAAGTCGAAGATATTGTCGCCAAACATCTCGACTCAATCGGCACGTCTGACGCGCGCGCAGCCGTAAAAACTCAGATAGCCGTCGGCGACGCTCAAGTTAAACTCGTCAGCAATATAACTACTCCGGTTTTGGGAAGATTGGTTATAGCTTCCGCCGGTGAAAAAAATTTTTGGGGAATGCATCTTAACGCGCTGGATTATCAATCGGAAAATCTCAGCTATGACGGCAATAAGGTTAAAGTCGGATATACCAGATCGGGCAATCGTTCGACTTTGGGCGGTTTTGTTCTTTCCAACAGCTCGCTTTTGGAGAGAGGTCTGTTAGGCGGAACGCTTTCCAATTCCTGGGCAATGCTGAGTATGGCAGACGGAAAAGCCAAAATTTCCTACAGCGGAACAAAAAAAATTAACGGCAAAGACGCCTATGTTTTGGATTATTTGCCCAAAGGCGGCAGCGATATTGAAATCAAACTGTATTTCGACAAGGAAACTTTTCATCACGTCAGAACCGAATACAAACGAGTCGCTTCCGCCGGAATCGGCGTGAAACCGGAAGACTCGTCAAAATACAACGAAAACCGCATAACTCTGACCGAAGATTTTTCCGATTTTAAGCCGGAGGGAAATATAACATTGCCGCACGGCTATCACATTTCGTATATAACCACCGGCACATCGAACGGCTCGACTCAAATCGAATGGACTTTTAATTTGACGGATTTTGCCTTCAATCAAAACCTCGCCGCAAACACTTTCGATATTGATGCTAAATAGATAAAAATTATGCGTTTGCGGAAATTTATTTTTATCGCGGTTTGCCTGTTCCTGTTCGCGGCTGTCGGTTTTGCTCAAACTGACAGCCGGACGAAAACGGCGCAGGCAGTTTCAAAACAAGTCGCGCAAGCCGTAAAATCTTCGCCCGCTTACGCCGAACTTCTCCTTCGACAGACCGAACGCGAAGCCGAACTTGAAGAACTTTTGCTTGATTACACGGAAGAATTTCCGAAAATCAAAGAAGTAAAATTTGAGCTGGAACTGCTGCAAAAACAAATGGATAAAATTTCGCTTGTAAGCGCCTCGGACGCGCCGAAACTCTCTCTGGCTTTGGGCAGATTGCTGGTGCGAAAGACGGAACTCGAAGTTGAGGTCTGGAATTTGCTCAGACAATATAGCGCCGAGCATCCTGAGGTCAAACGCGCGCAGCGCAAGGTAGAAGTCTATGAAAAAGCCATTAAAGAAATTCTGCACTAAATTTATCCGACAACCGTATTTCACGTTTTAATTTTCTTCAATTCCGAACGACACCCGATGAAACGAAATTTGTTTTGGTTATTTTTTATCTTTTTGCTGTCTTTTTCGAGCAATGCCGCCGCGCAGTCGCCGGGTAAAATTTTAAAGCAGGCGACAAAAGCTCTCGGCGGCGAAAAAAATCTGCAAAATTTACAGACGCGGCGCGAAACCGGAAAAATCACGCGCGTTAAAGACGGCGCGATTGGAGAATTTCTGGCGCAAACCGCCGAGCCGAATTTTTATAATGAAAAATATAATTTCGACGGCTTTGAAATCGAATCGGGTTTTAACGGCAAATCCGGCTGGCGGCGCGATTCGCGCGACGGCTTGCGGACTTTGACGGGCGAAGAAAGCCGTGATTTGGCGGCGGAGGCGAACTTTAGAAATTCATTCTGGCTCGATTACAAAAAAGACAAAGCGAAAATCACATCCGGCGGACGCGCGAACGTCAACGGAAAAACTGCCGATTTTTTAATTTTAACAACTGCCAAGGGCATTTCGATAAAATTGTATTTCGACGCGGCGACAAATCTTTTGCTGAGAGAGGAAATTCCTCTCGGAGATTTAACTAAAGTCTATGATTACAGCGATTACCGATTAGTTGACGGCATTAATGAACCGTTTGCGATCAACGCGAAAATCGGCGAAGAAAATTATTCGATCAAGCTCGACGAAGTTGCGCACAACCGGCAAATCGCCAAAGAAAATTTCGATTTCCCGAAAATTTCCGGCGAACCGCTGCCCGACATTCTGACGCTTCTTCAACAACTTCAGGCGAACGAAGACCGCATTGATGATATTCTGGAAAATTATTCCTATACACAAAAGATTATCAAGCGCGAACTCGGCAAAGACGGCATTTTGCGTGAAACCGAAACCGAAACCAACCAACTGACGTTTTACAAAGGTCGCCGCATCATCAGAAAAATCGAGAAAAACGGCAAACCTCTGTCGGCAGACGAACAGGCGGACGAAGACAAAAACGTCCAGAAACGCATCGCCGAAATCGAACGCGAAATCGCTAAAAACGAAGCGCAGACGGTCAAGCAAAACTCGGACGGAACGCCCGACAACGAAGACAAACGCATTTCAATCGCCGAAGTTTTACGCGCTTCGAATCTTGTCAATCCGCGCCGCGAGCGTTTTCGCGGGCGCGATGTCGTCGTGTTTGATTTCGAGCCGAATCCGAATTTCGATTTCAAAAACGCGAAAAGTTTTCTAAAATTCTTCGGCAAAACGGCGGGCGTGATGTGGATTGACGAACAAGACAAACAAGTTGCCAGACTCGAAGCGGTTTTGTTCGACAACTTCAAAATCGGCGGCGGAATTCTCGCCAATTTGAAAAAAGGCGCGTCGTTCACGCTCGAACAGGAACGCGTCAACGACGAAATCTGGCTGCCGTCGTCCGCCGACATCAATCTGTCAATCAAAGTTCTGCTCGTCAAAGGCATCAACATCAATCAGGTTATCAAGTCATACAATTACCAAAAATTCAGCACCGAAGTAAAAGATTCAAAAGTCAACGAAATAAAAAATCCGTAAAAATTTCAAATTCCAGATTCCACATTCCAAATGTAAATCACTCTCTGAAGCGTTGGATTTTATGTTGATAATCGTTAGAATCAACAAAGATTTTCGGAGGCAAAAATCTGGAATCTGAAATTTGGAATTTGGAATTTCTAACTATGCGCCGCGCAATTTATCCAGGCTCGTTTGACCCTTTGACCAACGGACATCTCGATATTATCGGGCGTGCCGCGAAACTGTTTGACGAAATAATCGTCGCCGTTTTGGACAATCCCGACAAAAACGCGATGTTTTCTTCGGAAGAACGCCGGGAAATGATCGCGGAAGTTTTGCCGGAGATTAATGTTGACGGCTGCAAAATTTCGGTTGATTCATTTCGAGGTTTGCTGGTCGAATACGCGACGGCAAAAGACGCAACCGCGATTGTGCGCGGCATTCGCGCGATTTCCGATTACGAATACGAACTGCAAATGGCGCTGATGAATCGCCGTCTCGCCGCGCATCTCGAAACTGTTTTTCTGATGTCGGCGGAAGATTATTCGTATGTCAGTTCGCGTCTCGTCAAACAAATTTTCACGCTCGGCGGCAAAGTCGGCGGACTTGTTTCGCCGCTCGTCGAAGCGAGAATGAAGGAAAAATTAACCATAGATACACATAGATAAAAAGCGGATTTTTTGAGATTTGAAATCCGGGATTTTGTTTTATATTTATAATTCAACTAAAAAATGATTCTTAAAGTTCATCACGCTCAAATCACAATTCCCGTCGGCGCAGAAACGCAGGCGCGAGAATTTTACTGCGAATTTCTCGGAATACAAGAAGTTTCAAAACCTGAATCGCTCAAAACGCGCGGCGGCTTTTGGCTCGAAATTGGCGTATTTCAGATTCACGTCGGAACGGAAAAGGATTTCGACCGCACGAAAACCAAAGCGCACGTCGCATATCTGGTTGAAGACTTAAATTTACTGCGCGAAAAACTCGAAAAGCGTGATATAAAAATTATCGAAGGCGTGCCGATTCCGAACTATTCACGTTTTGAATTTCGTGACCCGTTTGGAAATCGTGTAGAATTTCTTGAAGAAATCGGCGGCGAATAAAACAGAAAAACAAATCTTCCCAATTTCAACAGCCGTTCTATTCGCGGCAAAAACATTTGGTCAAAACAAATTATGATTCCGCAAAATACCGAAAGCGAAACATTTCCGGTTTCCCGAAACGTCGCCCAAATGCAGGCATCTTCGACGCTGAAAGCCGCGCAGGTTGCCGCCGATTTGCGCGAAAAAGGTTTTGATGTGATTGATTTGTCGGTCGGCGAACCGGATTTTTCGACGCCCGAATTTATCAAAGAATACGCTTGGGAAGGTTTGCAGAAAAATCTGACGAAATATACGCCGACCGCCGGTTTGAAAAGTTTTCGGGAAGCTGTCTCCGATTTTTACGCGGAAGAATTCGGCGCGAAGGTTTCGCCGACGGAAGTTTGCGCGTCCGACGGCGGCAAACAGGCGCTTTTTAACGCCGTCTGCACTCTGGTCAACCCGGAAGACGAAGTTTTGATTCCGAAACCGTATTGGGTGACTTTTCCCGAAATCGTCAATTTTGTCGGCGCGAAAAATGTTTTTATCGAAACCGAAGAAACCGATTTTATTTTGACTGCCGAACAGGTTAAAAATTCGATTACAGATAAAACGAAACTTTTGATCGTCAATTCGCCGAACAATCCGACGGGTCGTGTGATTCCGGCGGACGAAATGCGAAAAATCGTCGAAGTCTGCGCCGAGCGCGGCGTTTATGTTTTGACCGACGAATGTTATTTGTTTTTCGTCTATCCGCCCGCAAAAGTTTTCACGTCCGCGAGTTTGCCCGCAGATTTGCGAAAATTCGTTTGCGTCGCCGGTTCGTTTTCAAAAACCTACGCGATGACCGGCTGGCGCATCGGCT
>CAXSHW010000008.1:0-2175 GCA_964237245.1 uncultured Pyrinomonadaceae bacterium
AACACGCATTACGTTGATTATGTCGAATGGCACACGGTCGCCGACATTTTGGACGAAAACGCGCCGAACTGGTCGCACACGATTCGGGACATCAAACAAATCGGCGATATTTTCACCGTGACGGTCGCCATCACGATTGACGGCGTAACGCGCGAAGGCATCGGAACGGGAACGGCTGATTCGGAAATGGGAATCAAAAAAGCCGAACACGACGCGCTCAAACGCGCTGCCGTAAAATTCGGCATCGCCCGCGATTTGTATAAAAAAGAATCCGACACCATCGAACGCGAAGGCGCGATTCCGCCCACGCAAAATGACGGTTTTCCGGCAAACCCGATTGCGAAAAGCCTGTCGGATTTGGTAACGGCGAAACAACTCGGAATGATTCGCGCCATTTCACGCGAAATCGGAATCGAAGCCGATCAGGAATGTCAGACCGTGATGAACTGCAAAACCGACGAACTCTCGAAAAAAGCCGCGTCGAGTTTTATTCAGCACTTACAGGATTTGCAGAAAAACGGCGACGTTGCCGTTCAGCAGCCGATGCGCCGCGCCGGTTAAAGTTAATGAGCGGAAAAAACCCGCTCTCGAAAATTGAGTTGTGAAAAACCGTCCGCTTTCTCCAAAAGCTAAACTAATCTCACTCACAACTCAATACCAAATTTTATTAGAAAGTCGGCACTTTTGATTTTTTCAAAGCGCCGACTTTTTTCATTTGAATTTTAGAAAAATTTGATGAAATGAACGATTTATTTTTGCCATCTTGTGTTATTCTTTCGATGAATTTCGGTCAGTTTAATTTCAGAAAATCGGAGGAAAAATAAGATGGGGGGAAAATTTGAATTATTAAAATCATCGAGCGGTAATTTTCGTTTTAATTTGAAAGCCGGAAACGGTCAAATAATTTTATCGAGCGAATCTTACGAAACCAAAGCGGCAGCGCAAAACGGCGCGGAATCGGTTAAGAAAAATGCGTCTGACGAAAGTCGTTTTGAACGCAAAGTTGCCAAAAACGGAGAACCGTTTTTTGTTTTGAATGCCGGCAACAATCAGCAAATCGGCAGAAGCGAAACTTATTCGTCGGATTCGGCAATGGAAAACGGTATCGAATCGGTTAAGACCAACGCTCCGAGTGCGGAAATCGTTGATTTGACAGACGCTTAGACGGTAAATAAAATCGTTGTTCGGATGGCTTTTTACTTTCGAGACAAAAAGGTGTGAAAATATATCAGAATAATTTGATTTATTTTCACACCTTTAGTTTGTTAAAACGTATGTCGAAAAAAATTTATTTCCGCTCGCTTTTCGCCGCTTTTTTATTTTCGGTTTTCGCATTTGCCGCTTTTGCCCAAATTCCGCAGGCAAGTTCGAGTCGCGTAAGAACTTACGACGTTCAAAACTACGTTATTCGGACAGGTTTTGACCGGGTTAATAAATTGATTTTCGGCGATACGACTGTTCAATTAAAACCGCTCAAAGATAATTTTCAAACTCTCGAACTCGACGAAGCCGATATGAAATTTAATTCGGTTACACTTGAGCCGACGAAAACAAATTTAAATTATAAAATCGTCGGCGAAAAAATTATTATCACACTCGACAAGTCTTATTCGCCTGCCGATTTGATTTCCGTTCGCTTAAAGTATTCAGCCAAACCGAAAAAAGGCGTGTATTTTGTTGACGCTTTTCAGGAAGACGGCAAAATTACACGCGCCGCGCAAGTCTGGTCGCAGGGCGAAGCCGAAGAAATTCATCATTGGTTTCCGTCGTATGATTTCCCGGACGACAAAGCGACGAGCGAACAGTTTATCACCGTCGAAAAAGGCGAAACGGCGATTGCCAACGGCGAACTCGTCGAAACGACGGAAAACCGCGACGGAACGACAACGTTTCACTACAAAATGCCAATCGCTCATTCGAGCTATCTGACATCTTTCGTCGTCGGAACTTACGCGAAAACGACTGATTCTTACAAAAATATTCCGCTTAATTTTTACGTCTATAAAGACAAACC
The DNA here is from genome assembly GCA_964237245.1 of uncultured Pyrinomonadaceae bacterium. Lineage (GTDB taxonomy): Bacteria > Acidobacteriota > Blastocatellia > Pyrinomonadales > Pyrinomonadaceae. Next base: position 2,015 of record CAXSHW010000008.1, read on the forward strand.
GGAAATCGCGCCGCTCGCTTTCGGCAAAACAAAAGATATGATTGCGGTTTATGAACAATTGACCGGAATAGATTTTCCTTACAATAAATATGACCAGACGATTGTCGCCAATTTTCAATTCGGCGGAATGGAAAACATCACCGCGACGACAATGGCTGATT
>CAXSHW010000008.1:2185-8639 GCA_964237245.1 uncultured Pyrinomonadaceae bacterium
GGGAAAGATATTGTGACGGATTTGGTTTCGCACGAACTCGCGCACTCGTGGTTCGGCGACCTTGTAACCTGCAAAAATTGGTCTGAACTCTGGCTCAACGAAGGTTTTGCGACTTTTATGGAAGCCGCGTATCGTGAAAAAATTAACGGACGCGCCGACTACTTGCGAAAAATAAAAGAAGACGCCAGACAATTTATTACGTCCGACGCCGTAAGCAAAAACCGGCACGCGCTTTATTTCCAAGCCGCAAAAGGCGACGATGCGTTATTTGACACGAACAACGCGACAATTACTTATCAAAAAGGCGGCGCGGTGATTCACACTCTGCGCGAAACCGTCGGAACGGAAAATTTTTGGAAGGCAATTAACATTTATTTGAATCGTCATAAATTCGGCAATGTCGAATCAACCGATTTGCAGCAGGCGATGGAGGAAACTTCGGGAATTAAGTTGGATTGGTTTTTCAAACAATGGGTTTACGGCGCGGGTTATCCGAAATTAAACGTCAAACAAATTTATAATCCGCAAACAAAAACACTGAATTTAACCGTCGCGCAAGTACAGATTCCCGACAAATCAACCGTTTCGGCATTCATTGTGCCGATGGATGTCGAGATTGCAACATCCATCGGCACAAAAACGGAAAAAATCGAAATTAAAAAGCGGATTGAGAATTTTTCATTTAAGTTGGACGGAAAACCGACGAAAGTGATTCTGGACAAAGACGAAAAGATTCCGCTAAAGACAGTTAAATACCAACTGCTGACAACGACGAAAGGGTAAAAAAATTTAGTGAAAACAAAAAAAGTTCCGCACCCGTAGCGCGGAACTTTTCCTCTTTGAGAAGACTGGATGTCTCAGTTTGATTTGTTGAAAAAAATCAAAGGCACGAAGCACACGCAAAATCGTGCTGGTTAAGGCAAAAATTTCTCGGTAACTTCTTCACCCACCTACGAGGTTAGCTGTCGGGCTAGGAACGAAGAATAGTCCCCGCATTTTCTTCTAATAAAACGCTTCGCCCCGTGTTTTATAAATCGCTCTATAAAACTTTGGTTCCCCCGCGCTGTTTCTTTAGCAAACAACTTCGGCGATAAGTTTTCAACAAAAAATAATATAACACCGATTAATTAGTTTTGGCAAGATTCGTTTTATTATTTTTATTTTAATGGAAACAATTGATACAAAAGAAGATAGACGATTATGCCGGTTAGCGAGACGTATAACCAGATCGGATATGCATATTTTACTAAATTTTTATGACGTGCAAATTGTCCGGTAACGGCGAAAAACATCGAACGCAAAACCAAAGGCAGAACTATTAAAGAAAGTCCGATGTGCGTTATCAAAAAGAAGAAATAAATGTATCTGACGCCGCCTTCGCCCGCGAATTTATTCGGCGGATTGGAAATGTGATAAGTAACATAACAAAGCAAAAACAAACCGCCAAGAACAAAAGCGATTGTCATCGCAGTTCTATGAAGTTCGATTTTTCCGCTTTTTATAAAAAGGAATCCGGCAATTAAAACCAGAGTTGTCAAAAAGTTAATCGCGCCGATGGCGTGCGGCAGAATTTTTGTCCAATCGCCTAAACTTAGCTTATTCGAGAAACCGAACATCACGGCGACGGCGAGCGGAACGGCAATTGAAATTGTATTGATTAAAAGTTTTGATTTTGTTTCCTGTTGAAATGCAGCCGTTAGCATAATTTATTTCCAGAAACCGAGCAGTAAAAATAAAACGACCCAAACTCCATCCATAAAATGCCAGAACCAGCCGACGGCGTTTGAAATGATTTTGCGTCTTTCCAATTCTTCTTCGACAAAAGTTTTCCGCCACGTTCGCAAGAGCAGATAGCCGAGCGCAGAGATTCCGGCGAGAATGTGAAGCGCGTGAACGCCGGTTAAAATATAGAAAAAACCCGCGTATGGATTGCTTTCGACATAGACGCCGCGCTCGACGAGTTCGAGCCACGCCAAAATTTGCGAAGCGATAAATGTTCCGCCGAGAGCGGTCGTCGCCAGCAGCCAGTTTTTCGCTTTTTGCTGATTGTCGGCGGTCAGAGCATTTTGCGAAATGGTGTAAGTCAGGCTGCTCGTCAAAATTAAAATCGTGCTGACCCAAATTTGAACAGGCAAATTAAAAGGCTTCCATTCCGCCACGCCGTTGGTTGAAATAACGATATACGCGCCGATTAATCCGCCGAACGTCATCATTACGACGAGCAGCAAAAACCACATTGCGATGCGGAATTTATTTGATTGATATTTTTCCGCTTCTTCAAAAGACTCGTTGCGATTATTATTATCGCCGTCATCATTTCCGCCGCCGCCGCCGCCGTTTCTGTTTCCGCCGTTTGAGCCGAATCCGCCGGTCAAACCCGGACGGTTTCGGCGCTTTTTCTCTTTTTCTTCGATTGTTTCAACAGTTCCGACTTTCATACTTCTAAATTCAAATTTTATCGAAAACCATTAACAGGAAAATTAAAGGCAGATAAATTACCGAAACGACCAGAAGTTTTCTGGCTTTTTCGACTGATTTAGCTCTCGCCGCCCGGATGCTCGCCCACAAAAACCACAAGCCGAGAACAATCGCGCCGATTAAATAAATCAAGCCATCCAAACCGATAAAGAATGGCGCGACGCTGATTGGCAGTAACAAAACCGAGAAAATCACAATTTGCCGCGCGGTGATTTTTCCGGCAGGTTCGACAACCGGCAGCATTAAAATTCCGGCTTTTTTATATTGTTCACGATACATCCACGCAATTGCCAGAAAATGCGGAAATTGCCATAAGAAAAGCATCGCAAATAAAATCCAAGCGCCCAGAGTTATTTCTCCGGTCGCCGCCGTCCAACCCATCAAAGGCGGCAGAGCGCCGGGAAACGCGCCGACCGCAGTCGAAGCCGATGTTCTGGTTTTCAAAGGCGTGTAAAGCAAAACGTAGCCGACAATAACCATTAATCCCAAGACGGCAGTCAAGATATTTACCAAAAACGTCAGGTAAATTTCGCCGACGACGCACATTGAAATTCCGAAAACCAGAGCTTCGGCGGGCGAAACCTTTTGCGTCGGCAGCGGTCTTTTCGCCGTGCGTTCCATCAGCGCGTCGAGGTCTCTTTCCCAAACTTGATTAAGAGTCGCCACGCCGAAGGCGAGAAGCAAAATTCCAATCATCGAATTGATGAAAAGAACCGCATCAAAATTATTTTTCGCGCCGAGATAAAATCCTGCCGCCGAGGTTAAAACCAGCAAAAAGGCAATGCGCGGTTTGGTCAATTCCAAATACGCCGCGAGCTTTTCGCGCACGCCGATTGCGTTTGTTTCTTGAACGTCTGCGGTGATTACTTCCATCGAATTTTATGTTGAACTTTCAGTTCTTTAAACAATAGCTTGACTGCGGTAAATTTCCAAACTTCCAACGGCTAAGTAAAACTTCTTTTTTTCAAAAGCCAAACTAATTTTTTTTCGGGATGACAAACGAATTCGGCTAAGTTATGATTTTTATTTAAAGCACTGAACCAAAAAGATGTCTGTCGCCGAAGAAACAATACAAGCGAAAACGAAGCATTTATCGAAACCGAAATCCGCGCCGGTTTTCAATCGCGCTCTGGATTTTTTGAGTTCCGTGCGATTCGGCGTCAGCTTGCTGTGCATTCTCATATTATTCGCGCTCGTCGGAATGTTGATTATCCAGCAAAACGTCAACGGTTTCGACGCTTATTACGCATCTTTGACGCCTGCCGAAAGTAAAGTTTACGGTTTTCTGGGAATTTTCGATATTTATCACAGTTGGTATTTTAACCTTTTGCTGCTCGTGCTTTCGCTGAATATAGTTTTAGCTTCAATTGACCGATTTCCGTCAGCCTGGTCATATATCTCAAAACCGAAAATCGGCGCGACGCGCGGCTGGCTGCTCAGACAAACTCAAAACGCCGTCGTTCAAATAGAAGGCGTTGACGAAAAAGAGGTCGCCGCTAAAATCACTCGCGCTCTTAAAGAAAACGGTTTCTCGGCAAAAACTTCGCAAAGCAGCAACACCGCTTACGCGTTCGATGAAAACGGCGGCAAAAATTTCTCCGAAATTGTAACTAACACTAATCTTTATGTCTTCGGTGAAAGCGGAAAATGGAATCGTCTGGGCGCGTATATCGTTCACGTCGCTTTGCTGACTTTGTTTCTCGGTCATTTTGTCGCGCTGCAAACCGGATTCGATGCGGATGTGAATTTAACTCCTGAAAACAATCCGACATTCCAAAGTTATCTTAAGAGACTGAATATTAGTGCAAGCCAAAAAACTGAAACAATTCAGCTTATCGAATTTAATCTCGACAAACAGGAACGCTTCGCCGTCGGTCTGCCGTTCACGATAACCTGCACGGATATTGAGCAAAACTTGATTGACCCGAAAGGTTCGATTGAAATAAACAACACGATGGACTGGCACACGCGCATCAAAATTGACGATCCGCAATACGGCGAAACCGCCGCCGATGTCAGTCTCAACCAACCTTTCGTCTATCGCGGCTACCGATTTTTTCAAGCGAGCGCCATCACTGTCGGCAGCGCCAGAAATATGACTCTGGAATTGACGCCGCAAAACGGCGGAGAAACTTTCAGCGTAAATTTAGCCAGAAACGGTTCGCAGACATTGCCCGACGGAACAAAAATTGACTACGAAGCATTTTTTCCCGATTTTACTTTGAATCAGGGAAAACCCGACACGCGCTCGGCTGAATACAACAATCCGGCGGTAGTTTTAAACGTTACGACGCCCGGCGGCGAGAAAAAACGCGCTTATGCTTTCGGCGCGAAACTTCCAGACAACATTCCAATCGGCGCGCCGGTCGCAGGTTATAAATGGCATCTCGGAAATTTTGAAAAATCGCCGCTCGCGCACGTTTTGTCAATCAAATACGACCCGTATAATGCTGCGTTTGTCGCCTGGTATATCGGCGGTTTCGGATTGGTTGGCGCTTTGATTTTCGTGTTTTTTATGTCGCATAGAAGAATTTGGGCAATGATTGAGCAGAATGGCGGAAACGATTTTGAAGTCGTCATTGGCGGCGACACAAATCGCAACGCGCAAGGCTTTAAAGATAAATTTGAGAAACTAATACAAAATTTAACCACAGATGAACACAGATAAACCAAATTTCTAAATCTTTTATCCTGTTCGCTCTGTCTATACCTTGTTAATTTTCCAGGTAAAAAATTATGTCGCAAGTATTAACTGCAAACGAAATTCGAGAAACAAAAAAATTCGGTTTAATTAACTTTAATTATCTTCCGGCAATTTTCGCCATCGGCGGCGGATTCGCAATGCTCGCTTTGCGTCTGGAAATCGGCGCGAATTTTATTTCCGACGGCGCGCTGATGATGCTCGCGCTCGCCTGCTATATTTTCGCCGCACTGTTTCAACTGACAAACCTCTACGCGCCTTCGCAAATGGCGCAGAAACTGGGTTTATGGACGGCGACGCTCGGCGTGTTTTTTAATTTTTCGAGTTGGCTGGTGCGCTGGGTCGGCGCGTATGACCGCGAAGTGACGAAACTGCACGAAAGCGGCAATATGATTACGCCGTGGATGTTTCGTTATATTCCGTTCGCCAATTTGTATGATTTGAGCATCGCGTTCGCGTTCGGCGCGGGCATTGCGACTTTACTGCTCGCCAATCGCCGACATTTCCAATTTTTAAGCGCGTTCACGCTGCCGCTCGCGGCGATAATTTTAACTTTGGCGCGATTTATCGGCGGAGAATTTATAGATTTGCCGCCGGTTCTCGATTCCTACTGGCGACCGATTCACGTCGGCGACGCAAGTTTGAGTTACGGTGTCGCGCTCGTCTGTTTCGCCGTCGCGGTAATTTATTTGCTGAAAGACGGCGTAAAAGTCGAAGCGATGGCGATTTGGTCGAGCATTTTCTCGCTGGCGGTAATCGGAACGGTCAGCAAATTCTCGGTTTTTACCGAATTCGTCTATCGCGCCGGACTTTTCGTGCCGACCGAAATGTCTTCAAAACCTTTTTCCGCACCGTTTCGTCTGGCTGTTCCGTATGTCGGCGAAACTTTAGCGTTGTCGGGAATTCTGCTCGTCGGTATAATCGTATCGTTTTTGCTTTATCTTTATCAAAATAACGAAGCGGCAAAAAAAGCCGGACATATTTTGCTGAAATTAGCTCTGGTGACGCAAATTTTAGCGGTTGTGTTTTTGGTTTCTGGAATTAAATCCGCGACCGATGTCTATCCGAGAATGCAAGCGCAACTCGCGCAGAATCCGAATCAATACTCGACTACCGGACGCGAAATCGCTTCTAAACAAGGACTTTCCGCACAGGAATTTGCCGCGCTGACGCCGACTCAGTTTGAACAAGCAGGAAAACAGTTTTTTCAAGCGAACGGTGAAAAAATGTTTTGGATTTGAATTAAATGAGCGCAAAACGGGAGCGTGAAGTGAC
>CAXSHW010000008.1:8649-22842 GCA_964237245.1 uncultured Pyrinomonadaceae bacterium
TTTTGAATTTGAATGCGAATCCGGTCGAACTCTCCGGCTTGATAACGGCGCTTGCCGGAACGTTTTTTGTAATTTTGTTCGGCTTCAGAACCGAAAAACTGCGCGAAAGATTGCCGGGTTTGGAACTTCTCGACGGCTTGATGTATAAAACGGCGAGCCTTGCTTTTGCCGGGTTAGCAATGCTTTTGATAACCGGCGCGATTTGGGCAAACGAATCTTGGGGCAGACCTTGGGGTTTTGACTCAAAGGAAACCGGCGCGTTAATCGCGTGGCTGACTTACGCCGGATTTTTGCACACCAGAATTTCGCGCGGCTGGTCGGGCAGAAGTTCGGCATATTTCGCCATCGTCGCGTTTTTATTCGTGATTTTTACATATCTCGGCGTGAGTTATTTGCTTCCCGGACTTCATAGCTACGCATAAAATTTATCATTTCGCAATATGATAAATGATTGATGACAAATGAAAAAAGAAAATATTCTGTTCGCCGTTGTCGGGATTTTTGTCGGTTTTTTCGGCGGATTTACGCTTGCCAACAAAATAAATCGCAGCGCGGTCGCTCAACAGCCGAACGCTGCTCAAACGCAGACGAACGCGCCTTTTTTGAATCAGCAAGCTCAAAGTTCAGATATTAAAGAACAACAACCTGCGGGAAAACCTCTGCCCGAAGTCGCCGAAAAGCTGGACAAAGCGAAAAATGAACCGAATAATTTCGACGCGCAAATTGAAGCCGGAAATTTGTATGTAAAAATTAAGGCATTTGATAAAGCGCAGGAATTTTACAATCGCGCCGAACAGTTAAATCCGACCGATTATGAAAAAATCGTGAAGCTCGGAAATAGTTTTTCTGACACCGGAAAATTTGAAAAGGCTGAAAAGTGGTATGAGCAGGCACTTGCGAAAAAGCCTGATGACGTGAACGTTAGAACCGATTTGGGAGTAACATTTGTCGAACGCGAAAATCCCGATTTAGACCGCGCCGTCAAAGAATTTCAAACTTCTCTGGAAACAAATCCGAAACACGAACCGACGCTTTACAATCTCGGCATCGCTTATTTCAAAAAAGGAAATCTCGACGAAGCGCAAAAGATTTTAAGCCGACTCGAATCGGTTAATCCGCAAGGACAATTGAGCGAAAGATTAAAACAGATAATCAGCCAATAGTAAAAAGTGAAATGTAGAATGTAGTCTCAAGCGAAGATATTCCGTTTCAATCAATTATATAAAAAAGTCGCCTGATTAAAGGCGACTTTTAGTTTACGCGACCGATTTTTGCTTAATACTTGAAGAGGGTTTCTAAGTTAATCGCTATTCAGGATAAAAATAACAATTCCCGTTACAGATAAATAACCAAGCGTCTCCACACCATTGCCTTACAGAACAATCGCCTTGAGCTTCACACACAGTCCACTGCAAACAATCACTAGGAGACTTCGTGCTACAGTCACACGGGTCCGTGATAAAACTGACGGGCTGTTGTGTTTGAATCTTCTTTTTGGGCAGCCATGAATTTGTTTCTTGCCTAGTCCTGGCGCAACCGGAATCGTTCAACCCCGGAACAAAATTGATTCTCCTAAAATTTAATGGGACCATCGACTCCGAGCCTCCTAGAACCGTTAATAGCTCTCTGGCAACTTCGTTTGGAAACACTTCATGGATTCCCTTTGTGAGATTTTGAAGTGGTTTATTTACCTTTTCCTCCCAACCGGGACTATCCTCGGAAATCTCGTAAATTTGAGGCTTTAAGAAGACAATAAACGATTATATAGCTTGCCTTTGATTATCTGTAAGGTCAGGATGCTTTGATAAATATGACTTCAATTGAATCTTCCAAAGTTGGCTTTTTAATTCTGGAGTCAATTCTTGATATAATGCTTTTCTTTCACTTATGGACAGAAAAGCTAAGTTGCTGTAAATCCTTGCAGCTTTCTCTTCGACCTCACTTTGTGCCGGTCTCTCGGCATTTTGGGTCAAGGAAATCGTAGGATGAAAAACTAGACCAATGCTCAATACAAACAATACAAGAAAAACCACGATATTTTTTCGCACGGAACTTTACCTCCATAAAGATTGTTTGGAAATTACGAAGAAAGCATATGCCTGCTATTTTCTATTGTCAAGATTTTTTAGCGAAAATGAGAGTTAAAAACAGTTATTCAATTATTCTCATTTTTGACAATGGGAATGTAATCAGCGCGTTTCGTTGCAAGTTGCAAAACATCTTCACGAGGAAGAACTGTCTTCACCTTATTAAGCAATTTCTCAACTTTTGGGTCAATCTCCTCAGAAAAATCAGGTCTCGTTTTATACCACTCCGGCGAGATTGCTTGAATAAATTCCTCGACTACCGATTCTTGCTCATGAGTAAGTCGAGAGCAATTAGCTGCCAGCCACCGTTCAGCTTGGTTTTTGACTAGGAAGGCGCGATTTTCTGCGGAAATTGTATTGAAAATTTTGATGCGCTCTTTAACCGGCTTGAAATAAAACTGGTCATAATTGACTTTTAATTGTTCTTGACTCATATTGTCTTCCAATGATTGTTTTAAGGCAGCCTGATTGCGACAAAGCGACTGTTTCGAGAAATTTATTAAACTTATTTCTTCAAAGTTTCCAGCTTCGTCGGCGAGTGGAATTTTGAAAGTTTTGCATTTCATCAGCCCAGCGGAAACTAAACTTCTTTGTATTCCGAATCAACGTCCTCGCTCGACAAAGCGACACGATAATTTTTCGACTGTTTTTGTTTGGTAATCAGCAAATCGTCTTTTGTTTTGAGCAAATCCGAGCGATTATAGACGGAAATTTCAAAATTGTAACCGTGCGTGATAGCGTCTTTCGGACAGGCTTCGACGCAGAAACCGCAGAAAATACAGCGTCCGTAGTCAATGTTGTAAACACGCGCGAAACGTTCGTCGCGTCCGATTCGGTCTTCGTAAGGTCGCGGGTCGTCTTCGGCTTCGATGTAAATGCAGTCTGACGGACACGCCGCCGCGCAAAGATAACAAGCCACACATTTTTCCTTTCCCGCTTCGTCAACGTGAAGCAAGTGCATTCCGCGATAACGCGGCTGAACGGTAATCGGAACATCAGGATATTGAACCGTCCAACTTTGTTTCGGAAGCTGCGAAATCGTCGTTTTCATTCCCAACAAAATCGCTTTTGTTGATTGCAGAACATCGTTGATAAGTGACATTTTCCCTCTTCAAATAAAAGACTTTTATAAATTATAACTTGAAATGCCTGCTTTTATACAAACAAAGCAGGCATTTTATTTACTTCCTGAACGATTGCTTTAACGCGGGCTGGCGACTATTCCGATAATTATTAAAACAAAATAACCGATTGAAATTAAAGTTCCGATGCCGCCGGTTATCATTCCCGCCAAAGCCAAACCGCTGCCGCCGTACTGAGAAGGACTGTTATTGGCGTTATTTTTTCCCATATAGCCGGTTATCAAAGCAGCCGGTCCGAGCAGAAATCCGAGCCAGCAGCAAAACAAACTGATTATTCCCAAAACCAGCGAAACAATCGGTAAAGTTTGATTTTGACCCTGCGAAACCGGCGGGTGAAATGGCGTGTTCACACCGAGATTTTGATTTTGCCACTCCGAGACAGGCGCGGGCGGAGGCGTCCATTCGGATTGGTTGCCAAACGGTGTTGACGACGGATTTCCAAAAGGCGATTGATTAAACGACGGCTGCGATTCATTAAACGCAGGTTCAGAATCTTTGAACGGCGACGACGGCGAACTGTAATCAGGGGATTTGGCTTCACCAAACGGCGAAGCGGGCGCGGAAAAATCGTCGGAATTTTTATTCTGCGAATCCATCCACGACGGTTGGGAATTTCCGAAAGGTGAAGCGTCTTTCTCCGTTTCGTTTCTCAATTCGTCTGTGGACATAATTTTCGTTTTTGTCGAATCGGCATCGTTTCGCAAATTTCCGCCGGCGGCGGTTTCGTTCGCGTCAACCAGAACTGTTCCGTCCGTCTGGCAAAACTTCATCGAATCTTCAAAAGTCCTATCACAAGTCGGGCATCGTTTCATTTGTTTGTCGTCCTTTTTGAATAGATGTTAGAGATTAGATGTCAAAGCTCAACTTCAATCTACCTCCAGCCTCTAACATCTGAAAAAGTTATACCTTGACGTTTAAACTAATTCAAGTCGGCTAAAGAAATACGCGATTTCAATCGTCGCGTTTTCTTCAGAATCCGAACCGTGAACGGCATTTTCGCCGATTGAAGTCGCAAATTCTTTCCGCAAAGTTCCTTCAGCCGCTTCCGCCGGATTCGTCGCGCCCATCAAATCGCGCCACGATTTGACAGCATTTTCCTTTTCCAGCGCGAGAACAACGCACGCGCCGCTTGACATAAATTCAGTTAATTCGCCAAAAAACGGGCGTTCTTTGTGAACGGCATAAAAACCTTCGGCTTGCTTCCTCGACAACTCGATAAGTTTCATCCCGCGAATCTTAAAACCCGCATCCACGATTTTCTGTATAATCGCGCCGAACTTCCCGTTTTTCACGGCGTCCGGCTTGATAATTCCAAATGTTAAATTGCTCATTATTTATTATTTTCCTCTTTGTAGTTATGAATTTACCTTAAAATTCAATTTGGTTATCCTTCTCCAAAAAATTGAAGAATTATGTTTAGCTTAATTTTGTGTCTATTCTCTATTATAAAACCCTTGTTGTAATATTCTGCACACATCCAACAACCTTCACTTGCTGTTGCATAAACGTTATACTTTCCAATCGGCAAATTTATTTGAAAGCGTCCTTTCTCATTAGTTTTTGTTGTATAGATAATACCTTTGTCATTTGTAAATCGAATTACAACGCCCTTAATTATCTTCAGTTCATTTTTTTCCTCGAAAGAATTGTATGGCTCAACTAAGTCTTTTATATTTGTGTTAATATTCTGCTCATTTTTTAGCTTCTTGAGATGGATTAACTTTTTTACCCTAATTTTTGTCGGAATGCCCTTTAATGTTTCAATTTTTACTGTTCCTTTTACATCAATACTCTTACTCTTTTCTTGTCCAATAGTGTTAATGAAACAAAAGGAAATAATTAAGTTGAAAACTAAAATTTGCAAAACTTTAATAATTCACTTCATTGCAACAATTCTTTTAGCTCTGATTTGATGCGCGTCGGTTTCGATGTTTCTCGGTCAATCAAGCACCAAACGCTTCTGGCTTTGACCAGTAAATCTTCGCCGCGCTTGATTTCGGTGAAACGTTCCCAACTAACTCGCGTCGGTTCGCCGACCCAGGTTTTGACATTTATTTCCTCGCCGACAAACGATTGTTTTTTGTAATCAATTTCGTGGCGAATGACAATCCACGTATATTTTTCGCGTGTTTCTTCGGTTGTAACCGAAAACCAATGAGCGACGGCGACATCTTGAATCCATTTCACATATGCGACGTTGTTGACGTGACCTTGCGCGTCAATATCTTGGGCGAAAACGCAAAATGAATGCGAAAATTTCATTTAGGCTGACGATTTTGAAACAAGAACTTCCTGTATAGCTTTTCCGATGTCAGCGGGCGATTCGACTACTTTGATTCCGGCTTCGCGCAACGCTTTCATTTTTTCGGCGGCGGTTCCTTTGCCGCCTGAAATAATCGCGCCGGCGTGTCCCATTCTGCGTCCCGGAGGCGCGGTTTGTCCGGCGATGAAGGCGACAATCGGTTTGGTGACGTTTTCTTTCGCAAACGCCGCCGCGTCTTCTTCGGCAGTTCCGCCGATTTCGCCGATCATCACAATCGCGTCGGTTTCGTCGTCCGCCTGAAATAATCTGAGCGCATCGGTGTGATTCGTGCCGATAATCGGATCGCCGCCGATGCCGATGGCGGTTGATTGTCCGAGTCCGAGCGCGGTTAATTGTCCGACGGCTTCGTAAGTTAAAGTTCCCGAACGCGAAACGACGCCGATTCTGCCTTCTTTGTGAATGTGTCCGGGCATAATTCCGATTTTGCATTTTCCCGGAGAGATAATTCCGGGACAATTCGGACCGATTAAGCGCGTATTTTTGTCTTCCAAAAAGCGTTTAACTTTGACCATATCTTCGACCGGAATGCCTTCGGTGATGCAGACAACCAAGGGAATTCCAGCGTCAGCCGCTTCCATAATCGCGTCGGCGGCAAACGGCGGCGGAACGTAAATGACCGAAGCATTCGCGCCGGTTTCCCTGACGGCATCGTGAACGGTGTTAAAAACCGGAACGCCTTCGTGCATCGTGCCGCCTTTGGCGGGCGTTACGCCGCCGACAACATTCGTGCCGTATTCGATCATTTGTTTGGTGTGAAAAGTTCCTTCTTTTCCCGTAATGCCCTGCACAATCAGGCGCGTATTCTTGTCAACTAAAACGCTCAAAACTGTTCTCCTATGAAAAATTATGCTTATTAAATCAATGCGTGAGTATAACACGAGGCATTATTCTTTTGAAAATTTCAAACTTGATAACTTCTCGCTAACTAACGCATAAATATAAATTTAGTCAATTGCCGGTGTAGGCGTCGCGCTCGCCGGCGTAATTTCCGCGAAGTTGTCTGTCCTTCCTTTTTCAGTTTGTTTCGTCAATAATCTTACAAACAAATTTATAAATGAGCATTCTCGTCAACAAAAGCGGCATTCTTTCGATGATTCAGGATTTGGGAAGAACAAAATTTCGGCGTTTCGGCATCAATCCGAACGGCGCGATGGATAAATCTGCCGCGCGTTTAGTCAACATTTTGCTCGATAACGACGAAACCGAAGCGATTCTGGAAATGCACTTTCCCGCGCCGGAACTTCTTTTTGAAGAATCGGCGATAATCGCGCTCGGCGGCGCGAATTTCGGCGCTAAAATAGATACTCAACAAATCGAAAATTGGCGACCTTATTTAGTGGAGAAAAATCGGACTTTGAGTTTTTCCGAAAAAATTTCCGGCAATCGCGCTTATCTTTCTGTCAAAGACGGCTTCAAAATCAATAAATGGCTCGACAGCGCAAGCACGAATCTGACAGCCGAAATCGGCGGTTTTGAAGGCAGAACTCTGCTCAAAGGCGACAGAATTAAACTTAATAAAAAGTGGAAAACGGAAAACGGAAAATTCAAGAATCAAGTTTCAAAATTAATCTCAGATTCAAAGTTTCCGTATAAAATTTCAAACGATTTGATTCCGCGTTATAGCTCTTGTCCGACTGTTCGCATCATCGCGGGCGCGGAATTTGAATTATTAACCGCTTTGAGCGAGCAGAATTTTTTGAATCAGAACTTTACAGTTTCAAATGAATCAAATCGGATGGGTTTTCGGTTGCGCGGCAAGTCGCTTTATTTGCTCGACGATATAGAATTAGTTTCTTCTGCTGTAAATTTCGGCACGATTCAGCTTCTGCCGGACGGACAAATGATTGTTTTGATGGCTGATTGCCAAACTTCCGGCGGCTATCCTCGAATCGCGCACATCGTATCAAACGATTTGCCCGTTCTCGCGCAGCTTGGTGCAAATGATAAAGTAAATTTTGAAATCGTTTCAATCAAAGAAGCCGAAAACTTGCTGCTCGATTTTGAAAAGGATTTGAATTTGCTGAAAATTGCGTGTAGTTTCAAAAACGTTTCTGATTTTTAATTTCAAAATGTTTTCAATTGACTTAAATTGCGATATGGGCGAAAGTTTCGGTGCGTGGCGAATGGGACGCGACGCCGAATTGATGGATTTTGTTTCATCAATCAACATCGCCTGCGGCTTTCACGCGGGCGACGCGAGCGTGATACGCAAAACAGTCGAAACAGCGATAAATAAAAAGGTTGCCATCGGCGCTCATCCGTCATTTCCCGATTTGCAAGGTTTCGGCAGACGCGAAATGAAAATGTCGCCGCAGGAAATTTTCGATACTGTTTTGTATCAAATCGCCGCTGTTAAAGGAATCTGCGAAGCGTTCGGCGCGACGCTTCGCCACGTCAAACCGCACGGCGCGCTTTATAATCAAGCGGCGAAAGACGAAAAACTCGCCCGCTCGATTTGTGAAGCGGCAAAAGCGATTGACGCGAATTTGATTTTATTCGGTTTATCAAACAGTTTTTTAATCGCCGAAGCCGAAAAATTAAACTTAAAAACCGCATCTGAGGTTTTTGCCGACAGAACTTATCTAGCCGACGGTAGTTTAACGCCGCGAAATGAGCCGAACGCTTTAATCGCCGACACGGAAAAAGCCGTCTCGCAAGTCGTCGGAATGATAAGCGAACAATGCGTAACCGCCGCAAACGGCGAAAAAGTTTCGCTTAAAGCCGAAACCGTCTGTATTCACGGTGACGGCGAAAACGCGCTGCGGTTTGCCGAGGCGATTCATCATAAATTAATCGAAAATGGCATTTTAATTCAACCCGTCCAACACTGCTAACAAATTAAAAATAATTTTCAATCCAAAAATAAGGTAATTTTTCTAATTCAGGTTTATTATTAATCGTCAAAACGATTCTCTTAACATTGCCTGAAAACAGACAATCGAATAAAAAATTAATCGAAATACCGAAACGTCCTAAACTAAAAACTGTATATTTTATAAACGGAGTCCAAATTATCAATGAGTTCTACCCAGACGGCGGATGCCGACGAAGAATTGAAAACACAAACTCAAATTGATGCCTCAGCTTCTTTAAAAAACCGCAATGAAAGCACTTCCAGACACGCTTTTCTGGTTGGCGCCGGCATATTAATCAGCCGGATTATCGGTCTGCTGCGACAGAGAATCTTCGCTTATTATTTCGGCGCGTCCGCCGCCGCAGATGTTTTCAACGCGGCTTTTAGAATTCCAAATTTCCTGCAAAACGTTTTCGGCGAAGGCGCGCTTTCGGCTTCGCTGATTCCCGTCTATGCGGGACTTCTCGCCAAAAAAGACACGGAAGAAGCCAACCGCGTCGCAAATGCCGTTTTGACGCTTTTGGCTATGATTACCTCGATTTTGGTTTTGCTCGGAATTCTTTTAACGCCCTATCTGATTGAATTTATCGCGCCGGGATTTCAAGGCGAAAAACGCGAAATGACCATTCTTCTGGTCAAAATTCTTTTTCCGGGCGCGGGCTTGCTTGTTATGTCGGCTTGGTGTCTCGGCATTCTGAACAGTCACCGTAAGTTTTTTTTGTCTTATACCGCGCCCGTAATCTGGAACTGCGCGATTATCGCCGCGATGATTTTTTTTGGAACTCGTGTCGGGCAAAATAAATTGGCGGAAGTTACAGCCTGGGGTTCTGTTGTCGGAAGCGCGCTGCAATTTGCCATTCAGCTTCCGACCGTTTTTTTTCTAATTAAAAAAATCAAACCCGTCTTTGATTTCGCGTCGGAAAACGTCCGTCTGGTCGTTCGCAATTTTTTCCCCGTTTTTATCAGTCGCGGCGTAGTTCAGATAAGCGCGTATGTTGATGCGATGATTTCCAGTTTTTTGGGCGACGGTCCGATGAGTCTTTTGCAATACACGCAGAGTCTTTACACGCTGCCGGTCAGCCTTTTCGGAATGTCAATTTCGGCGGCGGAACTTCCGGCGATGGCGAGCGCGCTCGGCGATGACGTTGAAGTTTCTTCGCAGCTTCGCGCTCGGCTCGATGCCGGATTAAGAAGAATCGCGGTTTTCATTGTGCCGTCGTCAATGGCTTTTCTGGCTTTCGGCGATGTTCTGGCGGCTTCGGTTTATAAAACCGGGAAATTCGGTGATAAAGACGTGCTTTTCGTCTGGGGAACGCTCGCAGGCGCGTCGGTCGGACTAATGGCTTCGACGCTCGGACGACTTTATTCCTCAACTTTTTATGCTATCAAAGATACGCGCACACCGCTGAAATTCGCCGTCATCAGAGTCATTTTAACAACAATTCTCGGATATTTTTGCGCGCTTTACGTGCCGCCGATGCTCGGACTCGAAATTCAATGGGGAACGGTCGGTTTAACGCTGACGGCGGGCATCGCGGGTTGGGTTGAATTTTTACTTCTTCGCAACGCGCTCAATAAAAAAATCGGCAAGACCGGACTTCCCGCCATTTTTACCGCAAAACTCTGGACGGCGGCGATAATCGGCGCGGGTGTCGGCTGGGCTATTAAATTAGCCGTCGGTTCTTCTCTGCACCCGATTTTAATCGCGCTTCTTGTCGCAACTCCCTACGGAATCACATATTTTCTCTTGGCGGCTTTGTTTAAGGTTAAAGAAGCGAGAGCGATAATCAACCGATTCACGCGGATGATTCCGGGTTTGAAATAAGATAATTTATTTTCGCATATTTTTTAGTCTATATAAGTTTTTCAATTTACGTTATAGAATTAGCGAAAAATGAACAGCAAGTCAGACGGAAATTTTAAAAAGCTAGTCCGTGAACTCAGTCTTTTAGACGCTGGCGCAATTGTTGTCGGCTCAATGATTGGTTCGGGAATTTTTTTGACGTCGGCTGAATCAGCCAGATTAGTCGGCGCGCCCGGATGGTTGCTGCTCGCGTGGATTTTGGCGGGCGTAATGACGATTACAGGCGCGTTGTGCGTCGCCGAACTCGCCGCGATGATGCCGCGAGCGGGCGGACCTTATGTTTTTTTCCGCGAGGCTTATTCGCCGCTCGTCGGTTTTTTGTTCGGCTGGTCGCAGTTTTTTATCATTCAAACAGGCACGATTGCCGCCGTCGCCATCGCTTTCGCCAATTTTTTCGGCATCCTCGCGCCGGGAATTTCCGGTTCAAATTACATTGTCGAGCCGATTGTTTTCGGCAGCTACGCCGTCAGCCTTTCGACACAGCAATTTGTCGCCGTCGCTTCGATTTTACTTTTGACATTTGTCAATACGCGCGGACTCGAACTCGGCAAATGGATTCAGAATACTTTTACATTTACGAAAACTGTCGCGTTGCTCGCACTCGTTGTGCTTGGACTCTTAATCGGCTGGAACGCCGGCGGCGCGGCTTTCACTTCCGATTGGTGGAATTCGGCGGCAAACGGCTGGAACATTCAAACCGCGCAGCCGAATGCCGCTGCTGCCGGTTCGCTGGCGATTCTGCTGATTTTGGGACGCGCGATGACCGGACCGCTTTTTTCGCAATCGGCTTGGGACAATGTAACTTACACTGCCGGAGAAGTCGAAAATCCCGCACGGAATTTGCCCCGCGCGCTGCTCGTCGGCTGTTTGATTGTCGTCGCGCTGTATATTCTTGCAAACGTCGCGTATGTCGTAACTTTGCCGCTCGCGGCAATTCAAAATGCGCCGCAAAATCGTGTTGCCACCGTTTTAATGGAACAAATTCTCGGATCAAACGGAACGATTTTGATGGCGATTGCGATTATGATTTCGACCTTCGGCTGCAACAACGGTTTGATTTTAGCGGGCGCGAGAGTTTATTACGCGATGGCGCGTGACCGTCTGTTTTTTTCCGCGCTTGCGCGAACAAACAGCAAAAATGTTCCCGCCGCCGCGCTTCTGTGGCAAGGCATCTGGGCTTCCCTGCTCGTTTTGCCGCGCACTGTAACTTATAAAACGGCAAGCGCGACGCCTGAGTTCGGCAACGTTTATACACAGCTTTTGGAATATGTCGTTTCCGTTCATCTCGTTTTTAATTTGCTTTCGGTTCTCGCCGTCATTGTCCTGCGTCGCCGCGCTCCACAATTGGATAGACCTTATAAAACCTGGGGTTATCCGTTTATTCCGGCAATTTTTTTGATTCTGGCGACTTTGTTGATTATAAATTTAGCTTTTCTCGCGCCGACGACTTCCGGCATCGGCTACTTGCTCGCGCTGACGGGCATTCCGGTTTATTTTATTTGGAAACGCCGCGCTTTACAGTTTTCGGCTATCGAATCTTAAATATAAAATAACTGATTGCCGATAAATATGAATTTATTTTCAATTATCAGTTATCAGTTACTCTTTATGCAATTAACCGATATTTTCAATTTATCGCTCGTCGGTCGCGCCAAAGAAACCGCGATTGAATTTGACGACGCAGACGGGAAATCTTCGTCTCTGACTTTCGGAGAACTCAATGAACGAAGCAGCCGATTGGCAAATTTTTTCTCTTCGCGCGGCTTGCGGCACGGCGACAGATTGGGATTTTTTCTTTCAAATCGCGTTGAGATAATTGATATTTTTCTTGCCTGCGTCAAAACGGGAATTATTCTCGTGCCGATAAACATTCTCTACCGGACGCGCGAACTCGATCATATTATTGCTGATGCCGCGCCGAAAGCGGTTATCACAACCGCTGAAATGGCTGCGCTGATTCCGTCAGAAACTGAAGTTTGGGATGTTTTGGAGATTTCAAATTCCGCGCTCGATTTCGATAAAAATTTTGAGCGCCTTTCGATTGACGGCGACGAAGCGGCGGCGATTGTCTATACATCCGGCACGACCGGACGCTCGAAAGGAGCGATTTTGACACACAATAATTTCGCCGCGAACGCCGTAAATTTGTGCGCTTGCTGGCGCATTACAGACGAAGACCGTTATCTCGCGGTTTTGCCGCTTTTTCACGTTCACGGTTTGGGAAACGGTGTCGCTTGCTGGCTTCTGAGCGGCTGCCTGATGAAATTAGTCGAACGCTTTGACATCAAAACTGCGCCCGAAATTTTTGAATCTTTCGAGCCGACGCTTTTCTTCGGCGTTCCGACCATTTACGTTCGCCTGCTCGAACTGACTGACGAGCGAGCAAAAAAAATCGGCGAAAAAATGCGGCTTTTTGTCTGTGGTTCCGCGCCTTTGCCCGCGAATATTCTGGAAGAATTTCGGCAAAAATTCGGGCATACGATTTTAGAGAGATATGGAATGAGCGAAACTTTGATGAATCTCAGCAATCTATACGAAGGGACGCGCCGCGCAGGTTCGGTCGGTTTTCCGCTTCCCGGTGTTTCTGCGAAAATCGTTGATTCCGAAATGAATCCTGTCAAAGACGGTGAAATCGGCGAGCTGCTTGTGCGCGGCACAAACGTCTGCGCCGGTTATTGGAATCGTCCTGACGCTAAAGAAGAAGCGTTTGCTGACGGCTGGTTTCGCACGGGCGATTTGGCGGAAAAATCTTCTGACGGTTATTTTACTTTGTGCGGACGGCGCTCGGAACTGATAATTTCCGGCGGTTTCAACATTTATCCGCGCGAAATCGAAGAAGTTCTTCTGGAACAAAAAGGCATTAAAGAGGCAACGGTTTGCGGAGTGGCAGACAAAAAACGCGGCGAAATTCCCGTCGCTTTTGTTGTGGCGGACGGAGATTTTGATGAAAAAACAGTCGAAGAAAATTGTCGCCGCATGCTTGCGTCGTTTAAAATTCCGCGCGCTTTCGTGCGAGTGGAAAGTTTGCCGAGAAACGCTCTCGGAAAAGTTCAAAAACATCTGCTTCCGCCCTGGAAAGCGGAATAAAATTTTCCTTTTCGGAATTTTTAATCATCGCGTCTCGCATCACCGTTTGCCGTTTCCTTCTCGTAAGCCTTAACGATTAACTGCACGAGTTTGTGGCGCACAACGTCTTTATCGGTGAAATAAACAAAATCAATTTCTTCTATGTTTTGCAAAACTCTTTCGGCTTCTTTGAGTCCGCTGCGCTGTCCGCGCGGCAAATCAACCTGCGTAACATCGCCTGTAACGACGACTTTCGAGCCGAAACCGATGCGCGTCAAAAACATTTTCATCTGCTCGCCGGTCGTGTTTTGCGCTTCGTCGAGAATGATAAAAGCGTTGTTCAGTGTCCGACCGCGCATAAAAGCGAGCGGCGCGATTTCGATAATGCGCTTTTCGAGCATTTTCGTGACGCGCTCGTTATCAACAAGGTCAAACAGCGCGTCATACAGCGGACGCAAATAAGGGTCAACTTTGTCCTGCAAATCGCCGGGCAAAAAACCGAGTTTTTCGCCCGCTTCGACTGCCGGACGAGTCAAAATTATGCGGTCAACCTGTTTTGAAAACAGCGATTGAACCGCGAGCGCAACCGCCAGAAACGATTTTCCCGTTCCCGCCGGACCGATTCCGAAAGTCAAATCTTTATCCTGAATCGCTTCGATGTAACGGCGCTGATTAGCAGTTTTCGGCGCGACGGCTTTTTTGCCCGACGGATTAAAGCGCGCTCTCGTAAAATAATCTTTGAGCGAATACGCTTTGTCTTCGGCGATTTGCTTAAAAGCGTCGCGCAGTTCTTTATCTGTAAAAGAGTTTCCCTGCTCGAACAATTCGGAAAAGTCTCTTAAAATTTGCTCGGCAGT
>CAXSHW010000008.1:22852-48510 GCA_964237245.1 uncultured Pyrinomonadaceae bacterium
AGCAAATTTTCGAGATATTTGATGTTTTGGTCTTGAACGCCGAACAGCGTTTTTAATCCCTGCGGCGGAAGTTCGATTTTTTTTAGATTACTCAAATTTGAAAAAAATTCCTTGTTTGGTGAAAAATTTTAATTTTATATCTTGAGGCTACTAAAAGGTTTTTCGGGTGTCAACGAAATTTAGCGAAAATTTAATATCTGTGTGCAGAAAAACCCTTTAAATTTTTCGCCCGATGTGTAATTATTTTATATCGAAAAATTTTATTGATAGTAATTTCCGGCAAAGTTTTACTATCGCCACGGGAACAAGGGCTTTTTGATTTGGAGGAATTAGAAATGACAGCAAAAAGCGAGGCGAAAGTTTTGGAAACGGATGTGGTTATTTTTCCGATGGAATTCGCGCAAACCGAACAGGAAACGGATTCGACCGAAGAGGCGGAAAATAATTTTGTTGATAAAAAGAATTCAATCGAAATTGATATGGAAAGCAGATTCGCGCGGTTGAGAAAATCTTTGCGAAAGCGCTCGGTAAGTATTTTGTAAACCAAAAATCAAGCAAGGAGGAAAATTTATGCCGAGAGGAGATAAGGACAAATACACGGACAAACAAAAACGACAAGCCGAACACATTGAAGAAGGCTACGAAAAACGCGGAGTTTCCGAAGACGAAGCCGAAAGACGGGCTTGGGCAACAGTCAATAAAGAATCGGGCGGCGGCAAGAAAAGCGGTTCGGGTCGTAAAAAATCCGATTCAAAATAAAAACCGGTAACTGTTTTGCTGAGAGAAATCATCCGGCGTCCGTGCAAAACAGGCGCGTAAAATAATCAAAACAAATTTAAGTTAGTCGAAATGGAAAGCGTTAATCTTTGGATTTACGCTTTCCATTTAATCGTTAAGGAGAAAAATGGCTAAAAAGGCGAAAGGAATTAATAAAACGAAGAAAACTAAAAAGAAATCCGGTAAAAATAAACCGAAAAAAATCGTCCTCAAAGAACTGAAAAACACGGGCGAAAAAGAGCCGAAATCACCAATGCCCGCGCAGCATCAAGAGCGTCTGACGCCGGCTCCAGCTACATTACAGGCGAAGTTTTAGTGCTTCTCGGCAGCGAAACGGCAGCGGGATAATTTAATGTAAAATGGACAATGGAAATTAAAAAAGTTTTTGAATTCGATTTAATTATCCATTATCCATTAATTTCGTTTTCCGTTTTCTGTTTCTACAAACGGCGCGATTAACATTTTGCCCAGAGTAACTTCCGCTTCTTTATCGTAACTTTCAATTCCGATTGTGATTTTTTTCTGCGGAATGTCATTGCGAAAAGTTTTGTGCAGAAAATCCCAGACGGTCAAACCGCTCGACCAGTTTGAATCCATTTCGTCCTGTTTTTCAGAATGATGAATGCCGTGCAAGCGCGGCGTCATAATAATTTTTTGCAGCTTTTCTTCAAACGCATTCGGTAACTCTACGTTTGAATGATGAAAAAGAATGCTCAGGAAAAGCAAAGTTTGCCAGACATTTAAGGCTTCGGGCGAAACGCCGATGAGTAAAACTTGTCCGGCGCGAAATAAAACCGAAATTGTCATTTCGCCGAAATGAAAACGTATCGCGGTCGAAGCCGTCAAATCCAAATCGGCGTGATGAATGCGGTGAAAACGCCACAAAAACGGAACTTTGTGCGTCAAAACGTGCCAGAGATAGAGCGTGTAATCGAGCAAAATGACGGCGAGAATCGTTTCCAAAAACTTCGTCAGGCGGAAAATTTTCACCAGTCCGAAATTTTTGTTCTCGACAAATTTCGTCAAACGGTCGGTTACGGGTTTTTCAAAAAAATTTATCGCCAAACCTGCCGTCGAAGCGATTACCAGATTCCGAATCGTGCTTTCCTTTTTCGGTTCGATTTGACGGCGCAAAGGCTGTCGCCGCTCGAAGGCGTAAAGCGCAACGAACGTGCCGATTGATAAAATTCCGCTCAACCATTTCATAAAAATTACAAATATAAAATTTCGTGTCCTTTCGCGTCCGTTTCAATCGCTTCGTAAATCCAATCTATAAAATTTGCGCCGAAAAGATTTAGAAAATTTACGACGTTCAAAGTGCGTTCCTGCAAAGCGTCGCGCGGCAGCAGAGCGGCAAATAAATTTTCGATTCGTCGCCTGACAATTTCATTTTTTCGGATTTCCGCCAGATGATATTTTTTTCTGAGCGATTCGATGTGCCAGTTGATTTTTTTTCGACGATTTTCTAAATTTGCCGCCAGCGTCGGTTCGACTTCAAACAAACTTCTTTCAAGCAAATTTAATTGCGCGTTGATGTTTTTTTCAACTTCCGTGAAAGTTTCAGCCGTTGCGCCGGAAATGAATTTTTCGACGATTTCCGCCAGAATTTTATCTTCGCCCGCGAAAAGTTCTAAAAAATTCAAGTCGTATTTTTCGAGCGTTCGCGCGTCTTTTCTTTGCACGACGGTAAAGCTCGCGCGATGTCGAATCGGCGTTTGCGGACGATTTAAAACGTTGTAAATCGCCGAGTTTTGCGCGAAATAAGCGATTTCCGCCGCGCCGCCGAAATAAGTAAGCGTCGGCAAAAGATAATCCTGCGCGATTGGTCGAAGCACCGCATTTGGACTCAAACTTTGCGGCGTATTTCGGGCAATTTCAAGTAATTCGGCTTTTGTAAATTCCCTTTTAGAGTTCTGAGCTTTGAAATTTGAATTCTGTAAATCTTTTCGTATCGGCTGACGCTCGCCGTTTTCGTTTTGATAGAAAAACGGAAAAGAATTTTCCGCGACTAAAACCTGCGGTTGATAATTTCTCGCCTCAAGCTGTCTGTTTTTTTCCAAAAGCGCGCGGTTAATTTCGCCGGATTTTTCAATCGCTTCGACAAAAATCGGCGCGCAGAGTTTTTTTAATTTTTCGTTCAAAGGCAAAATGAAAATTATTCCGTATTTGGAGAAAATTGAGGCTAAAAATTTGGCGAACGCTGTGCTGTAAGTTTCATTGGATTTGTAAGTTTTGATTAACAAACCTTTTATTTGGTCGGAAAATTCGGTTTGACCAAGACTTTCAAATAAATTTTCGATTGTTTTATTGATTGTTTCGTCAAGTTTCACCGAACCGACAGGCAGATTTTCGGCATAATTTTCCGGCGTATTTTCAAACTTTGCCAACTTTCCTTGTGTGTCTAAAGTAAAGGTTTTTTTCACTTCGTCAAAATCGTGGTCTTCTTCGGCAATCCAGAAAACAGGAACGGCTTTGATGTTTTGTCGGCGTAAATCTTCGGCAAATCTGACAGTTGAGAGAGCTTTGTAAACGGTGTAAAGCTCGCCGGAAAAAAGTCCGGCTTGTTGTCCGGTAACAATGGCAAGACAGTCTTCGTCGCGCAAAAGTTTGATGTTTTCTAAAGTTTTGTCGCTCGCTTTGCAAGCGCGATTTGTTTCCTCCAAAACGTCGCAAAGTTCTTTTCGATTAACTTTATAATTTGCCAAAACCTTTGCAGCGTAATCGTTTAAGTTTGTGTTTTTTTCCGAATAAAATTCTTTTAATTCAGGCGAATCGGCTTGGAAATCCAAAAAAAGTTTTGATTGATTGGGGATTTCGTTGAAAGAAACAATTTCGCGGCGAAGCGAATTTTTCCCGGCGAGACGAGCGGATTCTTGATTCATTGAGTAATTATAAATTTCTCGCGCCGATGTGCCAAATAAAAAAGGCGACCTCTTCAAAAAAAGATCGCCTTTAATTTTAGTTATTTACTTTGTTTTAATGACTCGAATCGGCAACTTGCGGACGATTATGAGTTTCAACCGCGTCCGGCTTTTCGATGACCGCCGATTTTAGAGTGCGGTCAATGCGAATGACGCCTGAGGAATGCGTTCCGGCGAAAATTCGGTTTGAATCATCCGGGTCAAAAGCCATTGACCAAACGCGGCGGCTCGCCAGTTTCATATCTTTGGTGTCAATTCGTTTCCAGTTCCAGCCCGCGTCGTCCGAATAATAAATTCCGCCGTCAGATTCCAGTGCGCTCGAAGTATAAACTTCGTCAGCGTCGTGCGGATTTATCAGAATGCTTGTATAGTTGCCGAG
The DNA here is from genome assembly GCA_964237245.1 of uncultured Pyrinomonadaceae bacterium. Lineage (GTDB taxonomy): Bacteria > Acidobacteriota > Blastocatellia > Pyrinomonadales > Pyrinomonadaceae. Next base: position 26,930 of record CAXSHW010000008.1, read on the forward strand.
CGGCAAATTTCCGCCGCGCCGCGTCCAGGTTTTTCCGCCGTCACGACTCGCGTAAAACGTCTGCGATGTGCCGATATACATATTTTCAGGCTGCGTCGGACTAATCGCAATCGAACTGACCGGAACGCCGTCGGGCGCGCCGCCGACTTTTTCCCAGGTTTCTCCGTCGTCGCGCGAAACCATCACGCCGGAGACAGCCGTTCCGACCCAAATCGTTTTAGGCTCAAGCGGTGTCGAACAAACGACAAAGATATTTTCGTCAATGCCTTCGCCGAGCGAAATTTTTTCCCAGCCTTTCGTCAAATCGTATGTGCGATACAAACCTTTCTCAGTTCCGGCGAAGATGCCGTTTTTTCCGTCATCGGTCTGCGCCAAAACTTTTACTTTTTCATTCAAAACCGGCAAAAGTCCGTTAGCGTCGGGCATTGTCGCCGCTGGCAACGGCGCGGCAATCACTTTAGGCGCGGGCGCGACTTTTGCAATCGTCGCTTTAGTTTTTACGGAACTGCGTGCGGTTCTTTTGCGCGGAACAGTTTTTCTTTTTACCGGCGCGGGTTTCGGCGCTGTAACTTGCGCCCAGGAATTTCCGCGGTCGAGCGAGCGAAATAACCCAAGATTTGTTCCGAGATAAATCGTATCCAGATTTGCGCGGTCCTGCATCAAGGAAAACGGCGAGACGCGACCGACATCCAGATTTTTTGCCTGCTGCCAGGTCGTTCCGGCGTTGCTGCTGATGAAAACGAATCCGCCGCCGGTCGCCGTGTTTTGCGTCGTCGCGTAAAGCCGATTAGAATCCTGTGCATCGGCGGTTATCGAATATGTAAAACGGCTCGTGAAATTTTCGTTGGTCGGCTTGAAGTTTTTGCCGCCGTCGTTGGAAACCATCACGCCGTAATTATTTGTTCCGATAAAAACTCTGTCCGGTTCGTCCGGGTGAACGGCAATCGAGTTGATTTCCAAATCTCTCTGCGACGTTAAAGCCCAGTTTTTGTCGTCGGTCGTCATCCAAAACCCTTCGGTCGTCGCGGCGTAAATCGTTCCGGGTCTCGTAGGATGCTGCAAAATATCCCGCGTGCGGCGTGATTGCGAAGGAATTCCGTTGACTTTTTTCCACAAGTCGCCTCTGTTGTAAGATTCGTAAATTCCGCTGCACGCCGAAGCGACTACGTGGTCGGGATTTTTCTGGTCAATCGTAATGGCGAAAACGTCCGAATCGTCAATCATTCCATCTTTGATAAGATGCCAATTTTTTCCGCTGTCCGTAGTTTTATAGGCGCGCCACCAAGTTCCCGCATAAATCGTCGAGGTGTTTCGCGGGTCAATCGCCAGCGAATCAACATTGACGGGCATTGTATCGGAAGATATTTTTTTCCAATCGTCGCCCGAATTATTCGACACCCAAACGCCTTCAATCGTTCCGACCATCAAAACATTCGGGTCGAACTTTGACTGCACCATCGAATGAATTGATTCTTTCCGCAATTCTTTGGCTTCGTGCCACGTCAAACCGCCGTCTGAGGTTTTGAAAAACCCGCCCGGCTCTTTGTGGCGATGCCCGGAAGCGTAAATGATTTTTGAATCGCGCGAATCAACAAATAACTGGTCGAGAATAAGCTGCGGACGATTGAGATTGACCAGTAATTGCCAGCTTGTTCCGCCGTCGGCGGAAGTGTGAATTTGCCCGTCGAGCGTGCTGACGTAAAGACGATTTTTGTCGCGCGGGTCAATGGCAACCACTCGAACATCGCCGCCGCTCGGTCCGACTACTTTCCAATCGCCGAATTTCGGCAATTCAGTAGAAATTTCGCCTGCGATCAGAGAACCGACGCTGAATAGGCACAGCAGAAACAAAAAAACAGTCGAATTTAATTTAGAATTGATCGTTCGTTTAGCTCTTGCGTTCATATTTTTTATTTCGTAACTATTGGAAGAGAAAAATCTTGATTGTTGCAGAATGAATTAACAAACATTCGTCTCAGGCTATTCAGATGATAGTATCGCCGCTAAGTGTTGTATTCGTAAAGAATATATTTTATGGCAACCGGGTTTTTGAAGGTAATTACCGAAGTGTTTTCTCAAACAGTTTAATTTTACACAAAATCGCAAATAACACAAACCTTTTTCGATAAAAACAAAAGCGAGTAAGATTTTCATACGATGAAATCTTACTCGCTTTTGTTATGTTCACACCTTTAGAAAAGATGCAAAGCTAATTTACTGTTACGGAGTCGGCTGCGCGGCGCCCGGAGGAACTCTCCAGAATACCGTTCTAACACCTGTTCCCTGATCTCCGCCTCTAACAAACGTTACACGACTTGCATCGTATTTACGGAACGCGATAGCTTTTCTGATTGCTGCTTCACGTTGCGCGATTTGTTTGTCTGTTCCGTAGTCAATGATTACACCCTGGTCGGACGGATTATTATTAAGTTCGATGTAGAAAGCATCTACACGAGCCTTAATATCATCGTTCGTAGCATTTGTGAATTCATCAATTTGAACTGCTTGCGGCATTGGAGCAACAGGTCCTGACTCACTAGCTGATTTTACACAAGTGGTGCAATCGTTAGTGATATTGACAGTTGCCGTTACGTTCTGACCAGCCATATCCGCGGTAGTTTGAACTGTAATAGTCGGTGTTCCCTGACCGCTGACGATTTCACCGGCGCTGACAGTCCAGTTGTATCTAACCGTTCCGGTGCTGTCTCCGCTGACATTTGCAGTAAATGTCAATGTTTCACCCGGTTTAGTTGTGCTTCCCGGTCCGGTTACGCTGACATCAGGACATGAACACGGCGGCGGCGGCGGCGTTACGCAATCGCAAGCGGCGACAGTAACCGTTTGGGTTTTCGTTTGACCGCAAATTCCGCAGCCATCGTCAACACCGGCTGTAACCGTGTAAGTTCCGGGGGCGACGCCTGTCAAATCCCAGGAAACGTTGGCGCCTGTTCCGACAATGCGTCCGCCTGTAACCGTATAGTTGTAGGTAAGCACATCGTTTTCCACATCAACCGCCGTTGTTGTAACGGTAACGGTCATATTGTCATTACAGGTCGTGCCTTCTCTCGGAATAAGTCCGGCGGCGCATCCTGTCGTAACCGTTGTTTGGCTTACAGTCAAGTTCGTTACATTAGCCGGAACATTCGGACGAGTTGCCGGCTGTCTTCTATTACGACGACCGGCTGTCAACTGAACGATAAATCCGTGCGGGTCATCCGAAGTGTTAAATCCCGGAGGCACGCCCGTAAATGTTCTGGATGTGCTAGTGCCGTTGATAACGGTAGTTCTGGTAGAAAAGCTATTGTCGTTATCAAAGAATTGATCATTCTGTTGATTGAGGTGCGCTCGATAAGCAAGACCGAGGCTGACATAGCGCGCAGGATAAAGACGAATTCCGCCGATTGCATCCAATGGACTATTCTCAAAAGCATTTTGAGTGCGTCCGCCGACATACTGGGTCGAGCGAAACTCGACAATCGGTTGGAAGTATTTATTAAGCGGAAAATCTACTCCGATACCCGAAATGACTTCATCCGGTCTATCTAACAGAGTAGCTCTGCCGTTGGCGAAATTACCTTTAACGCTACTGTTATAGATATAGCCGATGTTCGCAGAAACATTTAAGTATTTGCGCAAACGAGCGTCGCCAAAAACTACCAACCCTAAATCTCCGCGATTTCCGCCCGGACTCGCGCCGCGCTGAAGCTGGTTAAATCCGCTCTGGTCATTCGCTCTGTCAGCATAAAACCGATAAAAAGGAATAATACCGATGCCATACGGATTGTTCGGACCTGTGAACCGGATTTTGCCTCCGACGGTGAACGTGCTGAAAGCAGACGTGCCGTATATTCTGTTAATAAACGGAGCGTCAGGCAAATAGCTCGGTGCTGTCGTGAAAACCGTCGGAACGGTAATGGTCGCGCCGCCCGTGTTAATTACATTAGCAGTTTGCAAAACGATTCCCGGCAGGATGCTGCCCAATGGAGAACCGAGTCCCGGAAAATTGCTTGCCGAACCGTTGCCGAAGAAACCGCTGTTGCCGCCGGTTGGCACACCGATAGTGCCGGCAGTTCCAGCCGCGCCGCCGATAAACGGAAACTGAACAAATCCGCCGCTTGTCGGACGGAAAACAGCTTGCCCCGCTAAACTACCGGTTCCGAAAACTACCGCTCCCGGCGTTATAAATTGTCCGTTGCTTATCAACCGCGAATTCGGCAGATAGAAACTTGACAGATTGCCCGGCGAATTGACCTTTATAGCGCGATAGGCATCAGTATTAAAGAACAGTTCCACATGGTCGCTTAAACCAATTTGAAAACTAACCGGCACTTCGGTGATGTCCACATCCCCCGGATCACGGTCGTAATTGCTGTAAGCCGCACTAAAAGTGAACTCACCTTTTCTCAAAGTTGAGCCGTCATAAATTGTAAAAAGACCTGTCGGACCTCCCGGAGGACCACCTGTTCCCACAGTTGGCGCGGTATTCCGATTGTCGTTTTCGGGTCTTAAAGTTTGGGCTGACATTGAGATAATCAATGCCAACATAGTAAGCGTGATAACAAACGCTTTATTAGCGAGTTTCATACATTCCTCCGCCGAAAATATTTTAAAAGTTTTAATTCAATTATAGCGAAAAAGACCGCGCATTCGCTTTGGTCTTTTCCAAGCTACACAATTATTGCATACACTAAAAAACTTTCAAACACAAAAATTGAAATTTTTCAATATAACCAATACATTTCAAGTCTGAAAGCCGTAAAATTTATACGAGAGATTTATCTAAAAGTCAATGATTTCTTTCAGACTAACTCTTAGCCTCGTAGAACATTACTGCATATTAAGCGTAATAGCAAGTGTTTTAAACCTATTAGACAATTTTTGTCCGCTTTTTTCTAGGCATAAATACCGCGCATTTTCGTATCAAACGCCACGCGGTCAATCGCCAGCATATATGCTGCGGTGCGCGTGTCAACGTTGTGCAGTTCTGCTAAATTGCTCAATTCAATAAAACTTGCCACCATTTTTTCTTCCAATCTTTGATTTACCTCGTCTTCACGCCAGAAATATCCCATTCGGTCTTGCACCCATTCAAAATAGGAAACGGTGACGCCGCCGGCATTCGCCAGAATATCCGGTATGACGAAAATTCCTTTTTCGTGAAGAATCTGGTCGGCTTTCGGCGTCGTCGGACCGTTTGCGCCTTCCGCCAGAATTTTACATCTTATGCGGTCGGCGTTTTCCGATGTTATCTGATTTTCAGTCGCGCACGGAGCTAAAACGTCACATTCGATTTCCAGTAATTCTTGATTGGTAACGTAATCGGCTTCCTTATAACCTTCGAGCGATTTGGTTTGTTGCAGATAATTTAAAACGTCCGGGATGTCCAATCCGTTTGAGTTATGAATGCCGCCGAAAATATCGGAAATAGCAATTACTTTGTAACCCTTTTCGTGCATCAATTGCGCGCCGATGCCGCCGACGTTTCCTGAACCCTGCACGACAACCGAAGTTTTTTCCGGCGTTAATTTAAATCGCTTGATGGCTTCGTTGACGCAAAATAAAACGCCGCGTCCCGTCGCTTCGCGCCTGCCGAGCGAGCCGCCGAGCGCAATCGGTTTTCCGGTAACGACAGCCGTTACAGTGTGTCCGGCGTGCATCGAATAAGTGTCCATAATCCACGCCATCGTTTGCTCGTTGGTGTTCATATCCGGCGCGGGAACATCTCTTTCGGGACCGATAAAATTAAATAATTCAGCCGTGTAGCGTCGCGTGAGACGCTCTAATTCACCAACAGACATCTGCATCGGATTACAGATAATTCCGCCTTTCGCGCCGCCGAACGGCACGTTTACAACCGCACATTTCCAGGTCATCCACGCCGAAAGAGCTTTAACTTCGTCCAAATTTACGTCCGGCGCGTAGCGAATTCCGCCTTTTGCCGGACCGCGCGCGAAATTGTGCTGAACGCGAAAACCTTCAAAAACTTCGAGATGTCCCGAATCCATTCTCACCGGAATATAAACTTTCAATTCTCTGCTCGGCACGCGCATCACGGCGTATAAGTCCGCGTCTAAACCAAGCAGTTGCGCGGCGCGGTCAAAGCGTTCGCTCATCGCTTCAAACGGATTTTTTTCGTCGCTTCCCTTAAAACGCCGCATTTCATCAGCCATCGGATTTGCCATTTTTATAATTTCTCCACCTTAATTTTCAAAATTTTAGTTTCGCGCGTCAAGTTAAAGTTAAAAATTACTTTCACTGCGCGAATAATTAATGTCTGCTACTCAACTTTCATTTCAAAATTATTTCATTTGACCGCTTTATTACTTTAAAACTTCGTTCATTGCGCCGCTCCGATAACCGTGCAAATCGAGCGTTACGTATTTGAATCCCAGACCGCGAAATTTTTCTGCCAGCTTTTCGGTCATTTCCAGATTCAGAGCTTTTTCCATTTCGTTCGGCGCGATTTCAAGCCGCGCGATTTCGTCGTGAACACGCACTCGAAATTCTCTGAAACCGAAAGCGCGCAAAATCGCTTCGCCGCGTTCGACCTTTGAAAGTCTTTCAATCGTTACCGGCACGCCGTAGGCGATACGCGACGAAAGGCACGGACTCGCCGGTTTGTCCCAGGTCGGAAGATTTTGCGATTTGCTCAATTCTCTGATGTCGTTTTTACTTAAACCGACTTCAATCAAAGGACTTCGCACGCTTTTTTCCGCCGCTGCCAATCTGCCGGGACGATAATCATTGGCGTCGTCGGTGTTCGCGCCGTCCAAAATAAACTTTATTTGGTTGGCTTCGGCAACAAACGAAAGTTTGCCGTAAAGCTCGGTTTTGCAGTGGAAACAGCGATTTGTCGGATTGGCTTGATACGACTGATTTTCGAGTTCGTCGGTTTTGATTGTCTGGAAATTGAAATCAAAGTCGGCGGCAATTTTCGCGGCTTCGCTTCGTTGAATTTCGGAAACGCTCGGTGAAATTCCCGTGATACAGACGGCGTTTTCGCCGAGTTCCTGCGTCGCAATCAGCGCCAGATACGCGCTGTCCACGCCGCCCGAATAGGCAACCAACACTCGTCGCATTTTGCGCATCAAACGGCGCAAGTTTTGTTCTTTTTCCGAGGCGGTGAGCGTCGCCTGATTTTTGTGGCTCGTCTGCGGCTGTGCCATTGTTTTATCGTGGCTCAAAAAATTTTCCGTTCTTTATGACGGAAAGTAAATACTGCAAGTTGAAAATCTTAACTTACTGTCGCAGGCTTTCGCAACCGCTTCGGGTTGAAAACTTTACTTCGGCGGTCGAAAAAAATTAGACGTTTTTGCCGCTCGATGTTAGAATTTGTATATCTTTTTCTGTTAAATAACCAAGATGATTTTTTTTCCGATGCGTTTTGTTTTTAACCGGCGAGGCTTTCTGTTGTCCGGCATTTACCTCGTAATTCTAACGTTTTCGCTCGCTTGTCTCTGTCCGGCTCAAGACGAAACCGACGAAGCCGTAAAGATTTTTAATCAGGCGCAGGAAGCGCACGAAAAAGGCGACTTTCAAGCCGCGCTCAAATCTTACGACGAAGCGATAAAGCTGCTGCCCGAATTTCCCGAAGCCGAATATCAGCGTGGGAACGCTCTAATTTCGCTCGGCAAAACCGACGAAGCCGAAAAAGCCTTTCGGCGTGCGCTCGAACTGCGAGCCGATTGGAGTCTGCCGATGACGAATCTCGGCGCGCTGCTCGTGCAAAAAAACAATTTTGCCGAAGCCGAAAAACTTTTAACCAGAGCAATCGAGGAAAACGAATTAAATTTTGCCGCTTATTCGGCTTTGACCGATTTGCGCTTGAAAACAAAAGCAAAGCCCGAAGTATTAAAAGAGCTTTTGACGAAAATTCAACCGCTGACTTCCAAAGCCAATCCGACGGCTTCGATTTGGGCTTCACGCGCCGCGCTTGAAAATGCTCTGGGCGATAAATCGGCGGCAAAAACAAGTCTGAATCGAGCGCTGGCGATTAACCCGAACGATAAATCGGCTTTGCTTGAACTCGCCGAAATCGCTCTCGCCGAAAGCGACAGAGCAACCGCGACCGAAGCCGTCAAAACGCTCGAAAAAACCGCGCCGAATTCAGCCGCCCTAAAATTTCTGCAAGCCCGAATTCTCGCCTCAAGCGGCAACACGGGAGAAGCCGTCAAAGTTTTGGATTCGATTGAAGACCCAACCTCCGAAGTTGCGGATTTACGCGGGAAAATTTTGGCGAACAATTCAATCAACGTCGTCGAATTGGAAAAACAACTTGAAAACGACGGAAAAAATCCTGTCATTCTCGGTCGGCTCTGCACGATTTTGCGAACCGAAAGTCCGACAAAGGCTCTGGATTACTGCAAACGCGCGCTCGAAGTCGAACCGAACAACGTCAATCACGCCGTCGGTTTCGGCGCGGCGCTGGTGCAGACGAGACAATACGATGATGCCGTTACGGTTTTGAGAAAAATCCTGCAAATCGCGCCGGACAATTTTACGGCGCGCGCGAATCTGGCAACCGCGCTTTTTCAATCGAAACGTTTTGCCGAAGCGAAAACCGAATATATCCGGCTGACGGAAAAACAGCCGAATCTGGCGATTGCTTATTATTTTCTTGCAATCGTTTACGATAGTTTGGAAGAATATATGGACGCGGCGGCAAATTACCAGCAATTCTTAAAAATCGCCGATTCGACGCAAAATAAACTGGAAATCGAGAAAGTAAATTTGCGCCTTCCGAGCGTGATGCGGTTAATCAAAGAGAAAAAAGGAAAGAAATAATGAAGCGGTTTTTACCCATCACTTATCATTTATCATTTATCAACTTTCGGAATTTTCTCGTTTTTTCGCTGTTTTTATTGTTTTCCGTTCAATTTATTAAAGCTCAGGAAAACGAACAAAAAGACACCGCGCCGCCGCCGCTCAAAATTCTTTCAAAAGACGAAGCCAAGCAGTTAAACGCTGAAGCAGATGTTAAGAGACGAACGCGGCTGGCTTTGGATTTGATGGAAATTCGCCTTAAAAAAGCCGAAGAATTAAACGCGCAAAAAAAATATGCGGAAATGTTCAACGAATTAGGCGATTTTAACGCGCTGATTGATAAAACTCTGGAATACCTCGACAAAAACGATAACGGCAGAGGAAAAGTTTTGAACGACTTTAAGCGCGTCGAAATGAGCCTGCGGACTTTTTTGCCGCGCCTCGAACTCATCCGCCGCGATTTGCCCTTGAAATACGAGTTTTACGTCAGAAGTTTAGCCAAAGACGTGCGCGCCGCGCGTTCAAAAGCGATTGAACCGTTTTTCGGCAACACCGTTATTAAGGACAACACCAATTAAATCCGAATTATGAAACAACCTAAAATGAAATTTGCAATTTCCGGCATCACTGTAATTTTTTATTTAATTTTGCTTTTTTCGTTTTCCGCCAATGCCCAGCGCCGCGACCAGTTAACCGATATGGAAAGCGATTTAGTGCGCGACGCGCAGGCGATTGACCTGCGAAGCGAAGTTTTCGTCAAAGCGATTGACCGGAGATTTTTAGTTATCAACAACGACGCTTCGCAAAGCAAACAAGCGCAGAAAGACCTCGAAAAATGGGGCGAACTTCCGAAAGGCACGCGCGCCCAACTGCTTCTCGACATCGAAAAAATTCTCGAAGAAGCGATTGATAATGTTGATAACGTGGCGACACAAGACGCGAAAAACGCATTATTACCAAAAGCCGTCCGCATTCTCGCCAACGCTTCCGACAGATTTTTGCCCGAATTGAAATCTCAACTCGATAAAACCAACACCGAAGTAGAAAAAGGCGCGATTCTCGGCGCGATTGATTCGTGCAACCAAATAATCGAGGCTTCGGCGAAAGTTCCTAAAGAAGACCCGAAAGAATCCAAGAAAAAGAAAAAAGATAATTGATATGAACAATTATCGGGAATTAATGCGCGGACTTCACAAAGCGCATCAAGAATTCAAGAAAGAATGGAATGATTGGCGAAACGGCAAACTAAAACCTGCCGAAAAGAAAAAATTGAAAGGTCGAGAGCCTGAATCGGTAATTGTCGCAAGAGATGAATTTTATATTGCGCTCAATCGTTTGTATGGCACGCAATTAGAACCTTTAGAAATTGCTTTTCGTGAAAATCCTTCAACAGTCGCCGACGATGTAATTGAATTTTTATCCGTTGATATTACGGCGCATCGTTGCGGCTATGCTAAAGAATGGTTTTTAACAAAACTTAAATCGGTAGAATTAACAGACACTCAAAAACTGAAACTTCAACAAATCGCGCTGGATTTGTGCGAAAGCTACAGCTTTCGGCGCGAAATAAATTATTGGAGCAGATTGATGATAAAACTCGCCGATCAAGATTTCGTCAATCAATTAAACACTCTGGCTAATTCAACAAATCGCTATACTCAAATAAAAGCAAAATGGTTATTAACTAAAATTCTTCATCATCGCAAAGATTTGGTCATCAATTCATTAAAACTACAATAAGCACAAAACAGATTTTCTAATCCTGCCATTCTTGACGCTCGTAACTTTCGAGTGTTAGTTTTTTCTTTAAACAATTTTGCAAAATTCTATGGAAAATCTAAAGAAAACTCCGCTCAACAAAGCGCACAGAGATTTGGGCGGAAAAATGGTTGATTTCGGCGGCTGGGATATGCCCGTGCAATATTCGGGCGTGATTGCCGAACATCTGCGGACTCGGACGCATTCGGGACTTTTCGACGTTTCGCATATGGGCGAATTTTTTGTCGAAGGCGAAGACGCGATCAAATTCGTCAATCGGATCACGACCAACGATGTCACAAAACTGGTTGACGGACAGGCGCAATATTCGGCTCTGACGCGCGAAGACGGCACGGTTGTTGACGATTTGCTCGTTTACCGGTTTGACGAAGGCAAACTTTTTTTGGTCGTCAACGCCGGAACGACGGAAAAAGATTGGGACTGGATTACGTCGCATTTGAAGGATGAAAGTTTGACTTTGACCGATGTCAGCAAAGATTATTGCCAGATTGCAGTTCAGGGACGCGACGCTTTGCGAATTTTGCAGCAAATGACCGACGAAAATCTCGACGACATCAAATATTATCATTTCACGGTCGGCACGGTTGACGGCGTTGACGCGATAATTTCGCGCACGGGCTACACGGGCGAAGACGGTTTTGAAGTTTACGCCAATGAAAAATATGCCGAACAGCTTTGGAACAAATTTCTCGAAATCGGAAAATTCGGAGAAGAAGACGGAATTTTGCCGTGCGGACTGGCGGCGCGAAATACTTTGCGGCTGGAAAGCGCAATGTCGCTCTACGGTCACGAAATTTCCGACGAAATCACGCCGCTCGAAGCGAATTTAGGCTGGATTTGCAAATTAAACACCGAATTTCTCGGACGCGACGCGCTCGCCAAACAAAAAGAAACGGGTTTGGACAGAAAACTCGTCGGCTTTGAAATGACCGACAAAGGCATCGCCCGCGACGATTTCGACGTTTATATCAACGATAAAAAAGTCGGCAAAGTAACGAGCGGTTCGCCCGCGCCGTTTCTGAAAAAAAACATCGGTTTGGCTTTTGTGCCTTCCGAGTTTGCAAATGTCGGACAAGAAATTAAAATTGATGTCAGAGGCAAACATTTGACAGCGCAAATTGTGCCGACACCGTTTTATAAAAGAGAGAAATAAACATAGGGAAATTTCAGTATGAACGAGCAGAACACGAATTGCCCGAAATGCGCGGGCGAAATGGAAGAAGGGTTTATCGCTGAGCAATACGGCGGACATAGGATTCAACCGAGCGAATGGATCGCAGGCGAGCCGGTAAAATCATTTTGGCACGGAACGAAAATCAACGATAAAAAACATTATCAAGTGAAAACTCTGCGCTGCGTAAGATGTGGTTTTTTGGAATCATACGCGACCGAAGAAACAACAGGCGATTAAATATTTACGTAAAGACAAAAATAAATATGGCAAACAATATTCCCGAAAATTTACATTACAGCAAAGACCACGAATGGGTGGAAGTCAAAGGCGGCATCGCAACCGTCGGCATTACCGATTACGCGCAGCATTCGCTCGGCGATGTCGTCTATGTTGACCTTCCGCGCGTCGGCGACAATCTGGCTTCGCACGAAGCGTTCGGCTCGATTGAATCGGTCAAAGCCGTCTCGGAAGTTTTTTCGCCCGTCGCCGGTGAAATCGTCGAAGTCAACGACGGCTTAAACGACACGCCCGAAAACGTCAATTCCGATCCATACGGCGCGGCGTGGATGATAAAAATTAAAATGGAAAATTCCGGCGACGCCGACGCGATGCTCAACGCCGCCGAATACGAAGAATTTCTTTCAGACAACGAATAAATACCAGTGGTAAATGGTAAATGGTAAGTGGTAAATTTTGCTTCCACTACCATTTACCATTTACCATTTACCACTAATTAAATGAGATATATCCCGAATTCGCCCGAAGAACGCGGCGAAATGTTAAAACTTGTCGGTTTGAATTCCGCCGATCAATTGTTTCGTTCGATTCCGTCGGATGTGCAGTTAAATCGCGCTTTAGATGTCACCGAACCACTTTCCGAACTCGAACTGATTGCGGGAATGGAAATGCTGGCGAGTAAGAATACGGCGGCGAAACGTCCGAGTTTTCTCGGCGCGGGCGCGTATTCGCACTATTCGCCGACGGTCGTTGACCACCTGATTCAGCGTTCGGAATTTTTTACATCTTATACGCCGTATCAGCCGGAAATTTCGCAGGGAACTTTGCAGTATATTTTCGAGTTTCAGACGCTCGTCTGCCAGTTAACCGGAATGGACGTGGCGAACGCTTCGATGTATGACGGCTCGACCGCGATGGCGGAAGCGTTTTTGATGGCGCAGCGCGTAACGCGCAAAGATAAAGTCGTCATCGCCGAAACCGTTCATCCCGAATATTTGCAGGTCGCCAAAACTTACACGCATTACGGAAATTTAACGATTGAAACCGTTCGTTTCGACGAAAAATCGGGGCGAATTCTGAATGACGATTTATCGAAACTCGACGACAAAACCGCCGCGCTCGTCATTCAGTCGCCAAACTTTTTCGGCTGTATCGAAGATGTCAAAGCCCTGGCGGACAAAGCTCATTCGGTCGGCGCGCTGTTGATTTTAGTCGTCACCGAAGCGATTTCCCTCGGTTTATTAAAATCGCCCGGCGAATGCGACGCCGATATTGTCGTCGCCGAAGGTCAGTCTTTCGGCATTCCACTCAGTTTTGGCGGACCTTATCTGGGTTTATTCGCCTGCAAAGAAAAATACGTCCGCAATATGCCCGGAAGATTAGCCGGAGTCGCCTACGACAAAAACGGCAATCGCGGTTTCGTGCTGACTTTAGCGACGCGCGAACAGCATATTCGCCGCGAAAAAGCGACTTCAAACATCTGCACCAATCAAGGTTTAATCGCGCTCGCCGCGACGATTTATATGGAAACGATGGGCAAAAAAGGCTTGCAGGAAGTTGCGCTGCAAAACGCGCAGAAAGCTGCTTACGCGAAAAACCAGATCGCCGCGATTTCGGGTTTTGAAATTCCCTTTTCATCGCCGACTTTCAACGAATTCGTCGTTCGCGCTCCGAAAAATGCCAACGAAATTTTGGAAAAACTGCGCGTCGAAAAAGATATTATCGGCGGTTTGCCGCTTTCGTGGCACTACGACGATTTTCCGAATGATTTTTTGGTTTGCGTGACGGAAACGAACGCGAAAGAGCAGATTGATAATCTAACTGCGGGCTTGAAAAGCATTGTATAATAATTTCGGAGGTAATTTTATGGCGAAAGTTTTAACATTTGAAATTCCCGAAAATGAGTATAAAGAGTTCAGTGTCTTCTTGAAGATGGCAGTTGAAGAAATGCGGAAATCGCGTGAAAAAATGTCGGAAGACCAAATTGAAATTGACCGACTGGACAAAGAAATCGAAAATTTACGATTAGAAAGTGCGAGTTATAAAGTAGAAAGCGACGCAATCTTAGAAAGGTTGGAAAATGAGTGGATGAAGGCGGCTTAAATATGTGGAAAGATTTGATGGAATTTACCAAAGCCGTATTTTTCTTACAACGCGATACTCAGCAAAATAAAGAAGACATCAAAAAATGCGAACGGAATATCGAAATAATTCAGCAAGATGTTAAGGATATTCGCAAGGAGTTTTGCCAAACTTACCAATATAGTCGAACGTTTGGCTTTTAAAATTCGTCGCGTTAGCGACCGCGAGAGTTCGGAACGTGAGAAAATGGCATTGCAACTCGAAAACGAAATGCTGAAATTTGAACGTCGCTTGCCGCAAGGTAAAGATTTAGAAAAATAAATAATGAGTATTAAAAAAGTTACACAACATCCCAGTCAAAATGAAGAATTGATTTTCGACCGTTCGCAGACGGGACGAATCGGTTATCGTCTGCCGAAACTCGATGTCGAAGAAACAAATTTGGACGATTTAATTCCGTCGGAATTGCGAAGAACTGATGACTTAGAAGGCGTGCCGGAAGTTTCCGAAGTTGACGTGATTCGCCATTTCACGCGCATTTCGACGTGGAATTATTCGATTGATTTGGGGATGTATCCGCTCGGAAGCTGCACGATGAAATACAATTCGCGGCTGAACGAAAAGACGGCGAGGATTGCGGGATTTGCCAATCTTCATCCGCTTGCGCCCGAATCCGAAGCGCAGGGCGCGCTCGAATTGATTTACAATTTGCAAAAAGATTTGGCGGAAATTACCGGACTTCCGGGAATTTCTTTGCAGCCAGCCGCCGGAGCGCAGGGCGAAATGACCGGCGTTTTGTTGATTCGCGCGTTTTTGGACAAACGCGACGGCGAAGAATCGAAAAATCGGCGCGTGATGCTGATTCCCGATTCAGCGCACGGAACGAATCCCGCGTCAGCCGCGCTTGCCGGTTTTTCCGTCAAAACGATTCGCTCGACGGCGGAAGGTTTGACCGATTTGGAACATCTTAAAGAATTGTGCGAACAGGGCGGCGTTGCCGGATTGATGTTGACGAATCCGAACACGGTCGGTATTTTCGAGAAAAATATCAGGGAAATCTGCCGGATTATTCACGACGCGGGCGGACTTGTTTATATGGACGGCGCGAATATGAACGCGCTCGTCGGCGTGGCGCGTCCGGGTGATATGGGCGTGGACGTGATTCATTTGAATCTGCACAAAACATTTTCGACACCGCACGGCGGCGGCGGTCCGGGCTGCGGACCTTGTTGCTGCACATCGGAACTCGAACCGTTTTTGCCGACTCCGCGAGTTGTTAAAGACGGCGATGCTTTCAAATTAGACTACAATCGTCCCGAATCAATCGGGCGCGTCAAAGCGTTTTACGGCAATTTCGGAATGATGGTGCGCGCGCTTTCCTATATTCAGACGCACGGCGCGGAAGGTTTGAAAGAAGCGACCGAAGCGGCGGTTTTGAACGCGCGTTATCTGGCGCATTTGCTCAAAGAAGATTTCGACAAACCGTTTGAATCAGACCCGATGCACGAAGTTGTTTTTTCGCACAAAAAACAATCGCGCAAAGGCGTTCACACTTTGGACATCGCCAAACGCTTGATTGATTACGGTTTTCACCCGATGACGATTTATTTCCCGCTGATCGTCGAAGGCGCGATGCTGATCGAGCCGACCGAATCGGTTGGTCGTCAGGATTTGGACGCATTCGTCGAAGCGATGAGAGACATCAACAAAGAAGCGCAGGAAAATCCGCAACTCGTTATTGACGCGCCGCATTCAACCAGAATCGGCAGATTAGACGAAGCGACGGCAGCGAGAAAACCCGTTCTGCGCTGGAAAAAAGATATGGAAACTCTGTCGAAAACAGCTTAAAAATCTAAAAGATAAGTGAAAAAAGAAGCCGCGAATTTTCTTTTGCGACTTCATTTTTCATTGAAGAATCCGCAATTTCAATAAATAATCATCAGAATCAATCCGCTAATCACCAAAACCAGCGCGATGCCTGTAAAAACGTAAGACAAATTCCGGTTGCGCGGGCGAATAATCGCGCCGATGCCGACGAAAATCATTCCGAGCGGCGGCAAAATTCCGCGCAGATTTCCCTTTCCGTTTGACCACAAATATAAATCAAGCAAAACTATTCCGACAAAGACGACGCTCAAAATCATCCATATAACTCGCATCGTTCGGATCATTTTGTTTTTTCTTAAATCTTGTTCGGTTTTTTCCGCCGTGTTGTCCATATTTTAAATTTTACCGTTTCACTCCGTCCGTTTTCGACTCGCGCGTTTGATTGGCTAATTTTCCGCCTTTCGATCTTGTTTAGTCAACCGACAGGAAAGATTCACCGTGAAATTATTTCCGTTTTCTCTGAAACGCCAATTCCGGTCACCGAAAAGACTGCACAAAAATTCATAATCGAACTTTTAACGGCAAATTTTATTTTGATGATACTTTTGTCCCGTTTTTGACGCATTAATAATGTAGCTGCTCGGAGAAATAAAAACTTTTCAAATTAAAAAATCCGAGTTATAAATTTAGATAAATTATTCTCTAAAATTTTACCGATTGAAAAATTATCAAGCGATGAAAAAAATCTTGAAAATACTGGCTGTGTTGATATTTGTTCTGGTCGTCGGCGTTGTCGTTTTGCTCGCTTATGTGACGAAATTTAAGCCGAATATTCCGGTCGAAAACGTGAAAATAGAATACACGCCCGAACGAATCGAGCGCGGAAAATATCTCGCCAACAATGTCGCGCAGTGCGTTGACTGTCATTCGCAGCGCGATTGGTCACGGTTTTCCGGTCCGACGATTTCCGGCACGGAAGGCAAAGGCGGCGAAATTTTCGATCAAAAAATCGGATTTCCCGGCAAATATTACGCGCCGAATATCACGCCTTTTCATTTGAAAAACTGGTCGGACGGCGAACTTTTTCGCGCGATTACGACCGGCGTCAGCCGCGACAATCGCCCGCTGTTTCCAGTGATGCCGTATCCGAGTTTCGGGAAAATGGACAGAGAAGACGTTTATTCGATTATCGCCTACATTCGCAGTCTGCCGGACATCGAAAACGAAACGCCCGCGCCCGAATCGGATTTTCCGATGAATATTATCATTCACACCATTCCGACCGAAGCGGATTTTACGCTGAAACCCGCAGCAACCGAAAAAGAAAAATACGGCGAATATCTGACAAACGCCGCTTCGTGCATCGAATGTCACACGCCCGCCGCGCGCGGACAAATCATCAAGGAACAGGAATTTTCCGGCGGCAGATTTTTCCCTTTTCCCGACGGAAGCACCGTTATTTCGGCGAATATCACGCCGGACAAAGCGACCGGAATCGGCAGTTGGGACGAAGCCGCGTTTATTCAGAGATTCAAAGCGTTCGACCAAAACGCCAATAACGGAAACGATGTCGTGAAAAGCGGCGATTTTAATTCGGTTATGCCGTGGTCGAAATATTCGCAAATGACAAACGAAGATTTGGCGGCGATTTACGCTTATCTGCGAACTTTGAAGCCGATTTCAAACAAAATTTCCAAGAACTTCATCAAAACCAAATAAATTTTCGAGTATAATCTTTCGTAAGAAACTGTTTGAAAATTCAAAATCAGGGAATCGAAGCAAAACTATTCGCTGTTCGTTATCAACTGTTCGCTGTTTCTTAAAAGAAATCAATCGGTTTTTACCGTAATAATAGGGAATAGCCAACAGTTGATAACGAACAGTTTCTGATGTTTGTCGTTCTCGTTTTGAATTTCCAAACAACTCTAAATTTACGAAGCATTTCGATTTTTGACGATTTTGACGAATGAAACTCGAATTACGCAACCTGACCGCGCAGGAAGAACTAAAAAAACGTCTGCTTTCCGATACGGAAAAGCGGACGACCGTTTCGTTTTACAAATATTTTCCGGTTGAAAATCCGCCGGAATTTCGAGACGAATTGTATTTGAATTTTGAAAAACTCGGCGTTTTGGGCAGAATTTATGTCGCCCGCGAAGGCATCAACGCGCAGGCGAGCGTTCCCGAACGAAATTTTGAAAAATTCAGAGATTATTTGTATTCGATTGCGCCGCTTAACGATTTGCGCCTTAACGTCGCGCTCGAAGATGACGGGAAATCTTTCTGGGTTTTGAATGTCAAAGTTCGACCGAA
This sequence comes from uncultured Pyrinomonadaceae bacterium, assembly GCA_964237245.1. GTDB lineage: Bacteria > Acidobacteriota > Blastocatellia > Pyrinomonadales > Pyrinomonadaceae. The sequence goes on from CAXSHW010000008.1 coordinate 45,105, forward strand.
AATTGTCGCCGACGGCATCGAAGACGAAAGTTTCAGCGTGGAAAATCGCGGCGCGTATCTGAACGCCGCCGAATTTAACGCGCTCGCCGAAAATCCCGAAACCGTCGTCGTTGATATGCGAAATTATTACGAATATGAAGTCGGACATTTTGAAAACGCGCTCGAAATTTCTTCGGACACTTTCCGCGAACAACTGCCGATGGCGGTCGAATTGCTCGAAGACAAAAAAGACGCGCCGATTGTGATGTATTGCACCGGCGGAATTCGCTGCGAAAAGGCGAGCGCGTATCTGAAACACAACGGTTTCACCAATGTTTTTCATCTCGAAGGCGGAATTATCGAATACGCGCGGCAGACAAAAGCGCAGAATTTAGAAAATAAATTTCGCGGCAAAAATTTCGTTTTCGACAATCGTTTGGGCGAGCAGATTTCCGGCGAAATCATCAGCAATTGTCACCAGTGCGGCGAAAAGTCCGACACGCATCGCAACTGCGCCAACCAAGCGTGTCATCTGCTTTTTATTCAATGTGACGACTGTTTCACCAAGTTTGAAGGCTGCTGCGGCGAAGATTGTATGAAAATCAAAAATTTACCGGAAGAAGAACAGAAAATCCTGCGACGAGCGAAAATTATTGATTCAACTCAGTTTAATAACAGTCAAAATTTACGGCGAGCGCGGTTTTTCGATGTTCGTAAAAAATAAAAATTTTCACCGCCGAAGATTCAGAGAAAAAATTACCGGTGAACCTTCCGATGATTAAATCTCGAAGTTGATTTTATTTTCTTTCGCCCGAACGCGCCGCAAATTGTTTCAATGATTCGGATTTCGGCGCATTCGGCTTATTCTTTTTCGCCGCCGAAATTTTCGATCAAAGCCAGCCGTCCGACAACTTTTCCTTTTTCCAGATGTTCTTCGACGATTTCTTTGACATCTTCGGGGCGCACTTGAGCATACCAGACGCCTTCGGGATAAACCAGAACCGCCGTGCCGATTTGACATAAACCGACCGAGCCGCAATCGGTCAAAACGATTTCGCCGTTCGGGTTTCTGCCTTTCGCTTCTTTGCCGAAACGCAGATTTTTCTTTTGCAATTCCGTTTCAAACTCCGCTTTGACCGCCGCGCTGCCGACGGCGAGACACGATTTTCCGTTGCAGACAAAAACCTGCCGTTTGACCGGTTTTTTAGAAATCGGCGCGAGCTTTTCGAGCTGTTCGCGGTCTTCGATAAACTTTTTTTCGCTCATAGTTTTTTGAACATAACAAAAGCGCGGACGGCAAGCAATTCGCGTTCTTTAAAGTTATTTTTACGCCTGAATCGAATTGGCGCTCAAAAATCCCCTCTTGTCGGAAACAAATCCGGCATTTGCCAACTCAATTTTGATATTGATTTATGGTAAGATGCGAGAAAGCTAGATTAGAGCTTTTTGTAAGAAATGGCAGTCGGTATTATCATTCACGTTTCAGTCGGCGCGGAAAAACGCACGGAATTTTTTTCCGACGAAAACATTCGCATCGGCTCGGACGAAACCAGCGATTTACAAATTCACTCGGATAAAACATCCGTCGCGGGCAAATGGCTCGAACTCGAACTCGAAAACGGAATATATAGAGTTACTTACGTTGAAAAATCGCTGAATTTTACATTCAACGGCAACCCGCTTCATCGCTTCGTCGCCATTGAAGACGGCGACGCGATTAGTATTCCCGACGCGGATATTTCTTTTTCGTTTTTCTCGCTCACGTCGAAATCTTCTTTAATTACCACAAATAGAGAACAGCCGCACATCGCGCAGTTTATCGAAGAAGCCGCGCTCGAATCGGGGTTTTCGCCGAAACGCGACGACGCGAAGGCATTTTTACGCGAATTTGTCCGCGAGCTTTCGCGCGAAATTTCCTGGCTGACGAAACTCATCGTTTTGACAATTGTCGTTGGCGCAATCAGCGGAATTTTGTATCTCGGTTTCGCTTTTAATAAAGAATTGCAAAAAAGTCGCCAGCAAGCCGAACAAAACAGCGAAGTCGTGCGCCAGCTTCAGGAAAGAATCGCGCAAACGAATGATCAAATCGGCGAGATTGATAAAACCAATAAAGACATCATCAAAACGGTTTCGCTGACCTCTAACGTGCGCGTCGAATACGGCAACGGCGTGTGTCTGATTGTCGGCGTCTATGATCTTGTTGACCGCAAAAACGGCAAGCCGCTTCGCTATCAAGACCCGCAATCGTATCAAGCCAGTCCTTATGAACCTGCCCCGATGGAGGAACAAGCTCCGAATCAAGCAGTTCAAATGGGTTTGACGACCGAAGGCAACGGAAGTCCGGTCGAATATGATTTTATCGGCACTGGTTTTCACGTCGGCGGCGGTTTTATTTTGACCAATCGGCACGTCGTTCAGCCCTGGGAAGAAGACGAACTGGTCAAGCAAATGATGAAGGATTCAAACGGTCGGGCGCGTGTCAAACGACTTGTTATTTATTTTCCGAATTTTCCGCAGCCTTTCCCTTTAAAAGTTCGAGCGGTCGGTTCGAGCGAAGATTTAGCGGTCGGTTCGATTGATGTAAATTCGGTTTCACCCGATATTCCGGTGCTTCCGCTCGAAGCCAACTCAGAAGCGGTGTCGGTCGGGAAAACAGTGGTAACGATGGGTTTTCCGAATGGTCCCGACCGACTTTTGGCAATGGTTGACGACGATGAAGCGAAATCTATCAACGCGCGTTTCGGCGGCTCGCGCCAATCGTTGATTAATTTTCTCGCGCAGTCGCGCAAAATCGTGCCGCTGACGACGCAGGGCGCGATAACGGATTTAGACCCAAGACGAATTGTCCACGACGCGAAAACGGCGGAAGGCGGTTCGGGCGCGCCGCTTTTCGGTCAAACGGGAAAAGTTATCGGCGTAAATTTCGGCGTTTTTACCGAAAGCAATGCAGCGAATATGGCGATTCCGATTCGTTTTGCCATCGAACTGCTTCATAAAGCCGGATGGAAATCGCCGGAAGAAATGAAAAACGAATCGGCGACACAAAATCAAACTGCGAGCGCGAACACCAATTCGTCAACAACGCAGAGCAAAGCGCAGTGATTCAATTACGAATTTTCAAATTACGAATTACGAATGCCGGAATTTGTATTCAATTCGTAATTCGTAATTTGAAATTCGTAATTCGTAAATTTTATGAACAATCTGGTTTTTTCAAATATGCTTCATCGTCCGGCGCGAACGGTTGTCAGCGTTTTGGGCATTGCGGTCGGCGTTTTGCTGATTGTTTTTACAGTCGGGCTGGCAAACGGTTCGATTCGTGAACGCGCTTCACGCGAAGCGAATATCGGCGCGGAAATTTTGTTTTATCCTTCGGGGAAGCCCGGAATAAGCGGTTCGGACTCATTTCGTCTGCCTGTTTCGATGA
>CAXSHW010000008.1:48520-53110 GCA_964237245.1 uncultured Pyrinomonadaceae bacterium
GACCGGTGACATTTCCAAAATTGAAGGAGTAAAAACGGTCGTTCCGATTGCTCAAAATTCCGTTTCAGCCGAAGACAGCAATACGGGAAGCCGTCTGATTGACGGCGTAAATTTTGATGAATACGCGCAAATTGCCGGACTTACCATTATTCAAGGACACAAACTTTCGTCTGTCGGCGACGAAGCTATTATTGATACAGGCTGGCAAAAGCAGAAAAATTTAAAAGTCGGTGACAATTTAAAACTTTACGAGCGCGACTTTAAAATCGTCGGAACTTATGAACCGGCTGCCGGCGCGAGAATCAAAATTCCGCTCGAAACGATGCGGTCACAGCTCGGCGGCGAAGGCAAAGCGACGGCTTTTCTAGTCAAAGCCAATGACGGTTTTAAGCCGGAACAAGTTGCCGAATCATTACATAATGCTTTTCCCGACAATCAAATTATATTGACTAAAGATTTGCCGGAGCTTTATTTGCAGAGCATTCCCGCGCTTAATGTTTTTCTGAATGTGATAATCGGCGTGGCGGCGATTATTTCGGCGCTCGTTATTTTGCTGACGATGTATACGACCGTTACCGAACGCACCAGACAAATCGGCATTATGAAATCGCTCGGTTTATCAAACGCCGGCATCGCCTGGATTGTTACGCAAGAAGCTCTGCTTATTAGCTTTTGCGGTATCGTCGGCGGAATTTTGATGACCGTTGTTTTGAGATTTTTGCTCGCCGGAGTAACAACTTTGGAAGTTGAAATAAGTCCGCTTGTTTTAATCGTAACACTTATTGCCGGACTCATCGGCGGCGCGATTGGCGCGCTTTATCCGGCACTTCGCGCCGCGCGTCTGGACGCTGTTGAGGCTTTAAGTTACGAATAGATGTGAGGTGAGGAAAGTCGGAATTTATTGTCGGAAACTTATTTGCGTTTCAAATGCGTGTCTATATTGACGCTCTGAATTTTCAAAACGACGCGAATCGTGTCGGAACGCTGGTCGAGATGCGCGGGAACAAACGGCGGCGCGTAATTCGGATCGAATTTCAAAGCGTTTTCCAGCTCGCGCACGGCTTGGCGGTCGCGCGAAGGTTCAATAACCTCGTCAATTCGGGCTAAACCACTGCCGAATACTTCCGCGACAACGACGACTTCATCATCCTTCATTTTTCCACGAACAAATGATTTGGTCAGCGCAATCAACGCGCCTTGCGGATTAACCGACGGTGATTCGCCTGAAATGGCAAGCGACGGCGAAGCGTCAAAACCCGGCGCGTTAATTTCCGAATCGCCTAAATTTGATTTCAGATTAGCATCGGCAAGCAAAACGCTCGATTTGCTAATCGTCTGAAACCGGCTGCTTTCGTTGTTTTGTCCGATTTTGTCGGAGTTTGGCAGCAGCGACCACAAAAGACCGAAAGTTAAAAGCACCGAAGCGATTGTGCCGACGCTGTAAGGCATAAATCGCATCAAAAGCCACTCGCGGAAGTTCTGCGAAAAAAGGCTCGACGAATTTCTTTCAATTGTTCTTGTCTCCGACGCAACGCGATTTCTTAATAATGCTAATGAATTAACTGACAATTCGGGACGCCGAAGCACGCGCAAATCGTTGCGCAGAGCTTGAAATTCCGCTGATTTCTGCCGGCACAGAGGACATTGCGCCAGATGTTCATCTAGGCGGGCGCGTTCTTCGGTATTTAGGAAATCATCCAGATAAACAGGCAGATTAAATTGTAAATTCTCGCATTTCATTGTTTTATTTTCGGACTTCGTTTTCGGAATTTAATCCGAAACCCGAAATCTAAAATTCAAAATTGAATGACTGACTGACCCCGGCTGTTTTCTTTTTTCGCAAGAAAACAACGGTTTGTCCGAACGTGATTTTGATCGGCAATTTCCGCGTTTTCAGCTTATCGGCTGTTGTTGGTCTATTTTCAAATCAAACCGAAAACATTTTTCATCGCCTGTCAAAAATCGCTCCGAACCACTCGTGTCACCTTTGACCACTCGCTTGGCACCGATTTGGTTACATTCTAAAGTGATACCGGGGCGAGTCAATCATTCAATTTCTGCTAATTCAAGATTCAAAATTAAATTCCGCATCTTGAATTGTTATCAAACATCAACTAACTTTCGTCTCAATTCTTCGCGTCCGCGGGCGATGCGCGATTTTACCGTTCCGATGTTTATCGAAAGCGCGACGGCGATTTCTTCGTAACTCAAACCCTCGATGTCGCATAAAACAACGGCTTCTCTAAAAATATCCGGCAAAGTTTGCAGCGCTTTTGTCAGAGCATTTTCGCGTTCGCGCTGAAGAATTATTTCTTCGGGATTGCTGAAAACGCCCGAAATCGTTTCGCTCAAAAGCGTTTCGCCGCTCCCGGTTGGCGCGTCCAAAGAATCGGTTTTTTCGCGCCGACGCCGCTTCCACCAGCGGAAACGATTGCGCGATTCGTTGACTGCAATCCGGTAAAGCCAGGTTTTCAAATCCGCTTCGCCGCGAAAATTCTTAATCGCCCTGAAAGTTTGCAGAAAAGTTTCCTGCGTCAAATCGCTCGCTTCTTCCGCGTCTTCGGTCAGCCGGTAAAGCAGCGCGTAAACGTCGCCCGAATATCGCAGGACAAGCGTATCAAAAGCCTGCGCGTCGCCAGCTTTCAGATTTTCAATGAACTCGATTTCGGCGGATGAATTACCGGAAACCGCGCGTGGCGCCAGTGTAACCGCCGCCATCTCTTCCTCGCCAATTGTAATTGACTTGCCGAAGAACATCTTCCGTCCGCTTCCTTTCTCAAAACCCGAGAATTTCAAATTGCTCACCCGCGATTTCCGCGAACTGTTAACTTAGACACCGATTTTCTAAAATTGTTCCCGAAAAAAATAAAATAGTTTTCTGACTCTCTGATTTTGCCTTTTCACTTTTTACTTTTGCCTTATCTTCGCTTGCTATCATCGGCGTTTTACGATAAATTGACTCTTTTACAAAAAAACTTACAAACAATTATATAACGATTCTACAACAAATAATTGCGGTAATTTAGCAAAAATTTCAGAAGTAATTTAATAATGGCGAGAAAAAAAAGACAGATACCCGAACAATTTAAAGCACCTGTTCGAGAAGACAAAAACCAGCCGGTTTATCAAGACGAATTTCAAACCGGAGTCGGCAAAAAAGTCGAAGATTTCGGCAGGCAGTTTGAAGGCAAAGGCAGAAATGTCCTTTACGCGCTGGCGGCGGTTGCCGTATTAGCGCTGTTAATCGGAATTTTTTACGTTTATAACCGGCGCTCAAATAACGCCGCGCAAACCGCGCTCGGCAAAGCGATAGAAATTTCGCAGAGAACAGTCACCGCCGCGCCTGTCCCGGCTGGCTCGGACGAACAAGTTTTCAAAACCGAAAAGGAACGCGCCGAAGCCGCGATTAACGCTTTTCAAGACGTTGCGGACAAATACGGAAATCCGGTGCGCGACAAGGCGAGATATTTTGTCGCGGCGAATCGTCTGATGATTGACCGACCGACCGCCGTTTCGGAATTTGAAGATTTATCAAAAAACAGCGGCGAAGTCGGCACGCTTTCTAAATTCGCGCTCGCGCAGGCACAAGCCGATGACGGAAAATTGGACGAAGCCGTAACGCTTTATCAGGAACTCGCCGCTTCTTCCGACCCGATTCTGGCTAAAGACACAATCAATTTTGATTTGGCAAAGCTCTACGAAAAACAGGGCAAAACTGCCGATATTTATTATAATATCGCCAAAACAGCCAGCGAAGCTAAGGATTTGGAAGATAAGCCGATTCCGTTGTCGCAAACCGCCCGCGACGCTCAACAACAACTGGAAACGCTAAACCCGGAAAAGGCAAAGGAAATCAAAGCGCCCGAACCCGCGTTGCCGTCATCAGGCGGAGTTCCGGTTAACGTCGGACCCGACCAAAAAAATAAAACAATTAATTTTTAAAGCGGCGTATCAAACTCACAAGCAAGCCGTTCGACAAAAATCTAAAACAGGCAAGCCGTTTGATTAGCAAATCGCGCCGATTAATCTGTTTGCCTGATTCAATTTCAAAAATTCCGTTCTATTAGTCGTTTCTAAATTATATTCAATTCAAAGAGGAAATTTCTCAACGTGAACGACATTGCAACGGCAAAAACGGCAAAGGCAGCGACAAAAAAAGATTCTGCCGTTATCTTTGACACACTCAAAACCAACAGCATTCGAGTCTCGCCAAACGGTTATTTCGCCGCGCTGCTGCTTTCGGCTTTCTTTGCGGCTTTTCTGATTTATTTGGAAATTGATTGGGCGGGTTTGCTTTTGTTTGTCGCCGGTTGGACTCTATTTCCCGCTCTGCTCTGGACTGACCGAATAGTTTTCGACGGCAAAAGATTGACTCGCACGGGAATTTTGCCGCGCGTCTGGGCGAGATTTAATAATTTCCATTACCGGCTGAAAATTTCCGACGTGGAACAAGTTGAAACTCAATCATTACGCGCCTTAAAACGCGGCGGAAACGTTTTTTATCGTTATCGAACTTGTATTCAAGGCAAAAACTTGAAATTCGCCTTTGCTTCGGGCGGCGAAGAATACCGGCAAATGATTCACCGAATT
>CAXSHW010000008.1:53120-61202 GCA_964237245.1 uncultured Pyrinomonadaceae bacterium
CCGAATTTTTCCGCTGCTGCCCGAAAGCGCGCTCGATAATCGTTCAATCGAGCTGCGTGATTATTTATTTGATCCGAAAGAAATTTTGATGAAAGCCGAATTTGCGAAAATCCCTTCGGCTGAAGTATTGGAAAACTCTCTAATCAATTCAAAAAGCGGCAAAAAAAATTCGCGCGCGAGTTTCAAAAACAAAAAATTTGGTGAAGAAGAAGCGGAAAAAGCCGATTATCTGCACCGACTCGCCAACGAGCTTCGACTTTCCGGTTATCTTTTGCAATCGCTCGAAGCGTTTCGCCGCGCTCTGGTTTTAACACCGGAAGATGCGCGGCTGATTTTCGATTTCGCGCGTTGTCTGCATTCGTTCGCAGGTTCGGAACACAATCGCAAACTCGAACGCCGGGCATATGCCGCGCTTCGCATCGCGGAAAAACGCGGACAAGAGGACAGCAATTTTTTGGCGCGTCTGGGCGAGTGTTATTTTCAATACGGCAAGCAGGAAAGCGCCCGCCGGGTTTTTAAAAAAGTCTCGGATGTCGCCGAAGGAAATTTTCGTTCCATCAGAGGTTTGGCGGAAATCGCGCTTCGTGAAGGCAAAATCGCGCACGTCATACATTATTTCGACAGCGCTAACCGACTCGCCGAAACGCCCGCATTACAACGCTGGTCGCAAAACGAAAGCGATTATTTTTCGCAATTGAACGCCGACGAAGATTATATGGAAATGGAAATCAGCCGCGTTAATTTGCTTGAAAATTTGGACAATTTAAAAAAAACGGCTCTGCGCGTCGCGCTTTTCGGTTTTCCGGCGATTATTTTCGGATTATTGGCGGAAGACGATTTGATCACAAACTTCGGCTGGGCGATTTCTTCGATTGCTATTTTAGCCTGGTCTGCTTTGCTTGCCAGCCAAAATCTGCTTTCATCGCGCGTGCCGCTTGATTTTGAGGAAGAAGATTGAAAACGAATTACGAATTACGAACTACGAATTTGTAAGATAAAAAATAAAATACTAAATTTAAAACCAACCAATTCTTACTTGATGTTAAGTTTCAAACCGACAAATTCTTACTCGATTTTAATTCGTAATTCATAATTTGTAATTCGTAATTGAATATTATGGAATCACTGACGGATTTTCTGCACACAGCCAAAGATTTTCTCAATCCGAAATTTTTAATAGATTATTTGTTAAATCTGCTCGGAGCGTATGTCTATCTCGGATTGTTTTTTGTCGTCTTTGCCGAAACGGGCTTGGCAGTCGGTTTTTTCCTGCCGGGCGATTCTCTGCTGGTGGTTTCGGGACTTTTCGCGGCTGCCGGAAAATTAAACGTCGCGCTTGTTCTGCTGGCGTTTTTTTTCGGTTCGGTGATTGGCGACAGCACCGGATATTGGACAGGCAGAGTGATGGGCAAGACGATTTTCAATCGTGAAAATTCCTTCGTTTTCAAACCGAGCCGCGTCGAAAAAGCCAAAGTGTTTTTTGAAAAATACGGCGTAAAGACAATTATAATGGCGCGATTCGTGCCGATTGTGCGGACGTTTGCGCCGCTCGTCATCGGCGCGACCGAAATGCCTTACAATAAGTTTTTGCCATACAGCGTTTTGGGCGGCTTGCTGTGGATTTCGACTATGGTATTGTCGGGATATTTTCTCGGCGGTTTGGTCGAACGCGCGCTCGGAATAAAACTCGAAGATCATATCGAAAAAGTCGTCATCGTCGTCGTGTTGCTTTCGATTTTGCCGCCGGTAATCGAAGTGTTGAAAAATAAATTCGGAAAAAAGACGCAAGCCGAAACGATTTAATCTCGAAAAACGCAAATCTAAAAATTTTAAGAGTTTGACTTCAAATGCGTCCTAACATAGAATCTTTAAGTCGAGTTTCGACGGGGCGTGGCTCAGCCTGGTAGAGCGCACGGTTCGGGACCGTGAGGTCGGATGTTCAAATCATCTCGCCCCGACCATTATAATAAAAGCGGAAAAGGCTTTCTGAGAAATCAGAAAGCCTTTTTTCTTGGTTACTGAAAGACAACTTTATGTTTAATGTAAAAGCGGATTAATTGCGGTTTGAGGTTTTTAACTGACTTCGCAAAAAATTATTGTTGACATTTTTACAAGTTTCGTCTTTAACTCAGGAATAATGTTTTTCAATCTGTATTTAAGCAGACCAAAAACACTAGCCGTGAAATATGTCAGTTTTAATTGCCGAAGATAATAATGCTCAACGACGTTACTTGAAAGAATTATTCGAGCGCGAATTTCCTGCTCATCTTCCGATTATCGAAGCCGAAAACGGTCAAACCGCAGTTGAATTAACCTTTGCGGAAAAGCCTCTGCTGTGTGTTTTGGATATTCAAATGCCGGAGCTTTCCGGCGTGAAAGCGGCGCGGGCGATTTGGCACGAATTACCTCGAACTCGCATAATTTTCTGGACACAGTTTCCGCACGAAATTTACATCAATGAAATTCGCAAAATCGTTCGTTCAATCGAACCGCAGCCGACTTACGGATTTATTCACAAAAACAATCCCGAACCGCGTTTTCTGCGTTTCGTCGGCGCGGTTTTAGAAGACGGCGCGGATATGATTGACCCGGCGTTCAAAGATTCTTTTATGCGACCGTTGTTGACGGAATTTGAAGCCGAAGCCTTGCGTTATCTCGCGCTCGGATTATCGAATTGGGCGATTGCCCGCAAATGCAGTCTTTCTTTGCGCGGCGTCGAGAGTCGTCTGGCGACGCTTTACGAAAAACTGATTAACCCGACGGAGAAAACCGCTAGTGAAGCGTATGACAAACTCACCTACAACGTGCGCACGCGGGCGATGAGCCAGGCGATTCGGCGCGGCTTGATAAATGCCGACGAACTCGAAAAATCCGAGCGCGAACTCGCCGCCTGGCTCGACCGCGATCATCAAAAATTCTTGACGGAAAACGCGGAAAAAACGAGAAAATAAAATGCGAAGATTTACCGAAAAACTTTTGTTTGCAGCTCTTTTCTTCGTGATTTATTTGCACCCGACAAATGCTCAGGATAATCCGTCGTATAATCAAAACTTGCATCGGTGGGGCGCGGTCAGCCTTTTTAACGGATTGCCTTCAAACAATGTCCGCGCCGTCGCGCAAACCCAGGACGGCATTTTGTGGTTCGGCACGGAAGGCGGATTAGCCAAATTCGACGGACGGCAAGTTCAGAAAATCACTGTCGAAAACCTCGACGCGCAAATCGTTTACGCGCTTGCGACATCTGCAGACGGCTCGCTCTGGATTGGCACAAACAAAGGCGCGGCGCGATTTTTTGACAATCAATTTTCCGTTCTTTCACCGACCGTTGATAAACCGATTACGGCGATTCTGATTCAAGACGACGCGGTTTTCTTGAGCGGTTCGGACACAATTTTCAAAGCGCAGGTCAGCGGTGAAAATTCCCTCGATGTTTCAATCGTTCTACAGCAGCCGCTCGAAATCAGCAGTTTGACAGCAAACGGCGAAAATTTTCTGCTCGGTTCGCGCGGGCGCGGTTTGGTTACGCTCGAAAATGGCGCAGCCGAAGAAGTAATGAGTCGTCCGCGCCCGTATTTTGTCAATGTTTTGAAGCGTGACGGACAAAACAATCTGTGGCTCGGCGCGGAATCCAACCACGAAACAAGCGGGCTTTTTCTGGCAAACGATATTTTTCACCCGCAGCGTGTCGGCGAAAATGTCGGCACGGTAACGGCAATCGCTTCGGACGCCGGCGGCGATTTGTGGGTCGGCACGGAAAAGAACGGCGTTTTTCGCTTGAGAAATTCGCAAATTCTCGAAAATTTTACATTTGAAAATACGGCGGGCGGCTTGCGCTCAAATCGCGTTTTCGACATCTTCGTTGACCGCGAATCGGTTGTTTGGATTGGCACAGACCGCGGCATCAGTCGTTTCGACGCGCAGAGTCCGTTCAATCAAATTATCTCTGACAGCGCGAACAGCAATTTCATTCGGACGCTTTTCAAATCGGCGGACGGACGTATTTTCGCCGGAACGAATCGCGGGCTTTTTCAATTTGAAAACGGCGGCTGGCGCGAATCGGAGAAATTTTCGGGCAAAGTAATTTTTGCAATTGCGGCGGACGCGAACCGGCAGATTTTAATCGGTTCGGGAAACGGGCTTTTTACGCTCGACGGCGAAAAAATCTTCGCAGGCGAGATTCGCGCGGTTCAAACTTTTGAAGGAAAAACCTATGCGGCAGTTTTCGGACAAGGCGTTGTAAAAATCGAGAACAACGGGCAAAATTTGTTTTTTTCAAACGATTCGCCAACTTCCCTTTTAGCCGAAAACGATAAATTATGGATTGGAACAGGCGACGGCGGCGTATTTGTTTTCGACGGAAAACAAGTTTCCCAAATCGAAAATTTGAGCGGCGCGGCAATCCGGCAGATTTTACCAAACAATGAAAATGTTTGGATTGCCGCCGACAGCGGATTATATCTTTCAAAAAACGGCAATCTCGAAGCGATTTTGAAAAACCAACCCGTGCGAAGCATCGCGGTTGACGGCTCGGATATTTGGGCGGCGACGGCGGGAAACGGTTTATTTCACTTGAAATTTGACAAAACTTTCGGCTGGCTGAATTCAAATATCAACGCCGAACAAGGTTTGCCGACCGCAAGTGTTTTCGGTTTATTAAATCTCGAAAATAAAATGCTCGTTGGCACAAATCGCGGCATCGCCGAATACGTCCCGAACAAAATCGAGCCGAACATCATTCCGACAAGAATTTTGAGTCAGAGACTTTACAGCGTCGCGGAAATGGTTCGCGGCATCAATCTCCAATATCCGCAAAACAGTCTTTTACTTGAAGTTGCGGGTTTGAGCAGCCGAACTTTCCCCGAACAATTTCAATACGGTTTTCTGCTCGAAAATGCGGACGGCTCGATAATCGAAAAGAAAATTTCCGGCGATAATCAATTTTTGATGGACAAGCTCGCCGCCGGCAATTACACGGTCGAAGCTGTGGTTTTTAATCAAGATTTGATGGCTTCCGCGCCATTGAATTTCAATTTTTCAGTGGCTCGCGCGCCGTTTCCGTGGACTTCGACCGCGCTCGGCATTTTGCTGTTTGTCGTTTTAATCGCTTTAATTCTGGTAATCGTCGAGCGCAGGCAAATCACTAAAACGAACCGCGAATTGACCGCCGCGCGTTTTGATCTAGCCAACGAAGCCGAGCGCGAACGCCGCCGCATCGCCCGCGATTTACACGACCAGACGCTCGCCGATTTGCGAAACTTGATGTTGATGTCCGACAAATTGCCTGCCGAAACCGCTGATTTTCGCGGCGAAATCGAAAACGTTTCCAACGAAATTCGCCGCATCTGCGAAGATTTAAGCCCGTCGGTTTTGGAAAACGTCGGACTGACCGCCGCGCTCGAATTTCTTCTGTCAAATTCCATCGCCAATCACAAATTCATCGCGCCCGAAAATACGGAAGACGCAATCAATTTAACAGCGAACGCGCAGATGCAGATTTTTCGCATCGCGCAGGAAGTTTTGAATAATATCAATCGGCATTCGACCGCGAAAATCGTTGAGATGCGAATTTCCGAATCGGCGGAAAACGGTTTTTTGCTTGAAATCGAAGATGACGGAAAAGTTTTCGAGCCGCAAAACTCTAAGCAAAAAGGACGCGGACTAGCAAATATCAAATCACGCGCCGCGCTGATCGAAGCCGAAGTCGGCTGGCAGACGAGCGATAACGGCGGAACTGTTTTTAGGTTTTACAAAAAAATCTGACCAAAATTTTTCTCCGAAATTGTGGCTAGCCACAGTCGCGCTGCCGCCGTTTCCTTTCAAAGCGGCGTTAATTGTCCGCTTAAAATCATCCGAAACTCTTGGGATAATCGCCATTAAATTATGCGTTTATCTTTTGCGTTGAAAATTGTCGTTTGTGTTTTAATTTCGGCTGCGCTCGTTACAGGCTTCGAGATTTTTCGTGCGCGCAGACTCGCCGAACACACGCTTGCCGAAGAACGCGCCCGCCTGTCTGAAAACGACCGCGTTGCGTTTGAAAAAACGAGTCTCACGCCTCACCTTTCACAAAAAATCCAGATTCGCCAAAATACGATTGAAACGCGCGATTTCGTCCGTTTCGGAGATTCGTATTTTGCCGCGACCGGCGGCGGACTCGCGCAGTATTCGGATGACGGTTCGCTCGTTCGGCATTTCACGGTTTTAGACGGTTTGCCCGAAAGCGATTTGATCGCGCTCGCGGTTTTCGACCGTAAACTCTTCATCGGCACGCGCACAAAAAATTTAATCGCGTTCGACGGCGAAAATTTTGTTCAATATCGCTGGACAGACCGCAAAGCGCAAGCCGTAACCGCGCTTTTATCAGACGGCGACAGGCTTTTAATCGGAACTTTCGGCGGTGGATTGATTACATTCGACGGCAAAAATTTTCAGGAAATCAAAGCCGACAATCAAAGAATTCTCGCCGTTAATTGTCTATTTAAAGACGCGGAAAAACTTTACGTCGGAACATTCGACAACGGTTTATGGATTTACGAGACAGCGATTTGGAAACATTTCACTTCCGCAGACGGTTTGCCTTCAAATCGCGTTGTCGGCATCGCTTCGGATGATAAAAACTTATTTGCGGTGACGGATTTCGGTCTATCAATTTTGCAGGAAAACAAATTTCACACGCTTCAAATTCTGCCGGCGATTTCGAGTCTCAAAAAGTTTGACAAGCGAATTTACCTGAGCCGCGACGACGGCGAAATTTTTACGTTTGACGAATCGCTCAAAGAATTTACCGCTGAAAAAGATATTTCCGAAGCGCGTTTGATAAGCGTGAATGAAAAACTTTATTTGCTCGGCAATCGCGGCGTTTTTCTGCTCGACAAAAACAAATTCAAGCTGTTTCTTCAAACTATAAACGATTCTCTGACCAGCAATTTTGTTTCGGCGTTGGCAATTGACCGAAAAGGAAATCTCTGGGCTGGAACTTTTCGTCACGGAATTGACGTTTTTGGCGAAGAGGGAAAGAAATTGACTCATATCGAAACCGAAAATGCGAGGGAAATCAATTTTCTGCAAGCTGAAAACGAAAATGTTTCCGCCGCGACTTCGCAGGGTTTTTTGGATTTCAAACCTGATTTCTCTAACGTTGTAAAAACAAAAGAAAACGGGTTGCCGAGCAATTCCGTGACGCATTTTTCCGGCAGCGCGCTGGCGACGACGAAAGGTTTGGTTTTCACCGAAAACGACAAACCGCAAATTCTTTCCGTCGTCAACGGCTTGCCATCAAACAGCGTTTATACAACTTTGCAAACCGGCAAATCTTTCTATGCCGGAACGCTCGGCGGACTCGCGCGAATCGAAAACAGACGGGTGATTCGCGTCTGGAAAGATTCCAACTCAAACCTTACAACCGATTGGGTTACGTCATTGGTTACGGTGAACGAAAGAATTTTTATCGGAACTTACGGCGGCGGAGTTTTTGAGCTTTTGCCGTCCGGCGAAATAAGCTCGTTTGCCGGCGAAATCGGTAAATTCGTCGTCAATCCGAACGCGATGTCGAGCGACGGCGAGCGGCTTTACGTCGGAACTCTGGACGGCGCGAAAGTTTTAGATTTGCAGTCGCAAAAATGGATTTCGGTAAAAGATGTTTTGCCTTCTCAAACGGTTATGAGTATCCGATCCGACGCGGAAAATGTCTATTTCGGCACGACTGGCGGCATCGCTCAAATCAAGAAAAGCTATTTTCAAAACGGAGAAAACAAATGAAAATTCTTAAAGCAAAAATGCAAAAAGAATCAGTGAAAAACGAAAAATTTATAATGAAAAACAATCTGTTGAAACATTTTCCGTTTTCCGTTTTCCGTTTTCCATTGCTCCGTGTTCTTTGCGTTTCTGCGGCGAAAATTCTTCTGATTATTTCGCTCGCGTCCGCGCAATCCGGCGTTTTAATTCCGTCTTCGCTCAAGGACAAGCCGGACGCGAAAATTTTATCGCTCGCCGTGATGAACGTTGACATATTGATTGACAATCAGCACGCAACCGTCAAAGTGATGCAGATTTTTGACAATCACACGCCCGACACGCTCGAAGGAA
>CAXSHW010000008.1:61285-61709 GCA_964237245.1 uncultured Pyrinomonadaceae bacterium
TTCGCCTTGCCACAAAAATCTTCGGTCGCCGATTTTGCCGTCTGGGACAACGATGTGCGAATTCCGGGCGTGATGTTGGAAAAACGCCGCGCGAATAAAATTTACGGGCAAATCAAACAAACTCAACTTGATCCCGGACTGCTCGAACAGGAAGACGAACACGGCGGCAATTCGGCTTTTTCGGCAAAAATTTTTCCGATAAACGCTCGCGGCACGAAGCGTCTGGAAATGGAATACACCGAAACTCTGCCGGTTGAAAATCTAAGTTCGCATTTCACGTTTCCGCTCAAACCTGTCTATGGCGAAACGCAAACTGTCGGCGAATTAAATTTGCGCCTGCGCGTTCTGAACGATTCTCCGATTACGCCGCAGTCAAATGATGCTTATCCTTTGCAAACCTTGAAGTCTGAGCCGAACGAATTCG
>CAXSHW010000008.1:61719-72674 GCA_964237245.1 uncultured Pyrinomonadaceae bacterium
GTCGGCGAATTTCACGCCGCAAATGTCGAACTCAAAAGCGATTTTTCGTTCGATTATCAAACGAGCGTCAATCAAAACACTTTTTCGTTCGTCGCTTACCGCGCGCCTGAAATCGTTTCCGCTTACGATTTGCGCGATTCGCAAGCTGCCGATAAACACGCGGACGGATTTTTTGAGGCGCGGGCGATTTTTGCCCAAAATAAAAACTCGGCTCGATTGCCGAAAAGAGTTGTTTTGCTGCTCGACACATCGCTTTCGATGTATGGCGACAAAATCGCCCGCGCCGTCGAAGCACTCGATTTTTTTCTGCACAATTTAACTGCGGAAGACGAATTTAATCTGGTTATTTTCAGCGACGAAGCCGATGTTTTAGCCGCTAATCCGGTGAACGCGACGCCGGAAAACGTCGAGGAAGCGCTCGAATTCATCAAAAACTCGACGCTCGGCGGCGGCACGAATCTCAAAAGAGCTTTGCAGACAGGCGTCGAGCAGTCGAAAAAATTTACGAGCGGCGAGCCGGATATTGTGCTGATTTCCGACGCTAATCCGACGCTTGAAACAACGCAAACAAAGGAAATCAGAAAAGTGTTAGAAAATCAAAACGCCAAACTCTTTGCCTTCGCGCTTGGCTCGGACGCGAACGAAAATTTATTAAAACAATTAACCGCCAAAACACACGGCTATTTTGAACAGGCAAGAGAAACCGAAGACATCGGGCTGAAACTCAAAAATTTTCTCGAAAAAGTCGGCTCTCCGTCAATCGAAAATTTGGATTTAAAGTCATCCGACGCGGGAAATTTTTACGATGTTTACGCGACGGGCGAAAATTCTTTCGCCGGTTCGAGCTTCGGTTTCGTCGGGCGTTATAAACGGGCGCAGAGGCAAACCGTAACAATCGCAGGAGAAAGCGCAGCGGAAAATTTGAATTTGGCAGGTGAGATTTCGTTGCCCGAATTTGATGAAACTCACGCATATTTGCCGCGAGTTTGGGCGCGGGCGCGAATTGACGCGCTGATCGAAGCGATGAACGAAACGGGCGAACGCGAAGATTACATCGAGGAAATTATTAGTCTGTCGGAAAAATACAAATTAGTTACGCCTTACACGGCGTTTCTAGCCGCGCCGCGAGCGCTTTTGCGTCCGCGTCTGATTCAGCCGGGCGACCCGGTAATTCGCGTTAAAACCGACGATTCAATCAAGCAAGTTTTCGCCGTTTTGCCGTTCGGGGAAACTCTGCCGCTCAAATTTCTCGCCTCCGAAGGCGTCTGGGAAACGCGCTTTCTCGCGCCTGTGTGGATGACGGACGGCACTTATCAATGCCGTCTTTTGCTCACCGACAAAAACGGCAGCGGCTATGCGGAAGAAAAATCTTTTGTCGTGGACAGCCGCGCGCCGCGCGTGAAAATAAATTTGCCGTCGCAGACTTTTCGCGCGGGCGATGCGATAAATTTGAAAGTTTCCGCCGACAGCGACACGAATCGTTTGAGCGCCAGATTTTACGGCGCGAAATCCGTGCAGTTATTTTGGTCGAACCGGGAAAAAGCAAATACGGGCGTTTTGCGCGTCCCGGAAAATCTCGCATCCGGCAAATACGTTTTGACAGTAACGGCGGAAGATTTCGCGCACAATCAGACGACCGAAGAAGTTTCGATTGAGGTTATCGGAAAATGAAACGCAAAAGATTAGCCGAACTTAAAAGCAGATTCGCAAAGATGAACACAAACAGAATGAACAAAAGTGAAAGAATAAAATTCAAAAAACGTCTGTTTTCGTCCGTGTCTGTCTGCGGTTTCATTATTCTTTCCGTTTTGATTGCCATTTGTCTTTTCCGGCAGCACGAAATTTCAAACGTCTCGGCGGAAGAAACCGGCGTTGAAAATCAACTCGAAAACGCGCTTTTCACACGACAGGAATTTTTCGGCGCGCAAGCTGTCGTGCCTTTTCCGACGGCGCGGGCGCGTAAAAATCTAGCCGAATTGCAAGAGAATTTTCCCGATAATGCGGAAATTCTCCGTAAACTCGCCGGGCTGGACGAAAAGCTCAACGATTTTGATTCGGCGGAAAAAGAACTGATGCGATTGAGCGAGATTGAGCCTGAAAATCTGGAAGATTTAGCCGAATTTTATAACCGCCGCGCTCATTTCGATAAAGAAGCCGAAACTTTAGAAAGAATGCTTTCGGCAGCGAGCGCGGAAGATAAGCCGGCGCTGCTTTCGCGCTTGTTTGAAGCGGCTCGGCAGCACGATTTGCAAAAATATTTCGCGCCGCAATTTTACGAAAAAATCGCGCGGGAAAATCCGTCGGCGTTTGCGGTTTTCGAGCAGTTGATTGACAAGCTCGTCGAAGAAAACAATTCGGCGGAAGCGCTAAATCTTTTGCGCCAAACAAAAGCCCGATTTCCTGAAAAGCAGGACGTTTTACGCGAAAAAGAAGTTTCGATCCTGCTTGAAATGAAAAAACCTTTAGAAGCCGAAGCGGTTTATCAAGCATCTTTTAATCCTTTCTGGTCACGCGAAGAAACGGAAAATTTCTATCAATTTTTGAGCGAGCAAGACAGACTTCGCGCTTACGGCGCGGAACTCAAAACAAAATTCAAACAAAATCCGGCTGATTTCGACACGGCGATTCGTCTGGCGCATTACAGCAGATATGGTTACGACGCTGTAACGCCGATTTTTTTGAAACTTGAAAAAGCTAAAAAAACCTGGACAAGCGACGAGCTTTTGATTGCCGCTCGCTTTTTGATTCGGGAAAACGAGCCGGAATTGGCTTCGCGTTTTCTTTACACGCTTTACCTGCAAAATGATTTGCAGGCGAATAAAGAATTGCGCGCGAAAGTTTTATATCAGCTTTTCGAGATTTTTTCCGACGCCGAACAGCAGAAATTGTCGCTCGTCAAAGGCGATTTGCGGTTTTACGAAGATGTCGCGCAAGCCGATTCGCATCCGGGAATTGCGACGGGAATTTTATCTCTGCTTTTCTCTGACGCCGACGCGCAAGGCGAACTCGACGAAAAAGCGCGAGTCGCCGACGGATTTTTCAATCGCGCCGCCGCTTATCGAATTTTCCTGCTCTACAAAGAAGAAAATCCGGCGTCGCCCGAACTCGCGCAGATGTATCTCGACATCGTGCGGCTTTACACAGCGACGAATGAAACGGAAATTGCCGGTAAAACTTTGAGCGAATTTGAGCAAAAATACGAAACGGTCGAAAATTATCCGCAAGCCGCTTTGAAACTCGCCGACGCATTTGTCGCCGCGAACCAACCCGCAAAGGAGCGCGAAATTTATCAGAAAGTTCTGGATTATCTCGGCAAGCAAGGAAAAATTCTCGCGCCGCCTAACAAAGTCAAATTTCAATCATCGGATAGAGTTAAAGTTCAGAATCAAATAAGAGAAATCGGTCAAACCGACGGCATTAACGTTCCGGCAAAAGAAAAACCGGATGAAAATAATTATTACGAAGAGAGTTTGACAAGCAATTTTCACGATTATTTAGACAGAAAAGACAACGAAATAACTTATGCCGCTGTGCTTGAGCGTTTCGTCAATTCGCTTGCGGAAGAAAAACAGACGGCGCGGATTTTAGAGCTTTATTCAAACGAAATCGCCAAATATCCCGACGAGCAATGGCTTTACCAACGGCGTCTGAATTGGCTCGAACAGACGAATTTGACCGAAGAGCAATTGCGCGTTTACCGGCAAGCGCTGGATCGTTTTCAGACAAACGAATGGCGCGATAAATTGGCGCGCTGGTTTTTGCGTCAAAATCGGCAGGCGGAATTTGCCGAATTTTCGACCGATTTAATCGGCAAATTGGACGACGCGGAGACGGCGAATTATTTAGCGCAATTCGTTGACGCGAAAATTTCCGCATCCGAGTTTGACAGGCAATTATATCTGAAACTTTACCAATCGGCGCACGCGCGTTTTCCGCATAACATTACTTTTGTCAATAATTTATTGAAATTTTACAAGGCAAATAAGCAGGAAACCGAATGGCGAAATTTAGCCGCCGCATATTATTTTGAATCGAAAGAAGTGCGTGAAAGATTTCTCGATAATCTGGCGGAAAAAGATGAATTGCGCCGATTTTTGAGCGAAGCCGAAACAAAGGAAGATTCGATTTACAAACTTTTTTGCGCCGATGCCGCCGTCAGATTGTCGAATTACGAAGCGGCGGTTGCGACTTACCGCGAACTGAATCGGCTTTACCCGAACACGCCGGAATTTGCCGGACGCCTTGTAAATTTCACGCGCTCATTCGGGCAAAAATCGAGAGAAAGTTTAACCGAAGCGGCGAATGTTTCATACGCGCGAGCCGAATTTCTGCCGTCGTCCGCCGAACGTTTGACCGAAAGCGGCGAAATTTACGCCGAACTCGGCGATTATGAAACGGCAAACGCGGAATGGGAAAAATTAATTTCGACCGCCGAAGGCACGCGGGAAATTTATCTCGACACGGCGACCGTCTATTGGGATTATTTTCGATATGACAAAGCGCTGCGAACGATTGAAAACTTGCGCCAAAAATTCGGAGACGAAACGCTCTACGCTTTTGAAGCAGGCGCGATTTTAGAATCGCAGCACAAAAAGACCGAAGCGATTGGCGAATACGTCCGAGCGCTCGACGCCAAAGGCGACGAAGAGCAAAAAGAAAAAGCGCAAAAGCGTCTTGTAAAATTAATCGCCAATCACAACGAAAACGCGGGCGAAAAATCCGTCTCGGATGAAAACGAATTGATGCGAACGGTTGACTCGGCGTTTGTCGTCGAACGAAACAGCCGAAAAGACGCTTCGTTTCTGACTCTGGCTTACGCGGAATTTTTGAGCGAAACGAAACAGGAAATTAAAGCCGAAAAATTATTAAATCAAGCGATTGCAAAAAGCGATTCGGTCGAATTTTTGGAATCGGCACGCGATTTTTACGCGACAAACGAAAATCCGAAAGGCGAGCAGACGACTTTGCGGCGATTAAGCGAAATCGAGACGAGTCCGCGCCGGCAAATCGCCCGTCGTCTGCAACTTGCCGATTCTTTGCGCGAAAGCCAAAACCGTGATGCGGCTAAATCTGTGTTAACCGAATTAGTTAGAAAATTTCCGACTAATTACGGCGTTTTGACCGAAGCGGCGGATTTTTTTTGGCATTTGGGATTTGAAGCCGAAGCCGTCAACACCTTGCAAAGCGGCGCAAATAAAGGTCGCGGCAATTATCGCAAAATTTTCGCCCGGAAACTGGCGACGCGCTTTGTTCAAATGAACCGACTCGATTCAGCCGCGCAAATTCTGACAAAACTGCACGACGAAGATAAAGCCGACACGGAAATTTTCCACGAACTCGCGGGCGTTTTCGTGCGGCAAAACGACGCGGAGAGTTTGCGAAAAACTTTCGATGAAACCGTCGCCGCGCTCAAGCAAACCGACGCGGACAGACGCGAACTCGACGGTCAAATCGCTGATTTGAGAACGCAAATGATTGACGCTTTTACGCGATTGAAAAATTATCCGGCGGCAATCGAGCAGCACATTGAAATCATCAACCGTGAACCTGACGACGAAGAAAAAACCGAAGCCGCGATTAGATACGTTCAGCGTTACGGCGCGGCGGAAACGCTGCTCGACTACTACCGGAAAACTTCGAGCGAAGCGTTCAAAAATTATCGCTGGAACGTCGTGCTGGCGCGCATTTACGAAGCGAATAAAGATTGGACAAACGCGGCGCGGAGTTATCAGTCGGCAATCGTCAACCAGCCCGAAATGCCCGAACTTTACGCGGATTTGGGGGAAATCGAAGTTAAACAAAACGATTTTAACGCATCACTGAAAAATTTCGACCAGGTTTTGGAATTAACGAACGACGCGCCCGAATACGTCCGGCGAAAAATCGAGATTTTGAAAAAAGCCGGACGACTTTCGGAAATCGCAGCGGAAAAAGCGAAACTGCCCGGCGAAGAAAAAACGTCGGACGCCGACCGATTCGCCGAAGCCGAAAAACTGCAAAATTCCGAAAGTGAAAGAGCGCGCCTGCTTTACCGCGAAGCGTTTGCCGCTCTGCTCGAAAATCCGCTTTCCGGCGAATTGAAAGCGGCGGATATTTCAGCTTACGTCACTTCCGTCCGCGAAGAAGAGCCGTTAAATTCAATCAACGAAAAACTCTGGCAATTGCGCGAAAAATTTATCAAAATCGCCGACCAATACAATTCGATTGACGCGGGCGAAGCGCGAAAACGGCTGCAAATTTTTGACCGCGCGTTGACCGAATCAGTCGGAAGCGTCGCCGAAAACTTCGGAACGGACGACGAACTCGCCCGTTTGCACACGGATTTTAATCGCCGAATTGATGAAAATTCAGCCAAAACCGACGCGCATCAAACTCTTGCTTTGATTCAAGATTTGAGTC
Source organism: uncultured Pyrinomonadaceae bacterium (assembly GCA_964237245.1). Classification (GTDB taxonomy): domain Bacteria; phylum Acidobacteriota; class Blastocatellia; order Pyrinomonadales; family Pyrinomonadaceae. The sequence continues at coordinate 68,119 of CAXSHW010000008.1, forward strand.
ATCGGACAGGTTTCGGCGATTTGGAGGAAAAGATTTTACGGAAAAAATTAGAAGCGGCAAATCCGCCGGACGACAAGCAGATTTGTCTGCAAAATCTGCTAAATTTTTACAGCGAGCGCGGCGCATACAAACAAATTTTAGATGTGCTGGAACAAACCGGAAGCGATGATTTGCCTTTGAAAGCGGAAACGGCGCGGCTCGCCGGCAATCAATCGAAAGAACTCGAAGCACTGCGCTCGATTTACCGGAAAGCCGATAAACTCGACAAAGTTTCGCCCGATGCGAACGTCGCGCGTTATCTCGAAATTTTGGATTCCGAAAACCGAACCGAATTAGAATCTCTGACTGAAAAATCTTCCGTTTATCAAACTCAATTGATTAATTTTTTGCTCGGCAAAGGTGAAATTAAACTCGCTCACGCGGCGATTGAAAACGCGAATCTTCCGGCAAGCTGGAAACTTTCGCGCAGCGCCGAAACAAGTCTGGCTTTGAAAGAATTCGGCTCGGATTGTTATTTTTGCAAAGCGCTGCAACTCGGTTCAATCGGCGAAATTATTAAACAGACGCCCGACAAACAGCAGTTTTTGATGAATGACGACTGGTTTCGCCTGACCAAAGAATATGGCGAATGGCTCAAAGAAAAGGAAAAATTATCAGCGAATACCGATAAGCGCGAGCGTTCGGAAGCCGACAGATATTTGACGGCGATGACGGAAAACCGTCCTGTTGACGCCGCTGAACAAAGCAAGCTCGGCGCGTTTTATCTGGAGAAAAACGAGTTTGAAAAAGCGATTGAACATTTTCGTCTCGCGCTCGAATTAAACGCCGACGACAAAACGACCTGGGCGAGTTTAGGCGCGGCTTATTATTTGATTGGCAAAAAAGATTTCGCCGAAGAATCCTGGAAGCGCGTTTTAGCCGACGAAGAAATCGAAAGCGGCGCGACGTATTTTCAAGTTTTGCAAAAATACGATTTAGCCGCGAAAGCGCGTGAAAATCTGCCGTCAATTATCGTCAAATTTTTAGCGACAAACGATGCCGAACAATCTGCTGATTTTCAAAATCTGATTCGCGCCGTCGCCTCGTCTTTTAACAACGAAGCGGAAAAATCCGCATATTTTCTAAACATTTTGAAAAACAGAACGACAGACACATCGCTTGCCGAAATGCTCACGAGCGAAAGTGTGATTGAAAAAAATCGGCAGAATGAGTTTTATGAACTGCTCATCGAACGCAGCGACGATTTAAAAAGTTCCGACTACAATTTTACGTCGGTTTTCGATAGAGTTTGGACAAATGACGAAGCCGAAGCCGTTTTCGACCAGGAAAACGATTACAAAACGGAAGAACCGGAAAACGAGCGTTTTCGCTGGCAAAAAGCATATGTCGCATTGCTGCTCGAACAAACCAATACGATAAAAGCCGCGCGATTAACCGGCGAAATCGAAAAGGAATTAAGCGGACGTTTCGCGCGTCCCGATTGGCTGAGAATTGCCGAAATGCGTCTGCGAGTTCGCGGCGGAAAATTCGACTTTGACGAAGCGGAAAAATTCGTCGGCATTCGTGTTCCCGATTCAGTTGCCGAAATAAAACCGCCGAGCGTCGAACGCCTTAACGAAGTGATTGATTTGTTGAAACAGGAAAAACTCGAATCCGAACAGACGCGGATTTCCGAAGCGTTTTTCGCCCGAATGCTGGCTTTGGAAAAATACGACGACGCGAATTTCGTCGGACTCGCCCGCGCGTTTTTCCGCGCCGATGATACGCCTCAAGCACTGCGAATTTTGCAAATTATGGCAGACGCGGCGGACACGGAAAAACGCGAAACCGCACTTGCCGAACTTGCTTCGATTGACGCGATCAAAATGAACGCGGCGGACGCGGCGAAACTTGCGGAAAACGACGCGGACAATTCGGCAAATCAAGCAGCTGCGCTCAAACTTGCCGCCGAAACCGCGCTTGAATTTCAGCAGCCGGAAGCCGCGATTTCCTTTCGTCGTCAATTGCTTTTGTCGTATTCAAACTACGCAGAGAACAAAATCGAACTCGCCAAAATTTTGGTTCAAAACAATCAAAAACAGGAAGCGGCGAGTCTTTTAACACAAGTCGCAAACGATAAAAACGCTTTTCGGAAATTGCGCTGGCAAGCCGTTTGGGAATTGAAAAAAATTGATGTTAACACGGAAATTAAAACTGTAAATTTTGACGCTTACTCGCAATTTTACAGCGGTTTGCTTGCCGAAAACGAGCAATCAAATGAAACCGCAACCGACTTTTTGAGCAATTCGCTGATTGCCGATGAAGATGCGGAAATTTCCGCCCGACAGGAACTCTTAAAACTATATGTTTTGACAAATAAGCCGTTCGCGGCGCTGAAACTAGCTGACGCGGACAAGGCGGAAAAATCCGATGCGATGCTTCAGATGCTTTCCGAAGCGGCGGAAATGACGAATGATTTTGCGAAAGCGATTGAATTTGAAAAGGCAAAAACGGACGGCATAGACGAACAAAAAATTAACCGCTTGCAGGAACTTCAAAATCAGAAAAATCGGCGGGCGACGGATTTTACGGTTGATTTGGAAAACACGAGGAAATTATGAAATTGAAAGTTTCAACAACGATTTTGCTTCTCGTCTGCATCGCTTACGCGGTTTATTCGGCAAGCAGAAAAGAATTGTTCACGCCAGCCGCAGATTTTCCGCCGGGCGCGCTCGTCTATGCGGAAGTTTCCGATTTACCGGCGTTCGTCAAACTTTGGAACGAGTCAAAGCTCAAAGATAAATATCTCGGAAGCAAAAATTTCGACGAACTGAAAAACCGTCATTTAGGATTAAAACTCGCCAGCCGCTGGCAGGAATTCAGCGATGCTGCCGGTTTTTCGTTTGATTTGGAGGCAATTTCCGGTTTGTCGGAAACACGCGCCGCCGTCGCCGTCTATGATGTCGGCAAACTCGAATTTGTTTTCGTCGCGCCCGTTTCGGATGAAGTTTTCGCGGCAACGAAATTCGCGCAAAACAAAGATGAATTTGAAGAAGAAACGCTTGCCGACGGAACAATCGTCTATACGAAAGATGTCGAAGCCGACCGCGGACGGCAAAAACAAAAACTCGCTTTTGCCAATGTTAAAGGACGTTTTGTTTTAGCGACAAGCGAAAAATTGCTGGCACAAACGGTGGCAAATATCAACGGCAAAACAAACAAAAACAGCTTGTCGGACGAACCTGATTTCAAAATTTTAAGAGAACGAGTCGAGCCGCATCTGGCGACAGTTTGGGTCAATCAAATCGCGCTCAATGACGATTATTATTTCAGACATTACTGGCTGATGCCGAATCTGGATGAACTGAAAAACATTCGCGCCGGAATTTTCGATTTCGCAAAAGAAGACGGAAAATTTGTCGAAAGACGCAAGTTTTTACTCGCGCACGCGAAAAATCCGTCGCAAATCAAATCCGCCGACGCCGATCAGCTTGAAAATTTATTGCCGGAAAACATTCCTTTTTATCAGGTGCGAGCGGCAAATTCCAAACTTTCCGCCGATACGATTTTCGATACGATTTTTGACGGAAAAACCGACGCAGCCAAAACCGAACAAAAGAATCGTTCGCGCTTTTCCGGTTATGAATTTGATGATTACGAAGGGCGAAATTACAATTCTTTGAGCGAAAAGTTCGATGAAACGATTGACGATGCGGAAGAAGTTGAAACGATTGGCGAGAACGCCAAACCAAATGAAACGGCGCGGACGAATTTACAAAACGCCTTGCAAGCGGCAGCCGCGCAGAGCGTTTTGACGGCGACGCGCCCGCAGAATTTACCGATGCCGCTTTTTGTCGAATTCCGTCGCGCCGCGATTTTCGGTTTCGGCTCGCCGGAAAAATTTAATCGTGAAGAATTTGAAACCTCGATTGCTCAAAATGTCGCCGGAAAATTTACAGCTTCCGCCTCGAATGCAAAACTCGATTGGGAAACAAAAAGCGAAAACGAATTTTCGTGGCGCGAACTCAAATTGCCGATGCTCGGCTGGGAAATCGGTTACGCGATGCGTGATAACAAATTGATCGTTTCAAATAATATCGAGTTTTTAAGAGAAATAATCGCAACACGAAATGAAAAAGCGGCGGAAAAATCAGAATCGCCTTTTACTGAATTGACGATTTTGGATTTTAACCAAAGAGTCGAGGCTTACGACAAAGTTTTTTTCGTCTTATCCGACAAAAAAGCGCCGGAAGATTTTTTTAACGGGAATATTAAAAGTCTGCTCGATTCGATTTCCGACGTAAAAAAGGTTGAAATCAAGAGAAACTACGCCTCAAACTTTCTTGATGAAGAAATAACAGTAAATTTCTAAAAAACTCAAAGCGCTGTTATTCAGTTTGATAAGTCGCAACGCTGGTCGGCGTTTCGTAACAGCGGACTTTATAAACTCGCACTCGTTCGTCGTCAACACGCGAGGCGATATATTCCAAAATATAACGCGCCAGATTTTCCGCCGAAGGATTTAATTCTTCGTCAAAAGGCGGTAACTCATTGATATTGCGATGGTCGAGATAATT
>CAXSHW010000009.1:0-44401 GCA_964237245.1 uncultured Pyrinomonadaceae bacterium
GGCATTTTGTAGTAATTGGCGAAAGTCAGTTTGTCGCCGTTCAAATTGAAAATCGCGTCCGCGCCCCATTTATTCGGGTCGGTGGCGCGGCAGCGTGCGCCGAGTCCGCCGCCCCATTCGTCGGTGAACACGACTTTTTTGCCGTCGTTGGAAAACGAAGCCGAGTGCCAGTAGGAATAATTCGGGTCGTTGACCGCATCAACCCGTTTCGGATTCGCCGGGTCTTTGATGTCGAGCAGAATGCCGTTGCCCGAACACGCGCCCGCCGCGAGTCCGATTGCCGAATAAACCGTGATGTCGTGGCATTGATTGGTGTCTTCTATTTTGCCGTTGCCGTCGTGCGAACCGCCGTTGTTTAAGCCGTTGATGACACCGGTTCTCGAATCCATAAACACTCGCGGACTCGAAACGATTTTCGCGTTTTGCGGAGCGGCGAGCGGCACTTTAATCACGTCAATGCGAAAGAGCGCGGTATTCGGGTTTTTGTCCGGCGCGTCGGCGGAACAGCCCGCGAGTTCTTCGCCCGGACGGACGAAAGAAGTTCCCGAAACGTAGATATAAGCGTTGTCTTTATCCTTCGGGTCAACGACGAGCGTGTGCGTGTGCGAACCGCGACAAGTTTGCACCGCGCCGACCTGTTTCGGATTTCTAATGTCCGAAATATCGAAAATTCTCACGCCGCGAAAGCGGTCTTTCTGCACGTCGGGTTTATGTTCTTCGCCCGCTGCTGGCTGCGGCACGGGCGCAAATCCGTTGATGCTGCAATCGAGTCTGCCGTTCGGCATTTCGACCGACATAAACATCAGATTTTCATAAACCGAAACGTCGCCCTGTCCGCCCGGACAGACGATTGAAGTCAGCAGTTTCGTGTTGGCAGGCGCGGAAATATCGTAAATGTTCACGCCGTAAAAATTTCCCTGAAACAGGTGATTGCCCTGAAACGCCAGATCGGAATTGGCGAAAGCGAGCTGGGCATAAACGAGTTTGATCGGCTTCGGCATTTTCGACGAATCGGCGATGCCGAGGACAGTGCCGAGCGTTTTCTCTACCACCGCGCTGTCGGGATCGTCGGAGCCGAGCTGAAACGCATCCGGCTTTTTAAGCAGCAAAAGGTGTTTCATTCCCATCGCCGCCTCGCCCGCATCGTATAATCCCGGCGACAGTTTAGAGCGCGGATCAGTCGCATCCGAACCCGTCATTCCCGGCGGCAGCGTCGGCGCGGGCGTTTGCGCGAATATTCCTGCGGCAAAGCACGAACATAAAAAAACAAAAACGGTTATCAAACTAAAAGCATCTGTGCGTATTCGGTTCATCATTTCTTTTCTACGTCTCCTCTACGGTTTTTTATCCAGCATATTTTGCATAATCCTGATTTCGGCGCGCTGACCGCTGTCAACATCAGTGGCAAAATTAAAAAGTTCGGCATCCTGCCCCGCGCCGCCGGTCTCGAATAAATCTTTGACCATCGTCAACGCGCCGCCGTGATGCTGAATCATTCCGGTCAGAAACAGTCGGTCAAAATTCGCGCCTTTCGCCTTTTTGAGCGCGTTCATTTGTTTCTGCGTCAGCATTCCCGGCATCAGCATATTATTATCGCCCGCCATCTGCATTCCCGGCATATCCATTCCCGCCATTCCCGGCATCGCCGTCGCCACCGGCTGTTTCCGCGCTTCGAGCCAGCGTTTCATAAAATTTATTTCGTCCGACTGCGAATGGCTGATCCGCGCACCGATCAGGCGAACACCTTTGTTCTGCGTCCGCGCCGCAATCAACGCCGTCATCTCGACTGCCTGCCCGTGATGCATAATCATTCCCTGCATAAACTCGACATCTTTCGGAGAAAGCGCGGGCATCATCGCCCGCGTCGCCTGCGGCAAAACGCGCGTCGGCTGTCCGGGCGCGCCCGGCTGAACGACAATCGGCGAATTTGTTGAATCAGTTTGCTGAGCGCGAACGGGCAGCACTGAAAAACCGGTCATAGCAAAGATGGCAAAGATAAAAACTGATCGCCGTTTAAATTTAGATTTGAAAGAAAACGATTGCATAGATGTTGATTACTTTGGCAATAATTCATCACTTTATCACAAATTAAAACTGCTTGCTAACATTTTCGCAGACAGGTATCTTTGAAAGATGAACGACTTGCAACGATTTTTAGACGCGCAGGAAACGGATTTTGAGAAGGCGTTAGCGGAAATCCGCAACGGCAGAAAGCGCAGCCATTGGATGTGGTATATTTTTCCGCAAATCGCGGGTTTGGGATTCAGCCCGACTTCCAAATTCTATGCGATTAAATCCAGAGCGGAAGCCGAAAGTTATCTCGCGCATCCTAACTTAGGCAAGCGTTTGATCGAAATTTCAAACGCGCTGCTTGAAGTCGAGGGAAAAACAGCCAATCAAATCTTCGGAAGCCCTGACGATATGAAATTGAAATCTTCAATGACGCTGTTCGGCGCGTTGGAAAATACACATCAGGTTTTTCAAAAGGTTTTAGACAACTATTTCAACGGCGGGAGAGACCAAAAGACATTAGAACTGATTGGCGTTTGAAAATATAACGTTGAAATTGTTCGCAACTGAAAAATAAAAAAGATGAAATTTCGGCTTCCTCTTTTTTATTTTCGCTGAAAACACTTTAAAAAACAGGCTTATGAAAAAGTCTTTTCGGTTTCGATTAAATTATCTTATTCCTTTCGCTGTCGTAGAAACGGCGACCAAATCAATGTCAAACAAATCTTCACTTACAGAGATTACTCTCGGCTCAAACGAAAATTGCTTCGCGTTAGCCGAAAGAATGTAGGTTTGTCCGACTTCGATGTCGGCGAACCGATAGTAACCGGATGAATTTGTTCGCGTTGCAATCGTCAAGCCGGACGCAGACGAAATTAACATAATTTTCACATTGGCTAGTCCGCGATTGTTCGGTGAAAGAATTCGCCCTGAAATTGTTACCGCAGCTGCCGTCGGCGGCGGAGGAGGAGAAGCCTCGGCGAAATATTCGTGATTGTCGGCGTTCATAATCGCATTGCCGGGATTACTGACGGCAAGCGACATCGCGGCTGTCTGACCGTAAACGTAATCCTTCGTTAAGCCAATATCGTTGAAATGGCTCATTTCGTGAATTAAAGTTCCGGCTTTCGAGTCAGTTCCCGTCGTCGGAGCAAGATCAAATTGATGACATACATAAACAGTATGCGTTGATGTATCCGTCGGAAATACATACGCATAAGTATTCGATGTGCATTGCGAACCCGCACAGTTAATACTAAAACTGTCGGCGACCAGCAAATTTTTGATATTCAAAAAATGTGTTCGGACTGTCGAATAACGGGTCGAATCATAAACCCCGAACCAGGTTATATATCGTGAATCAATCGTTCCCGCGTTAAGATAGCTGTATGAATTTGCGGCATAATTGTTAGAACCGCTTACTGCGGGAGGCAAATTCGCTGTTTGCGCCGCACTACATCCGCTGTTCGTAAAGTCGGGCGATGAAACGCCGGGAGGCATTTTTTTTGCCGTTCCGTAAATCCAAATCGAAACGCTTTCGGATTCCAATCTTTCCAGTTTCTGTTGAAGCACCGATTGTGCCGCCGAAAGATTGTAAGATTCCGTCCGGTAACTGATTTGATAATATCCGTTCCGCGACAAATCATAATAATCAGCCAGATTTACATTATAGACAATTGTTTTTCCGGGTTTCAGCGTTAGATAATCAAGTTCGGTCGGCACGGCGCGTTTAAAAAGCGCGCCGGTGTATTCCACCGGACTGCCATCAAGCGTTACCGAAAACAAATCGCCCTTTACGCCGTCAACCGGCGTAAGCCAGCGCAGAATTTTCATTTCGCTCTTGCCCGTGTTTGAAATCGCAACCCGCACCGGAACATCTTCGTTAAAACCGTAAATGCTTTTTTCAAAACTCAAATTTACTTGCGGCGAATTTTCACCGGCGGCGTAGGCGACCGATATTGAAGCGAAGCAAAAAAGGAATAATGTTGAAATACGAACAAAATGTTTTTGAAGCATATTAGTAAACCTCGGAAATTTATTTTGATTTTTTCAGATGTTTCTGAAAGATGTCAGCCAAACTGTTTTGTAATAAATACGGAAAAACTTAACTCGGAAGAAAAGATAGTGAGCATATTAACATAATGTCGAATGTTAATCATAAAATGTTGACGCTAAACCGAATTCTTTTTCGTTCGTTTTTAAAGTTTCGGCGGAACGACTTAATTTAACGGGCAAATAGGTCTGCGCCGTCGTCAAAACGAACAGCGTGAAGATTGCGACCGATTGACTTTAATTTGTATGATTTGAGAGACGAACAGCGAAGCCGGTTTTGCTGTTCGTCTTTTATTTATTTAAATTCCGTCTGACAAAAATTTTCCGTTATCAATTAAGTATCAAGTCCGAAAATTTTCATCAAAAAATCAAATAAAAATTCGTAAATTATCAGATTAAACATTTCAAAAATTCTCCTTATTTATTATTCAAAATCAAAATGCGCTTATTGAATTTGTTCCGCGCCGTCCAAAGAAACGTCGAGAATCGCGCGGTCGTAAACGCGGCGCAGAGTCATCATTTCCGAGCCTTGCGCGGTTTCAAAACGCACGGTGACAAGCAGTTTTTTGCCTTCGTTTTCGAGCGCGTAATTTTCCGTCATTTTATTTCCGCGCGGGCTGACGATTTCGATTTTTAAGGAATTATTGGTCTGCGTTGCCGCAATGAAAAAATTCGCGCCGTTTTGTAATTCTCCGACTCTTAATTTGCCGTCGGTCGCCAGAGTTCTGGTAAAAACAACCCGGCTGAAACCTTCGTTAATCGTGATTGACTGGGAGTCGTCGCCCGCGAGCGACAAAGTTTCCGGCAGCGCGAGCGAAACGCTCATCGTCGGCAGAGCGTTATTTTCCGCATCAGTATTTTTTTCATTTGAAAACTGCGCGGTTTTGTTTTGCAGAAGCGATTGCATTTTTGAAATCGGATTGTCCGACTCCGCATAATTTATGCGCCATTCGCCCGTGATTTTGTTTCCCGCTAAAATATCTGAAAATTTCCCGTCGAGCTTTTGCGCTTTCGTCGCCGTTGAAAAAAGTCCCGCGACCAGCAAAGCGGCGACCAGCAAACCAAAAATTAATCTCATATAATTTCCTCCGAAAATTAATAAAGCATTTCCACTTTTGAAGAATTATACGCCCGACAAATGCTTATAAATATTTAGTTTTCGTAAAGAATTGTTAAGTCAATTTACAATCAAATGAGAAAAAGAGATTTGCTTTCGCCGCTTATCTTTTTTATTTTGTAAGCAATGAAAAATAACGAAAACCCGCTCGTTTCGATAATTATGGGCAGCACGTCCGATTGGGAAACGATGAAAAACGCTTCGGACATTTTGAATGATTTCAATGTTCCGCACGAATGCAAAGTTATTTCCGCGCACCGCACGCCCGATTTGCTGTTTGAATTTGCGAAAACGGCGGAATCGCGCGGCATCGAAGTCATCATCGCAGGCGCCGGCGGCGCGGCGCATCTGCCGGGAATGTGCGCCGCGCAAACTGTTTTGCCGGTTTTGGGAGTTCCGGTGCAGAGCAAAGCGCTTTCGGGAATGGATTCGCTATTATCAATCGTGCAGATGCCTGCCGGAATTCCGGTCGGAACTCTGGCGATTGGAAACGCGGGCGCAAAAAACGCTGCGCTTTTCGCCGTTTCGATTCTTGCCAATTCGCGTCCTGAGCTGCGAGAAAAACTTCACCAATTCAGACAGAGACAAACCCGGACGGTTTTGGAATCGGAGTTAAAATAATTTATGGCAAATGAACGCCCACAAGCGCGGATTTTCAAATTTTTATTCGCGTTGTGCTAATCTGTAAATTCAAAATTTCGTGTCTTTTTCGTGTAATTTCGTGGCAAAAATAATCCTTCCAAACTCAACAATCGGCGTTTTCGGCAGCGGACAGCTTGGGCGAATGCTTGCCGTCGAAGCAAAAAAGATGGGTTATCGCGTCGCCACGTTTTCGCCGAAATCCGATACGCCGACCGGACAAGTCGCCGATTCGGAAATTTGCGCCGCTTACGAAGATTTGGACGAAGTGAAAAAATTTGCGAGCGTCGTTGATGTCGTAACTTTCGAGTTTGAAAACGTGCCGTCAAAAACGATTGAAATTGCCGCGCAGTTCGTCGAAGTTCATCCGAAAGGAGAAGTTCTGCACACAACGCAAAACCGTTTGCGAGAAAAAACTTTTTTGTCGCAAAACAATTTTCCAATCGTCAATTTCCGATTCGTCAAAACGCCGGAAGATTTGCAAAAAGCAGTCGAAGAAATCGGTGTTCCGTGCGTGCTGAAAACCGCCGGATTCGGTTACGACGGTAAAGGTCAAACGAAAATAAATTCCATTATTGAAATTGAAAAAGCCTTTGCAAATTTAAATAATCGGGAAGCCGTCTTAGAAGCGTTCGTCGAATTTGAAAAGGAAGTTTCCGTCGTTTGCGCCCGCGACGCGCAAGGCAATTTTGCCGACTACGGCGTGATTGAAAACGAACACGAAAACCATATTTTAGACATTTCTTTCGCGCCCGCAGTTGTGTCGAAAAAGGTTTTCAGCGAAGCGCTTGAGATTGCCCGCAGCGTTGCCGAAACTTTTGATTACGTCGGAACTTTGTGCGTCGAATTTTTCCTGACAAAAGATGAAAAACTAATCATCAACGAACTAGCGCCGCGCCCGCACAATTCGGGACATCTGACATTTGACGCTTGCGTTACATCGCAGTTTGAGCAGCAATTACGAGCCGTCTGCGGCTTGCCGCTCGGCTCGACCGAATTTTACAAACCTGCGGCGATGGCAAATCTGCTCGGTGATTTGTGGAAAAACGGCGAACCGGATTGGACAAACGCCTTAAGAAATTCTGAAATCAAACTGCATCTTTACGGAAAATCAGAGGCGCGAAAGAATAGAAAAATGGGACATTTAACAACTGTGGCAAAAGCTACGAAGGATGCCGTAGATGCTGTGCGGAAAGCGAGAAAAAATTTAACTTAAAACATAAATTGTAAAAATAATAAATCAACAATGAATGATTTTCGAGCCTAATTTCATTTCTCCCTGCCAAATAATTTACAGCTTTATTTATTTTCGCTCTACACAAATTGACCTGCGGCAAACGCCGAAGACCAAGCCCATTGAAAATTATAACCGCCGAGCCAACCTGTTACATCCACAACTTCGCCGATAAAATAAAGTCCCGCAACCCGTTTCGCTTCCATTGTTTTCGATGAAAGCTCGTCGGTCGAAACGCCGCCGGAAGTTACTTCCGCTTTTTTATAGCCTTCGGTTTCGTCAAAACAAATTTGCCAGGCGTGAAGTTTTTCAGCGACGTTTGTTAATTCTTTTTCGCTGTAATTTCTTAAAGGTTTCAAATTTATAATCGTTTCACAGAAAACGTCGGCAAAACGATTCGGCAGAAATTCGCTTAAAAAGTTTGATAAGTCTTTTCGGCTTTCGCGCGAATTTTGCAAAATTTCAAAAGCGTTTTTCGCCGGCAGCAAATCAATTTTAATTGTCTGATCGCGCGTCCAGTAAGATGATATTTGCAAAATAGCCGGACCGGAAAGACCTCGATGCGTGAAAAGAATATTTTCGCGGAACGAATGTTTGCCGCAGGAAACGTTTGAGTCGAGCGAAACGCCAGCGAGATTTTTAAAACTTTCGGAAATGTTTTTTCGAAAAACGAGCGGCACGAGCGCTGGTTTCGTTTCGATAATTTTCAAGCCGAATTGTTTGGCGATTTTGTATCCGAAATCTGTCGCGCCGATGTGCGGAATCGAAAGTCCGCCGGTTGCGATTACCAAACTTTCACAAAAAAATTCGCCCTGATTTGTCTCAACTTCGTAAAAATCGTTTTTGCAAATCTTCTTGACCGAACAATTTAAACGGATTTCAACTTTCGCCTTTTCACATTCGAGGAGAAGCATTTCGACGATTTGACGCGAGCTTTCGCGGCAGAAAAGCTGTCCGAGTTTTTTTTCGTAGAATTCGATTCGGTGTTTTTTAACTAACCCGACGAAATCTTCGGGCGTGTAGCGCGCGAGCGCGGATTTTGCGAAATGCGGATTATTTGAAATGAAATTTTCCGCTTTTGCGTTTGTGTTTGTAAAATTGCAGCGTCCGCCGCCGGAAATTATGATTTTGCGCCCGACTTGCGCGTTGTGTTCCAAAACCAAAACTTTGCGCCCGCGTTTTCCCGCTTCAATCGAGCAAAAAAGTCCGGCTGCGCCCGCGCCGATAATAATTACGTCGAATTTCATCAAATCAAATATCGCTGTTTCAAAATCTTGACGTGATAAATTTCGTGTCCGGCTGAGATGTAAGCCAAAGCTCTGACGCTGATTTCCCGGTTGTTCGCAATGCCGCGTTTATACCAGGCGGTTTCGGGCAAATTGCGAAACATTAAAATATTGGATTGTCTGACGAGCGCGAATTCTTCGGCTAAATCGGCGAGCGCGTATTTGCCGAATTTCGCGTTTTTAACGTAATCGTCCTGCTCGTAACCTTCAATCGGCGTTTTGTCGCCGCGCGCGATTCTTAAGGCTCGATAAGCGAAAATGCGTTCGGTGTCAATAATGTGTCCGACGAGTTCCTTTACGCTCCATTTGCCGCTCGCATATCTGAAATCAGCTTTTTCAGCGCTGATTTTGCTTAATAAATTGAGCGTTTCCGAAATTTGATTTTGCAGTTGCGTGATAATATCGCCGTCCGCGACGAGTGAAATGTATCGTTCGTAATATGAGTCAAACTCATCGAGACGCGGACTCGAAATCTTTAAGTTTTCCATCGTTTCAACCTCGAAATTTTTGTTTATTCTAACACGAATTTTAATTTCGAGATTTGAAATTTTCATCCGAAATTGCAAATAGTCGCGTGTGCCGAACGCAAATCTTCTTCAATCTTGAGCCGTTTTTTCGCGTCCGCTTCCGGCAAGATGCTTATCACATTGGCGTTATATTTTTTGATGCATTTCGTTTTATGTTTTTTTATTTCGCCCAAAATCGAATCGGTTTGCCCGATGCAGACGAGCGCGTGATGACCGCGTTTGTGCTTGTCAATCTTGCGCCGCGAGATAACATAAATCGCCGAAACGTCTTCAAAAACCGTGTCGAGCGGGAAAACTTTAAAGTCATACCGATCTTTTTTGCCGCGAAAAACCGCCGAACCAATCGGCTTGATTTTTTTCTTTTTCGGCTTTTCAGCGACGGGCAAATTCAATGTTTTACTTTCACTGACTTTAGCTTTTTCGGCTGAAACATTCGGCTTGATTTTTTGAATTTTAGCTTTGCCGATTTCTGTTTTTTTGATTTTAAGATTTTTAGCAGTCACAGTTGGCTCAATCGTTTTTCTTTCGGCGTGAATTTTTTTTGCCGAAATCGTCTGAACGCTTTTTGCAGATTTATTTTCGAGTTTTGAATCTTTAATTTTCGCCGCTGAAATTTTCGGCTCGGCTTTTCGCGCTTTCGATTTCGCCGTTTTTACGGATTCGATTGATGTAACCGGCTTTAAAGGCAACTTTACTTTTTTAGCCGCCGCATTTTTCCCGCTTTTTTCCACAACAGTTTTTACTTTTTTTGCGGCGAAAATCGGCTGCGTTTTTTGAATCTTAGCTTTTATTAACTTTTCTGAAATGTTTGATTTAACTTTTGCAGCGTTTAATTTCTCTGTTTTTGAAGCGGAAACACGAGAAATTTCTTTGCCTTTAATGCGCTCGACTTTTTTGACCGGAGAAACGATTTTGGTTTTTTGATTTTTAAGTTTCGGTTTTGAAATGTTTGAACCGGAATTAACTTTCAGCTTTGTTTGAGTCGGTTTGACTTCTTTCTTCGCCGCCAGTTTTTTACCGGCAGACTTTACCGTTTTAGCCGCTGAAACCGTTTTGAGTTTTTTAATTTCAGGTTTAACTGCGGCGCTGCTTTTTGATTTGATTTTTTCGACAGGCGCAATCGTTTGAACTTTTTTTGATTTCGGCTTGACGATTTGAACTTCCTTTTTTGTCGGTGTATTTTTTACTTCATTTTTCTTGTTTTGCGCGACAACAACTGTCTGTTTGACGTTTTTTTTAACTGCTTCTTTCGTTCTTGAAACGATTTCCGGCGTCGGTTTTGCTGCGACAAACTCAACCTTTTTACTCATTTTTGCATTTCGGGCTACGTGCTTCATATAAAACATTGTATTACAAATGAAACACTTTTTCAAATTGCAAAAAGTCAATTTCGAGCAATGAAGAGAAAGCGTTTTTCCGACTTCGGAATGAGTTTTTGTTCAAATTTCACCGCGCCGCTTTTTAATTTTTCTGCTAAATTATCGCCGCCGAAAAGGAGCAGATTGCAGCCTTTTGACCATTTGAGAATTTTGGGAAGTTTTTCAGTGAATTTATCTAAAGCGCGGCAAGTCACGAAATCAATTTCGGGTTTTTCGAGTTCTTCAAATTGCCGGTCGAAAACTTTCGCGCGTTTTTCCGATTTAGATTCTTTCAATGCTTCTCGAAGAAATCGCGCCTTTTTCAATTTCGATTCAATAAGAATGCCGCGCAAATCTTCCCGAAAAACCAAACACGGAATCGAAGGCAAACCCGCGCCCGCGCCGATGTCGGCAAATTTCGCATTTATCGGCAGGAATTCCGAAAGCGTGAGCGATTCTAAAATGTGCCGAACAGCAAATTCTTCCGGCGACGAAGGCGCGACAAGATGCAAAATTTCGTTATGTTTTTGGACGAGTTCGTAATAATCAGCGAGTTCGTTTATTTTTTCGTCGGTTAAAGAAACGTCAAAATCTCTCTGGTTGGTTTTTAGCGCCTCGATAAACTGTTGTCGCAATTGATTCATTAAAAATTTTATTTGTCAGTTCGATTTTTTCAATCGTAATCGAATAATTCCGATTTTCCTTCGACAACAAATTTGTCGCCGCTCCATTTGAATCGAACTTTCGTATAAACTGTCGGACATTTATTTACGCTCGCGTCAAACTGCGATATTTAATCCGGTGCGGCTGGTCGGCATCAACGCCGAGGCGACGTTTTTTGTCGGCTTCGTATTCGGAATAATTGCCGTCGAAAAATTCGACTTTTGAATCGCCTTCAAACGCCAGAATGTGCGTGGCGATTCTATCTAAAAACCAGCGGTCGTGGCTGATGACGACGGCGCAGCCCGCGAAATTTTCCAATGCTTCTTCGAGCGCGCGCATCGTGTTCACGTCCAGATCGTTGGTCGGTTCGTCGAGCAGTAAAACATTCGCGCCGGTTTTCAACATTTTTGCTAAATGGACACGATTGCGTTCGCCGCCGGAAAGTTGCCCGACCCTTTTTTGCTGGTCTGCGCCGGAGAAATTGAAGCGCGAAACGTAGGCGCGGGAATTGACTTCGCGCTTGCCCAACTGCACCAAATCCAAGCCGTCGGAGATTTCTTCCCAGATTGTTTTGTCCGCGTTTAGAGAATCGCGCGATTGGTCAACGTAGCCGAGTTTGACGTTCGCGCCGACGCGAAAATCGCCTTTGTCGGGCGTTTCCTGTTCGGTGATTAAGCGAAACAAAGTCGTTTTGCCCGCGCCGTTCGCGCCGATCACGCCGACGATGCCGCCGCGCGGTAAATTGAATTCGAGATTTTCAAACAAAAGTTTATCGTCGTAGCTTTTGGCAACTTGATGCGCTTCGACGACAATATCGCCGAGCCGTTCGCCGACGGGAATGAAAATCTCCAAATCTTCGGCGAGTTTTTCCGACTCCTGCGATGCTAATTCTTCATATTGATTGATACGCGCCTTTGATTTCGCGTGGCGACCTTTAGGCGACATCCGAATCCATTCGAGTTCGCGTTCGAGAGTTTTCTGCCGCTTGTCTTCGCCTTTCTGCTCGGTCGCTAAACGCACTTGTTTTTGTTCGAGCCACGACGAATAATTTCCCTGATACGGAATGCCTTCGCCGCGGTCGAGTTCGAGAATCCAACCCGCGACATTATCGAGAAAATATCTATCGTGCGTTACCGCGATAATCGTGCCTTCGTATTTTTGCAAATGCTGTTCGAGCCAGCCGACCGTTTCCGCGTCGAGGTGATTCGTCGGTTCATCCAACAACAAAACGTCAGGTTTTTGCAGCAACAAACGACACAGCGCGACGCGACGTTTTTCGCCGCCCGACAAATTTTTAATCGTCGAATCCGGCGGCGGACAGCGCAGCGCGTCCATCGCCATTTCCAGCCGCGAATCCAAATCCCAAGCGTCGGCGTGATCCAATTTTTCCTGCACCGCGCCTTGTTTTTCGATCAGCGCGTTCATCTCGTCGTCGGTCATTTCTTCGCCGAATTTAGCGTTGATTTCTTCGTATTCCTTCAGCAAATCAACCGTGCCTTGAACGGCTTCTTCGACGATTTGGCGGACGGTTTTCGAATCGTCCAACTTCGGTTCCTGTTCGAGATAACCGATGGAATAACCTTTCGAGAAAACGATTTCGCCGTTATATTCTTTGTCCACGCCCGCGATGATTTTCAAAAGCGAAGATTTCCCCGAACCGTTCAGTCCGAGAACGCCGATTTTCGCGCCGTAGAAAAACGATAAATAAATGTCTTTCAGCACCGGTTTTTTGTCGTAAAACTTGCTGACCTTGACCATCGAGAAAATGATTTTGTTGGGTTCGTTATTATTGCTCATAATTTATTTTGCCGTTGAAAGCTTGAACTTTGATTTTAAAAATTTTAAGTTTATTTGTTATTCAAATCAAAACGCAAACCGACACGCGCAAAGATTGGCGCGGCGACGGTTCGATTCGGCGTTAAACCGATGTCGTAGCGGTTGTCGAAAATGTTTTCGACGGCTGTAAAAATTTTTAGGTTTTTCCGCAAACGATACGAAGCCGACGCATCGAGCGTGAAAAACGGGCGCAGGCGCAGCGTGTTCAAATCGTCTTCAAACTGCGTGTCGGAAATTCTGCCTTGTAAAGAAAAAGAAAATTTTGTTTGCGGACGATAAAATGTTTGAAAAGTCAGTTGCTGTTCGGGAATTTGCGGCAGAAATTTGCCGATTAAATTTGTGTTGTTCGGAAAATCGGTAACGCGCGAATTAACGAGCAGATAACTTGTCGAAAAGCGCAAATCTTTTCGCAATAGATATTCAGCGTCGAATTCCACACCGTTTGAGCGAGTTTTGCCGACGTTTTGACGCTGGCGCGTGATTAGATTCGGGGTTGTCGCCAGAGTTATGGAAACGATTGGATTTGAAACTTCGGTCGTAAATATGTTTGATCGCAAAGTTAATTTTCCATTGAAGTGTGTGAAGTTAACGCCTGTTTCAAAAGTTTCGGCGCGTTCGGCGCGAAGATTTTCATTGGCTTGCGTCAAAATATTTCCGACGCGAAAGGCGCGATAAAGTTCGTTCAGAGTCGGCGCGCGAAACGATTTTGAATACGAACCGTAAAACGAAAAATTGTCATTGATTCGATAAATCGCGGCAATGCGCGGGCTGAAAGCGTTTTCGCGTCGCGCCGGAAAATTCACAGTCAGAGTTTCGCCGGTCGCCGGAGTTTTATTCGTCGAACGCGCGTCATAATTTTTCCGAGTATCAATTCTCGCACCTAAATTTACATTTAATTTTCGGCTGACGCGCCAGAAATCCTGTGCGAAAACTGCAAAATCGCGCTCACGTCCGCCGGAACTTCCGACGGTTGTCGCGCGATTATTGAAAAAACCCGTTTCGTCGCTTGTGCCGCGCACCCTGCGAAATTCAAAAGACGCGGCGACGGCGTGTTTGCCGAAAGCGTTTGACCAAAACAAATTTCCGCCAAATGCTTCGGACGGAACGCGCTGAATTCTGGATAAAGTTTCGGTATTTCTGTCGGCGGAAACGGCGGAAAAATTCTGGTCGTATATCTGTTTTTCGACGAAAGAGCGAAGCTGAAACGCACCGATTTTTTCGTCTGTCCAATCCGCGCCGAATGCGGCTTGGCGAAAATACGTGCGATTTTTCGTTAAGATCGTTCCGTTGTCGCGCCGTTCGGAGAATAAATTTCCCCGCGTGAAAACTCGCGCCGCATTGCCAAATCTTTTTTCTATTGTCAGCAAAGCATTATTGCGGCGGCTGTTCGCATAAGAATCCGCCGCGCCGCGTTCCTGTTTTACTGGCGGAATATAGCCGCGAGTTTGAAAAGATTCCGCCGCCAAATCGAAAAACCACCCGCGTTTTCCGTAAGCCGTAAAAATATCGCCGTCAAAAGTTTTTTGCGTTCCGGCGGAAGTTTCGACGCGCAGAATCGGCTGATTTTCTTCGGCTCGCGCCGATACAAGATTGACTGCGCCGCTTAAAGCCGCATCGCCGTAAATTTCGCTTGCGCCGCCGCGCAAAACTTCCGCCTGCTCGACCGCGATTTTCGGCACGCGCGACCAGTAAGTCCAACCGCCGAAAGCGTCGTTTAACGAAAAGCCGTCAAACAAAACCGCCGTCCGCGCCGCGCCGCTGCCGGAAATGCCGCGCAGATTCGCGCCCTGCGTCGTCGGGTTTGAAGTATTGCTCGACGAACGCCGAAACAGAGTAAATCCGGCGATTTGACGCAGTGAATCGTCAACGGTTTGCGCCGCCGTCTGTTCGATTGTTTGCCGGTTTAAGACGACGACGCTCGCCGGAGTTTCGCTCAGACGCGAATTTGTCCCCGTCACGGAAACGGCAACTTCTTCGCGCAAATTCTGCGGCTGTAAAACAATCGCAAGCGTCGTTTCCAAATCGTCGAGACGTTTTTCAAACGCCGCGAAGCCAATCGCTTCGACGCGCAAAATCAAATCGGTTTCGCCGCTTTCGACCAACGAAAATTTACCTTCCGCGCCGGTCGCCGATTTTGCGACAATTTTTGCTTTGCTCGTCAAAGTTATTTCGGCATTTTGAATCGGCGCATTTTGCGCGTCGGTAATCGTGCCGGAAATTGTCTGCGCGAAAATTGGAAAAGCGAAGATCGCAAAAAAGAAAATCAAAAATAGAGAGTGAAAAATGGAAAATGGAAAATGGAAAATGTTGGAATTTGATTTGATTTTCCGTTTTCCCTTTTCCATTTTCCGTTTCCCTGCGCTCATTTTATTTCTTGACACGAATTTATTTTCCGCGCGGCGGAACGGCTTCGCATTTCCCCGAATGTTTTGAAAACCGAACAAAAACGTAATGATTACGGCGAAAACCGGCAAATTTTATTCTTCACTTTTTCTTTTCTTGTTTATTAAATTTAAAAGCTGATGACACAAAACAAACTTTCAATTATCGCTCAAAAAAGTTTCGAGTTTTGCATTTTGCTTGATAGAAAAATTATAACAAAAGCCGGAGAATTTTTGTTCGGATTTATTTTTGCATAAGATTTTTTATTCGAGTTCGTATTTTTAACGAATTAGATTTTGTGCAATTATCTAATGACCAATGAAATATCTAATTTCAGCAATCTTTATTTTTCTTCAGGAAAGCGCGGTCAGCCTCTTCAACGCGCCGGGTCAAACGTGGGTCGAGCCGACAACTATTAACTTTGTTTCGTGGCTCAAATTGTTAATTGAGATGACCGGCGCGGTTATTATCGCTATCGGCGTCGTGCTTGCGTTTATCGAATTCGTCAAGGTTTTGTCGTCCGCTAAACCCGAGGGTTACACGAAAATCCGTTTATTGCTGGCGAGATATTTGGCGCTCGCGCTCGAATTCCAACTCGGCGCGGACATTCTTTCGACCGCGATTTCACCGAGTTGGGACCAAATCGGCAAGCTCGGCGCGATTGCCGTTATCCGCACGGCGCTCAACTATTTTCTCTCGCGCGAAATGGAACAGGAAAGAAAAATCACTGAAAATGAAAAGGGAATAGATAAAGAGATTGAAAATTTGCAACAGTAAAAGAATTTAATTTCCCGCTGAATTTACACCGGCGTTGTTGATTCTCTGATTACAACTGTGAGCAATTATATCGGCTCGGAGTTTGGCGTTCTCGGCTCATTCGACGGCAAAAAATTTATCAACCGTTCGGCTGAAAATTTAAAGCCAGCGCCGGAATGTTCGGGTTTGCGCGGCAATATCTCGTTTAATTTCTGATGAATAAAAAGCGGATTGCCGAAATAAACCGGTTTTCCGAAAAGAATTTTTTCCCGGAAATCCATGATAACCGGCAGATGATTTTCTAAATTCAAATCTGCGAAACGATGTCCGATTCGTTCGTCGCGCGGCGATTTTATAAAACTCGCGCAATAAACCGACAAACTTAATTATTCGGTCGAAATTTCCTCTTCGTTATTGAGCGCGGCGTAAAGCGTGTGCCAACTCAAAGACGCGCATTTTACACGCGCCGGAAATTCCAAAACGCCCGCAAAAATTTTTAATTTTCCCAGAGAATTTTCATCCGTTTCGATGTCGAGTTCGCCCGTTACCATCTTGTGAAATTCATCAAATAAAACCTCGGCTTCCCGTTTCGATTTGCCTTTGACAATTTGCGTCATCATCGAAGCCGACGCTTTTGAAATCGCGCAGCCCGAACCTTTGAAAGCGACATCTTTCACGCGGTCGTCTTCCATTTCTACATAAACCCGCAGCGCGTCGCCGCACAACGGATTATTGCCGTCCGCCGTCTGCGTCGCCGTTTCAATCTCGCGGAAATTTCGAGGGTTTTTATTATGGTCAAGAATAACTTCCTGATATAAATCGTTTAATTCTGACATACTTTATTTTGGATTTTAGATTTGCGATTTTGGATTGCCGCTAAATTTTATCGCCAATCGGCGCGGTGAAATTTTCGTCTTCGATGTTTCCCGTATTCTTCAAATTCTTCGGCTCGAACAATAAAACTTCGACTTCCGTTTCGGCAACCGGACGATGCTCGACACCGCGCGGCACAATGACAAATTCGCCGGGTGATAACTCAATCGTTTTATCACGAAATTCGATGCGGAAACTTCCCTTCAAAGCGAGAAACATTTCATCTTCCGCTTCGTGATGATGCCACGGAAACGCGCCCTGAAATTTGACGATTTTCACTTCCTGTCCGTTCAATTCACCGATCACTTTCGGTCGCCAGTGTTCGTTTATTAACGCGAATTTTTCGTCTAAGTTTATCTTTTCCATTTTTATAAATTTTTCATCAAAAACTGTTCGAGCAAATCCTGTAAACCGACATTCGCCTCGAAAATTCCCGTGCCGTGTCCGCCTTTTTCATAAACTTTCGCTTCGTATTTGTCGCTTGCTCCGGTTTCTTTTAATTTCCTGACCGCATCGGCGGACTCTTTATCGTCTTCGGCGGCGACCAGCAGCAGCGGTCTGTCGCCATAATTTTTTATCGCCGGCATTGTCTTTAAATTATCAAAATAATTTATTCCCGGCGAAAGCAGCGCGACGGCTTTTACCTTCGGATTTTCCGCCGCATAAATTATTGCCAAACTGCTGCCGTAAGACGCGCCGACAATCCCGATTCTGTCTGCATCAACATTCTTCTGCTTCGCCAAAAATTCAACCGCATTTGCAGCATCGGCTTCCATTCCCTTCACGCCTTCCGCCGTTCTCTGCGCCTCAACCGTTTTCCCGTCGGTCGTTTTTGTCGAGTCGCCAAAACCGCGCCCGTCAATCGCCAGCACACCGATATTATCTTTCTGCAAACGCTTCGCATATTCGTCAAACGATTTTCGATTGCTGCCGAATTGATGAAGCAATAAAACCGCCGGAGAATTTGCTTTCGGCGATTCGTAAAACGTGCCGACTATTTCCACATTATCTTCGGACGTAAATTTTATATTTTGCGGCGCGGAAACTTCGGCGTTCGTCCGGTTCGCAGTATTCGCATTGTTCGCCGAAACATTTGAATTTGTCTTATCAGGCGCGATTGAATTCGTCTGATTTTGACAACTCAAAACAGTCAAAATCAATAAACCGAGCGATGTTATTTTTGCCAAAACTTTCATTTTATGTAACCGCATATTCCGTATATTTTCTTAATTCCGGCGCGTGAAAAGCCAGCACAATATCGCTTTTCGGCACACCCGCCGCTTCCAAATCCGTCGCAATTCCACCTTCGATGCCGTCGTATTGAATCCAAAATTTTCCCTCGATAATTTCAACGTGAACCAACGCGCCGTGAACACGAAACCGTTTGTTATTCCAACCGACATCAACGAGCAAATACTGGTCATTGTTGCGGTCAAAAACAGTCTGGCTTTTGATTTCGCCGTAAGAATAAGGCAATGCGGCGTGTTCCGTTAAAATTTTTTCAATAATACTCCGATATTTTTCTAGCTTATCCATTGTAAAATTTCCTCGCTTCGTTCATCGAAAACCAATAGAGAAAGTTCTTTATCTTCCAACAGCATTTTACCGATTTCAGCCTCAAAAATTGAAACATAAATGCTTTCTCTGACAGCTAAAAATATCTTTCGGTCAGGCTCGTTTTTCGCCAAAACCTTTTCATACAAAATATATTGACCGAGCGCGTTTTCGAGATCGTTTATTTCCGATTTGCTGATAAAACTCTTGATTTCAACCGCGATTTTCCGTTCGCCTTTTTCCGCCGCAATTAATTTTTCCGCGCCTAAATCAACATACATTTTATGAATGCCGACTTGCAGACGCAGCGGATCATCCGTAATCGTCCAACCATCTTTGATTAGCGCATTTTTAACCGTTTCGTGATAAATATCTTTCGCGGGCATCTTTGTAATTTGCGATTTTAGATTTGCGATTTGCGATTTTTATTCTTGTTCGACTCAATCAAAATCGTAAAACTGTATTCGCCAACTTGAATCGGAGTTTGCTGTATATTTATCCTAATCTAAATACAAAGTTGATTTTGGATATGGAAGTTTATCCAATGATGTTCTCGGAATAGTTTTCCAACATTTTAGAGAATTTGGTCTAAGATATTTACTAAACTTCTCAAAACTCTTACCGAAGATATGTCTAAAATTTTCGAGAACTCCGATTTCAATTATATTCTTTACGTCTTTATCGCCTTCAACTAAAAGTTTTTCAATAACTTCAAATATTGAGAGAATTTCCTGTCGTTTATTTTCTCTTTCAAGTTCAATAGCATTATGAACAAAATCAGGAACGAAAACATAAAGTAATTCTTCTTGATAGAACGCAAAATATTTTTCCCACGTTTCTTTATAGAAAGGACAGGTATCAAGAATTGTCGAAACCACTTCGTCTTTTGTAATCATTTCACGCAAAAACATCAATCACTTTCTGAATCGAATTCACCAAAACGTCAACTTCCTCTTTCGTATTATAAAACGCAAACGAAGCGCGAGCCGTCGCGGGAATTTGGAAAAACTGCATCACGGGTTGAGCGCAGTGATGTCCGGCGCGGACGGCGATGCCCGATTGGTCGAGGATTGTGCCGATGTCGTGCGGGTGGACGTTTTCGATTGTGAAGGAAATCACCGACGCTTTTTCCCGCGCCGTGCCGATGATTTTTACGCCTTCGATTGCCGATAATTTTTCGGTCGCGTATTTCAATAATCCTTCTTCGTAAGCAAATGCGGCTTCGCGGTCAATCGAATTTAAGTAGTCAATCGCCGCGCCGAGTCCGATGTTCGAGGCAATCGCGGGCGTTCCGGCTTCAAATTTATTCGGCAAATCGGCGTAAGTCGTTTTCTCGAAAGTTACGGTGCGAATCATATCGCCGCCGCCTTGAAACGGATTCATTTTCTCCAAAATTTCTTTTTTGCCATACAAAACTCCGCTGCCTGTCGGCGCGAACATTTTATGACCGGAAAAAGCGTAAAAATCCGCGTCCAAATCCTGCACGTCAACCGTCATATGCGGAACGGCTTGCGCTCCGTCAACCAGAACCGGAACGCCGAATTTATGCGCCGTCTGAATCATTTCCTTGACCGGATTGATTGTGCCGAGCGCATTTGAAACGTGAATAATCGAAACGAATTTCGTGCGCTCGTTCAAAAGATTTTCGTATTCGTCCAAAACAAGCTCGCCGCGTTCGTTCATCGGAATAACTTTAAGAATCGCGCCTTTTTCCTCGCACAACATTTGCCACGGAACGATATTGGCGTGATGTTCCATCTGGCTGATAATAATTTCATCGCCCGCGCCGATAAATTTTCTGCCGTAACCGTGCGCGACCAAATTTATTCCTTCCGTGCATCCGCGCACGAAAATACATTCCTTCGCTTCCCGCGCATTGATAAACCTTTTTACCTTTTCGCGCGCACCTTCATACGCGCTCGTCGCCTTTTGCGAAAGATAATGCACTCCGCGATGAATATTTGAATGCTCTTCCTGCAAGTATTTTGAGCCGCGCTCAATAACCAAATTCGGCACTTGCGAAGACGCGCCGTTATCCAAATAAACCAGCGGTTTGCCGTTCACCGTCTGCGATAAAACGGGAAAATCTTTGCGAATTTTTTCAACGTCCCAATTGCTCATTTCTTTTGCTGCTTTCATTATTTTATTTCCAAAGCGATTTTCAACGCTTCATTTAATTCGTTCAATTTTTCATCCGACAAAGTGCCGATAAATCTGTCAGTTGCGTTTTCTGAAAACTCACGATTTCATCACAAAAAATGCAACTGTCGTGTTTCTGCCCTTCGTCAATTCCGACATCAACCTGCGTTTCGACACCCGCGCAATTTGTATAAATCGGAATACAAATTACTGTCGAGAATTCAGATTCAATCACTTCCTGCCGGCTCACTACAACAAAAACGCGAAACTTTTTCGGATCGTGTGAAGCCGGTTTATAAACTCTGTAAAGTTCGCCGCGTTTCACCAATTCACCTGCTGATATTCGAGAACGTCCAAGGCTTCTTCGTTTAGTATATCGGCATTCGCGTTAATAATTTCAATGTCGCGCCGATTCAATTTCTGACGGGTTTCTTTCGCCACATAATCGCGCAAAGCCGTTTCGATAATATCGGAAATCTGCTCATCCTTTCTCATTTTCTCAGCCTGCTCAAACAAATCTTTCGGCAAACTGACAATCGTTTCAATCCTTTCAACTATCTGCATAATTTCACCTTTAAATTAAATTAACGGGAAAATCCACGCGATTTTTTTCAAAGTCCCGATTGTTCGATTTCATTTCTTTGACTGCTTTCATTTTATTTAGTTTTCGCGCCGTTTTTCCTGCTGACAATTTCAACTTCTGAATCAATCGGCGCTTTAGCTTCTTCGCGTTCGATATACTCGCGTAGAGCGGTTTCAATTGTAACTGCGCGTTTGTTTTTGTCGCCCGCGATTACGTCAATTTTTGCCAGCAAACTTTCTTCGATAATTAGATTTGTTCTGATTCTCATAATTTTTTATGCTTCTAAATTTGCGTGAAGGCGATTTAAAACCGCCTCGTCTAATTGTTTTTTGATTGATTCGATTTCTATTTTGTTGATAATTTCTTCAGCAAAACCGTAAGTTAAGAGATTTCTGGCTAAATCTTCGTTTAATCCGCGACTCAGCAGATAAAACAGTTCTTCTTCTTCGAGCTGCCCGACGGTCGCGCCGTGCGAGCATTTTACGTCGTCGTTGAAAATTTCCAATTGCGGTTTCGTATCAACTCTGGCTTCGTTTGAAAGCAGCAAATTTTTGTTCGACTGATAACCGTCCGTCCCCGAAGCGCCGACGGCGACGAAGACTTTGCCGTTGAACACGCCGCGCGATTTGTCGTTTAAAATTCCTTTATAAGTTTGGTGCGAAGTGCAGTTCGGAACGTCGTGTCTGATGACCGAATGCGTGTCGTGATGCTGGTCTTCGCCGAGAAAATACAGCCCGTCAACGAACGCTTCGCCGCCTTCGGCGTTGAATTTGAGTAAAACGTCGTGGCGCGAAAGACGCGCTCCGAGATTAATCGCCGTTGTGTCGTAAACCGAGCCGCGCCCGACTTCCGCCGCCGTTGTCGAGACGTGAAACGCTTGGTGCGATTCGCGCTGAACGCGGAAATGTTTGATTTTCGCTTCGTCGGCGATTGAGATTTCGACGACCGCGTTTGTCAGATATTTCGTTTCACCGCTTCGATTATAAGTTTCGATTATCGTCGCCTCGCTGAAACTTTCGGCGACAATCAAAACGCGCGGAAACGAAACTTTATCTTCTTCGGTTAAAAATAAAAGCTGAATCGGCTGGTTTGTCTTCGTGTTTTTCGGCAAGAAAACGAACGCGCCTTTTTCGCCGACAAAAGCCGTGTTCAAAGCCGTGAAACCGTTTTTCTCCGAATCAACCAGACTCGCCAATTTTGTTTTGAAAATCTCCGCAAATTTTTCATCGCGCGAGGCTTCGCCGAAGCTCAAAACCAGCGCGTCTTCGATGCCGCTCAAATTCGACAAATCTTTGTCAAACTCGCCGTTCCTGAAAACCAAAACGCTCGTCCGCGATTCGTCAAAAACAACTTCTGAAATTTTCGGCGCGTCGAAAGCCGGTTCGTTTTTCTTCGCAATTTCCGCGTCAAATTCGTTTTTCGCCGCCGAAGAAATTTCCGCTAGAACAAAATTTTCCGCCGCCAGCGGCGCGACGTTCGTATATTTCCATTCTTCGCTTTTCACGTTCGGAAAACCGTTTTCCGTGAAAAATCGAAAAGCCTTTTCGCGCAAATTTTTCAGCCAATCCGGTTGGTTTGAATCTTCCAAACTGCGGCGAAATTCGCGGCTGTAAATCGTTTCTTTTCCTGTCTGCATTTTATTTTCTCTATTTCGCGCCAGCCGATTTTACCCAATCGTAGCCTTTTTCTTCGAGTTCCAAAGCCAGTTCTTTGCCGCCTTCTTTGACGATTTTTCCGTTTGCTAAAACGTGAACGAAATCCGGTTCGATGTAATTTAAAAGCCTTTGATAATGCGTTACGAGAATTATCGCTTTCTCGCTGTCGCGCAGTTTGTTGACGCCTTCGGCGACGATTCGCAGCGCGTCAATATCAAGACCCGAATCGGTTTCGTCCAAAACGGCGAGCTTCGGTTGTAAAACCGCCATCTGCAAAATCTCGTTGCGCTTTTTCTCGCCGCCCGAAAAGCCTTCGTTGACCGAACGCTTGAAAAACGACGAATCCATTTCGACGATTTTCGCGCGTTCTTTCAGCAAATCGTTAAACTCTAACGGGTCGAGTTCATCTTCGCCGAGATGCTTCATTTTCTCGTTGTAAGCGAGCCGTAAAAACTGCGAATTCGACACGCCCGGAACTTCGACCGGATATTGAAACGCGAGAAAAACGCCTTCTCTCGCTCTTTCATCGGCTTCCAGTTCAAGCAAATTTTTCCCTTCGTAAAGCACTTCGCCTTGCGTAACTTCATACGAAGGATGACCGGCGAGAACTTTCGCCAGCGTTGATTTCCCCGAACCGTTCGGTCCCATAATCGCGTGAACTTCGCCTTTGTTAATCTGCAAATTCAAGCCCTTTAAAATCTCTTTGCCGTCAATCACGGCGTGTAAATCTTTAATTTCCAACAACATTTTTTAGTATTTCCTCAAATATAAATTTCACCTTTTAAATATAAAATCGCGTTACCGCCGATTTTTACGCGGTCGCCGTTTAATTCACAAAATAATTCGCCGCCGCGTTTTGAAATTTGTCGGGCGAAAAGTTCGGTTTTGCCGAGTTGATTCGCCCAATACGGAATCAAACTGCACTGCACTCCGCCCGTCACCGGGTCTTCGGGAATACCCATTCGCGGCGCAAAAAAACGCAATACATAATCACAATCATCGCCTTTAGCGGTGACAATAACGCCGTCATAAGAAAGCTCGGAAATTTTCCGCATATCGGGTTTAAGCTCTGCCACAATTGCTTGGCTTTCCATTACGAGCATCAACTTGTTGTTTCCGGCTTCCCAGAAACTTTGCGGAGAAAATTCGGCTGTCGCCAGAGCGGGAATCGGTTCAATTTCACTGACCGGATAAGTCGGAAAATCAAGCACGAGTTTGTCGCCCGATTTTTCAACGCCTAAAACTCCGCTTCGGTGCGAATGAAGTTTGATGCTGTTCGCCGTTTCGCCCAATTGATTGAAAATCACAAACGCGCTCGCCAAAGTCGCGTGTCCGCAGAGACTGACTTCAATCGTCGGCGTGAACCAGCGGATTTCGTAAACGTTATCTTCTTTAACGAAAAACGCGGTTTCGGCAAGATTATTTTCCGCCGCGATTTTCTGCATCATTTCGTCAGGCAGCCATTCGTCAAGCAGACAAACCGCCGCCGGATTGCCGCTCAACGGCGTTTTAGTAAACGCATCAACCTGGAAAATCTGTAGATTCATCAATCTAATTTTGCCCTAATCTCAAACCTAAAATAACTAAATCACGCTTGATGCCGTCGAGTTCCGCGACTTCGGGCATTAGTCCCCAATGTTCAAAACCCAATTTCTTCGTCAAAGCCAAACTCGGCGCGTTGTGCGCGAATACAAATCCGACGATTGTCGTCACGCCGTAATCGCCACAACGGTCAATCATCGCTTGCGCCAATCTCGTTCCGATGCCGTTTCCGCGTAGTTTTTCGTCAACGTAAACGCTCATTTCGGCAGTTTTTTGATATGCCGGACGACCGTAAAAAGATTTCAAACCAATCCACGCGCCGACTTCGCCGTCTTCCGTTTCCAAAACCCAGAGCGGACGATTTTCAGTATTGTATTCGTGAAACCACTGCCGGCGGCTTTCCACCGAAACGGGTTCGGTGTCCGCCGTTACCATCCGGCTCGGAATCGTCGCGTTATAAATCTCGACAATTCGCGGCAAATCATTTAGCGTCGCGTCTCTCGTCGTAAAATCCATTAATCTTTCACCGCCGCAATCGCCTGAATTTCGATCTTTGTTCCGAAATGCAAATCCTTCACCGGCACAATCGCCCGCGCCGGTTTATGTTCGCCCAAAACGCGCGCGTAAGTTTCGTTCACCTTGTCCCAAAGTTCCATTTCCGAAACGTAAATCGTAAACTGCAAAACGTGATTCAAATCGCTGTTCGCCGCCTTCAAAATATCTTCGACGTTCCGCAAAGCGAGTTCCGTCTGCCGTTCAATCGCGCCCGTTTCGACTTCGTCCGTTTGGTGATTTATCGGCAATTGTCCCGACACAAAAATCAAGCCGTTATGCTCAACGGCTGACGAATAATGCCCTTTCGGTTCGGGTGCGTTTGGTAGCTTAATTTTTCCACTTTATTTTATGCCGTCTGCAAAATTCGGACTTCTTTTTTCAATTTATCAGCGACTTTATCTTTCTCGGTTTCAAGATCGTAGCGCGTTTGTAGATTGAGCCAGAATCTTTCCGACAAACCGAAATACAAAGACAAGCGCAATGCCGCATTCGGCGTAATCGAACGATTTTCCGCGATGATTTCATTGATTTCTTCCGCCGAAATCTTCGTATCGTCCGCAAGGCGCGACGATTCTATTTTCATCGGCAGTAAAAACTCTTCACGCAAAATTTCACCCGGATGAATCGGTTTTAATTTCTCCATAAACAAACCTCAGTGATAATCAATTATTTCAACTTTAAAAGCATCTCGTTCACGCCACTCAAAACAAATTCGCCATTGATCGTTAATGCGAATGCTGTTGTTGATGACTGCGCTCACCTTTCAGCTTTTCCAAACGATTCGACGGCGGAATTCTTAAATCGCTCAAATTTTCCGCCGCGTCTAAAATCTCAAGTTTGCGCCGTGCAACCCGCTGAATATCGCTCGGCAACTTTTTGGAAAATTCACGGTTAAATAGTTTTTCCGTTTCCTTGTCAGCGAAACTTTTTATCATTTAAACAAATTGACCATTTTCCAAGCGGTCGGCAGTCACACGAAAAGCCAGAGTTTTTACTTTCCGAATCGCATCTTCGCGCGTTTCGCCATAAACCAAAACGCCGTTCAGCGCGTCAATTTCGGCAATCCAGCGTCCGTCCGTTTCTTGTTCGAGTTCGATTGCCAAATTCATAATTTTTAAATCGTTATCTGAACCATTTCTCAGCCTTGCTTACAGTCGTCAATCTTTAAAATCAAAAATTTCGTTTCACCGCTTTTTTGTCATCCAACCTTTTGTCGTGCGAACCCATTCGGCATTTTCTTCTTTAACCGCATTTTTCATCGCTCCATTTAACCTTCTGCGAATTGGTCTTTCTCCGGTTTCAATCTGTCCTCTGATGATTTGACCTAACGGTGCATCAGCAACTTTTTTCCACTTTCTTCTCTTTATTTCTTTGATTTCAACGTCCACCGATTCAGCCTTTTCTAAATCAACTGCGCCGATTGCGCTTTGCAAAGTGTCGTTAATATGTTTCCTAAAGGCGCGATTAGGAAAAGTTTTATTTTTGCGAATTGCGATACGCGAAGTTTTGTCATTTTCGCCGTAAATATTGCGGCAATCTTTCGCATAACTCAAAGACTTCTTTTCCTGCGGAGTTTTCTTTCTCATTAACCAACGCTTCCTTCCAATTTCAATCCCAAAAGTTTCTGCGCTTCAACCGCATATTCCATCGGCAATTCTTTGAAAACTTCTTTGCAGAAACCGTTGATAATCAATGAAACCGCGTCTTCCTGCGAAATGCCGCGCTGCTGCAAATAAAACAATTGTTCTTCGCTGATTTTGGAGGTTGTCGCTTCGTGTTCGACGCGCGCGGTGTTATTCATCACCTCGATATACGGGAAAGTGTTCGCCTCGCACGTCTGCCCGATGAGCATCGAATCGCACTGCGTGTAATTTCTCGCGCCAGTCGCTTTCGGCATCACTTTTACCAGACCGCGATACGAATTGTTCGATTTTCCGGCGGAAATTCCTTTGGAAATGATCGTGCTGCGCGTGTTTTTGCCGAGATGAATCATCTTCGTTCCCGTGTCGGCGACCTGTGCGTTGTTGGTCAGCGCGACCGAATAAAATTCGCCGATGGAATTGTCGCCCTGCAAAATCACCGACGGATATTTCCACGTTATCGCGCTTCCCGTTTCAACCTGCGTCCACGAAATTTTTGAATTTTTCCCGCGACACGCGCCGCGTTTAGTGACGAAATTAAAAATGCCGCCTTTGCCCGATTCATCGCCCGCATACCAATTCTGCACGGTCGAATATTTGATTTCCGCATCGTCCAACGCAACCAATTCAACGACCGCCGCGTGAAGCTGATTTGTGTCAAACTGCGGCGCGGTGCAGCCTTCGTTATACGCGACATAACCGCCTTCTTCCGCAACGACTAACGTGCGTTCAAACTGTCCCGATTCCTGCGTGTTGATTCTAAAATACGTCGAAAGCTCCATCGGACAGCGCACGCCTTTCGGAATAAAAACGAACGAGCCGTCCGAGAAAACCGCCGCGTTTAACGCCGCATAATAATTGTCCGACGAAGGCACGACCGAGCCGAGATATTTCTGAATCAGCTCCGGGTAGTCGGCGACCGCTTCGGTAAACGAACAGAAAATCACGCCCGCTTCCAAGAGTTTTTTCTTGTAAGTTGTCGCCACCGAAACCGAATCGAAAACCGCGTCAACGGCGACGTTCGCCAGCATTTTCTGCTCGGTGATCGGAATGCCCAACTTCTCAAAAGTCTTGATTAATTCCGGGTCAACTTCGTCCATCGAAGCCTTTTTCGCCTTTTGTTTCGGCGCGGAATAATAGCTCAAATCCTGAAAATCAATATTCGGATAATCGAAATTCGCCCAGTTGTCCGGCTGTTTCATTTTCAGCCAATGACGATACGCTTTCAGACGAAAATTCAAAAGCCATTCGGGTTCGTTTTTCTTCGACGAAATCAGCCGCACGACATCTTCCGACAAACCTTTCGGAATCGTTTCCGTTTCGATGTCGGTCGTGAAACCGTATTTATATTCTCTGTTCGCTAATAATTCCTGTGTTGCTGTTGACATAATTTTTTGCTAAAAATCTAGTTTCTTAAACTTTCCTGTTCGAGTTTGCGTTCAAATCGTTTTATTTGATGAAAAGTCGCGTCAACTTTGGCTTCGTCGCCGACGAGCTGCGCCAGATTGATTTGCGATAATGCTTCCTGCACAATCTCGTGTAAGCCGACAATCACGGGGCGAATTCCGCAGTCGCCTTTGTGAACGCAAGAATCCAAAACGCCCGTGTAGCTTTCGCAATGCTGACCGATTTCGTCGGCGTCGAGAATTTTGATGACTTCGCTGAGGAAAATCGTTTCAGCCGGACGCGCCAGCGTGTAGCCGCCTTTTGTGCCGCGCGTCGACCGGACAAAACCGGCTTTACTCAACAGCCACATCAATTTTCCGGCGTTTGCCTGCGAAATGCCTTCGCGGTCAGCGATTTGCGGCAACGTCAAAGATTCGTCCGCTCGAAGCGTTGCAAGCTGCACAAGGCACCTAAGTCCGTATTCTTCCTGTGCCGATATTTTCATTGTTTTACCCTACAATCTGAAAATTTTAATTTAACGTAACTATTAGAGTCTCAAATCATTACTTTTATGTCAAGATTCGGCAAGACGCTTTTTTAAGTGGAAACGACAGCTTGTTAAGGATTTAACGCCGGACTGTTAGAGTAAAAACGGACTGCCGGACATTTAGTTAATCATTTGTTCATATGCTAGAATTGTAGGATATTTCCAAAAACGCAGTCGCTTTTGAGCGTTTATAAAAATCTATTGGAGAAAAATTTATTATGGGACCTAATTTACAAAAAGAATCTAAACAGGCAACTGTTCCGGCGGAAATTACCAATCCTGAATTGCGCCGTTGGGTTGGCGAAATGATGGAACTGTGCAAACCGGACGCGGTTTATTTATGCAACGGCTCGCAGGAAGAATATGACCGTCTGTGCGATGAAATGGTTGAAACGGGAACTTTTATTCGTCTGAATCCAGAAAAACGCCCGAACTCATTTTTAGCGCGTTCTCATCCGTCGGATGTGGCGCGCGTCGAAGACCGCACCTACATTTGTTCGCGCAGCAAAGGCGACGCCGGTCCGACGAATAATTGGATGAATCCGCAGGAAATGAAACAAACTTTGACAGCGAAGTTTGACGGCTCGATGAAAGGCAGAACGATGTATGTCATTCCGTTTTGTATGGGTCCGATTGGTTCGCCGATTTCGCAATTCGGCGTGCAGTTGAGCGATTCGCCGTACGTCGTCGTCAATATGAAATTGATGACCAGAATGGGCGACAAAGCGATTGAAGCGCTTGGCGACGGAGAGTTTGTTCACTGTCTGCACTCGGTCGGAATGCCACTAGCCAAAGGCGAAAAAGATGTCGCGTGGGCTTGTTCGCCCGACCCGAAAGATAAATATATCGTCCATTTTCCCGAAGAACGCTTGATTTGGAGTTACGGTTCGGGCTACGGCGGCAACGCGCTGTTGGGAAAAAAATGTCTGGCTTTGCGAATCGCTTCAACTCTCGGACGCGAACAGGGTTGGCTTGCCGAACATATGTTAATCGTCGGCGTGAAATCGCCCGACGGTCGCAAAGATTACGTCTGCGCGGCGTTTCCGTCGGCTTGCGGAAAGACGAATTTCGCAATGCTCATTCCGCCGAAACCGTTTCAGGAAGAAGGTTGGGAAGTCACGACCGTCGGCGACGACATCGCGTGGATTAAGCCGGACGAACACGGCAAACTTCACGCTATCAACCCGGAAGCCGGATTTTTCGGAGTCGCGCCCGGAACAAATTACAAAACGAATCCGAACGCGATGGAAACCATCAAGGAAAACACGATTTTCACCAACGTCGCATTGACCGATGACAACGACGTTTGGTGGGAAGGAATGGACGGCAACGCGCCCGCGCACGCGATTGACTGGCAAGGCAACGATTGGACGCCCGCTTCGGACAAAAAAGCCGCGCATCCTAATTCGCGTTTCACCGCGCCTTCGATTCAATGTCCGGTGATTGATGACAGATTTGACGACCCGAAAGGCGTTCCCATTTCCGCGTTTATCTTCGGCGGCAGACGCAATTCGGTCGTGCCTTTGATTCAGCAATCTTTTAATTGGGCGTTCGGAGTTTATATGGCGGCGACGATGGGTTCGGAGATGACCGCCGCCGCTTTCGGCAACGTCGGCGAAGTTCGCCGCGACCCGTTTGCGATGCTTCCCTTCTGCGGCTATCATATGGGCGATTATTTCGCGCACTGGCTCGATTTCGGCAGACAGATTCCCGAACCGCCGCGCATTTTCTCGGTCAACTGGTTCAGAAAAGATGAAAACGGCAAGTTTCTTTGGGCTGGCTACGGCGAAAATATGCGCGTCTTAAAATGGGTTGTCGAACGCGCTCGCGGCAAATCAATCGGCGTCGAAACGCCGCTCGGCTGGCAGCCGCGTTATTCGGATATGGACTGGCGCGGAATGGAAGATTTTACGCAGGAAGATTTCGACAAAGTAATGAGTCTCGACCGCGATTTATGGATTAAAGAAATCGCTTCGCACGATGAACTGTTTTTCAAACTCTACGACCGCCTGCCAAAGGAAATGGCATTTATGCGCGAGCTTCTCGTTTCAAATCTCTGGCGTTCGCCCGAAGGCGGATTAGCCACGCCGCGCCCGGAACCGGCGGACAAAACTTTCGAGAAAACAAAAAACCTCGAAGCCGAACGTGCCGTGCCGGATAAAGGGTAAATCGAAAGCGGAACAAAAAGCCCGATTTAAAATGAAAAAGGCGATTCATATTGAATCGCCTTTTTCATTTTAACGAAAGTTTCTTATAATTATTCATCGAACTAAACTATGAATAAACACAAACTCAAAGCGAAACGGAGGCTGTTGCGCGAAAGAGTTGACAAAAAATACATCGGCTTTCACGTTTATCGTTCGGTCAACGAAAATCTCCCTTTTATGTTTTGGGAAAGATTGACGGACGTTCCCGTTCAGGACGGAAATTTCAACGATACAGCCGCTGAAATCGGACAGCGTTATTTTTATAAATTGACGCAAGTTGACGCGGAAGGCAACGAAAGCCAGCCGGTTACGCCGCAGACGACTTTTACAGACCACGCCGGAAATGTCCACGCGCAAAATCCGCTGGCTGATTTTGCCGGCTACAATATGTATCGTTCGGCAGATAAAAACGTGCCGCTCGAAGAGTGGGAACGACGCAACGAAGCGCCGATTCCGACGCTCGAATATAAAGACGAAGGCGTCGAGTCGGGCGAGATTTATTTTTATTACGTTCGCGCCGTTGATTCAAGCGGCAACGAAAGCGCGCCGGGCGAAATTTTGCGCGTTATCAGAAAATAGTTTGGGATTAAATGTCAAAAGCAAGAGGCGTTTCAAATTGAATTGCTTTTTTTCTATTTATCGGAAATCGCAATGTGATTTTGAGCGAACTTTGTTATTGTAGATATTCAGAATAAAAATTTGAGGGAGATTTAATAATGGTTAAAGTCGGATTATTCGTTCGTTTGGAAGCCAAAGCGGGCAAGGAAACGGCGGTTGAAGAATTTTTGAAAGGCGGACTCGATCTGGTCAATGACGAACCGGAAACAACGGTTTGGTATGCGCTGAAATTCGGCGATTCGACGTTTGGAATCTTCGACGCTTTTGAAGGTGAATCGGGACGCGAAGCGCATTTAAACGGTAAAGTCGCCGCCGCGTTGATGGCAAAAGCCGATGAACTTTTTTCCGCGCCGCCTTCAATTGAAAAAGTTGATGTGCTTGCCGCCAAATAAAAAACCGAATTAATTTCACTTTCGGTTTTGGGCAAAAAGGTTTTTGTAAAGGCGCGAAAGTTTTTAAAATTTTAAGCGGGAATTTTTACCGAACTTGAAAAATCGGCAACAATTCCCGCTTAAAATTTCATATTCAAACTTTGGCGTTCCGGTTTTTATTCAGAACTGACGTTTGAATTATTGCTCATATTCATATTTGAATTCGAGTTTTTGTTGTGTTTCATCTTTTTGCCTTTTGAATTCATATTCGAGTTCATATTTCCGTTCATATCCGAATTCATATTCCCGTTCATATCCGAATTCGTATTCCCGTTCGTATTCTCGTCCATATTTGAATTCATCATATTTGAATTTTTGTTTTTCTTGTTTTTCTTCATCTTATTGCTGTTGTCATTTTGCTGACCGGCATTTTGATTTTGGTTTTGAACGTTCTGGCTGGCGAAAGTAACAGCAGTTACAAAAAACGCCATCAGCAGTGACAATCCGGCAATAGTTAATTTCATTCTTCTCATTTTATTTTCCCTCGCTCGTTTTTACCAAGCATTTCAAGCCCTTGAATTAATTATTCGGCAATCAACCGAGTTCACGCCGAACTCGACAATCACCGAAACCCGTTTTTCAAACTTCATTCGAGCAGTTATCGAAAGACAAAAAAGACCGACAAAAAACGCCGATGTTTTCCTATTCTTTTTTCAACTCGAATTTTGTTTCTCACAATATAACAAATCGAGCGATGCTTTACTATAAAAAAATTAGCAAGGTTTATAAGAAATTTTCAGCTTCGTTTGTAACTGATTTTTATGAACAAATTCGGCTTAAAACACGAAAATCCTGATGATAAAAGATTATAAATTTATTCGGAAATTATTTGGCAAAACTCGCAAAGTCGTATTTGTCTCTGTTTATTTTTAACTGATGGCGTTATTATAACTTTATAACTATCAGATTTAACGGAGGTAACAATGGAAGGATTTTTGGGAAGATTTGAACCGTATATTTACGCGATTCTGCGAATTATCGCCGGATTTTTGCTTTTCTGGCACGGCACGCAAAAACTTTTCGGGTTTCCGCCGTCGAAACAGCCGATACCTTTAAATGGATTATTGGGAACTGCCGGAGTTATTGAATTGGTTGGCGGTTTGCTGATTATACTCGGTTTATTCGCCGGTTTTGCGGCGTTTATTGCCAGCGGAATGCTCGCGGTCGCTTATTTTACGGCTCACGCGCCGAACGGGTTTTTTCCGATAATCAACGGCGGTGAACTGGCGGTGATTTATTGTTTTGTGATGCTTTATATCGCTTCGCGCGGTTCGGGTTTGTTGAGCCTTGATTCTTTAATAAATCGCGGCAAAACGCGAACGGTCGAGGAAACCTAGAGAATTCGTTTTCAAGTGTAAAACAGACAAACAAAATATCGGGACAATCATCTAAATTTTCAGAGGTAAAAAATATGAATACAACTTATCAACAATTTGGCAACTATGCGGCGGCTGACGCGATGCCGGAAGAACGCGCCGCTTTTATTCGCAAAACTTATCTGCACGTTGCCGGCGCGCTCGGCGTATTTGCTTTGATGGAAGCATATCTCGTTGTATCGGGCGCGGGTTTGGCGATTGCCCGAACGATGCTTGGCGGACAGTGGTCTTGGTTTATTGTTCTCGCTTTGTTTATGGGCGTTTCGATGCTCGCAACTTGGTGGGCAAATTCGCAAACCTCGAAAGGAATGCAGTATCTCGGACTCGCGCTCTACGTCGTCGCCGAAGCGATTATCTTTTTGCCGCTGCTCTTTATCGCGCAAAGTATGTCGGGCGGCGGAGCGATGATCGCGCAAGCCGGAATCGTTACGCTCGGTTTATTTTTGGGCTTGACGGCAACGGTTTTTCTGACGAAAAAGGATTTTTCCTTCTTGGGTCCGATTCTGTCAATCGGCGGTTTTCTGATTCTCGGATTCATATTTTCCGGCTTGATTTTCGGGTTTGGATTCGGAAGCATTTTCGCGTTTGTGATGGTCGCGTTCGCGGGCGGCTCGATTTTGTATAATACTTCAAATCTTTTGCATCGCTATCGAACCGACCAATATGTCGCCGCTTCGCTTTCACTGTTTGCCAGCGTCGCGCTGCTTTTCTGGTATGTTCTGCAAATTATGATGGGTTCGTCAAGAAGATAATTCTGTTCAATTTGCATTTTAATCGGCGGAGTGATTATCTAAAAAGATAATCACTCCGTTTTAGTTTTTCGGAGTGATTTTGGAAACAAAATGAACAAGGGAAACGAACAAGCCAAGATCGAACTCGCCACTGAAAACAACCAAAACAAATCAAAACTTCCCAACACTTTCCGCGCGCTGAAACACCATAATTTTCAATTGTTCTTCGCCGGACAATTCATTTCGCTGACCGGAACGTGGATGCAGACGGTTGCCGAAAGCTGGCTTATTTATCGGCTGACCGGCTCGGTCGTTCTGCTCGGACTTGTGCGATTTGCCGCGCAAATTCCGGTTTTCCTTCTCGCGCCGATTGGCGGCGTGGTTGCCGACCGTTACAACCGGCGCAAAATCTTGATTTTCACGCAGTCCTGGGCAATGACTCTGGCGTTCATTCTGGCGATTTTAACTTTGACCGGCGCAATTCAGGAATGGCATTTATTTGTCATTGCGACGCTTCTCGGTTTGGGCAGCGCGTTTGACATTCCGACGAGACAGGCGTTTGTCGCCGATATGGTCGGCAGAGAAGATTTGCTGAACGCGATTGCATTGAATTCTTCGATGTTTAACGGCGCGCGCATCGTCGGTCCGGCAATCGCCGGTCTGCTCGTCGCGGCAGTCGGCGAAGGCTGGTGTTTTTTCCTCAACGCTCTCAGTTACATTGCCGTTATCACCGGATTTTTTTTAATGAACGTTAAATTTGAGATTCGTCCGCAGAGCGGCTCGACTTTCGACAATATCAAGCAGGGATTTCGTTTTGCCGCCAAAACTCCGCCGATTCGCGCTCTGCTTTTACTGCTCGGTTTAGTCAGTCTGATGGGAATGCCGTATTCGGTTTTGATGCCGATTTTTGCTGAAAATATCTTTCACGGCAATGCCGACACGCTCGGCTATTTGATGGGCGCGGCTGGCGTCGGCGCGTTAATTGCCGCGCTGGTTTTAGCCTCGCGCAAGGAAGTTTTCGGTCTCGGTCGCTGGGTAAATTTCGCGTCCGCAGGTTTCGGCATCGCTTTGATTTTCTTTGCTTATTCGCATTATTTGTGGCTTTCGCTGATTCTGCTTGTTCCGGTCGGATTTGCGATGATGACGCAGATGTCTTCGTCAAACACACTGATTCAAGCAATGGTGCCGAACGAGCTGCGCGGTCGAGTGATGAGCGTATATTCGATGATGTTTATGGGAATGGCGCCGTTCGGTGCGCTGCTGGCAGGTTCGCTGGCGAAATATCTAGGCGCGCCGAACACGGTTGCGCTCGGCGGCGTGGCTTGCATTTTAGGCTCACTGATTTTCGGCTGGAAATTACCATCGCTTCGCGATGAAGCCAGACGGATGATTGTCGCGCTGCAAATGACTGCGGGCGAACCTTCGTCAAAGGCGAGTTTTCAACAACCTTCTTTATCCACAGAAACTCTTAAAACAGATTTCAAATGATTAGCAAACGACAACGCAAAACCAACGTTCTTCGTTATCGTTTGCTAACCGCAATTATCAATTCGCTTCCTGCATTCCGCCTAAAAATTTCGGGTTTTTCGCCGTGCTGTCAAAGCGCGATTCGGTTTTGAATTTTTCATATTTTCCGGTTGCCGCCGCGCTTGCGGTTTTCGCCAAAATAGTTGCGACTTCCGATTGCGTCATCGGCTTGAAATTTTTCGCAACCGTAAACGCCTGGTCGAGAATTTCCGGTTTATCAATTCCCGTAATCACGACGGATGTCGGCAGACTGAGCGAATAGCGCAGACATTCCGGCGCGGTAACTGTATTGCTCTCTAAAATAAACGGGTCGCCCATTGATTTCATTCCGAGAACGCCGATTTTTTCGGCGACGAGTTTTGGCAAAACCTGTTTTTCAAACGAGCGAAAATGCGCGTCCATTACGTTTAGAGGCATTTGCACCGTGTCGAATTTAAAATTATTTTTCCGGGCGATGTCGAGCATCCGAAGATGAACATACGGGTCTTTGTGTCCCGTAAAACCGATGTAACGGACTTTTCCGGCTTTTTTTGCGTCCATCATCGCCTCGAACGCGCCGCCTTCGGCAAAAATTTTATCCGGGTCTTCGAGTCGTATAATTTCGTGAAACTGCATCAAATCAACGTGGTCGGTTTGCAGTCGAAGCAAAGACTCGTCAATTTGTTTGGCGGCTGTTTTCTTATCGCGTCCGTCAATTTTCGTCATTGCGAAAACCTTGTTTCGATAGCCGTCTCTGAATGCTTTGCCCGCGCGGATTTCGCTCAAGCCGTCGGCGTAATCCCAGCAATTATCCATAAACGTTATGCCGCGATCAATTGCCGCGCGAATGAGTTTAACGGCTTCTTCATCGGTTTTCGGCTTGCTCATATGAAATCCGCCCATTCCGATTGCCGAAACTTTTTCGCCCGTGCCGCCCAAAGTTCGATAAATCATCTCGCCTTCCAAAACTGTCGGCTGAGTCATAAATGATTCTGCAAAATCCGCTGAATTTTGCAAATCGTTTGTCATATTGTTTCCGGCAAAAACGTGGTGCGCGAGCGCGGCAGTTCCTCCGGCAATTACCGTCGCTTTGCCCAAAAAATCCCGTCTGTTCATAATTCCCCTCCCGTTTGTTCGTTTCAAAGATGCAGTTTTAACATTGCAACTGTATTGAAATTATAAACATTCGATTGCGATTTTGCGAAACACTCTTTGAAATTTACGGATAAAAACGATTTGTCCGAATACAATAAATCGTCAATAAATAATTGTATGAAATGACTGTTGTTTTAATAATTTTCAAACAAATAA
Organism: uncultured Pyrinomonadaceae bacterium; assembly: GCA_964237245.1. GTDB lineage: Bacteria > Acidobacteriota > Blastocatellia > Pyrinomonadales > Pyrinomonadaceae. The sequence continues at coordinate 36,515 of CAXSHW010000009.1, forward strand.
AATTTTTCTTGACACATTGTAACAATTAGCGTAAAAATTCTTGCGTAAGTTGTAAAAAAAACTTTAAGGAGAAAGCAATGGCAACAACAAACAAGAATTCCGCAAAATCAACGGCGGCAGGCAAAAAGACGACGGCGAGTAAGTCGGCTTCGGCGAGCGGCGGCAGTAAATCAGCTTCCGCGAAACCGGCAGCTAAAGCAGCAGCGAAACCGGCAGCGAAACCGGCGACATCTTCAAGCAAATCGTCCAATTCAAAACCGGCGGCGAAATCAGCGGCGAGCAAAACATCTTCGACTGCTAAATCAACTGCCGCTAAATCAACTGCGCCGGCGGCGAAACTGGCGGCGAGCAAATCTTCGCCTTCCGGCTCAAAGGCGACGGCGAGTAAATCATCGGGTTCAAAATCTGCGGCGAGCAAGCCGGCGGCGAAACCAGCGGCAAAATCTACTGCAAAATCATCAACGTCTGCGAGTTCTTCGTCAAAAAAAAAATAAATAATTCGTCAAAAGGAATTGTTGCCAAAGTGACTGACGCGGCAACTGAAATTATTAAAGGAGCCGCAATCGGTGCGGCGACAGGTGCTTTAGGCGGCGCGGTTGACGCGGGAGCAAAGGTAGCCGGAGTCGGCAAAGAAATTAAAGCCGCCGCGTCAAAATCTAAACCTTCGACTTCAAAATCGAAAAATCCCGCATCGGACGGCAAAACTTCAACGGGCAAAAAAACCAAGAGCGGTAAATAATTTATCTGTTGTTGGTTTATTTTTTTGTGAAGAAAAGTCCGCGAAAGCGCTCGAATAATTCGACTTGAATTTTCAAATTTTCAGCGCTTTCGCGGGTAATTTTTCGCGTCGCATCGTTTGACGGATTGGATTAATGAAATTGTTTTAAGCTCATTATTTTTCGTTCAAAACGGCGATTCTTCCTCATCTTCATCGGTCTCAAAAACGATTCTTTTTTTAACTTCCGGCTCGCGCCGGTGTTCACGCAAATCTTCGGCTTTGATTATTTCGAGCGTCGGATTTCCCGTTTCATCTTTCAATAAAACCTCGATGCGGCGTTCGGCTTGATTTAATCTTTCCTGACATTCGCGCGACAATTTCACGCCGTCTTCAAAAAGTTTCAGACTTTCTTCCAGCGATAAATCGCCGTCTTCGAGCTTGCTCACAATGCGTTCGAGGTCTTTTAGAGAAGTTTCAAACGTCTGTTTTTTTTCAGCCATAAATTATTTAAAGATTTCCTGCGCCTGTTTCAAAATATCCTGCAAATTTTCGATGCCGAGATTCGCGCCGGATTTTCCGAGACTGCCGTTTTTCGCCAGCGCGATGATTTCCTGTCCGATTTTTTCGGCGATTTGCTGCGCCAAATCTTCATCTTTTAAGCCGACAACCTGCCATCGTTCGCCGTTTCTTTTCAAAGTTAATTCGAGCGGTTTGTCGTTTATTTTGCTTTTGACAAAAGCCTTATCGCCTTCCTGCGTGATGTCCAAAAACCTGTCCGCGCCGATAACGATTGCCCAAAACGGAACGTTTTCAAATTTCTTTGTTCTTTCACGAATTAAATCCGGAATTTCCGCGCGTGCGCGCTGTTTGACAATCGGCAAAACGGGCGCGGCGACTTGTTCGATTTTAGCAAGCGTCGCGGGCGGCAGATTTCGCCCGTAAAGCTCAATTGCTTTGCCGGTAATTTGCGGCATAAAATCATCAACCGTCGCGTCCGTATCAACCAGCGTGTCGAGCGTTTTCTGATCGTTGCGCCGCGCCGCGTCCACGATTAAGGCAAGCGAATACTGCGGCGTTTTTTTTAAACTTCGCCAGTAAAAATAACCGCCGATTGCGCCGACGATTAAAATCAAACCGGCGACGACGGCGAAAATTTTCAGCACTTTCAAAAAAACCGAGCGTTTTTTTGGCGATTGATACGTGCCGAATTGCGGCGGCGCAGCGCTTTGTCCGGCACTTTCCGCTTTCGGTTCGTTTAAGTTGACTGTAAATTTCGACATTACTTTTAACCGGAATCCAGGAAATGAAAAGAGAGAAATTAAATTTCAACTTCGGAATGAGCGTTTTTTTTATGACTCGTCGCTCACTTCTAAAACTCTCGCTTCTATTTTGCCACGCGCGAGACGAATTTTCACTTTATCATTCGGCTTTGTATTTTTTGAATCGCGCAAAATTTCGCCCGATTCAGTTTCGACGATGGAAAATCCGCGATTCAGAACCGCCAGCGGCGACAGCGCGTCGAGCGAAGCCATTCGGATTTTCAACTTTTCGTCTTTCGCGTCAATTTTATTTCGGACGGCGGAAATTTGTTTTTCCCGCAAAAGCGCGAGGCGAATTTTCTTTTCGTTCAGTTTTCCGGCAAGTTTCAGAGGCGAAAGTCTGTTTGTTAAATTGCCCAAAATCTTTTCGTGGATTTGCAATTTTTCCTCCAGAGCATCGCGCATCAGCGACGTAAAATCTTCGAGTTCGTAACCCCAATCTTTGAGCTGCTGCGGAAATTCCGAAAAAATCGGCGCGAGCGCGAGTTCCTGCATGTCCGAACGCGATTTTAAGATTTTGTAATCAATCAACTGAAACAAATCCTGTCGTTTTTGTATCAGAAAATTAGCAATCGCGTCTTCGCTTTCGGCGACGATTTCCGCCGCCGCGCTCGGTGTCGGCGCGCGTCGGTCGGCGACAAAATCGGCAATCGTAAAATCAATTTCGTGACCGACGGCGGAAATCACCGGAATTTTTGAAGCGCGAATCGCCCGCGCGACGCGCTCTTCGTTAAACGCCCACAAGTCTTCGCTCGAACCACCGCCGCGACCGACAATTAAAACATCAAATTTTTCGTTTTCCTTCGCATTTTTATTAAAACGGTTGACTGATTCAATGGCATTAGTAATTTCTTCGCCCGCCGTTTCGCCCTGCACACGCGTCGGAATCAGCGTGATATGAACCGTTCTCGTGCGACGCGACAAAACATTTAAAATGTCGTGAAAAGCCGCGCCGTTCGGCGAAGTTACAACGCCGATTCTTCTCGGGAAAAACGGCAATTCACGTTTCAAATCCGCGTCAAATAAACCTTCCCGCGCGAGTTTTGCCTTAACCTGTTCAAACGCCACTTTCAGAGCGCCTTCGCCGAACGGTTCGAGCGATTCGACGAGCATTTGATATTCGCCTTTCGGCTGATAAACGCTCACCTTCCCGCGCACACGCACCTGTAAACCGTCAAAAGGTTGAAACCGAATCCGGTTATTATTACGAATGTAGCAAGCCGCGCGAAGCTGCGAATCGCCGTCGTGCAGCGTGAAATACCAATGCCCGGAATTCGCCGCTTTAAAATTAACGATTTCCGCTTCGACCCACACGGACGCGAAACTTTTTTCCAGTGAATTTTTGACCTGTTCGTTAAGTTCGGAAACGCTCAAAGGTCGGCGTTCTTCATCATCGAAAAGCGAATTTAACAGCGAAGATTTCATTTATTTGCCGCCGAACAATTTTGTTTCCGCTTCCCAAATCTTGTCTATGTTAAAGTAAAGTTTAGCTTTATCGTTTGTTTTTGAATTGACGACGCTCATTATGTCGAAACGATGTCCATCTTCTTCTGCGGTCGCCTGCGACTCGAATTTATAACCGAGAAAATTTAATAAATTGTATTCTTCACTGATATTTATCGGCAGAAATGCCGTTTTTGCCGTTTTGCCGTCGTTTCCGTTCTGGATTGAATTAAGAAGTCCAATCAAAACAGCTTTCTGAAATTCGGCGTTTTTGTCGTCTTTCAACTCTTTGCTGGCTTGGTAAGCGGCATAATGCACATTCGCGTCAACGTAATTTTTCTCTGCGATTTTGTCGGCTTGCTTGAATGCTTCCTTAAAATTCTTATCATTCAATGGTTTGAAAATTTTCGCGCGTTCTTCTTTACTGATGCCGTCATAACTGTAATCATTCATTTCGGCAAAAGACGTTCTCAAAGCCGTGTAATCAATTTTCGTGTCGCCGTTTTTTAGTTTGGCTAATAGGTCGTTATATGTCGTCTGCGCCTTTTCTTTATCGCTCGCAGATTTATTTTGCGCGGCGACGGAAAACGCTAAAGCCAGTAAACACAGAGTTAAGAGCAAAATTTTGTTTCTTGTTTTCATAAATTTTTTCCTGTCAGATTTAGTGTCGGAAAGTTATTTCGCGGTTTCCGCGTGTTCAAAAATAATTGTGAATTTATTCGTTCGCGCTTCTTCAAAAAGTTTTTTGATTAAATTTATCTGTGAAGCATTCAGCGAATTTGTCTGGAAAAACTTTGCGGCTTCGTCATCGGTTGATGCGGAATTGAGAGCGTCGTTGAGTTTGCTCGAAGTCAGGCGCAAAACGGCTTTTTCCGTGACCGGAATTTTGCCGACGCGGACGTTTTTCAAACTCGTATAAACCATCATTTTTAAAAGTCCGTCTTTGATGTCGTTTTCGCCCGGCAAAACAGTGCGGCTGCTGTGTTTGTCTTCAATCAGGAAAAGCGTTTTGTTGTTTTCGACGCGCGTTTCGTCGCAGGTGAAAAAATATTTTCCGCCCGCGAGATTGGTAATCGTGACGCCGCCTTTGGTGTCGGTCGAGAGCGCTTCTTTCGGTTGAATTGATTGCAGTTCGCGGCTTTGTCCGCGTTTTGATTTATTGCGGGAAAATTCGGCGAAGGCGTTCGGATTTTCAGAAAGTTTAATGATTTGGTCAAGCGCTGTTTCGTCGTGCAGATAAGTTTTTGTTGTTTTGGAAATTTCCTGATACGCGAGCTTTGCTTTTTCAAAAACGCTTTTCAATTGTTTCGTTTCGAGTTCGTTCCATTCGCGCGCCGTGCCTTTGAAATTATAAACTTCGCCGAGTCGCGCCAGAATGTAATTATTATCGAATTTCTGCGCCGTGATTTGGTCGTCTCTTTTCGTATTTTTCGTCGCGTCGCTGTAGTAAGCGAGAATGACGCGAACGTCCAAAAGGCTTAAAAGCGAAATCGTGTCCCACTGCAAAAAGTCGCGTTCGCCGCCCAAACCTTCGTCTTTGACGACCGGAATTATCGTCACTCGTTTGGGAAAAGCTAACGTGTCGTAAACTCGCTCATACGGATAAGAGCGCGTCCGCTTCGGCGAAATCCAGCGGCTGACGGCGATTTTTTCGCCTCCGTTGTCCAAAACAAATGAGCCGAGCGATTTATTAACATCAAAATTTTCGAGCTTCGATTCGCGCAGAGTGTCGCCGAAAAATTGCTTGTAATTTATCTTTTCGACTTCGCCGGTAATTTCGTTCGCTTGAAGTTCCGATTCGGAAAAAGGCGAATAAGATACTTTTTGAAAAAAATTCGCTTGCGCAGGCGTGAGATTCGCGGATTGATTTAACTCTGCGTCATTCGCGTTCTCTGCGGTAAGAAATTCTTCTTTGTCTTTGCGGCTTTGCGGAAAATCGCTTTTTCTTAATTCCGAAGTTTGCTTCGGCGAGACTTCGGCGACCGAGCCTAATTTTACAAACGAATTTTCGCGCTTAACTCTGACTTTTAAATGCGGCGAAGCGTGATTTTCCTCTGTTGTTTCGGCGACGTTTGAACGAAAAGTTATCGAATAAGCCGTGCGAAGCTGAAGAACAATGTCGTCGTAAGCCTTTTGCAAATCGCTGAGTCGCGCTATCGGATAATAAACGCCGCCGGAGACTTGCGCCAATTTTTCGCCTTCGGATTCGGCTTTCGTCGTCAAACCGTTGTAGCGCGTTCTCAGCGGGTCAACCGAAGCGTTTGCATCATTGCCGGCAGAAGCCGCGACTAAACCTGACGGAACGTAAAGCGGATAAACAAGCGCGCCGCTTTCTCTTAGAGAATCGAGCAAGGAATCAAACGGCAAAAACGAACGATTGTCGTCGCCGTCCGACAAAACGACGATTGCCGTCCGTTCGCCTTTCAAAGGTCGCAAAGTTTCCGCCAGCGTAAAGGCGAGCGCGTCGTAATAAGCCGTTCCGCCGCCCGCGTCAAAAGTGTCTAAACTCCTGGAAAGTCTGGCTTTATCAGTCGTAAAAGTCGAAAGAGTTTTGACATCTTCATTGAAAATTATAATGGAGATTTTATCTTCCGGGCTGACCGTATTGACGAAATTTCTGGCGGCTTTGCGGATAAAATCAACGTAATTATCAATGCTTCCCGAAACATCCAACAGCAAAACCAGATTAAACGGCGCGGTCGCCGCCTCGACCGACAAAACCTCGCGGCTTTCGCCCGATTCGGTAACTTCAAAATCTTTCGGCTGCAAATTCGCAACGGCGCGATTGTTTAAGTCCGTAATGCTGACTAAAACGCGCTTGATTTTTTGCGCGTAGGCGACGGTCGCGTTTTGCGTTTTTTTACTTTCGCTTAAAACCGGCTCGGCTCTGCGCGGCGGCAAAGTTTTCGCGTAATCGCCGAAATACTTCGGATTTGCCCGCCGAATCGCTTCGGTTAAGGAGGAATCGCCGCTTCTGATAATCGCTTTCGCCGCTTCGGTAAGCGGTCTGTCGCGCAAATCGCTCGGAACTTCCTTTGGGTTGACGTTCAGCAAAATAATGCCGCGAGCGGTCGTGAAATCGAGTTTGATTGTCTTTGATTGTTGAGTTTCGGTTTCCGGGGTTTTATTTTTCGATTTCTTTTTTTCTTTTTTGTCCGCTGCCGTTTTCTGTCCGTCGGCGTCTGCTTGCGCTTCGATTTCGGCTGCTACCGGCTTTTGGGTTTCAACTTTCGATGCTTGAGCGATTTTGCCGTTTAAGACAAATTTTCCGGCGGCTTTTTCCTTAACTTTTTCAAGTTCGACATCGCTCAGAAAACGCGGGCGCGATTCAGTCCACGCGAAACCGTAACGCACGTCGTCGAGCGGAACATTTGCCGCAATCGTTCCCGTGTCGGTTTTAACGTCGGCGGCGGCGACGTTTCCCGAAATTAAGACTTCGCCGCTTGCGGTTTCGACTTGAACGCGCGTTCGAGCCGGAATTTTCAATTCTAAATCAATGCGTGATTTCGCATTGGCTGGCTGGACGAAAATTTCGAGCTTGTTGTCTGCCGAGACAATTTTTAGATCGGTTTCTGCGGCATTTTCAGCGGTTAAAAAGGCTTTTTCAGTTTCTTCTGTTTTGTTGGCAACTTTTTCGCCCGCATTTTCAGAATCTTCCGCACTTACGCTCACGCGCCCGTAGAGATTTGTGATCGCGATTGAGCCGTTTGCCGAAAACGGAATTTCGCGCTCAAAGGTTTGCGCTCGAACCGTAAAGACGAAGAAAACTATTAAAAGAAAGCCTGAAATTTTCATAAATCGTAAAACGCGAATGATAAATCATAACAAAATTGAATTTTGCAATCACGCCTTACGATTCAAGATTTGCTTGTTTGTTTGCCTGATTGCTCGACGCGCCAGCGAATGCGTTTTTGCCAATTGCTGCGCGGCTGATCGTTTTCTTCAAATTGCGCCAGCAATTCCTGCATTGATTCGCCGCCGGCGAGCCGTGTTTTGATATACAGCAGAGCGACAATGATTGAGGTCAGCGAAGCCAGCAAAATTTGAAACGGCAGTGTAAAAATAGTTGTCAAAACTTCGTGAAGTATCCCGTTTATTCCGCCGATTTGCGGCTTTCCGTTGTCTGTCTGATTGATTTTTAATCCTTCACCGGGTCCAAAACTTATTTGTATATCTTTGTCCTTTCCGCCTTTTTCGGTTTCGTTCTCAGTTTCGCTCGATTGTTTTATTTCCTGACTGACAGCAGCTATCTTTTCTTTCGTATCGGAAAAGGATTTTATTGTCGTCGCAATAAAAAAACTAATTAAAAGAAAGACAATCATTGGAACTATGAACATCACACACATTGCCGCGACAGTTGCGCCGGGCGAGCGCATAACAAGCGTTTTAGAGCGTTTCAAAGCGGCT
>CAXSHW010000009.1:44411-48301 GCA_964237245.1 uncultured Pyrinomonadaceae bacterium
GTCCACGCAAATTTTCCATCATTACAACCGATGCGACAAGCGCGAATACGGTTGAAAGAATCGGAAAACCGATTCCGCAAGCCAAAAGTCCGAGAAGCGTCAAACCAGTGCTTAAAACACCTGTTCCAACCAGCGATTTCAATTTTTTTCCGGCTGCTCTAAAAGCCGGACGAATTTTTACCGGACGCAGCGGCATCGCCAAAAATTGAGTTACAATCCACGTCGTCGTTCCGATAATAATATAGCCGCAGAAAAACCCGATAAAAACCAAACTGACTGACAAAAACCCGCCCAGCCACGTATTGGTAGTAGAACTGATTACTTCGCCTGCATAAAGAGAACTGACAATTATCTTCAAAATCGTAATGAAAATTAACGGCAAATAAATCACAGTCGTCAGACCGAGAAATTTCGGCAAATGTTCGCTGTAAATCGCCAGCGAGCGGCGCAAAAGCACGCCGATGCCTTCGGATTGAGCGCGAAGTTCTGAGGCAAACGCTTCGGCGCTTTGCGGACGCTCGTCGGGAAGTTTCGCCAGCGTCGAGTGAATCAGTTTTTTAACTTTTTTCGGCGTTTTTTTAGATTCGAGCGCGGGCGGCGCGACTTCTTCGTGCGCTTTCATTACCGATTTGTAATCGCCGAAAAACGGCGTTTTGCCCGCGAGCATTTGATAAGCGATAACACCGAGACTGTAAACATCCGAACGCGCGGACAACTTTTCGCCGCGACATTGTTCGGGCGACATATAGAGCGGCGTGCCGAGAACCGCGCCGACGCGCGTCAATTCGGCTGTCTGAGGCATACTCGCAAAAGATTTTCTCGTCTCAATTTGTTCGGAAATGAGTTTCGTAGCATTTTCATCCGCCGATGAAATAATTTTTGTGCCGACGTTATCCGCATCTTCACCGGAAACTGTCGGCGTTTCAACGGCAGGCAAAATTTTTGTGCCGGATTCCGAATCAATATCTTCCGCAGGTAAAATAAGCGTTCCCGATTCCGAATCAGGCTGGTTAAAATCTTTCAGCGCGACGGTCGCCGATTCCGAAACTGCTGTCCGATTACGGTTTTCGGCAATTGTATTTGCTTGTATCTGGTCGGCAAAAGTTGTTTTCGACCGAAAATTTTCGGTCGGCGCGGTTGAAAAATGCAGGAGATTTAATTCGGTCGAATCAGTGACCTGTTCTTCGAGCTTGGCAATGCCGAAATCCAGAACTTTCACGGTGTAGCCGCCGCGCTGATTCGGTTCGAGCCAGATGTTGTCGGGCTTTAAATCGCGGTGAATAATTCCCTGTTTGTGCGCTTCTTCGACGGCTGAACAAACCTGTTCCAAAATATCAATCGTCCACGAAAGTGGCAGGCGTTTTTCTTCCTCCAAAATTTCGCCGAGCGTGCAGCCGTCCAGGTATTCCATCACGAGATAAGCGACCGCGCCGCCGTTTGATTCGGCAAAACCGAAATCCGTTACGTTGACGACATTCGGATGTCGCAACCTTCCGGCGGCTCGCGCTTCACGCCTGAAACGCTCGATAAATTCCTGTCGCTGCATAAATTCGGACGCGATGACTTTAACGGCGACGGGGCGTTCCGTTCCGACGTGCCTGGCGAGATAAACCGTTCCCATTCCGCCTTTGCCAAGCTCTTTTTCGATCTTATATTTGCTGTCGAGCGTTTGCCCGACGACGCTTCCAGAATTCATAACTTCTTGTAAATCTTAACCGTTTTCGAGTAGGTATTTAAGTTTTACGTCTGAGATCAAATTTAGTTTGAAAAATGAATTTTTATTATAGACTTTTTAACGAAAAAAGTGGTAAATGAAGGACAAATATCCGACACTTACCACTTACCGTTTACCACTAAAATTACTGTTTTCTAATCCGAATCGCGCCGCTGTAAGTTGTCAGGCTGAGTGTCGCGTCGCCTTTTCCACTTGAAGCGGAAAGACTCTGCGCTTTGGAAGCTGAATTTTTTTGAAGATTTTCGAGTGGAATTTCAGAATTAAATACGCCGAAACCATACGAAGCATTTAACTTAAATGAAGATTGCTCTGGAATTGCGAGTGAAATCGAGCCGTTTTGCGTGCTTAAATTATATTGTCCGCCGTTTTGAAACGCGCCGTTGAATCTAATCGAACCGGAGTTTGAGTTGACTTCTATTTGCCGATATTCGACGCGCTGAAGAGCGATTGCGCCGCTGCTGGTTTTCGCCTTGAAAATATCGCCGATTTCGCTTGGACTGACATTGAACGCGACGATGTTTCCGGTCGTGCCGGCGAGCGTCATCGCGCCGCTCGAATTTTCGACCGTTACGTCGCCTTCATAAGTTTTCGCGTCAATTCCCTGCGCGATGTTGTTCAAAAAAATATCGCCGCCGTTGATTTCGATTGTCGCTTTTCTTACCGAATCAATGCTCGTGTCGCTTTCGCTGCTTTTGACATTGACAGCCGCGCCGCGCGGAACGTCGAGTTCGATTTCGTCGCCCGAAAGACATTCATCTGTATTATTCGCATCGTTTTTCGTCGAATCGAAACCTAAAACAACAACCCAAACCGGCGTTTCGCTTTGTCCGTTTTTTTGCTGAACTTTGAAACCGACACTGCTTCCGCCGCTCACAAAAGCGCGGATTTCATTATGTTCCCAACCGTTGATTTTGAGTCTGCCTTCGGAAACACAGAGTTGGACGTTGACTTTCGCGTCAACCGCAATTGATTTTTCGGCTGATTCATTATTTTCATTCAAAACCTTTTTGAATTTTCGCTTGATTTTCGGCTGATTTGGCGCAATCACGACTTTCGGCTTGACTTCAATCGTCTGCGCCGAAAGAAAGGAAAAAGGCGCGAAAAGAAAAAACGCCAAAGTCAAAAGACTAATCTTTCGCGCTCTCCGGTTTATAAAATTTGTTTTTATCTTTTCCGTCTGCGACATTTTCACTTTTCTATTTCAAACTCGCCATCAATTCCGATTTTTCGGCAACCGAATTGAGCAAATCAATTTTGTTTCGATACGAAGCGCGAAGCACGTCTTTCGCCGCTTCGTTTTGCGGATTTTTCGCAACTTCGGCTTTCATTTTCGTGATCGCGTCGTTCGTTACGGCTAAATCGCGCTCAAATGCGAACCGCGCCGACGGTTTCAATACTTCGTCTTTGCGGCTGTCAACCGTTTTTTCGAGCGTCGCAATCGTTTTAAGATAACTTTCTTCGCCCAAAACAGCCGCGCTTGCCGGATTCGATTCGACATCAGCGGACGGCGGCGGATTTGTTAAAATCACCGCGTTCGCCTTTTGAATTTTCGACGGCTGCCGTTTTATTTCTTTCGGTGAAAAAGCTGTTCTGGCTGCTTTAAATTTGTTTTTGTCGTCGTTTGCCGCCGCGATTGTCGCGCCGTCTGCGGAATTAACTTCCGGCTCGACTGCGGCAATTTGCGGCGCATCTTTTTCGATAATTGGAGAAGTCGCCGCTTTTTCGGTTGAATTTTTCGCCGCCGCGAAATTTTTGTCGCCGCCAGTTTTGAGACTGAACAAAGCCGCGAAAAGTCCGACGACAATCACCAGACCGGCAAACGCGGCGACGGTCGGAATTGAGAAATAACCGCGAACAGTCTGCCAGAAAGATTTCTTTTGCTGCTCAATCGAATCGTTAATCTTTGTCCATAAACGATTCGTCGGAACAAAATCATTAAATTCCTTTTCAAGAGCCGAAAACGCAAATGCTGTTTCTTCTTCGGCTTCGTGGAGCAAAATCGCGCATTCGTCGCAAAATGAAATATGACGCGACACGGCTTCCAAACGGTCGGACGCGAGTTCGCCGTCTAAAAAAGCCTGAATTGTGCCGATGTCAAAACATTTTTCCGTCATAAAATTTTCTGCCCTCCGATTTTGCCGTAATGTCTGACAAA
>CAXSHW010000009.1:48311-63243 GCA_964237245.1 uncultured Pyrinomonadaceae bacterium
TTCCGCGCGGGCGCGGGCGACAAAAGTTCCGATGCTCGATTCGTTCAGCGAAAGACTCGCCGCAATTTCTTTGTAGGACAAACCCTGCTGTTTCAAAACCAGACAGCTTCGCATAGGTTCTTTGATTTGATTTAACGCGCGATGAACTTCTCTGGCGTTTTCGCGCTGTTCCAATTCTTTTTCCGCCGTAAAATCGGTTGCTTCGTCAGTTTCTTTGACGTAATTTTCATCGCGCGTGTTCGCTCTGATGTTGCCGCGCACAGTGTTTCGCGCCGTATTGAGCGCGACGCGAATCAGCCACGGGCGCAGCATTTCCTCGCCTTTGATCTGGTCGAGATTATTATAAAGCCGCAAAAAAACTTCCTGCGTCACGTCTTCGGCAATGCCTGCGTCCTGCACGACCGACCGCGCCGCGCGAAACACAACCCGATGGTGAAGCGTAAAAGCCTCATCAAAAACAATCTTGTCTTTCGCCGCCGCTGTGCCTGCTTCGGACATCGCGTCCATTATCATTTTTACGCTGTCGGTCATTTATTAAGCATCAAAAAAACTGCTTTCAAAAGATAAAACACCGCCGATGTTAGTTTTGTGACAAAAACTCTAGCTTGCTATGAAGATATGGAATTACTTCACGTTAGTTAGATTTTTAGTTATGTTTGAAAATACTTCGTAGCTAATAGATCGAATTGGTGAAACTTGTTTTATTTGATTTACTTTTATTGCTAAAGGCGGATGCGAATCTGAAGTCACTGCAAATTCGTGTCTCACAATCTCACCGATAATTTCAACTTCTATAAAATAATGACCAGCCGGAACGCTATTATTTTGTCGGTTATCAAATGCTTCTTTATCCTTCTGACGCAATAAACTTAGCGAGGCTTTCAAATTCTCATCGCTTTTCAAATTTTCTTTTACATTTTCGGAGAATTCCAAACTTGCACTTTGCAAACAGCGGTTGTCAAAGTCAAACACCGTAAAATCGTCCAAATTATCTTCATTTCTTGGAACGCCATCTAAAAATGCCTTAATATGAATTTGTTTTGATTGGTAAAAACCGTCATTTCCGGCGGCTTCGCACAGCGTAACTGACGTATCTATCGGAGTAGAGATTATCTGCCTGTCATAGTAAAAATGAAAAAGCCAAAAGCCGATTGAGAATGTGAAAGCGGCAATCAAAATATAAATGAATTTTTTCATAATCTTAGCAGTTACAAAATTTAATTAATTGCAAGAAACATTTTGTTGTTTATCTTTTCTTTGCTTATCCTTTCGTTTTCAAGTTCTGACTTTGTTAAGAAAACTGAAATATCTTCCCAATTATTTTCGCTCCAAAATTGAATATAACCCCAATTATCCTTTCCGTCCCAGATAATTCTGATTTTAGTAGATTTGTTTTGGAAGATTGAATAACCACTTCCAAAAACCTCCGGTTGTAACTTTTCACAAATCTCTGACATTCGCATTTGAGCAAGAATTGGGCTGAGAAGAAATTTGAATTTAATGTATAAATCCATAAACAATCAATTTCTTAAAATCCGATAATCTTCGCTCGCTGAACGAGTTCGCCCGGTAAATTTTCTTCCGATTGAGTTGTTACGAAAAATGTATAACTATTTTCGCGTTCCGTAAAGATTTCTTCGAGCGTTTCAAAGGAAAATTCGGCGGTTTCGTCAAATTTCGGCTCGACGAGCGCGAGGCGTTTGAGATTTTCGTAGAGATGCTGTCTGCCGATGCCGAATTCGCCGATGTTTTCGTTGATAATTAAACGGATTTCGGATTGTTCGTCGGTGAAATGCGCGAGCAGAGATGCAGTTTGGCTGACGCCGTTTTCAAACTTTCGGGAAACGGGCGAGAGTTTTTTGCCTTTTTGTTCAGCTTCGATTTTTTCGCGCAGAGTTAATTTTTTTTCGGTATTTTCGTTTTGCAGGCGCGTGTCGAAAATTACGGTCACGCGCTTGTCGTCTTCGGCGGAAAATTCGCGGACGATCAGACGCTGCGCGCGCGCCGTCGCCCGCCAGTCAACGCGCCGCAGGTCGTCCATCGGCTGATAATCGCGCAGGGAAAGCAAATCTTGTCCGAGACCTTTTTTATTCGTCACCAGATTTCCGCGTTCGAGCGGCAAATCAATCGCTTCAGCATCAACCGGCGCGAGCGGCGGAAAAATCACGATTTCCGCTTCCTGCGCGGAAAGCCTGCGGCGATGACGGAAGAATCCGAACGGAAATTTCGTCGAAAGCTCGAAATCTTTGATGATAAAACGCCCGCGACGCTCGAAAATGTGTTCGGTTTTATTCTCGACCGAGTTGCGGCGCGGAACATAAACGAAATAATCCAGAGTGCGCCGGACAATCGGCGGACGAGTGATTTTTTCCGCCCATTTCGCCGGTAAAATTTCCTTCACTTCGTCGAACAGCGTGGATTTTTCGCGTTCGCTGCCGCGAACCTGCGCGACGACGGAAAACGTCGGAAAAATTCGTTTGCGATTGTGCAGACTGACGAGAATCGGCGTCGCTTCGCTCGCGAAAATCGTTTCGGGAAAACGCATTTTGACATCGAGTTTTTTCAGACAAAAATTTCCGGCGAAAAAACCGACGATGAGCGAGGCAACAAGAACCGAAAGCACGAGAAACAGCAAATTGTTGCCGGTGTTCCAGGCGGAAAAGCTGACAATCGCAATCAAGCCGAGAATTGCCGCGCCGCCGACGGTAAATTCAAACGGCAAATTCATTTGCGACGCCTCCGTGCTGGCTGAACGCGCGAGCGGCGGAATCACGAAAACGAAAATCAGAATGACGAAAATCAGCGACGCGCCCGCCGCAATGCCAGCCGTCTGACGGTCGCCCGTCTGCTGCGCCCACAGCGTCAGCGCCGCCAACCCCAGACCGCCGATGACGACTGCCAATCCGAGAATCGCGTTGCGAACGTCACGAAAATTTACGAGTTGGGCAAGTGTGCGGAGTTTCATTTTTATGCCGCGATTTTTTCATTGTCTTTTCTTTCTTCGGCTTTGTCGCGTTCCATTATACGCCGCAATTCGTCATTAATTTGAGTTTGACACGGCGCGGCATTGTCCTTCGCGGCACGTTTTTCAAAGTGTTCCAAAACCTCCGAATCAATCAGTAACGTAATTTTGTCTTTATCTTTGAGAATATGACGCGCCGGACGATAATGCTTAATGCCGATTTCGGGCAAATCATTTTCAGAAACGCCTTCAGTTCTCATTTTTTCCAAATCTTCCGCTGTTACTTTAACCTCAATTATTCTTTTATCGGTCGTATTCATTTCGGTTTTTGTTGTAAGCTCTCTCCTCGAAAGGACGCGCTTTTTCCGCGCTGATGATTCTGACTGCTTCATTTTCTCTGATTGTGTAAGTTACGCGAAGCAAACGATTTACTGCCAAACCAATTATAATAATGCGCTTTTCTTTCAAATCTGAATGGGCTTCATCGAATTCTTCGATTGCCCATTTGTCATAAAAAGCCAGAGTCGCTTCGTTAAAACTGATTCCGTCGTGTTTTTCGATATTTTCTCTGGCTTTTCGTTCATCCCATTCAAAATCCATAAAAAATTATTTTCGGATTTACACGGGAACTTTTACTTTCAGCAAAATTTCCTGCAAAATTTGTTCGGCTTCAAAGGCGCGGCGTTTGTTTCCGGCTTGGCGCGAATTGACGATGACGCGATGGGCGAAAACCGGCAGCACGAGTCGTTTGATGTCGTCGGCGATGCAAAAATCGCGGTTTTCGATCAAAGCGAACGCCTGCGCCGAGCGAAACAGCGCAAGCGTTCCGCGCGGGCTGATGCCGAGTTCGAGCGCGTCGGTTTCGCGCGTCAGAGCGACGATTTGCAGCAGATAATCAACTAAAACTTCATCAACTCGCACTTCGGAAACTTTTTGCTGTAACTGCAAAATATCATCTTCCGACATCACCGCTTCGACCGCCGCGAGCGGGTTCGACCGTTCGCGGTCACGCAAAATTTCGCGTTCGTCCGCTTGACTTGGATAACCGACGTGCAGACGCAGCATAAATCTGTCCAACTGCGATTCGGGCAGCGGATAAGTGCCGTGATGTTCGGTCGGATTTTGCGTGGCGACAACCATAAACGGCTGCGGCAGCGGTCGCGTTACGCCTTCGACGGTGATTTGTTCTTCGGACATCGCTTCGAGCAGCGCGGACTGCGTTTTCGGCGTCGCGCGGTTGATTTCGTCGGCTAAAACGATATTTGAGAAAATCGGTCCGGCGTTCCATTCAAAATGTCCGCTGCGCTGATTGAAAATCGAAAGTCCGATCACGTCCGACGGCAAAAGGTCGGAAGTAAACTGAATTCTTTGGAAAGATAAATCAAGCGAGCGCGCCAGCGCATTGGCAAGCGTTGTTTTGCCGATGCCGGGAACGTCTTCGATCAGCAGATGACCTTTGGCGAGCAGCGCGACAAGCGCGAGTTTGACCGTTTCGGATTTGCCTTTGATAACGCGCTCAATTTCTGATTGCAGACTTTTGATTTTCTCGCCCGTCTCAAAAGTCTTCGGCGCGGGCTTCATTATTGTTTCGGTTTCGCCGCTAATCCAATCTCTCATCATTTTTATTATTCAAAAGTAATATTTGCCAAAACTATTCTACAAAATTATTCGCCCTGACTGCATCAAAAAAGTGAAAACTTTATTCGTTTTAAGATGCCGCAACCGATGAAAAGTTCCAAAAGATTTTCGGCTGTTGCAATTTTGTGATAAAACTAAATAAAATTTTGAAACTTAAGAGAAAGTTTTCCGTGAAAGAAAATCGGAGAAACAAGTTTTATAGGAATTTATGAGAAATATGAAAAACTTACGTCGAAACTTCAAAAACCAGCAAGGTTTTAACTTGATCGAGCTGATGATCGTGATTGCGATTATCGCGCTGCTGATTGGCGTCGGCATTCCGGCTTACAAACAAATGGTCAACAACGGCAACGAAACTTCCGCCGCGCAAAATATTCAAACAATCAAAACTTTGCAAATCGGCTACGCCGGCAAACATCAAGGCAAATTCGCGCCGAGTTTTGATGAATTGATTAAATCCGCCGGACTCGACGAACGATTTGCCGGAGAAAATCCGATTGTCAACAGCTATGTTTTCAAAATGACCGTCCAGGAACCTTCGGGAACGAAACCGGCTTTTTATTCGATCAATGCCGACCCGCAGGAAGGTTCGGGAACAGGACATTATTATTTTGATTCGACGCTCGGAACAACCAAATCAACTTCGGAAAATCGTCCGGCAAAAGCCGAAGACCCGTCTATCTAAAAATAAGTTGGTTGATGATTGCCTTATCAGCGCGTTTTGCATTTTTATTTTTGCCGACTTAGCTCAGTGGTAGAGCATTCGCTTCACACGCGAGGGGTCACAAGTTCAAATCTTGTAGTCGGCATTCTTTATTTTCAACAACTTAAAGGAATCAAATTGATGCCTTTTTGTAATTCCCACTTAAATTCCCACCAAATATTTACAAGTTTTCACGAAATTCGTTCATAGTCAATTTTTCTCTAACCATTCTGAAATTGCTTTCTTGCTGTATCTATAACTCCTTACACCAATAATTATTACCGGGAAATTGTATCTTTCCCGTTCCCGCGTTAATTCATAAATTCGTGCGGCTTTTACACCTAATAAATCTGCAACTTGCGATGCAGTCAAAAGTTCCGGGAAAGTTTCTGAATTTTTGATTATCGGCTTAACTTCTACTTTTTGACTTTTTGGGTTATTCATTTCCAACAATGCCGCGTCAATTTCTTCTCTGATAATAGCGCGAAATCTATCTTCAATTTCATCTAAAAGAGAATTAAGCATTTTAAATTGATATTTTAAATCGCTCTGAATTTCTCGCCTAAACTGTTTGCCAGATTCCATTTTTTTGTGGTGTCCAAGCCGCGTTCCAAGCAGATGAATTTCAAATCTTTGTTGGTTTTGAAGTATTCGACGGTTTCGGTTGAAATTGTGTTATCGAGACAAATTAACGCTTCTCTGTCTTCATCGCAAACAAATAAGACTTCGTTAGATTTAACTTCGGCAAATGGTTTGACGATGTAATTTAGTTTGAAGCCTTCTTTTAATAGAATCTCGGTTAAAAGTTTATCGCGGTCAAAATCAATGTGTAACTGTGATTCTTTGGCGGCGATGTAATCTTTCAGCGATTGGACGTTTTCGGCTTCGTCGGCTTCCGGGTTCGGACTCCATTCGGTTCGCGGGAAATATGATTTTTCGAGTTTGAAAACTTTGAAGCCTAAATTTTTGAGCGCGTCTTTACCGTCGTTATCTTCAAACAGATTCGGATGCGCTTGGCGTTTTTCTTCGATGATGCGATTAATGACGCGCTTGTTGCGTTCAATCGTGATGTCGCTGATGCGTTTGTAGCCCGCTTTGTAGGCTTCGCTCTTTTCGTCGGTCAATTCCGGCAGTTGCACTAAAATAAACTTGCGGTTGCCGCCGTCCGCTTCGTTCAATTCCATCACGGCTTGACCTGCTGAACCAGAACCGCCGAAGAAATCTAAAACGATAGATGTTTCATCCGTCGAAGTTCTAATCAAGGCTTTTAATAATTCGACTGATTTAGGTGACTGAAATACTTTAGACTTCGTTTCAAAAAGTTTGTTAAATTCTTTCTGACCTTTTTCTGTATAGAATGACTTATCCAAAAAGATTGATTTATACATTTTGTCAGCACCGTTGGCATAACTTTTTCGATAAATTTTCCAATTGCCTTCTCTGTTCTTAATCCCAACTAAATAATCGCCATCGTTTAATGCTTTGTTTTTTTCCCAAGTCCAACAACCATTGAAACCATCATCCCAAATTGGTAAAACTTCAGCGGCTTCATCACTTTTAATTGTGCTAACTTCACCGCTTTCTTCGTCAACATAAAGCGGGTAATAAAGATTTTTACGATTGTGCTTTCCAAACTCACGATGAGTATTTCTTAATTCAAGAAGGCGATATTTACCAATCTCATCTTCTTCTGAATACTCTTTAGCAATTTGTTCTTCATCTTTTTCGACTGAAAAACTACCTTTCGGTAAAAGATTCTTGGAATAAACAATTACGTTTTCGTGATTCGTAGCAAAATATTTATCTTGTGATCTTCCTTTCGGATTGCATAAAACTGTAATTACGCCTACAAGATTTTCTTCGCCGAAAACTTCATTGCAAAGCCTTCTCAAATTATGAACTTCGTTGTCGTCAATCGAAATAAAAATCACGCCGTCTTTTCGCAGTAATTGACGCGCAACCAGCAAGCGGGAAAACATCATATTCATCCAGTTGCTGTGATAACGCCCGTCGGTGTCGGCGTTCGTGTCAATCTTTACGCCGTATTCGTCAACGACGTTCGTTTGTTTCCAATACGGCAAACGGTCTTCGCTGTAATTGTCCGAATAAACGAAATCTTTGCCCGTGTTATACGGTGGGTCAATGTAGATACATTTGATCTGTTCGCGGTATGAGCAAAGCAGAAGTTTGAGAACGTCGAGATTTTCGCCTTCGATAATCAGATTTTCCGATTGTTCCGGGTTGACGCTTCGCGCCGCGTCGTAATTTAGTGTATTAACCGTCGGCGTAAAAGCCTTACGCTTGGCGTTCGATTTGCCGAACCATCGAAACTCATAACGCTCGGTTTCATTAACCGTTTTCGGGTCAACCAATTTCTTTAACTCGGTTTCGTTCAAACCGCCTTCGTCGGTGAAAAGGTCGGGAAATAATTCTTTGAGTTTGGCTAATCGTTCCGCATTCAAATCCGGCGTGTATGGCATTAAATCTTTTACTGTTTCGGTCATAATTCTAATTTAACGGATCGGTGATTTTTCGCGCTCGGTCTTTGAATGTCGCGTAATGCTGAATCGGTGCTTCAAAATTGATGTCGCCGTTTTGAGCGATTCCCAAAGCCTCGAAATGTTTCCGGGCGCATTTGATTTTGATTAGTTCGCTTTCCCGTAACTTCTTAAAATCGTTTTCATTGTCCGTGCCTTTGGTTTCGACGACAAAATGAAATTCGCCTTCGTCGCTGCCGTTTCGCAGTTCGCGCCGTCTCAAAACGATGCCGAAATCCGGCTCGTAATTTCCGAACGGTGTCGGAATTTTGTAATAACTCGGAAGTTTGAGAAAACAAACGACGCGGTTATCCGCTTCGGCATTTTGGGCAAATTCGCGCTCCGGTGTGCTTTTGCTGTCCATTTTTATTTTATCGAAAACGCCGTGCTGCGGCGTATCAATATAACTGCCGTCTTCGATTTCCTGAACGAATTTATCAAAATCAAGCGGAAATTCTTCGTCGGTGATCGAATAGCTGATGCCGCGCACCATCCAATCCAGTTCGACGTGCCGAATGATTTCCGCCGCTTTCAAAACAAAGACAAGCGGGTTTTTAATCCATTCATTATAATTTTTGATTCGCCGGACAATCTCGAAAACCGAATTGTAAGAAAGCTGTGTGTTTTCGCTCAATTCTTCGATTAAATCGAGCGGATTAAAAACGCTTTTTTGTTTGATGCGCTCGCTTCCGCCGTCTTCACGTTCGACATTGTTTTCATTAAATTCTCGAATGCGGCTGCTTTCAGCTTCCAAAACATTATCGCTGATCGTGATTTGGTTGATCCGGTCAACCGCGCCTTCAATTATCTTTTCTTCGTCAAAAGAAACGGTGTAATCGGTTTTACGGGCAATTTTCTGCCAGAACCGACGAAAAGCCGCTTGAATTTCGGCGTTTTCATTTATCTTAACTTTGACTGTGTTTCGCGGTTCGCCTTTATGCGTGTGTTTGGTCGGCGGCGCGTCTTTGGTGTCGCCGTAAGCCTTTTTAATTTCGTCCTGATACTGTGAAACAAATGTTTCGTAAGTTTCATTCGGAACAACCGTTAATTCGTTAATTCGCTCATCGTCGGAAACGTCGAAGCCGTCATAAATTCTTTGCCCTTCCTGATTAACCGCGATACGCAGACCGCGCCCGATTTCCTGCCGTTTTTTGATGTCCGAGTAAGAATTATTCAAAGTTGCGATATTAAAAACATTCGGATTATCCCAACCAACGCCCAATGCCGAATGTGAAAAAATGAATTGCACGGGATTATCTATTGAAAGTAGTTCTTCTTTTTTACGAAGAATCAAATCATAGATTTCCTTATTGTTGTTCATTGATTTCTCGCTGTCGGTGTATTCATTTTTAACCGTTGCAAAGTAGAAGCCCTGCGCGTCGTTGATCTGTTCGTCAGTCGGCGTTTTGCCGCCATTATATTCCGGGTAAATTTCACGATACTTTTTAACAAACAGATTTTTGATAATCGGATTTGCGCCGATGTAATTCGCTACACGGTCAATGAAAATCAGCGACAAACATTTAATTCCCTGCGCTTTCAGTTTTTCGGTTTTCTGCAAATGCCGATGGATTAACCATTCCATTTGCATCGCCCAAATGTTTTCGAGATTTCCGGCAGTCTGCTTTTCTAAAATCTCCGTGCCGTTGGTAAATTGAACGCGATATTTTCCGTCGCGCATACTTTTATAAATGCGCTCGATTTTATAATCCGCATAACTCGGATTATTAGTCTTGTCGCCGAGATTATCGCCGACTTTCAGCCAGACGGTCGGCTTAAAAACTATCTTGTCTTCGGCTTGCCTGATCCACGAGTTAAGTTTTGCTTGCGGATCGCCTTTGCCGTTTTTGATTTCGGCAATCTCAATCTTCGCAGTTGCTTCGTCATTCTTTTCTGTCACGGTCAAAACTTCGATCTTTTTAACAAGATTCTGTTTATAACTTTCATACGGCGTTAAGCGGTATATCAGATTATTAGTTTCGTCTTTTTTGTGAGTTGCCGAATAGCGGACTCTGAAAAACGGATTCAGCCGATCAATTGCCGGTTTAGTTTTTTCCGCGTCCATTCCTTCCTGCGGTTCATCCATTATGATTATCGGCTTGGTTTTGCCGATCACGTCAATATAAGGCGTATTATCAAACAAATCTTCGCGCTGTTCGCGGTTAATTATTTTATCATCGCCGACAATCGCGCCCGTCGTCATAATCATTATTTGCGGATGCTGTTCTTCGGCAAATTTTCCGACTTCGTGAAGTTTCTTGCTTGAATACTCGAAATAATCCGGCGTGAAGCCATAAATATCGTTCAGTTGTTTTTCAAAGGTCTTGAGCGTCGAAATAACGCCTTGCCGAATCGGAACTGACGGAACGAGAATGATAAATTTTGTGAAGCCGTAGTCTTTATGAAGTTCGTAGAGCGTTTTGATGTAAACAAGTGTTTTGCCCGTGCCTGTTTCCATCTCGACACACAAATTTTTGCTTTCGGAAATTTGCGCCTTGTCTTCAGAAATTCCGTTTTCTTCGGAAACGGCTTTGATGTTCAGCTTTAGTTGATCGTCGTCAAGGTTGCAGCGATTAAAACGAATGCCGTCAATCGTTGCATTATCGAAAATATTTTTCGCCGTGCCTTCAAACACTTTAACTACTGACTGAACGGCATCCTGCTGATATTTTAGCTCTTCAAGTTTCAGCTTCATTGCAAAATAACTCGTGGTCGAATTGTAAAAATTTATCGCTCGATTTTTGAATTAGAAAGAATGAAATTTTAACAAAGGCTTGTAAGTTTAGCGAATTATCAATTTCAATCTGTTGCGTTCTTCAATATCTGTTGAGCAATTGCCGTGCTTTTGCTGCGTTTGTTGCGCGCCTGCTGTTCCCTCAAATCTGCCTCAGCCGTCAATTTTCTAACCTTTGCCAGTGATTCGCACACGCGCAAATATCGCTTTTGCGCGGCGGTTAGCCGTTTGTCCCAATAGATGCCGGTTTCGGTGTTATGATTTTCGGTGGTTTTGGATAGGTGAAGGCTTTCCAGTAGATTCAGCCGCAGCCAGTTCAGGCAGACTTGTTCGATCAGAATCTTTTCGATCTCGGTTGCCGTCGCCCATCCGAGATTATCGCGCATCGCGGCGAGTTTTTTGCGGAAGGCTTGCTGCGCTCCGTATGAGTTTGAACAGGCGTTTATAATGATGCTGTCTTCGGTTTTAGCGGCGATGTCGGCGGTATGCTGCCAGACTTCCGGGCGTTCCTTGAACAGTTCGCGCAAAGCCTGTTTATTGTTCAGATTTGAATTTTACGTCTTTATGCAAAACCTCTATAATTTCGCCCGACTGCATTTTTGATAATGCCTGGTGAATATCGTCAATCATTTCCGTATGAGTTTTGAGGCGATTGTTGAAGGCGCGTAAAACCAAAATTGAAATTTTTCGGTTTGAGAGATTTTGCTGAGATTTAATATTTGTGTCTGCCGTGAGCAAAACGTCGAAACCGTTTTCTTCGGCAAGCGTGAGCAGTTCACCGTTCAAAACATCTGCCCAACATTGTTCCTGCGTCGTCGTGGTTTCGTATTCGGTCAGATGTTTTTTGAGTCGCCGGTCGAGGTTATGGTCAAGCAGAATTTTCAATTGGCGGCAACTTCCTTAATCAGAGATTTTTCCGCCATTTCCAAAACGGCGACGGCTTGTTCGCGCGTGACGGGCGGAAAGCCTTCGAGAAAATCTTCTAAACTTTCGCCGCCTTCCAAATAATCAAAAAGATTTTTTATCGGCACACGAGTTCCGGCAAAAACCGGAGTTCCGCCGACTTTTTCGGGATTTATTTCAATCAGGTCGTTTTTCATAAAGTGATTTTATTACAAAATTAGTTTGTTAATCTTCGATAAGTTACGACGTTTAAGAAACTTGAACATACGCCGTTGATAAAATATTGACAATTTCGGGCGGAAGCTGCAGCGGGAGAAAAAAGCTGCGCGGATAGACGGCGGATTCGTCGCTTTCATCAATTACATTCACATATTCGCCGCGCAGTTTGACGCGGTAAACCTTGAACGGAATGAGCAGTTCGCGGTCGTCGGTTTTGAGGCAAACAGCGAAAACTTCCGAATCATCGGAAGAATCTCTCGGCACTTTTAGTTTGGTTTCGCGCATTGGCATTAAATCTTTTTTCATTATATTTCACCTAACTTTTCAAGTCTTTCAAGCCAAAATCCGACGGCATCTTTCAAGTCTTTAATATCATTAGCGGATAAATTTTCCCTTTCGTTTTTGGCATAAATATCGAGAAGAAAAACTCTGCCCGCCGCATTAGCAAAATAATAGATGACTCGCGCGCCGCCGCGTTTGCCTCTACCCGAAGCCGCCCAACGTAATTTTCGGATGCCGTTTGACGCGGGAATTATCACGCCGTCGTCTGCGTGGCGGCATAAATACAATTGTAACTCGGAAACCATTTGCCCACCCAATAACTTTTCGGCGCGTCTGGCAAATCTTTCGGTTTCCGTAAATCCAAAATAATCCATTTCAACTGGTCAATCTTCGATAAATATTCGGCAATTTCTCCGGCAGACTTAAAACGTCGTCAATGATTGTGTAGCCGACATCGCCGTATAAATCTTTTAGTTCAAACTCGGAATCTTTATCAACGGTGATGCAGAACGGCGTGATGCCGCTCATTTTGGCTTCGGTCAGGGCTTCGCGCACGTCTTCGCGGGCGTATCTGGCGTCGCCGTAATCGTGGTCGTAAGGTCTGCCGTCGGTGAGGATTATCAGGAGTTTGGTGCGCGAATCCTGACGCAAGAGTTTTGCCGCCGCGTGGCGGATTGCCGCGCCTAAGCGCGTGTTGTTTTGGAAAGTGATGCCGCCGATGCGTTTTTCGATTTCGTCGGAATATTTTTCGTCGAAGTCTTTGACAACATAGAATTTCACGTTGCGTCTGCCTTCGCTGGTGAAACCGTTGATCGAATACACGTCGCCGACGGCTTCGAGCGCTTCGCTCATCAGCACAAGACCTTCTTTTTCGATTTCAATAATTCTGCGTCCCGGATGCGTGTAAGGCTGCAAAGGATTGCGCGTAATCGTTCTGGCGGTCGAAGAAGATTGATCTAAAAGCAGGGAAACGGCGACATCGCGCTGTTTTCTCAAGCGTTTCGTGTAAATTCTTTCCGACTGCTGACCATCGGCTTTTTTATCAATAACGTAATCAACGAGCGCGTTTAAGTCGTAATCTTCGCCGTCTAATTCGCGGTTGATTTTCGTCAGATTTTCCGGTTTCATCAGTTGAAATTGATGGCGAATCGAAGAAATTACGCCGCGATAGCGCGAACGCGCGAGTTCGACAAAATTTCGGTCGCCCTGTCTGACTCGCTTCTCGATCACGCGACACCAATCGGTGCGAAAATCCGACAAATCCTTGTCCCATTCGTCGTAGGCGAACGCGACATCGCCCGATTCGAGCGGCTGTTCGGGCATTTCGTTGTGCGCCCACGCTTCCGCGCCCTGAAGGTCGTCGGGTTCGCCGTCGTCATCGTCGGAATTCCAGGCGTTGAACAAATCGCTCGCGTCTTCGGTTTTCTTTTTCGGTTTCTGTTCGCGCCGAACCTGCGATTCTAAAACCGAATTCGCCGAATTCTTGTCTTCGTATTGATATTCGCCCGCGTCGTCTTCGTTTTGTTCGGCTTCGGATTCGGCTTGCTGTTCCGCCGCGATGTTTTGAAACAGCGCGTAAACGCGGCTCGTCGCAATTAAAGCGTCGGCAACCGTCGCCGATTTTTCCGCCAAATAATATTCGATCACGGTTTCGATTTCCGAAACAATTTGCCCGTAATACTGCCGCGCGTCGTCGGTCGCGCCGCCGCACAGCGTGATTTGAAACAGCAGCTCAAACGGCACTTGATACATCGGCAAATCGAAAATATACGGGCGTTTTTCTTTCAGATGCGTCTGCATCAAATCCAAATCTTTGCGAAGTCCGCGATAATTTTCGCGCAGACGATGATCAATGCGGGCGTTTTCCATCGTGCCGAAAATCTTTTTCGCCAGATTCGGTTCGGGGAAAATCTGCAAAATCGCTCGGTAATCGGAATTTTTCGGCAGTTTCTTTTTCGACTTTTTTAATTCGCGGTTCGTTTCTTCTTCGCTCAGAGCCTGTTCGCCTTTTTGCACATCTTCGATGTAACCGGCGAGCGAAAATGCGTCGGTCTGCTCGCTTGTCGCTTCGTAAAGCGCGGCGAGTTCGGTGAAAGCGGCTTTTAAACCGTCCGAATCTCGCTCATAAGTTCCGAATTCGATTTGTCCCGCGCCGTGCGCCGCGAGAACTTTGTAAAGCCTAAAATCCTTTTCGTCGTCGCCGAATTCGGCAACGCTCGACGGCAGAAAAATGGTTTTGCCGTCGCCGATGCGCGATTCCTGCGGCATTGCGGCGAGCGGCGCGATTTCGACTTCTTTGCCCGTCAAACCTTCAACGTAAATCCGCAAAATCGCCTGCACCGCTTCGAGCGGCAAACCGTCGCTCGCGTCCTGCAAAGTCGCGTTGCTGTTGCGTGTTTCAAGCGCGAAATAGCTTTTTCGCGCCTTCGCGCTTTCGTTTTTGTATTTCGTCAAACCCGTTTCAACCCAATCTTCAAACTGCGGAATCGAAACTTTTTTGAGCGCCGCCGGACTCGAACGAAACGCCGCGAGCGCGGATTCGGCGTCGTTTTCGGCAATTCGGTTGATAAGCTGCAAAACGTTGCGCGCGACTTCGGTTGGTTGCTGATTTTTCTTTATATTGACGACGCCGACGAAAAATTTCGGACTGGCGCGAATAAACGAAATCAAAATCGCGTTGCCGCTGCGGGCGATATTTATCAAAACTTTGCGCCAATCGTCAAACGCGCCGGGGATATTGCGCAGAACGTCGCCGCCCGAAGCGATGAAATGCAAAGTCACGCTGCCGCCGAATTCGAGAAATTCCGACGCTTTTTTCGTCAGATGACTCGCTTCGGCAGCGGAAAGTTCACGAAGCGCGGCGGGCAGATTCTGCCACAAATCCGCCGTCATTCCGCCGGTTCGATTGGCAAAATGCGCGGCGAGCGCGACGACCGATTCCGAAACTTTTTCCC
>CAXSHW010000009.1:63268-71962 GCA_964237245.1 uncultured Pyrinomonadaceae bacterium
GCTTCAGCTAATTTTGGCGTTCGCTGCAAAAAATCCGCGCTGTGTTTGGCTGAACGATTGGCGATTTCCGAAGCGAGCCGCAAAATTTCGGCGAACAATTCATCATCGCCGATAACTTCGGCGAGCGTCGGAATCAGTTGGAAAGTTTCGAGCGCAATCGCCGACGATAAAACTAGCTGGCGCGTGCAAATCTGAAAAACGAGCGGACGAGCTTCGTCGGGAACTTTTTTCAAATCGCTGACGCCGACGCCGAAGAAATTCGCGCCTGTTTCGGCGTTTGACATCGCCAATCTTCGTCCCATTTCCGCCCAATTTCGGATGTCTTCGGCTGATAAAATTTTCGCCGCCTTCGGCACGGCTTCGACAAATTCGCGGCTGACTTTTAAAGAGACACCGGCTAGACTCGCGCTCATTTCGAGCGCGACGATTTTTTTATCGTTCGGTAGTTTGCCGAGTCTTCGAGCCAGATTTGTGAACGTCTGTTTTTTCTGTGATGCCAAATCGTTTTCCGTTTCCGCCATAATTCGAGTTTAACATAGCGCGTTCGGCGAGTTTAGCGAGTTAAAAACAAAAGTTAGAAGTTATGCGGTTGACAGCAAAAAGACAAATTTTCAGGGATGAACAGGGATGATAAACATATTCTTTAATCGGAGTTTTTATATCCTGTCTATCCCTGAAAATTACAATTTCCAACTGCCTAACTTCTAAAATTATTGAATTTAACAAACCCGGAAAACTCAATCAATTATGAAACGCCGGACGGAAAATGTTAAACTCGCATTTCGCCGATGTTTTCGCTCGAATCAATCAAATTTTTCGCCTGTTTCGTTTTGCTCTGCGCGGCGGCGTGCGGTTTTCGGCAAACGGCGGAAAATCAAAACGCCAATGTTTCGCCCGCGCTTTTGACGAGGGAAGAATCAAAATCCGCAATTCCGTTTTCAAGCAAAGAACCGGACGTTTATCAAGCGGAAATCGTTTTGACAACTTACGCGAGCGGCGAAAAAACAGAGCGAAAAATTTTCACGGCGCGGCGCGGCGCGAAACTTCGCTGCGACTACGAAAATGGAATTTCCCGTTTGCAATTGAGCGAAAACGAAAATTTTTCACTTAACAACAGCAAAAAAATTTATGCCGAAAGCCAAACGAATTCAAGTGTTTCAGGCGAAAAAGGCGAAACGATAAAGGATTTTTTGACTGCCGAATGGCTCGATGAAAAGCGCGGCGCGAAGTTTGAAAATCTCGGCGCGGAAAATAATTTGACGAAATATCGAGTAAAATTTGAAGACGCGCTGAACTATGCTTCGGAAAATCTGATTTACGTTGACGCAAGTTTGAAAATTCCAGTCAGGCAGGAGTTATACACAACAAACGGCGAGCAGAAAACTTTGGTTTTTTCGATGGAATTGCGAAATTTTAAACTCGAAGCGGACGATAAACTTTTTGAATTGCCGAAAGATTTCCGCCGAGTTTCGGCAAACGAGTTTCAAAAAACGATTCGGCAGGAAAACTGAATTCTGAAAATGAGTGAAACGACTGAAACTAAAGAAATTAGCGAAGCGCGAAAGCAATTGGCTCGCGAGACTTTCAGCAGAGTTCCGTATCTGAAACTTATCGGGATGGAACTCGTTGACCTAAAAGACGGCGAAGCGATTCTTAAGCTCGAAATGCGCGACGAACTGCGTCAGCCGCAAGGACTTCTGCACGGCGGCGCGACGGCTTCGGTAATTGATACGGCGATGGCTTTTGCCGTCGTTACAAAATTAACGAACGATGAAAAGGCTTCGACTGTTGACTTAAACGTTTATTATTTGCGACCCGTAACAAAAGGCTCAATCGTCTGCACGGCGAAAGTTGTCAAAGCCGGAAAACGTCTTTTCACTGTTTCGGCGGAAGTTTTTAATGACGAAGAAAAGTTAATTGCGACGGCGCTTTCGACTTACACCAAAGTTTAACGGTAAGTGGTAAGTGGTAAATGAAATCAGAAAATTACCATTTACCACTTACCATTTACCACTTTTATGGAAGAACTCAGAAAATTCGCCAGATATTTTAAGCCTTACAAATGGCACGTTATCGCAGGCATCGCGTTTATTTTGTGTTCGATGTCGTTCGGGCTTTATGTTCCGTATCTGGTCGGTGACGCGATTGACGATTTTAAAATGAGCGAATGGAACGGAACTTTGAGCGTTCAAAAAATTTCCGTTCACGCCGGTTTAATTTTGACGGCGAGTTTTCTAAGCGGAATTTTTCTGTTCTGGCAGCGCAGACTGCTGATTAACGCTTCGCGTCACATCGAATACGATATGCGCCGCGATTTTTACGCCGCGCTCGTTGATCAGCCGCTCGAATACTTTCAAAACAATCGCGTCGGCGACCTTATGGCACGCGCGACAAATGATCTCGGCGCGATTCGGCAAATTGTTGGACCAATGATTTTGTATTCGTTTCAAGCGGTTTTTGCGCTGGCGATTGTCTTGCCGGTGATGATGCGAATTAACGTCAAGCTCACTTTATTGCTGCTGATTCCGATGCCGTTTGTGTCTTTGACCGTCAAGTTTTTGGGCGCGCAAATTCACGTCCGATTTGAAAAGATTCAGGAATTTTTCTCGGACATTACGGCGCGGGCGCAGGAAAATTTAACCGGCGTCAGAGTCATTCGCGCATACGCGCAGGAAGATGCGGAAATCGAAAAATTTCAGCAGTTGAACCGTGAATACGCGAAACGCAACATCGCGCTTGTCAAATTCGGCGCGGCGATGCGACCTTTGCTTTTCTTTTTTATCGGCTTAGGTTTTGTAATAATCGTCGCCGTCGGCGTGCCGATGGCGGTGCGCGGCGAGATTACGGCGGGAAATTTTACGGCGTTTATTCTTTATCTGCAAAGAATGATTTGGTATCTGATCGCGCTCGGTTATGTCGTCAACCTTTACCAGCGCGGAACGGCGAGTCTGAAAAGATTTAACGAAATTTTGGAAACCGTGCCGACGATAAAAGACGCGCCCGATGCAAAATCGCAGCCGAAAATCAGAGGCAACATCGAATTTCGTCATTTGAATTTCGCCTACAACGGAACGCCGGTTTTGCGCGACATAAATCTAAAAATAAACGAAGGTCAAACCGTCGCTTTCGTCGGAAAGACGGGAAGCGGAAAATCAACTTTGATAAGTTTGATTCCGCGTCTGCTCGACGCGCCGGAAAATACGATTTTCATTGACGACGTGGCGATTCGCCAATTTACGCTCGAACAGCTTCGCAAGGCAATCGGCTTTGTGCCGCAGGAAACTTTTCTGTTCAGCAATACGCTCGCCGAAAACATTGCGTTCGGCGTTGAAGATGAAGAATTTGAGATTAAAAGTTCCGGTTTGAAAGCTCAGGATTTGAACGAAGCGCCGGAAACTTTGCATCTCGAATCAGAAGTCATAAAATCGGCTGAGATAGCGGCGCTTGCAGACGACGTAAAGGATTTTCCGTATCAATACGAACAGCTCGTCGGCGAACGCGGCATCACTCTGAGCGGCGGACAAAAACAGCGCACCGCGATTGCCCGCGCCGTAATGCGAAATCCGCGCATTTTGATTTTGGACGATTCGCTGTCGGCGGTTGACACTTATACGGAAGAAAAAATTCTCAACGGTTTGCGCGACGTTCGCCAAAATCGCACGACTTTAATCGTTTCGCATCGCGTTTCAACCGTGCGCGACGCCGATTTGATTTGCGTTCTCGACGACGGTGAAATTATCGAACGCGGAACGCACGAAGAACTTATCGCGCAAGGCGGCGAATATGCTGATTTATACGAACGCCAACTTTTGGAAGAAGAATTGGAAGCAACCGCCTAACTTGATTTCTCTCCGCCATTCATTATTAACTGTTCTCTGTTTTGCAAAAGATTTTTTAAAAAGTGAAAAGTTAGTAGCGAATAACGAATGATTTTGCGTATTTTGAATTTGATTCGCGCAAATTGAAAATCATAAAAGCAAACTCTAAAGTTCAAGCTCCATAAAAAGCGTTTCGGAATACGGATTTTCGTAATAAGGCGAAATCTCGCAAAAACCGTAAGATTTGTAGAGTTTGACGGCATCGGACATTTTGCCGGGCAAAGTGTCGAGCCGCATTTTTTCGTAACCGGCGATTTTCGCTTCTCCGATTAGTTTTTCAATCAGCGTCATTCCCAGACGCAAACCGCGAAAATTTTCGCGCACATATAAACGTTTCATTTCGCAAACGCCGTCGGCGATTTTCCGCAGCGCGATGCAGCCTGCCGGTTGATCTTTCACCGAAATTAAAAATAATCTTCCTGTCGGCGCGGCGTATTTGCCCGGCAAATTTGTCAGTTCGTTTTCAAAATCTTGAAAACACAAATCAATGCCGAGCCATCGTTCGTATTCTCGAAAAAGTTTGCGGATTTCTTCGATTTGTTCGGGCGTTTCGGCTTGCGCTATTTGAATCATACGAAACCCAGTCTGGTAAGTTTTTCCTTTGTAATCGCTTCGCTTTTTTCCGCACCGCTGCCGTAGAGCATAATTCTTTCGACGTATTTTGCAATCACGTCGGCTTCCAAATTAACAGCGTCGCCCGTTTTGAGCGTGGACAAATCGGTCATTTCCCAGGTTTTCGGAATAACCGCGATTTCAAAATAATCATTTGCCAAATTCGCAATTGTCAGGCTGATTCCCTCGACTGAAATAGAACCCTTATAAACAAGATACTGCGCGATTTCTTTCGGAAAACCGATTTTCACCGTCCAAAAATCGCCGTCCTGCGTCGCGCCCAAAAACTTTCCGCGCGCGTCAACGTGACCTTGAACGATGTGTCCGCCGAGTCTGGTCGAAGCCGTTACCGCGCGTTCCAAATTAACTTTCGAGCCGATTTTTAAATCGCCGAGCGTCGAACGATTCAACGTTTCCGGCGAAACGTTTGCGGCAAAAGAGCTTGCGGTAATTTCAATCGCCGTCAAACAAACGCCGTTGACCGCAATCGAATCACCTTCGTTTGAGTCTTTAGTTACAATTTGCGCCGAAACTTTTATCTTCGCGCCGTTCGCGTGTTTTTCCCAACCGGAAATTTTGCCTAATTCTTCGATTATTCCTGTGAACATTTTATTTTTTAATTATAAACGCCTGCAATAAATTTGACTTTCATTTGTCGTGTCGAAAAGAATTTTATCACTCGACGACTTCATAACTAAACTGTCTGACGATATACTTTCCTCATAAAATTTATTTTATCGGAGATTTTAGGTGCTGGCTCTAATTTATTTGTCGGTTATGGTAACGCTCGGCGATTCTATTTGCCGGCGCTTTTATTCGTTTGTTTCGCTGCCGCATCGTCTAGCCGCCGCTTTTATTTCAGGACTTCTCATCAGCACCTGGTTCACGTATCTCGCGGCGCTGCTTTTCGAGCGTTCATCGCAGCCTCTATTGTGGGGAAATTTGCTTTTCTTCATCGCGGCTGTCGGTTTAATTATCCGGCTGAGAAAACGCTTGCCGAACGAAGAAGCGCGATTGCCGTTTCTAAAACAATTAACTTCATCGGATAAGCGGGATTGGATTTTAATCGGTTGTTTCTTTATTTTCGAGTGCGTGCTGGCGTTTAGCACGTTTAATATGTCGGCGGGGAAAATCCAAATCGGCAACAATCAATGGAGCGATTTCGGCTCAACCGTTTCTATTATGCAGAGTTTCGCGCTCGGTCATAACTTTCCGACCGAACTTCCGCATTTCACGGGCGAACGCATTCACTATCACTTTTTATTTTACTTTCAGGCTGGAAATTTTGAATATCTTGGACTCAATCCGGCGTTGAGCAACAATATCCTGAGCATTCTGTCGCTTGTCTCGATGCTGATTTTGGTAATGACGCTCGGCGTCGTCGTTTTCCGCTCACGCGCGGTCGGACGAATCGGCGCGGCGCTTTTCTTTTTTCACGGCTCGCTCTCTTACATTCCATTTATACTTTCCCGGGAATCTGTTAGCGGATTGATGAACAGTGTGTTGACACTACACGATTTTCTGCCGTCGGGTTTTCCCTATCACGGCGAAACCTGGGGAGTTTGGTCGCAAGTCGTCTTTCTTAATCAGCGTCATTTAGCGAGTTCAATCGGTATTTTCCTACTCGTTCTGGTGTTTATTCTCGCCCGTTATCGAGCCGCGCTTTCGCTTGATAATGATTTTAATACAGACGAGCGTAACCAAGTTCCCGACGAACCGGCGAATCTAACCGAGCCGGAAATTTCGCCGAAAACCGTCTTGTCGGACGACACGCTTAAATCCGCCGTTCCATTTATTTTTTCCGGCGTTTTGCTCGGTCTTATGCCGATGTGGAACACTGCGGTTTTTATAGCGGCGTTCGCGGTATTGGGCGTTTTGTTTCTATTGTTTCCGTTAAAAAAGCAAATGCTCTGGCTGGCTGTAACGACAGCGATTGTCGCGCTCCCGCAAGTGATATTTCTCAAAACGGGCAATATGCAGCCCGCCGGATATTCGCTTTTTCACTGGGGCTATACGGTTGACGATCCGACCGTCATTAATGTTATTGAATACTTGTGGTTTATCTTCGGTTTTAAATGGCTGCTGATTGTCGTCGCGCTGCTATTTGCGACAGGATTTCAGCGGCGCTTGATGATCGCCGTCACAAGTTTATTCGCGCTCGCCTTTTTCTTTCAATTCAGCCTGGAAGTTTTAGCCAATCACAAATTTCTGAATGTTTGGCTGGTCATCGCCAATTTGTTCGTCGCCTACGGTCTCTACAGATTGTGGAAAATGAGACTGTTGAAAAATATGCTGTTGGGCAAGATTACCGCAATCATTTTAGTTCTGTTAATCACTTTCGGCGGAATTATAGACTTTTTTCCGATTTACAACGGTTACTGGATAGAAATACCGTTTGAAAACGATTCGCTTGTTCGCTGGGTAACTGAGAAAACCGATCCAAATTCAATTTTCCTCAGCAACAGATATGTTAATCACGAAATACTGCTCGCCGGGCGACGGCTTTTCTACGGCTATCCTTATTACGCGCAGTCTGCCGGTTATCCGACCGGCGAGCGCGACGCGGTTTATAGACAGATGTTTCAGGAGCGGAATCCGCAGACGCTGCTGTTTATGCTTCAGGAAAACAATATCTCTTATGTAGCGATTGACAACGGACTCAGGAAAGATGATTTTATCAAGAATTTAAATGAGTCAGTATTTAAGGGTAATTTTGAACAGGTTTTTCAAGATTCGGATAACCGTTACGATGGACTTATCATTTACAAAGTTCCCGCCAATTTGTCGGATGTTCCGCCGTCGTTGCTGCAAAAATCTGCGGTCGCCGACGTTGATACGAGCGTTCCCGCCTCTAACGCTTTTGAAGGCGGACAAGGTAAAGAGCGCGGGCAGTTTGATAAGCCGCGCGGCATCGCGTTAGACGGGCAGGGTAATTTATACGTCGCCGATTTGGGCAACGCGCGCATACAGAAATTTTCGCCTGAAGGAAATTTTCTCGCAGCTATTGGAAAACCCGGAACGGGCGAAGGTGAATTGCGCGAGCCGAACGGAATTACCGTTGATACCGCGGGAAACATTTATGTTGCCGACGCGCTCAATCATCGTCTAATCAGATTCAAATCCGACGGAACTTTTGAAAAACAATGGAGCGGACCCGCATCAAGTTTTTACGGACCACGCGACGTTGCAATCGGACCGAATAAACAAATTTACGTTCTTGACCAAGGTATGTCTCGCGTTGTGAAACTCGATTCTGAAAGCGAGAATTTTGCGGAATGGGGACGAAAAGGAAAGAATGAAGGCGAATTTTCCGACCCGACCGGGCTTGATGTCTCAGGCGACCGTGTTTTCGTCGCCGATGCCGGCAACAGCCGCATTCAGGTTTTTGATCTTGACGGTAAATTTATTCGCCAGTGGTCTGTTCCCGAATGGGATAAAGACCTCTGGCATTTTCCCGATGTGGCGTTCGATTCACAAACCAAACGCCTTTACGCAACGAGCGGCGCAACAAATGAAATTCTTGTTTTCGACGGCGACGGAAACCGTTTGCAATCGCTTAAGCTCGCCGCGCCCGATAGCTTGGATAACCCATCGTCTCTCGTCTTAGCTGAAATAAAAGGCGAAAAGCGTCTCTATGTTCTTAACACAGGCGGCGTGCGCGTGACGCAAATTAAATTGAGCAAGACAACAAAGGGAAAATAGCAAAAATTTGCCTGACATATGAAAAATCGCGGACAGAAATCAATCTATCCGCGATTTGCTTTTTAT
Organism: uncultured Pyrinomonadaceae bacterium; assembly: GCA_964237245.1. Lineage (GTDB taxonomy): Bacteria > Acidobacteriota > Blastocatellia > Pyrinomonadales > Pyrinomonadaceae. Next base: position 71,527 of record CAXSHW010000009.1, read on the forward strand.
GATTTACGAAAAGTTATTTCTTCGGTCGCTCGTTCGCCTTCAAAACTCGTTTGCGCAGGCGAATTGATTTTGGCGTCGCTTCGACGAGTTCGTCGTCGGCGATAAATTCGAGCGCTTCTTCCAGAGACAAATCTTTGACCGGAACGAGCCGCATCGCTTCGTCGGCTGAAGACGTGCGCATATTCGTCAACTTCTTTTCCTTGATCGGATTAACGTCGAGATCAACGGCGCGGGCGTTTTCGCCGACGATCATTCCTTCGTAAACCTTTGTCTGCGGATTGACGAACATTTTGCCGCGTTCCTGCAAAGCGTAGAGCGCGTAGGTCGTCGTCTCACCGATGCGGTCGGAAATCAGCGAACCCGTGCCGCGTCCTTTCATATCGCCCTGCCATTTGTCGAATCGCAGAAAAATCGTGTTGAGCAAACCCGTTCCTTT
>CAXSHW010000010.1:0-14363 GCA_964237245.1 uncultured Pyrinomonadaceae bacterium
CCTTGATATTGGCAGCCATCGTCTCCTGCATTTTGGGATTGACCATCTGGTCGTTTGAGCCGATTACCCACCACGAAGGTTTGTCGTGCCAGGCGGCATGCGTTACTTTGTCGGTCAGACAGGCGTTAAACCAGGTGACCTGCGTTGCGGCAAGCAGTTTTTGCTCGGCGGGCGGCAAATCCGGTGCGAAATACTTCATGTATGCCGCTTCTGATAGCGATAAAAAACCGCCTTCGTCCTTCATCACCGGAGCCGCTGTCTGCGGAAATCCCGTTGTCGCGTCAACGAGCGACTGTCCGCTATCGGGAGCCAAGCCGGAAACATAAACCAATCCTTTGACTTTCGCATTGTTCCCCGCTTCCGTAATCACGACGCCAGCCCAGGAATGCCCGACCAGCAGCACCGGTGCGGTCTGTTGATTGATGACGCGGTTGGTTGCCGCCACATCGTCGGCGAGCGAAGTAAGCGGATTCTGAACGGAAATGACCGTGTAGCCTTTAGCCTGGAGCATCGGAATCACCTTACTCCAGCTCGACCCGTCAGCGTATGCGCCGTGGACAAGCACGATAGCCGGTTTTTTTGAATTGTTATTCTGCCCGTTTGCGACGGAAGCCACGATTGCCGAAAAAAGCATTGACAGAGCGAGCATCACAGTAAAGGCATACCAGGATGCTCCCGAAATCGTAAAAATACTTTGTAAACTTTTCATCTTGTTTCTCCTAAAAATTTATCGATTGGCAGAACAATAATTGATTCTCAATTAGACTCTCCTAAAGTTCCGTTCGGAATGATTCCTATTTTGCTTATCCAATCATTTTTGTTTTCACATTCAAATCGCTTCACTGCTGCCCTTAAAAACAAGTTTCATGCCAGCCATAAACAATTTGATAAGCCGCCTAAAAAGCCCGAAATAAATAACATTTGAGCGTTCTTGAATAATTGGTGAAGTTAGAAGAAACAGATGGTTTGTCGGTATTCAGGCGCGCGTGCCGTTATTTCGACATCGTTAGTGCCGCCGAAGAAGAATTAAAAACTAAGAATCTGTCGTCTTCCCTTGTGCGACGTGACACAATCCTTTGAAAAAGTTTAGAAAATATAACGAATAATTTACTTTTCCCTTATAAAGAAGATTCTTCTGACACGTTGTATCAGATAATTTAACTTTTATGATATAGTTCGATTTGTATCGAAGTCGAAAACCGACGAAAAATTAGCGAGTTAAATTTTCAAAAATGGAGCAGAGTCTAGTAAAAATCGGCACGAATCAGGAGTTAGCTCAATTTGATTATTCCGAGCAGGCGCGTGCGTTCGTCTTGAAATCGAATTCGCCGGAAACCCGGCGTACATATGAAACACATATCCGGGAGTTTTTTCTTTTTCATTCGCTCAAGCATCCCGCAGGCATCGCCGCGATTGACGTTATTCGCTGGCGCGATTCATTAATTCGGCGCGGCAATCGCCCGACTACAGTAGCGACGAAACTTTCTGTCGTTCGTTCTTACTTTGACTACTTACGCGCGGACGGAATTATTGATAAAAATCCGGCTTCGACGAAACTCGTTCCGCCGCCCGAACTGCCGGAAGGTGTTTCAGGGCGCGCGCTGACACCGAAAGAAGTCCGGTATTTACTCGCCGGACCCGACCGCCAAATCCCTACGGGAGCGCGCGATTACGCGCTGATGTTTTTATTGTGCCGAACTTTTTTGCGCGTCTCCGAAGCCGCCAGTCTGCGCGTCTCATCGTTTCACTGGACGACCGGCAGATGGACGCTGAAAGTGAAAGTTAAAGGCGGGCGCGAGCGAACGATTCCCGTCCCTTTGGACGTTAAAAAAGCGGTTGACCATTACCTTTTGCTTGATGCCGGAAACCGGCGAACGATGAAAACCGGGAACGGCAACGACGGCTTCATTTTTCAGGCGGACGTGAATCGCCGCAATTTCGGCGAGAACCAGCCGCTCTCAACCCGGCATTTATGGCATTTAGTTAAAAAATGGGCGGAATTTGCCGGGATTGGAAAAGTCACGCCGCACGATTTGCGGAGGACGGCGATAACTCGCGCCCTTGATTTGGGACACACTTACCGGCAGGTGCAGAACGGTTCGGGTCACAAGCACATTCAATCGGTGCAAAGATACGACCATCACCGTTTGAGTCTCGAAGACAATTCGATCAACTCGCTCAACTATGACGAGACGGATTGAGTTTTTATAGATACTGTCTTTATTCACCTATTCAACGTTTTCCAGCCTGCGCTTGAATTTTGTGAGTAATTCGTTTGAAAGCGGCAGAACGTCCGAGATTTCCGAGACGCGATAAACAACTCCTTTGTGGTCGCCCGGAAGATGCCTTTTTTCCAGCAGCTTTAATTTAATCAACCATTCTTCGTGCTTATAAAACGTGCGGCGGTTTTTGATGCCGGTGCGCTTCATCAATTCGGGCTGGGTGATTTTGCAACGCCTAGCTTCATCCTTTGATTTCATCAATGTTTGATAAATATCAAAAGATTTACCGCGCAGAAGCTCGTGAACGTCGAACAAATCTTCGATTTCGATTCCGAGATTTTCGGACAATTCCCGCTTCGTTAATTCGTTTGCCGCGTCTATTGTTTTTGCTGTCGTTGCCGTCGTTGCTGCGCTCGAATCAGAAGCCGCCGCGCTTTTTTCGTTAGGCGGGGATTGTTCGTATTGCGGCTTTGCAGTCACCGCTTCCCTGCTCTGTTTTTTAGGCGATGGTTGCGGAGCGGTTACAGTTTCAACTTTATCAGGCTTTTCGATTTTCGTTACCGCCGCTTTTGGTTGTTTTTCTGGAACGATTTTGCTTGCGCTTCCGGCTGTCTCTTCTTCCTCCGTTCCTCTGTAGAATGAGCGCATCGCGTTTGCGCGCGGCGGAACTTGCAGTGGCTTACGCCAAGTTTCTGCGGCGGTCTGTTTTTCTTCCGATTTTGTTTGCTTAAGTTTATTCGCCATTTAATTCGCGCCTCCTTTCAATTTCTTTTGCTTGTCTTTTCCCTGTCGCCGCTGTCTGGTTTGCGCTACGACAATTTCGGCTAACCGGCGGTAATCTTCCGCTCCGCGAGAGCGCGGGGCGAATTCAAAAACGGTTTGATTCGATTTTTGCGAATTCAAAATATTGCTGTCGGTTCTAATCGGCGGCAGCACGCGGTCTTCTCCGAAAGATTCGACGAGCAGTTCCCTGACTTCGCGCGACAAGTTATATCTGTTGTCAACCATCGTCGGCAGCGCGCCCAAGATGTTCGGTTGATACCCGAAAACTTCCTGCATCTCCTGCATCGAATGTAGAATTTGCTCAACGCCCTCATAAGACCACACTTCGCTTCGGACGGGCAGAATAATTTCTTCAGCAAAAAGGAGCGCGTTAATATGCAGCAAACTAAGTGATGCCGGGCAATCAAGAATCGCATAATCGTATTCGTCGAGATTTCCCAAACGTCTTTTCAAAATCTCCTCGCGCCGCCGCTCATACTGCAATGCTTCCTCCGCTTCGGCAGTCTCGCGATTCGAGGGCAGCAAATCCAAGTTTTCTCTCACAGTCGCCACTACGTCTTTATAATCGAAGCCTTCTTTCAAAACGTGAAACAAGGTCGGTGTCGTCTCCGTCACCTGATAACCCAAACCGTTTGTCGCATTTCCCTGATGGTCAAGGTCAATTAGTAAAACTTTGTGTCCCTGCATCGCCAAGGCGTGTGCCAGATTGATAGAGGTCGTCGTTTTGCCTACGCCGCCTTTGAAATTCTGTATTTGGATTTTTCGAGCCATATTATTTTTTATAAACGACTTTCAGCCGATTTTAAATTTATCTTTATTTGTTGATGCGGAAGGAAACTTACCCTGCTAGTTAGATATATCTACCCGATTATAGGTCTCTTGTCAATTATTTGTATGCGCCTGTCAAATAGTAAATGTATAGGTTCTTCTATTCATCTGCATTTGCGTGTGTAGGTTATAACAAGTATATGTATGACTATGTGTAGGGGTATGTGTATATGCTAACTTAAATTAGTTAAATTGCGACAATGAAAAGCCAATTATAGCAAAAAATAAGCGGCGGTTTAATTTTGTAAAGGAAATTGGAGAAATGATTAAAAATTTAGAATAACAATTTAATCCCATTAATTCTTGCATCGAGAAAATAATTTATACGATTGGTATTGAAAAAAGAAAAATCGAAAACAGGGAACTGCTGAGTTTATGTCGAGATTTGGGAGGGATCTTGGATGGGACGACTGACTCTCATTTTTTGCACGAAATGGCTGAAGCCGCGCTTAACTTACTAATCAAAAGAAAATATGCGTGAAATTTTTTAACCGGCGAAAATCAAAATGAGAAACTAAAGCAAATTCTCCGACCAATCAGAGAAAGATTGCCGACTCAAACCTGGCGAAGTAGGCGACAATGCGCCTTGCAGCAATTCTCCACGCCGCCCGCAATCGGGTTTCTGCTTGTATATTTACTAAATCTCAAACCGTCAGAACAAATACTGGAACCGTCCGCAGGAACAGGCAATTTAGCTGTTTGGGCGGCGGGCGGCGGCTTTCCAATTCATACCAACGAAATTGATTCGCGACGGCGCGCTCTTTTGCGAGAAATCGGTTTCGCGCCCACGGCTTTTGACGCGGAATTCATCAACGATTTCCTTTCGGTGGAAGTAAATATTGATTGCGTGCTGATGAATCCGCCGTTTTCTTCAAACGGTGAACGGACGAAAAACGATTCGAGCAAATTCGGTTTCAGGCACGTCGAATCGGCTTTGGAAAGATTGAAAAAAGGCGGCAAGTTCGGAATCATCCTGGGCGACGCGGTGGGACTCGACACGAAAACCGGAAATGATTTTTGGGGCAAGTTGGCTGACCGGTTAGAAATCAAATCCATTATTAAAATCAGCAGGCGCGAATACTACAAAAATGGCACGACCGTTGACATCAATCTCATCGTCGGCGAAAAACTTCTCGAAACTCGAAAAACTGACTGTCACAAAACGATGAGTCGAATAATATGCGTTTCCGCCAGAACTGTCGAAGAAGCCTTCGAGCAAGCTCAAAAACTAAATCTGCGGCTCAACCAATAATCCCAAAACAATGCAAACAAACTTTGAACCGGCAGGAGACTACGCGCGGGCAGCCGCTTTGTGCGCTCAAAGCGTAGCTCTCCCGCCAGCGGAAAATAAATCAAAAATCGAACCGGAGTCGGCTCAAAAATTTACAGGCGAACCGCTTGTTTATGCGCCGCATTATTTGCGCGGCGGAGCAAACCATCCGGGCTTGATTGTCGAGACCTCCGGTTTGGCGAACGTCGCGCCGCCGCCGATTTCATACCGCCCGCATTTGCCGCAGGAATTGAATGCCAAAAAGCTGATTTCGGAAATTCAATTCGAGCGCGTCATTTATGCCGGACAAGCGCACGCGCAGCTTTTGCCTACGGGAGCGCGAGCCGGAATTAGCATCGGCGACGGAACCGGAGCAGGGAAGACTTCGACGCTCGCCGGAATCGTTTTGGACAACTGGTTTCAGAATCGCCGCCGCACAGTTTGGTTTTCGGTGAAAGCCGATTTGATTGAAGCCGTGCGCGAGGAATTCGAGCGATTGGGATTTAGTATTCCGATTAAACTGATTAACGAGTTCACGCCCGAACAAAATATCTTGATGCGCGAAGGCATCATTTTCTGCACCTATAAATCGCTCATCGCCAAATCGAAAAACGGCGACCGGCGCGTTGACCAAGTGATGCGCTGGCTCGGCGCAGAAGGCTTGGAAATCTTCGACGAAGGACACAAAGCCAAACACGCTTTCGCGGACGAAGGCGGCAAAGCGACGCAGACCAGTCAAGCCGTTCTTGAGATTCAAGACCCGATAAAATACCCGGAAGTCCGCGTCGTTTATTCGTCGGCGACCGCCGCGTCCGAGGTGCGGCATCTGGCTTATCAAATTCGCTTAGGATTGTGGGGCGAAGGCACGAGCTTCCCGCTCGGCTTCACGCAGTTCGCCGAAGAAATCGAAGCGGGTGGAGTCGGCGCGATGGAGATGGTCTGCCGCGATTTGAAGGCGATGGGCAGATATTTTTCCGGCAATTTAAGTCTCGGCGTTGACCCCGAATCGGGTTTGGCGGTCGAATACCGCGAAGTGATTCATCATCTGACGCCGCGCCAGCGCGAAATGTATGACAATATGGCGCGGGCGTGGCAGGAAGTTTTGAAGAACTTTACCCGCGCTCTCGATATGACGAATTCGAGCCGAATTTCGCGCCGTTATGTCGTGGGTCAATTTTGGGCGGAACATCAACGGTGTTTTTGCAATCTGATTACGGCATTCAAAGTTCCAACGCTTGTCAGAGAAATTGAAAACGCGCTCGCCGAAAAGCAATCAATCGTCGTTTCGATTACCGGCACAGGCGAAGCGCAAACGAAAAAACAAATGATGCGCGCTTCGGACGAAGAAGAAGCGATTGACGATTTGGATTTCAGCCCGCGCGAAACTTTGTCGCGGCTTGTGGAAAGTTGTTTTCCGGTCAAATGCTTCCAAGAGCAAACCGACCCGCACAGCGGCACGATTGTTTACGTTCCGGTTTTAGATGAAAGCGGCGGTCATTTAGAAAGTCGCGCCGCGCTCGAACTAAAAAGGGAATTGCTCGACCGGCTTTCAATTTTGGAAGTTCCCGAACATCCGCTCGACCAGCTTGTGAATTATTTCGGGACTGAAAACGTCGCCGAGAAGACCGGGCGCAAAAAACGCCTGATTCGCACGTTGTCGGGCAAACTCGAATATCGCGCCCGCCAAATTCCCGGCGTTCCGAACCGGCTCATCAATCTGCATGAGAAAAACTGTTTTCAAAACAAAGACAAACGCATTGCGATTATGTCGGAAGTTGCCTCGACCGGCGACAGCCTTCACGCGAGCCGGAAAGTGCGAAACCAAGACCGCCGGCTGCACATTGCCGCCGAACTAAAATGGTCGGCGGATAAACAGGTGCAAGACTTCGGCAGAACGCACCGCACGGGACAAGTCGCGCCGCCGATTTATTTATTGGTGTTCACCGAACTTGGCGGAGAGAAAAGATTTTCGGCGACGATTGCGCGTCGTTTAGCGAATATGGGCGCATTAACGAAAGGCGACCGGCGGGCGGAAAAAGCGGGGAATTTAGACAAATACAATCTCGAATCGAAAGAAGGCAGAGCCGCGCTGAACGTCGTTTATAACCGAATCTTAAACGGCGAACCAATTATCGGTTTAGACGACGCAAAGCAAACGCTCGATGATATGGGCTTGCTCAATAAATCAAGCGACGGAGACGAAATCAAGGAAAGCGAGAAGACGAATATTCCGCGTTTTTTAAATCGCCTTCTTTCGCTCGAAGTTAGCAGGCAAAACGCGCTGTTCAACTATTTTTATCAGACCTTTCTTGAGACAATCGAACATTTGAAAGCTAAAGGCAAGATTGACGACGGAATGGAGGATTTGAAAGCGGTGTCGGTCAAGATTGCAGAGCCGCCGCAAATTCTTCACACCGACGCGCTCACGGGAGCGCAAACCGTATATTACAAACTCGACACGACCGTTCCGACGCGACCGGCGTTGTTCGACGAAATCTCGCATTACGACGGCGTTTATTTTTACGAACACCGGCAGACGGGCGCGTTCGTCGCCGTTCGTGCGACCTTGCCGCACACCAACCCGGAAACCGGCGAACGCTCGCAAATGTTTTCGATAAGCCGTCCGGCGGGCTACAACATTTTTTATATCAAGGAAAGCGAACTCGGCGCGCGTTATAAAATCGTCACGAAAAACCGCGTTCGTAATTGGTGGAAAGAAGAAGAGAGTAAAATTCTGCCCGTCGAACAAAAAACGGTTCATCTTTTGAGCGGAGCGTTACTGCCCGTCTGGAAATACCTGAAGCAGTTACAGCAGCAGGGCTTGAACATCGTTCGCACGACGACCGACGACGGCGTGCGGCTCGTCGGCGTAAATATCTCGCCGGACGCAATCGGCGAGATTCGCCGCACGTTCGGGCTTTGGAAAAACTCGGCGGCAAACGCCGAAGAAATCCTCCGCAGCGTGAGGGAAGAAAATGAAACCGTCGAACTCTTGGGTGAAATAAAAATCCGCAAAACCCGTTTTCAAGGCACGAGCGTTATCGAAGTTTGTCCCGCGAGCTATGAACAAATCCGCGAGCTACGCGAAACCGGACTTATTAACATCATTCAAAACTCAAAACAACGCTTTTACGTTTCCGAAGACGAACGGGCGGCTTGTGAAGCACTTGGCAAAGTTCTGAAAATGTATCCGCCGCTGCACCTGATTGAAAGTAAAACGGCAGAAGATTTTCCGCTGAATTCGCCGCCCGATTCGGAGCAAGTAGGAAGCGAGATTATCGAGCTTCGCGTGGCTGATTGAACCGCCCGCAGAGGAAGTTCAAAGAATCACTTTCGCCAGTTAAAAAATTTTCCAATATTCATTCAAAGATATGATTTTCAACAGTATTTTGCTCGAAAGAGCGTATTTCCAAACGAAAAAAAGCGTTCCGCCTGCCTTCGGCTCGAAAATGAAAATGAGGCGGCGCAACGCGCTCGACAAAGCCTATCGACTGCTACAAACCAATCCATTCATTCATTACGAAAACGGCAAATTGCTTCTGCTTTCCGAATCGAAAACGGAAACGGGCGAAGCGAAATTCTACGAAACGTCTTCGGAAGAGTGTCGCCTGATCGAGCCGGGCGATTTTTTGTGCCACGCCTTCTGGGAAGGCTTTCCGTGCTGGCATCGGGCGGCGTTTGAAATCGTCGAGAAGTATTTTGAAATTGTCGAAGCACCCGATTCGGAAAAAGCAATTAAAAGTGTGTCCACCGTGAACAGTTTGTCGCCATCGTAAACAGTAAAACGCTTCGCACATTATCAAGTAGGAAAGTCTTAGATTTCGCAAGTCGCCGTACTATCGGGCTTAAAGCAAAATTCAGCTTTCGCGGCACGCGGTTTGAAATAAGAACATCACCAACCTTTGTTTCAAGCTGAGAAAAAATGATGACTAAAGATGCGAAAAGCGAGCGCGCAGAACTACAGCGCGGCAAAACTTTAATAACTGAATCGGAAGAAAAAATCGAGCGATACGCCCGCGTCTCGCACTACGTTTTAATCACCGGCGAACGCGGCACGGGCAAGACGACATTAGCGAAAAACCTTCACGAGCTAAGCGCACGCGCGGGCAAAGAGTTCGTCAACTTAAATTGCGCCGCGCTGACGGCGGAACTGCTCGAAGCCGAACTGTTCGGTTACGAGAAAGGCGCGTTCACGGGCGCGACTCAGCCTAAAGCCGGGCTTTTTGAAATTGCGTCGGGCGGCACGATTTTCTTAGACGAAATCGGGGAGATTCCCGTAAGCCTTCAGGCGAAACTGCTCAAGGCGGTCGAAGAAAAACGCATTCGCCGCGTTGGAGGAAGCGGCGAAAAAACGATTGACGCTCGAATCATTGCTGCTACTTCGCAGAATCTCAAACAAATGGTCTCCGAAGGGCGTTTTCGCGCTGACCTTTACGACCGTCTTAATATCCTCAATCTCGAAACCGTCCCGCTGCGGCTTCAGAAAGCGAAAATCAAACATCTGCTGCTCGATAAATTAAACGCCGAGCAGTTCGCCGTCGGGCGCGCCGCGCCTTTTGAAATCTCCATTGATGCCGTGCGCGTCCTCGAAAATTACGATTGGCGCGGCAATTTTCGGGAACTCATTAACTTTGCCACGCGGCTCGCCGTCGAGTGTCTCGACGACGCTATTATTACAGTTGAAACCGTTCAAAGAGTGTTGCAACGCGAGATAGGCAATGAAGTCGTCTTTTCTAAAACGGGCAATTTGGTGATGGTAACTTTCGACCCGAAATCGGACGATCTCGACACGATTTACTTGAAAGCCGCCGGCATCGTCATTCGTCACGTCATCAGTGAGCATAACGGCAATATGAGAAGTGCGGCGGAGATGCTGAAAGTTAATCATTCAACGATTTCGCGCATCTTGGAAAAATACAATCGAACCTACAATCAGAAGCCGTTTCACACGCGCCGCAAGATGATGAGCGCAAACTCCGCCGTCGCCATCGCCGCCTAAAATCCGCGCGCGACAAGTTTCGTTGACAATGCGAATGCGGCAAAGGGAAAATTACATTCAAATCTAAAATTTTATGATCGAAATCGAAAACACAAAAAAAGCTGCCGACAAAAACGAAGATTGGGCGATTATTCCTTTTGACGAAGCCGAGGACGACGCGCGCTGGGCGAGGCTCTCGCAGGAGATGGATGAGTTAATCGAGAAAACCGAAAGCACCGAAAAACTGACCGGGACGATTTTAATGGAAGAAGATTTGAGTCGTTTCGTGTCCGAAAAATCTCAAAACGACGAGGACAAGTCGGCTGAAGACGAATTATTCTGAAAACAGTTTTTTGCCGAAACAAAAAGTCAAAAGAATTAAGCAGTCTCCTAACTTTTGCTGTTGTTACTTGAAATCGAATTTGAAATTTATAAAAGACGGCTGATATTCAAGCGTTTAAAATGATTGCGAGACAAAAACAATGACACCTGATTTGAAACGAGAATTGCTCAGGCACTTGCTGGCAACTTTAGTTTATCGCGGACGCGTGGCGATTTCAGACGCGCCGGAGAATTTCGCCGCATTTAAGGTTGGCGAAACCGTGAGAACGCCCGGTGAAATTCTGGCTCATATCGGAGATTTACTTGAAGGCACTCTCCGTTTGATGAAAGGCGAATTTGTTCGTTTGAATTCCTCGCCGCTTCTCTGGAATGAAGAAGTCGCAAGATTTTTCTCAGCTGCCAAAGAGTTTGATTCTTACCTCGCATCTGATGCGCCGTTGGGTCAACCGATAGAGAAAATAACGCAGGGTCCGATTTCCGATGCTCTGATGCACGTCGGACAAATTGTAATGCTGCGCCGCGCCGCCGGCGCGCCCGTTCGAGCAGAGGGTTATTTCGATGCCGAAATTGTTCCGGGTGAAATTGAGAAAGAGTTTTCCAGAACAAAAAACGACGATTAAGCGTTTACGAGTAGCACAAATTAGGACACTACTAATAATTATCGAAGCCGGACGAATTTTATCGTCCGGCTTTTTGATTTTGACAACAGGCGCGAGCGGCGAGAAATTTTATGAAAAACGAAAAGAAATTTTTATACGCGCTGACAAGAAGGGAAGCGCACGCCGCGCAGGACGCTTGCAACCGGATAACGGCGGATTTGCCAGAAAATCTGGGCATTACAAACGCGCAGTTCGATGCGTGCGACCGCGCGGCTTACGCTTTGGCGCATCCGGCGATTGAGACAGATAAGAAAGTTTTGGTTATGACCGCACTTGAGTTCGACGAGCTTTTCAAATGTTTTATGAACGGATACGGCGACGGCGATTTTGTCGAATCTTACTGCCAAACCTCCACCTCGAAAGCGGCTTTCGCGCGAGTTCAGAAAAAGCTGCGCGAACTGTGGTTGGAAAAAAATTAGCGGCGGATAATCGGCACGGGAGAGAAAGTAAAAAATGCAAATTTTAACGAGCGGTTCATTCATCAATCTCGACAATCAGGAAAAAGTCGAGCAACTGATTTTCACGGCGAAAGCCATTGCCGATTCCGCCGTTCAAACCGAAGGTTTTGCAAGCGACGAGGGCAACAACAAACGCCTCGCGCTCGAAATCTGGCAAGGCGCGGAGTATATGACGCGCGAACACGAACAGGCGCGGATTCAAAATCTTTTCGTCGGCAATTTACTCGAACGACTACGCGAAATTGCGCCCGCGACGGCGCAAGTGGCGAACGCTTTGCCGGAAATTGTCGAAAGCCCGACGGCGGAAAATTCCTCAGTTGAATCGAATGCTCCGAGAGATGAGTTTTTAGGCTTTGTTACCGGCACGGCTGAAAACGGTGTTCAAGAAATTACCGTCGAGGATAACGCAGTTTCGGAAAAAGCCGAGCTTACAAAATCGGTCGAAAACTTTCCGCCAAGCGATAAAACGGCAGCGAGCGTTCAAGTCGAAAATCCTGAGCCGGAAACGGCAGAATCGTTTGAAAGTTTGACGAGCGAAACAATCGAAGCCCAAGCGGTCGAACTGGAAAGCGATAACACTATTGAGCTGGAGCAGAAAACTGAAACTTCGATTGGCGACATTCCTCAAACTGTCAAAACTGAAAAATCGGCGGTTCGCAAGGTTACGCTGCCGGAAAAAGAACCGTATCGTTGGGACGATTGCACCGTGACGGTGACGGTTCAACTGCTGCCCATCGAAGCCGGAATCAGGCGAGCCGTGTTGAGCGTCCGAACTCACGATTTCGCGCCGCAGATTTCCGTCGTCGAATTGAACGGCGCGGCAACTGCGCCGGAAAATTTTATGCCCGCGCTGGAAAAAGCGTTCGAGAAGTATAAAACCGATTTGCCCGTCAAAGTGATGGACAAAATGAAAAGGGAAAAATCGGCAGGCAAAAAGCAGCAAAGCAAAACGACGCAGGACGCGAAAACGAATTCGCCGATTTCAAATCACGCTGCCGGAAGCCAATCGAAACCTGAAGCGAAAGCGGTTCAGTCAAGCGTTGCGAAAAATGAAAGCAGTCAAACAGCTACGACTGTCGCTTCTCAAAACATTTCGGCGCAAACGCTGTCAACCACTCCGAGCCAAAGCAAACCAAGCGTCAAAACGACTAAACCCGAAACGAGCGCGCAAGGAAACCTTTTCGGCTTTTGACACTTCGCGCCACGAATAGCGCGAATTCTTTGACAACTCATAGCCCGACGGCTTTAGTTTGCGCCAAAAGGGTTTGCCCAGCCCTTTGTAAAATTACTTTGGAAGAAACTATATCCCGATGTTCAGACAAACCGCATTTAACGCAATGATGCCAACTTTGTGAAAGAAGTTTTGTTGCCTTTTCACCGCAAAGACAAGTTTGACTAGTTCCGCCGGGAGTCACTTCTACTAATTTTCTACCAGCATTTTCAGCTTTATAGCGAAGTTTTTTGAAAAAGTATTCCAAGCTGCGTCAGATATAGTACTAGCAAGACGATTATTTTTCACCAAATTTTTGATTTGAAGTTTTTCAATCGCAATTAGATCAAATTCATTGACCAACCGAGTCGAAATTTTATGTTGAAAGTCGTTTCTTTGGTTCTTGGTTTTTTGATGAATCTTTTTCAATTTGAGTATGGCTTTCGCGCGAAGCTTGGAACCCTTTTTCTTTCGCGCGATGCTTCTTTGAGCCAATCTCAATTGTTGTTGTGTATTTTGCAGCCATTTAGGATTTTGAATTTGGGTTCCATCCGAAAGCGTGATGAAAAACTCGATACCTGCATCAATGCCAACGTGTTGATTGGTTTTCGGAAGCGGTTGTGGATTGTTTTCAACTGTGAAAATAGCAAACCAGCCTGATACTTCACGTTTGATAATGCAGGTTTTAATTTTTCCTTGCAGAACTCTGGATTGGCGAATTCTCATAATTCCAATCTTGGAAAGGTATAGTTTATCGTCATCAAGCCGAAAACCGCTTTGAACATAAGCGAAAGAATCAAAGAAATTTTTACTTTTGAAGCGCGGAAAGCCAACTTTTTCACCGCGTTTAAGACGACGAAAGAAATCGTCAAAGGTTTTACCGACTCTACGTATAATATCTTGTAAGATTTGCGAATAGATGTTGTTAAATTCGGGACGAATAATTTTGATTTCAGGCAATTGAGCGCGTTGAATATGATAGTTAATCGAAATTCGATTTACTTTCCATGCCTCGCGCCTTTCCTGGAGAGCCGAGTTATATAGTTCACGACAGAGGACAAGCGTTTGTTCAAGTTTGATTTGAACCGTTTTGGAAGGTCTCAGTTTGAACTTATATGATTTCACTATCCTTATTTTATGTAGCTATTTAGGGCAAGTCAAGCAAATTTGAGGGAGATTATAAGTTTTCAAAAATACACTAATACATCTCAAATTTACAGCTTAGTTATGTCCTTTAAAGGAGTAAAAAACTATGGAACAGAACGAAAAATCACCCGAAACGAATGCGGCAGGCGAAACAGGTGAAAACGTCGCGGCGAAAATCTTCAGCGACGAAAACGCCGCGACAGTCAGCGCGGAAAATTCCGCAGACGAAAATAAAGAGTCGCCGGTTGTTACGGATTCGCAGGCGACCATTAAAATCGAAGGTCAGGAATTTGAACTCGAAGCCCAGCTCGCGCAGGACGACAAACTGCTCAAAACCGTTTTGCAGCCGCATTTCGCTTCCGGGAAAACGCCAATATTACGCGCGATGTCAAAGAAGGCAAACTCGTCGTTACAATCGTCAAAAAAGCGCAGCACAAAGGCGCGTAAGACCGCTTTACCGGCGGCGC
>CAXSHW010000010.1:14373-41569 GCA_964237245.1 uncultured Pyrinomonadaceae bacterium
TCGCCCTTTGAGATTTTGTGCGGCGAGCCGGAGCGCATTAATCCGGCGATACTTTTGGCGGAAGAAATGATGCGAAAGCAACTCGGCGAGACGATTGATTTTGAAGACATCCGGCGGGCTGAAGAAACCATCAACGCGAGCCGCTTTGAAATCGGGCGCGTCGAATCTCAATTCGTCTCGCTCGTTAAAACGCCCGCCTTCGCCGGCACAAAAATTCCCGTCGGCTTTTAAGAGACGAAAAGATTTTTTATGTCGGCAAGTTTAGCAAGAAAAGCAAACCCCGGTTTTGAAATCGAATGGAATCAAACCGCTCCCTTTTTCGGCGAAAAGCTGTATCAGGCAATCGAATATCTCGGTTTTCGGGCGAGAAACCGCAATGCGATTTCGGCGTGCGCGCAGCTCGAAAAGTTGGTTGCCGAACAGCAAAAATACCAACTTTTTAAAAAGTTCTTTCCCGACCAGTGGAACAACTCGTGCGCCAGCTTTTTCAAAACCGGCTATTACGAAAATTACAGCGAGCGCACGAACGAATTTTTTCGGCTCGTTCACGAAAAGCTGTTTCCGGTCCTTTCCGGTTGGAACGAAGACGAGGAAGCGGAGCTTGAAAATTTCTATATTTTCTCGTTCAACATTGATTTATGCTGCGAGGAAATCGAGTATGAAAACTTACGAGTTTCCTACGTCTTCGCTCTGATTTTCTTTTTCCGCGACGATGAAATCTGGGAATTTCTCGCCGCCAATTACAACATCAGCCGCGAAGATTTTCCCGCCGTCAATAATCTACCGCACGATAATCTCTGGCGCGGGACGCGAACCGGAAAGACCGCGCTATATGTCAATCTGTTCGAGATAATTGACCATTCCACCCAAAACCCGTGGCTCGACACGATGAACTGTCGCGGCGGCGAATGCTTCGCTTGGGACGAGGATACGATTAATTTCCTGACGGAAACATACAAAGAATCCCAGCGCCTTCTCGAACAAACCGTGCTGCTCGACGAGTTGATCGCCGCCAATCCAAAACAAGTATTACTCGATTTAATCTCTCTCTGGAACGACGGGCATCTTCCGGTGAAAGAGAAAAGGCGGCGGTCAAGACGCAAAAATTAAATCGTCAGGTAAAAACTTATGGACAATTCGCCGCTTTCGAGCGCGCCGCCCGATGCTGCCGGTGCGTTGTATTTTCTGCCCGGTCAATTTCTTTTCGTGCGCCGCGAAAACGGGCGTGAAGTCGCCAAAGCACTTTCGAGCGCTTCAATAGCCCGCGCTTTCCGCGAATATCGAACCGACACGGGCTGGGTCGAGCGGCGAATCTTGCGTTACCGCGAACAGCCGGAAGCCAATTATCTGCTTTCGTATGAACCGGCGCGAATTCGCACAATTTTCGTCGAAACTTCAAACGGGGAAGTGCGGGAAATCAACGTGCCGCTTCCGACGCTCGTTTTGTTCGGCAAAGGACGCGAGTTTTATCTTTGGGCGGCGAAGGGCAAAAGAATTACGCCGAAATCTCGCCTATCGCTTGCGCCCTTGCCGAATCTCGGCGGCGACCTCCAGGGCAAGATTTGCTTCGGTAAAAACGAAGTTCCTGAATGCCGTGCCGAGACGATTGACCAAGTGTGGAATTTGATTTTCGACGCGCCTTTTAACGCCGACCACGCAAGCAACAAATGTCTTTCAGAGCCAAAAGACGTGCGATGGTTGCTGTTCGCATTAGCGGAAAGAAAAGCCCGCAGCTTTCCCGCGAAAGAGCTTTTAGAAACAACGACGACCATCGAACAGCTTTGGGCGCGAGCGACCGGCGACAAATCTTATCTTCGTTTTTAAGGGGCAAAATCCCTGAGAGGTTTTTGATTTATGGACGAGAAATTCAACTCGTTGATTACGCTTCCAAAATTTATCGAACACAAAATCGCGTCCTTTGAGACCGAAAGCGTAACGGCGGCGATGTATGAATATCTGATGGCGGCGGGCGGAGTTTTCATTCGCGCCAAACGCCGCGAATTTACCGCTTGTCTGCCGGTTTGCGAGAAGAAAATCAACGGCTTGCCGGAAGTCGCAAGCGGCATCGTTTGGCACAATCCGAAAATCAACCAATCTTTGTGGCAGCACATTTTGGAACACGCGCGGATGAACAGCGGCACGGGCGGCGATTTTCGAGAAGACGTTTACGTCGTTTATTGGAATGAAAACTTAGGCGATTGGTGTTGGAAACCAATCAGCCGGAAGCGCACTTTGGCATCAACGCTCGCCGAAGACTCGCTCAAAGAATACGGTGAAGCGTGCATTGAGCTGCACACGCACCCGCCGGGCGCGATTAATTTCAGCGGCGCGGACGATGCGGACGAGCGAGACAAATTTCGCATTTTCGGGATTTTAATTGACCTTCATAGCAACGCGCCGAAAATTCGTTTCCGTTGCGGCATCTACGATTTTTTCGCGCAAATTCCGGCGACTTATGTTTCCGAAATGCCTGTCGAGTTGATTGATTTAAACGCCGTAAAACGCGCTTGAGGAAAATTTTGCAATGAACATTGACACGAGCTTTGCCCGCGCCGCGCTGGTTTTGCCGAAGGAATACAGCAAGCTGAATTTTTACGTCGTCGGCGCGGGCGGAACGGGTTCGTTCGCCGCTCTGAATGTCGCGCGACTCTGTTTTGAATTACGCGAGCGCGGCAAAGCTTTTGAACTCACAATTATTGACCCCGACCGCGTGGAGGCGAATAACATTCCGCGCAGTAATTTTTGCGCGGCGGAAATCGGCAGATTCAAAGCTCAAACTCTCGCTGAAAGAATCAGCACCGCTTGGGGCTTGGAAACGGGCTATGCTTGCGAGCAATTCGATTACGAAAAACACATCAAGCCGCACGCAAACGGTCATAAGCAAACGATAATTCTCGTCGGGTGTGTGGACAATCATCAGGTGCGCCGCGAACTACATCGCGCTCTGAAATCCAGTGAGCCGTATTATTCAAACGAAGCCCCGAACGCCTGGTGGGTTGACGGCGGCAACGGGAAATTTTCCGGTCAGGTTTTAATCGGCTCGACCACAAAAATCGAAGATGCGAGCGATTATTTTACGACCGCGAGTATTTGCCGAAAATTACCCGCGCCAACTGTTTTTCATCCCGAACTGCTTGAGCCGGAAAGCGCAATCCCGCACCCGCGCAATTCGGCGGAACGTGCCGCATCTTGTCCTGAATTGGTGCGGCTCGGCGAGCAGAGCCTGAACATCAACAGCCGCGTCGCCATCGAAATCGGCGAGATGCTGACCGCGCTGCTTCTGACGAATTCGCTTCGGAGATTCGCTTCGTTTTTCGACCTTGAATCGGGGACGAGCCGCTCGCTTTACTGCACACCGGAAATAATCGAAAAAGCACTGATTGAAGCGGCGCGAAACGTCCCGCTTCCAAAAACGAAAAAACGCAGAAAATCAAATGGAACAGCACCAGCGGCGGATTTTTACGCAAGATGAAAATTACCGGAAACTCGTCGCGGCACTTGCACATAAAAAGCCGCTTCCGCCCGCCGGCTGGTGCGCGTCCATGCTTGATGAGAAGCTTTGGCGTGCGACGAGCGAATATGAACCGGACGCATATTTAAGGCAGCAGGACGCGCTTGATACCTGTCTCGCTTACCTCGTTGATTTCGCCGTGCGAATGCCGGACAGAGTTAATCTCACCGCAAGCAACGACCGAGTGATGGAAATGTGCGAAGACCTCGCCGCTGAAGTCGTAAAAATCACGGTCGCGCCGGACGAAATTATTGCCAAGCACGGCAAATTAAAAGTCTGGCTGAAGGCGATTTTATCGGTGCGGACCTGTTTGATTTATACGGAAGAAACCGACAGGCACAATGCTGAACAAGACGCTTTAAGGCGCGCCGCGAGACTCGCTCCGCCGAAAGTCAACCGAATTTCCGGCGCATCCGCAGGCGATAAAAGGTGGCAGTCCGATTTAGCGAAGAATATTTTCCAGAAGGCGTTTGGAAATTTCTCCCCAAAACCCGCCACAGAATCGTCCGAGCAGCCGAGCTTGTTTTGATTAGTAGCCTCGCAAATAAAAACTTGGAAAAACAAAAATGATGGAATTACTTCCGCCGGAACTCCGCGAAAAACTGCCGAAACTTTACGCGCAAGAGGGAAGTGAAGACCGGATTGTTCACATTAAATTTTTCTTTCCCGCTGCCGACTGGACGTGGTTCGTGACCGAAGGACAGGCGGAAGGCAATGACTTTACGTTTTTCGGTTACGTCATCGGTTTCGCAAGCGAATGGGGCTATTTCAGCTTGCGCGAATTGGAAGAAATCAACGTCCATCATTTGACGGTCGAGCGCGATTTGGATTTTCGTCAGGAAAAGATGAGCGTTTGCCTCGCCCGCTGGAAAGACGAGCGCGGCGGGTCGGTCGAAAGATTTTGATTCGTCAAAAAAGTTTGCGCTTATTAAGGCGTTAACATACTTGTATATCCTTAAAACACGGCGAGCCAGCCAATGAAATTACAGTTAAAAAGTGAGTTTGACTCCGCGCAAGTTTTCGAGCGAAAGCAAATTGAACAGCGTGTATTCTAAATCGGAAAATTCGCCGCGCATCGTTTCGGCGAGCGCGAATAAAACTTCCTGCAGGCGAACCGCGCGCATCAATTCAATCAGCAAATCGAAATCGGCGGGTGAAACCGCGCCTTCAGCTTCCGTGTAACTTTGCAGAAAATCGAAAGCCCGATTTTCGTCTAAATTTTTCTCTGTTCTCACCCGGCAAAACTCCCACGTCGCGCGAGCGAGTTCATAAACCAGCCAATCTGGATGCGCTTCGTCCCAATCAATCACGGCACTGACGCGCCCACCGTCAACCAGCACATTGCCCGCGTAAAAATCGCCGTGCGTCGGAGCCGTCAGCAGCGGGCGCGCGGAGTTTATTTCGGCAATCCTCCTTTGAAAGCGTCGGCGTTCCTCGCCGATTTGCGTCTTTCGATTGACAATCTCTCGCGCCGCCAAAATTGACTGCTCGCTGCTCTGCGGCAACAATCCAACGAGTTCAGCCGCGCCTTTTTCGAGCAATTCGCGGATTTCAATCCAATTCCACCAATCGTTTCGCGTCCAATCAAATTCCGGCATCGGCGCATAACTGGGCGGGGGAATGTTTGCCGGAAAATGAAGCGCAACGCGATGCAGGCGGGCTAAAACTTGAGCCGCATTATTGCGCTCCGTTGCCGATTCGCGCGATGCAATTTCGCCCGGCAGAAACGGCAGCAAACAGACGAGCCGGTCGCCGTGCCGGAAAAACGTCGAACCGTCGCGGGCAACAAGCGGCGCGCAAACTTCGGTTAGTTTCGGGGCGAGAAATCGTGTCAAAGCGTGTTGATACACGACGTTCTCCGATTTTGTTCGCCGATGAAAAACGCGCAGCACGAGCGCGCCCGAATCGGTCGGCAAACGGAAAACTTCGTTCCACCAGCCGCCGGTTAAAACTTCCGGGTCGCCGATCACATTAACGCCGTAGCGCGATTCAACTGCTGACAATAGTTCGGCGGAAATCATCAGAACATTATTCTAAATCGGTAACAACAAATCCAGCTTAAATTAACGCATTTCTTCCAAGTCGTTCCGAATTTTTCGTTTCGTTACAAATAAGTCAGCGTTGAGATGCCCTTTTGATCACTACAAAGAAAAAAAGCGGCTGGCAAATCTCGCAAAAATCAATTCAACTTGTCAAAAAATTATGAAAGCTAATTTTGTATCCGAACAGAGCGCGGCGGACTCCGCGCCCGTCGCGGCGAATGGTTTCGCCTTCGCGCTTCTCCAAAATTTTTTTAGCAAAAAGACAGCAATGAGTGATGAAAAAATTCCGAACAGCGTTTCGCCGCCGGAGACGGCTCAACGAAGCGAAAACGCCGTAACAGTCAACCAAATTTTAAACAGACTCGAAAACAAGAAAGAGCAGGCGGCGGTGAATCTCGGCATCGGTGCAGAAGAAGTCGAAACGATGCCGTTCGATTTGTCCCAGCTCGAAACCGAAGGCATCTTTCTGAATATTGATTGCAGCGGTTTCGGGGCTTTGCAGCGGCAGCTCGATTGGAAAACTTTAGGCGTAGAATTGCCCGCCGGAACGTCCGTCAGCGTCAGTCCGCCGCGTGCCGGGCTGTTGCCCGACGTTTATCGCAAAAAGCTGCTTCGCGGCGCGGCGCAGGCGCACAACGCGCTCAATAAATACAGTTTTCGTTTTACTTTGTGTGAAAGCGTTTGGGGAACGAGCGAATACAAATGGATTCCATGGAACGCCTTCGAGTCTTTCGAGTCGGAATACAAACAAGCGTGCGAAACTTTGAGCCGCGCCAAGTCGGAAGTTTTGGCGAATTACGACGAAATTTTAATTTCGCTCAGAGCGAGTTTTACCAAACTCGCCGAAGATTCCGCCCAACGCCTCGAAGCAACAAACGCCACGCCGATTAACCGCGAAGAATTAGTTGCAACGGTCGTCGCTCGCGCGATGGGAATGATTCCGACGTGCGAGATGATTCGGGATGGGCTGACGATTTCGATGAAGCCAAAAGTCATTGTTCTGGGTTCGGAGATGCTCGCCGAGCAGCAAAAAAGTCGTGAATTAAATTTGGAGACGACGCGCCTCGAAACCGAAACTCGCACGCTGAATTTGGAACTCGACACAAAAACGCGCATCGAGCAAATGAAACTCGTCGAATTCGAGCGCGACCAAAGGCGTGAGCAGGAAGTAAAGGAGCGCATCCGGCAGATGAAAATCGAAGCCGCTCAAAAAGAAGCCGCCGAAGCCGTGTCGCCGATTAGAGAAGGATTAAATCAAATTACCGCGAAAATTTACGAAGCCGCGCAGGAAATGGCGACTAAGATGCAAACCGCCGATTTCGTTCCCGGTTCATTGGCAAAACGAGCAAGGCAGATGTGCGAGTGGTATGAGTTGATGAATTTCACCCGAGATAAATCGCTCGAAGAAGTTTTGCAGCGGCTTCAAAATGCCGCTGAAAGAGATGCGAAAATGCGTTCGCCCGCCGAGATGCAAGCCGCTTTGAATGACGTTCTGCGCGCGACGACGATCCAGTCGAAACGCCTGCTCGACGAAGACCGCCTTTCCGCGCTCGAACTGTAAAAGTTTTCGAGCCGCAGCTAATCTTATTGCTCTATGCCCCGAATCGTCCGCGCCGAGTTTTTGAGCTATTACAACTCGCGCCGCAACAGCGACAAACTTTTCAACGTCTTTGTGATTGAAGAGGACGACGGCACGTTTCGCGCCGTCAGCGAATACGGCAGGCGCGGAACCAATCTCGTCCGCGATACGCTTTGTACCAGAACGACGCGCGATTTCGCCGAAAGCAAATTGCGGCAGAAGCTCACCGCCAAACGCAATCACCGCGAAACGCCTTACACGGACGAGCCGTTCGGCTACAACTATAGCCAAATCGCCCGGGAATACGATTACACCAATCAAACCGAGCAGCGCAGCGCAGCGAATTCAAATCCGGCACGGCAGCAAAGTTCGACGGCGGAAACTGCGCCGATGACAAAGCCGAACGTCATCGCGTTTCCGATTGAAAAAAAAGAAACACCGCCAGCCGTGCCGAAGCCGGCTGGAATTTTTAATCAAGGACAGTTCGATTCTCTGGAAATTTAGTGGTTCTAATGCCCGTCCATAGAAAAGACTTCGCAATTTTACGAGTGTCTGACGAACTTGTTTAGATAGCTTTTTAGCTCTCCTAGCGAAGTTTTTTGAGTGATAAACCCGATATAGTTGTCCGGTCTTAAAAAAATATTAAAAGGCTTGTTCGTGCCAAAGAGTTCTATTACCTGCGGGTAAAGCGGAACGAAGTGGAAATCAACCGACTCGGTATATTCGCTTTCAAGTTCAGTCTTCACATTTAGAAACTCGTTTTCATTATCCGAAGCGATTAAAAGATGAAACTTCGGCTCGCGCAATTTGTCATAGATGCTCTTGTCGTCAATCAGAAAATACGGCATCCGGTCTCCGGCTTTGACTTTGAAATTTTCATCGCCCGCGTGTCTGCTCAACGAACCATGCCGGTAATTGATGCCGGTTTGCGAAAGCAGCAGAAAAACAAAACGCTTTATCGAATCGAGACTGAAGATGTATTTGGCGAAAGGAGGCAGAACATCGTTGCGAAGGAAAGCGAGAAACCATTCCGAGCCGGCAGCGAGATGGAAAATCCGGTCGGTCGTGTGCAAAAGATGCTTGGCGTTTTCAAGGCGTTCTTCGTTATAGGTTTCAAGTAGCTCTTCGTCCGCGTTGCCTTTAACAACTAGAGCCAGTTTCCACGCGAGGTTATAACCGTCCTGAATTCCCGTGTTCATTCCTTGTCCGCCCGCAGGCGTGTGGACGTGCGCCGCGTCCCCGGCGAGAAAGCAGCGTCCTTCGGAGAAGCGACTGACGTGGCGCGAATGGACTTTGTAGGTGGAAAACCATTCGACGCACGTGATGTCGAGTTCTACTTCGGCTTCTTCTTTGATGCGCTCTTCGATTTCCTCATACAATACATCGCCTTCATCCTTTGAAAATTCTTCGGGAAATGTTCCGACAATGCGGTAACGATTTTCGCCTTTAAGCGGAAAGAAAACCAGAAATGAACCTCTCGATAGACGAAGATAGAAGGCATCGTGGCTGAATTTCCAATCAACCTGCGCGTCGGCGACATAAAACGTGCGCTCGAAGGTGTTGCCTTCAAATTCGAGTCCGAGCGCGTGTCTCGTCGGGCTTTTCGGTCCGTCGCAGCCGACCAGATATTTGGCTTCAATAGTTTGAATTGCGCCGTCGGCGGTTTTCACTCGCGCCGTTACTCGCTCTTCGTCTTGCGAAAAACTTTCGAGTTCCGTTTGCCAAGAGACATCCTTGCCGTTATTTTTCAGATATTCATATAAAAGCTGTTCATTTTTGCTCTGCTCAAAGAGAAGCATATACGGATATGGACTCAAGCTTTCTCCGACATCAGACAAATCAAGTTCGACGCGCACTTCGCCGCCCGCGAGCAGCCGAGCTTTTCCGGCAATCGTGCCTTGTTCGATTGCCTTGTTTGCCAAGCCGATTTGCTCGAATATCTCCAGCGTGCGAGCGTGAACGCCGATGGCTTTGGAAAACGGCGTAACGCCTTCTTTTTTCTCGACGATGACAAAATCAATGCCGTATCTGATTAGCTGACAAGCGAGGCTTAATCCCGTCGGACCCGCTCCGATAATAATGACATCCGTTTTGGTTGTTGTTTCCATAATTTTAATTCCGGCAATCCGGCTATCTTTTGGCTTTCTAACTAAAAGTTTCTCGAATGTTTTACTCAATCAGTAATTGCACGGACAAATAAATCCGCAATCGCCGCCAGACGTTTCGGCGCGGGAATGTGCGGCTTGCCGTCGGAACTCAACACGCCGTCCATCAGCGTATAAGTTAAAAGCGAGCCGAGCAGCATTCGTGCCGCTGCTTCGTCGTCAATTTCCTTTATCAATTCTTTCTTTTGCAGACGTTTCAATAATTCCGAAACAGCAGCAATTCCTTGTTCCGGCACGGTCTTCTTAAAAAGTTCGCCTAAGAGAGGAAAACGCCCGCTTTCGGCAATCACAACCCGTAACAGAGCCAGATAATCCGGCTGCATCATCACTTTAATAATTTCTTGAACGACAAGCCGTAAAACTCGTCGCAACTGTGTGCGGTCTGCGCCGTGCGCTAAAGTTTCGTCTAGCTGTAACGGTTTGGGAAGATGTTCAAGTGTCATCCGCAGCAAAACGTCGGCGAAAAGTTCTTCTTTCGTTCGATAGTAACGATAAAGCGTTTCTTTTGATACGCCCGCCTCACGCCGCACGGCTTCGGTGCTGGTATGCGCGTAACCGTGGACAAGAAAGAGTCCGCGGGCAGCATCGAGAATCTGCCCGCGCTTTTGTTGCGCTCTTTCCGTTTCTTGAATTTCTATATGTTTCATATTAACCGAACCGAACCGTTCAGTTCGATTTAACAATATAAATTTTTGACTGTCAACTGAGGTTTTGGGTAATTCATCTATTATTTGATCTATAAGCGAAGCGGCAGAATTTTGTATTCCTTTGTGTTCTACGGATAAAACCGTAATATACAGAATTTTTAATAATTCGCATTCAGTTGAAGCATTATGAGTTTAATAACATTTGCGGCACTTTAATTCTATTCGCAATTCGCGTTTTATGCATCCGTGCATATTTTAGGCAGAATTTTATTTTCACGAAATCCGCGTCGCTCTCAATCTTCAATCCGGTTATTTTCCGCAAATGAAACTTGCCGTTTTTTAGAGCTGGCTATCCGAAAGAATCAGTTTCCCGCTATCAAAACGCTTTCCGGGTATTCGTAAAAAAGAAGCGGCAGGCATTTGACCGCAATCGAAACGGCGAGGAAGTTGCCGTGAAAATTAAATGTCCATCTCGGAAATTTGAATAATGCCGGAAAATCAACAAACCGCGAAAAGCATCGAAAAATTCCTGACCGAACTCGACGTGCGAATCAGAGCGCGTTATCCGCTCATCAGCATTAACACTTACGAAGAAGACCGCGTGCGGGAAGCCTTGAAAGATTTGGTTAGAAAAGAAAAGCATAAGGAAAAACCGCTCTATTTCTGGAGTCGCCCGTTGGGGCTTCAGCAAATAGTTGACTCGAAAGACGGGGTTTTGCAAAATCCGGTCGGTGTCGCCGACACCGACGACCCGGAAAGCGTTTTGGGCTGGATTGGCGAGCAAAAAACGGGGATTTTTCTGCTTTGCGATTACGCGCCGTTCATCACGCCTTACGGTCAGGAAGACCCGGCACTCGTGCGCCGTCTGCGTGAAATAGCTTGGAAATTAAAAGCGACGAAAACAACCGTTTTGTTTGTCGGACCGCAGTTTCCCGATTTGAAAACGCTCGAAAAGGAAGTTACGCATATCGAATTGGAGTTGCCGCAGGAAACCGAAATCGAGGAATCAATCGAGGTGCAGCTTGAACGATTAAGAGAAAACGGTCTGGACATCAACTTAACCGTTGATACGCAAACCGCCTTGCTTCAAGCACTGCTCGGATTAACCGCCGGTGAAATCAGCAACGTCATCGCCAAAGCCGTCATTAGCTGTCAGGGACTTAATGAAAACTCAATCAAAGTCATTCTCGAAGAAAAGAAAAACGTCATTCGCGGCAGCGGTTCTTTAACTTACGTTCATCCCGAACCGGCGAATAATCTCGGCGGCTACAAAGAACTGCGGGCGATTTTGGAACGCGCCGCTCACACCTTCAGCCCGCAGGCAAAGGCGCGGCACGTCGAGCCGTGTAAAGGAATTTTGCTCGTCGGACTTCCGGGCTGCGGTAAGGATTTATGCAAGCGGGTCGCATCTTCGATAACGAATCGCGCTCTGCTTGATTTGGATTTCGGCTCAATTATGGGCGAAGGCAGCGGTGTCATCGGCTCGTCGGCAATGTCAATCAAACGCGCTTTGAATATCGCCGGAACGATTAAAGGCATTCTGGGCATTTCCGAGTTTGAAAAAGCCGTGTCGGGAATGAAGTCGTCGAACAAAACCGACGGCGGGGAGACGGCGCGGACGATTTCTTACTTGCTGAACTGGATGCAGGACAACAAAGACGTTTTGGTTTTCGCCACTGCCAACGACGTGCGCGAGCTTGAAAGCGAGCAGTTTCGCATCGGGCGTTTTTCCTACATTCACTTTGTTGATTTGCCGCAACCCGAAGACCGTTTTGAGATTTTCAAGGTTCATCTTCAGAAAAGAGAACTTGTTCCCGAGAATTTCGATTTGGATAAACTCGTTGATAAGTCGAAGGATTTCAGCGGTGCGGAAATCGAAGGCGCGGTCAAAGACGGCGTTTTGGAAGCCTTCATTGACGGCGACCGCGCTGCCGAAACACGCGACATTGAAAAAGCAATCGGCACTATCACGCCGACGGCGCAAATGATGAGCGAGAAAATCGAAGAAATTCGCAACTGGGCGCGAAAAAATATCAAAGGTGTCGGCGCAAAAGAATCGCAAACCGCTTTGATTCCCGCGAACACGACACGCGCTTACGAACTCTAAATCGCAGCGACATTTCAACTTTTCAAAATCCGCGACACAGCGAAAATGCGCGTGGAGTCAGAACTACCTATTTTTGATTTTTGAAACGAGGAAAAACGGAGAAAAACTATGAGCAAATATATGGCTTTTGACGCGGAGGCATTTGCAAACCGCGACCTTCTTGTCGAAGCCCTTAAAGAAATGGGTTTCGAACAAGTCACGATTGGAACTGACCTTCAACTGCAAGGATGGGACAAGCGCGACAATCGCGTGGCGGATGTCATTATTCGCCGCAACGACGTGAAAAATATGCACCTTTTGGGAGACATCGGCTTTCAAAAAACGTCGAAAGGATACGTCGCCGTCGTTGACGATATGGATTTGGATTATCGTCTGGGGCGCGATTTTGTTCGTCGTCTGCAAACGCAGTATCACGAAGCAACGGCGCGGAAAATGGCGAAGAAGCTAAACGGCACACTTGTTAAAGAGCGCGTCGGAAACACGATTAAAATTCGCGTTAAATTCTAACGCGCCGAATCTTCAAGGAGAGAAAAATTTATGCCGGAAATTGAATTTAAGATTGATACCGAAACGGGTGAGTGCCAGACTGAAATCAAAGGCGTGCAAGGCGCGGCGTGTGAAAAGACGGCGCAGCAGTTAAAACAACTGATGGGCGACCCGACGGTTGACCAAAAGACAAAGGAATACTTTGCCAAGCCGGAAATCAAGCGGCAGGTCAAAGGCAAATGAGCCGTGAAATAGTTTTCATTCTCGAACCGGACGCGGGGCGCGTGACAATCGAGTCGTCCCGTGTCGCGGCGAAATTGGCAAAAGAAATCGAGCGCGATTTAGGGCAGGGAACTGCTTTAAATTGCGCTCGACCAATTTCAGTTTTTGAAAAATCGGCGGTTGATAAATCGGGCGAAACGGTTGAAGCATCGAGCAGTCAGCACCTTCATCTTTTCCGTCTTTATCACGATTCGACGGTTGACGGATTTGGGCGCAGAAGCGTTGTGCAAGTTGCGGGCTGTTCGATTCGTTGCGCGGGCTGTTACGTGCCGGAAACTCACGAGCGCGCTAACGGGCGATTAACTTCGATTGATGAAATCATCGCGGAGATTGACGCGCATCGCAATTGGCACGACGGCGTGAGCGTGTTGGGCGGCGAGCCGTTTGACCAAGCGGCGAGTTTGGAGATTTTGGTCGAAAAACTAAAAGCGAAAAACTATCACGTTACGCTCTACACGGGCTATACGCTCGAAAGTTTGCTGGCGCGCGAAGAGGAAAGCGTGAACCGGATTTTAGAAGCGATTGATTTGCTGATTGACGGCGCGTTTGACCGCGACCGGACAAAAGACGCGGGAGAATATCGCGGCTCAAGTAATCAACGACTGATTCTGCATCCGATTTCGAGAATAAAAATGACAGGCGAAAAACAAAAATTAACAACTACCGACGAAGAAAAACGCAGACTATCTGAAGCGAACTTCAGTCAATTTATGGAAGAGTGTCTTGACGGAGGTTGGTCTCCGACAAAATGCCCGAAAGGTTGCGTCGTCGAATCGGACGGCATTTGTCCGCACGACTTCAAAAGCGTCGCGCTCGAACTCGGTTTGATTTGAAAACGGGCGCGAAACTTAAATTTAAAAATTCGGAAATTACAAAAATTATGGAAGCGATTATCAACTCGAAAAAGCTCAAAGAGCAGGTCGGCGCGTTGCAGGGAATCTTAGCGCGTAAAAACACGATTCCGGTTTTGAGTAAAATCAAAATTGACGCTCAAACAAACGGCGACCTTGTGATGACGGCGACGGATTTGGACGTTTCTTTGATCATCGAACAGGAAACTGATATTTTGCGTCCCGGCTCGATTTGTTTGAGCGGCAAAAAACTTGGCGACATTACAGCGACATTTCCGAACGAGCCGATTCATCTGCGGCTTGACGACAAAGGCGAAAAGGTCGAATTTCGCGCTGGTCGCTTCGTCAGCCGTCTCGCCGGGACGGAAAGCGAGCAGTTCCCGGAAGTTCCGCGCGTCGCGGGCGAAGCCGTTAAACTGCCCGCCAGCATTTTCTATGAAGGCTTACGCCGCACGGCTTTCGTTTTGACCGACGACAACCATCGTTTTACTTTAAGCGCGGTTTTGCTCATTGTCGAAGACTCCGGGCTGAAAATGGTCAGCACCGACGGGCATCGTCTCTGCTATTTCCGAATGACGACAACCGCCGGCGCGGGAAACAATTTGCGCTGCCTGATTCCGAAAAAAGCCGCCGACGAACTAAGAAGTTTGCTCGCGGGCGAAATCAAAACAAACTCGCAGGCGGAAGTCAAAATCAAGAAGGGAAGTCAGCTTGAATTTTCAATCGGCGGAAAGACGATGACGGCGCGGGAGTTGACCGGAACTTTTCCGAATTGGGAAATGGTCTTGCCGAAAAATTTCACGGCTTTCGCCGAAATAAACGCCAGAGAATTACGCGAAGCCTTAACGCGCGTCGGCGTAATGGCGGACGACAAAAATCGCCGCGTCGAATTCGAGTTTTATGCCGGTAAAGTAATTCTTAAAACCGAATCGTTTGAGACCGGAAACTCGGTCGAAGAAGTAGGCTGCGCGTTTCAAAGACTGGATGACGGGGAAGCGGGCGAAACCGGCAGCGCGGACGACGGTTGGAAAATCGCTTTCAACACGAAATACTTGACGGATTTTTTTTCGATTTACGCCGCTAGAAGCAGCGATGGAAGAATTGTCTGGAAATTCGCGGGCGAAACCGCTCAAACCGAAATGATGTTTGAAGGCGAGGAACGCTTGTTTTCATACATTTTAGTTCCTTTGAAAAATTAGAGAATTCGGAGAGTGATTTTTGAACTCACTCTCCGTTAAAACTTGAATTCGACATTTTTCGTTTTACTCATTTGTTACTAAACCAATTTAAGTCGGCGAATCGCTTTAATACTTTTGAACATCCGCAAATTACTCGGAAACCTGATAAAGTCGTGTTGTTCATACCACCGCGCCAACCTTTCATTTCTCGCGTCAAGCATCAACGCCCGGATGCCGATTTTTTGCGCTATTTCAGCCACTCTCGCCTGCGCGTCCGTCAGCAGTAAATCGCCGAAGCCCTGCCCCTGAGCCTTTATATCAATGCCGAGCTGTCCGAGCAGAATCACCGGAATTCCGCGCGTGATGCGCGGGCGATCATTCGGAATTTCTTCCTGCCGAACCTGCGTCATCACGAGCGTGTGATAGCCGATAATCGCCCGCGCCGATTCTTTTGAGTCAACCAAAACCATCGTCCGGCTCAAATCGCGCTCCTGGTCTTGCAATGCTTTTTCGCGCAGAAAACGGGTAACTTCTTCATCACCGCAGTCGAAAATTTTGCGATTATGCTCGCGCGTCAGCGGTTCAATCAGCAAGGTTCTGCCTCACGCCTTTTCTCGTTCCGCGCCGATACTTTTCGGCAGCTTCGAGCGACCGCGCGGACGGCTTCGGAAATTTTGTTTCGCTGAGAGCGTCGAGAAAGAAATGATAATCCTCGCTGCCCAAAAGCAGGTTGTCGTGCTGCTGAAGCACTTCATCGGCTTTTTCAATCAAAGTAGTAACGGCAAATTCGGTCAAGTCTTGTCCGGCGAGCGATGCCGCCCGCGCGACCCGTTCTTTAATCTCCGGCGCGAGACGAAAGTTCATCCGGCTTTGCTCCCTGATGTTTTTACCCGGCTTTTTAAGCGTCTTTGAAGTATTGTCGGTTTTCGCTGGCTGCATTTTTATACCTCGTAAGTGGCTGACTGCCACTTTAATATCTCATACATTTTGATTGTCTTCAAATAATTTCAGTCGGTTGGAACTTTAGTAGCCTCTTGATTTTAATTGATACCAAAAACTCGCTCCTTCGGTTGTCGCTTCGAGCCTGCGCGTTGTCGTGATTTTGATGAGATTTTGCTCGCACAAATCGGCAATTCCGAGTTTAGCCGATTCTTCATCCAAATCCGCGTCCGTTCCCAAAACGCGGTCAACAATCCAGCCCGCCAATCCGACGCGCTCGCTTCCGACCGAAGCCGCTAACTGGTCGGGATGATAACGGGTCGGCAGTTCCGTAACGATTCCCAATAAAGGGGAATTATATACTTGACACACACGATTGATTGATTTATACTTTAGAGTATGAACAGTCAACAAGTGCAAAAGCAGCCGAGCGCGATGGATTTTTTCAAGCGATTCCCGACCGAAGAGTCAGCTAG
This sequence comes from uncultured Pyrinomonadaceae bacterium, assembly GCA_964237245.1. Lineage (GTDB taxonomy): Bacteria > Acidobacteriota > Blastocatellia > Pyrinomonadales > Pyrinomonadaceae. The sequence continues at coordinate 30,637 of CAXSHW010000010.1, forward strand.
AGAATATCTCGAAAGCGGACGTTTTCCAAATGGAATCGTTTGTATTCATTGCGGGCATACGGAAGTCTGGAAAATTCGCGGCGGAAAACTTTATACCTGCAAAGAATGCCGCAAACAATTCACCATTCGCACGGGAACGGTAATGGAAGATTCAAAAATTCCGCTACAAAAATGGCTTTACGCGATGTATTTAATGACTGTTTCGCGCAAAAGCATCTCAAGCGTTCAACTTTCCAAAGAAATCGGCGTAACGCAAAAATCGGCGTGGTTTATGGCTCACAGAATCCGCGAATCGTGCCAATCGTCGGGTTTGCTGTCGGGAACGGTTGAATGCGACGAAACATATGTCGGCGGCAAAGAAAAGAATAAACACGAATCGAAAAAGTTGAAAGCCGGTCGCGGCGGCGTCGGAAAAGCAATCGTTTTCGGCTCGAAAAGTCGCAAAGGCGAAGTCAGAGCGAAAGTAATTGAAGGCACGAATAGCCAACAGCTTCACGATGCCGTCAAAACTCACGTTTCGAGCGGCGCGATTCTTTACACGGACAATTTTCGCGGCTATTATGGTTTAGCCGATTACCGGCGTTCGTCGGTCAATCACGGTTTGGGCGAATATGTCAGAGGCGACGTTCACACAAACGGGATTGAAAGTTTTTGGGCGATTTTGAAACGCGCTCACGTCGGAACTTTTCACCAATTAAGCAAAAAACATTTGTTTCGTTACGTGAACGAATTTGTTTTCAAAGCGAATACTAAAGAATTACCGGCGTTTGATAAAGACGGCTTGGAATGCGGCATTACAACCGTCAGAGCGCATATAGCGGGAATGGAAGGACGCCGTTTGACTTATAAACAACTAATAGCCAATGTCTAAAACATTACAATTTGAAAGACCTAATCCGCTTTTCGGCTTGTTTGACGAAGTGGTGAAAGCCGTCGCTCACGGAAAAGACGACGCGCCGCCGCTTGTAAATTATTGGAAAGAAACGAGTAATCTAACTTACATAGATTTATTTTGCGGAATCGGCGGATTTCACCAAGCGGGCGACGCGCTTGGTATGAAATGCGTTTTCGCCTGCGATATTGACGAAGCGGCGCGAAAGGCTTACGAACACAATTACGGCATTCAACCGAAAGGCGATATTACCGGCGTTCGCTCAAAATACATTCCAGACCACGATATTTTATTTGCCGGTTTTCCGTGCCAACCATTCAGTATTATCGGCAGCCGCGAAGGTTTCGCAGACGCTCGCGGAACGCTGTTTTTTGAAATCGCCAGAATTATTCAAGCAAAACAGCCGCGAGCTTTCGTTCTCGAAAACGTCAAACAACTAGCCACTCACGACAAAGGCGAAACTCTGAAAAGAATACTTGAGATTTTACGGACGCTTGGCTACCAAGTCGAGCATAAAATTTTGAACGCTTTGAATTTCGGTTTGCCGCAAAAGCGCGAGCGCGTTTTGATTGTCGGTTTTCGGGATAAAGTCGCTGGTTTTAATTGGGATAAAATTAAAAAAATTCCGATGACGCCGCTCGCTGAAATTTTAGAAAAAAATCCAGACGAAAAGCATTTTGTCAGCGAGCGAATTAAACACGCCAGACTTGCCGCGCACACGCCGAAAACCACGCCGTCAATCTGGCACGAAAACAAGTCTGGAAACATTGCCAGCCACCCGTTTTCGTGCGCTTTGCGAGCGGGCGCGTCCTACAATTACTTATTGGTGAACGGCGAACGGCGTTTGACGGCGCGAGAAATGCTAAGACTGCAAGGATTTCCAGATTCGTTTGAAATTTACAATGAATCGCAAACGCGCAAACAAGCGGGCAACGCCGTTCCCGTTCCTATGGTAAAAGCCGTTCTAAAAGAGGTGGTTTTGAATGCCCAAAGAATTGAAACTCAAAGGACAAGCAAAGCGGCGTAACGCCCCTTATCCGCTTGGCGAATTTCCGCCAGACTTAGCGATTTCAATCGGCAGAGATATTGTTCACAGAATCGCTATCGGACAAGCCAACATCACAGGCGACGATTTCGGCGGCATTTTCGCGTCCGCCATTAGCGGCATTCATCGCAACCGACCGTTAGGCATTGCCGACGTTACTTGGAACGATTGCGCTTGGTCGGTTAAAACCGTTCAAGATAATAAACCTTTCACGCAAAAAGTCGTTCGCCTTATTTCCGGCAGAAATTCGCCCGTTTATTCGTCTGACATCAAAGACCCGTTCGCGGATATTCAAGCCACCGGCGCGGCGGTTTTGAACATCTGGAACGCTCGCGTGAATGAATCCTTAACGCAACACGACGATTTAAGAATTTTCGTTATCGTTCGCAATATGTCCGCGCTTGAATTTACTTTGTTTGAATATGAAGCCGTTCGCTACGTTTCGGCTAATTATATCTGGCGCGTAAATTCCAAAGGAAACTTTCAAGGACACGACAGACTGAACGACACGCACGTTTTTACTTGGCAGCCGCACGGTTCGCAATTTACTGTTTTGCATCACGTTCCGCCGTCGGCGTATCGGTTTCGGATTAGAAAAATGCCGACAATCTTAGAGGAAAGGCACGTTTTACAATTAGTAAATTTCAAAGACGATTGGATTGAGCCGGTAATAATGTAATGGCAGATTCCATCCCAAAAGAGACGCGCTCGCGCATAATGCGGCAAGTGCGTTCAAAAGGCAACAAAAGCACGGAATTAAGGCTTGTCGAACTTTTACGCGAAAACAAAATTACCGGCTGGCGTCGGCATCTGCCTTTAATCGGAAAACCCGATTTTGCCTTTCCGAAAGCGAAAACCGTCATTTTTGTGGACGGTTGTTTTTGGCACGGACACGATTGCCGAAATACAAAGCCAGCCGACAACGCCGATTATTGGCAAAAGAAAATCGAAAGGAATAGAAAACGCGACGCGATGGTTTCCGAAACATTAGCGGAAAAAGGTTGGAAAGTTTTGCGCGTTTGGGAATGCGAGCTAAGGAAAACGCCAAACGAAGTTTTGCGGCGCATTGTTAAGTTAATTTCTGTTTAGTGTGTGTTAAGTATATAATTCCCCAATAAAGCGATTGATGAAACGCTCAAATCCGTTTTCAACCGGGAATCTTCTTCCCCAGAGGCAAATTTCATATCTGAACTCTTTGACGAAACCTGCGGTTCGGGTATTTCCGTCAGCGGAAGCGTTGCCTGTCGGGAAGGTATCGTGTCTTTCAATTGAAATGTGCCGTTTAACTTTCGCTCCGATTGATTTTCATAAAGCAAAAGGGTCGAAAAAGCGTCAAGGGCGGCATAGTATATTTGCTTTGTGTCGAGCGGTCGGCGACTCCAATCACTCTGCCGCGCGGCTTTGTCGAGCCTGAGATTAAGATGAGTTTCCGCTTGCGCTGCAAGCGAATACCGCCGCTCACCTTGTCGGCGGGCGGCGACCATCGTATCGAAAATCGGCGCGACCTTAAACCGGAAATGTTTTGAAAGGCGACTCGCGTCAAAGACGGCATTGTGAATAACTTTCGTCGTCGTATTCGATTCCAGTGGCAGGCGCAGCGGTTCAAGGTCGAGTTTGGCAAGCGCGTCAATAATGACGACTTTCGGCTGTCTTTCTGCGCGGAAGGCGATTTGAATCAGCGCGATGCGTTCCTGATGACGATTCCACCAGTTGACGGTTTCAATATCGAGCGCGATGACGGGTTGCAACGCGAGGCGGTTAATAAGTCGCGTTAGCTTTGTCTGCTCGTTAATAATTTCAACCGTATAGTCGGACATTGTGGTTTTCTCGCCAAGACTGCCGAAACATTGAAATAACCTTTTTAATAGGATTTTTCTTTATCTCGGTAAAATCTTCTGCATTATACCCGCAGAATGGAAAACAAGCGGAAACTTTGATAATTTTAAACAACTTCTTTTACAAAATTTAATAACGAAATATGATTGCTTCACTTGAGCAAAAAAAGGATTTACTTTGCCGGGCGATTGCCGACAAACATCTCGTGCAGTTTAAGTATGACGGACGTTCGCGCATCGTCGAGCCTTTTTGTTGCGGAATCAGCACCGCAGGAAATTATGTTTTGCGAGGTTTTCAGATTCGAGGCTCCGACAAGACGAAACCGCTTTGCTGGAGATTATACGAGATGGCGGAAATTTCACAAATGAGCGTCACGCAGCACGGCTTTAAAGGAAAACGTGAAGGCTATAATTCCGAAGACTCCGCAATGACAAAATTTTTTTGTCGGATTGTCTAAACCCAAATGATTGTCAGTTTCCTATTTTTAATCCAAGATGGTCGTAGGGCGCGTCGGACAAATCCTGCTCGACACCGAGATATTTTTCAGTCGTCTGAATCGAATCGTGTCCCAAAGATAATTGAATCTGGTCAATCGGCGAGCCGCCTTTGTGCGCGAGTTTAGCAAACGTGCGGCGAAGGTCGTGCGGCGCGATACCTTGTTTTTCCAATTTCTCCGCATAACCGACCACGATGTTGTAAATCGCTTGCTCGGTCAGACCTTCACCCATCAAATTGCCGCCACGATTGACCCGGCGAAAGATAAAGCCTTCATCAATTCGCGCTGTATATGTCCACGAATCAATCGTCGCTTTCGCCCACGAAGACATCGGAACGGTTCGCATCTTGTCGCGTTTGCCGACAATATCGAGGATTGCCCAACGTCCTTCTCTCTGCTTGATATGCGAAACGGAAAGAATCGCCGCTTCCGCCCGCCGCAGTCCGCAACCGATTAAGACAGCTAAAACTGCGCGGTCACGCACACCTTTCAAAGTTTTAACGTCGGGCGCGTTTAACCACATTTGCGCTTCTTCGCGCGTCAACCAGTTGCCGGTTCGCCGCCCGCGCTGCGGAACGCCTTTGACGGCGCGAATGCCGTTGGCAAGGCGCGAATCAATCCAATCGTTGTCTTCGGCTTCGGAAGCTAATTTTCTGATTGCGGAAAGTTTTTGATTGACGCTTGAAGACGACGCGCCCGTTTCACGCAAGGTTTTAACGTACCTGTTTATTAAAGCCTTATTCAGTTCCGGTCGGTCTTGCGCCTGATGCCAAACGAAAAAATCTTCCAAAGCTCTTTGGTAAGCGCGGCGCGAATTTTCAGACGGCAGCGCGTCGATCACTAAGCCGATAATTTTCTTTTCGGCTGAACTGAGTTTCGGTTTGACAAGCGCAGTTGTTTCTTTCATAAGAAGTAAAAGTCCGGATGAAATTTATCACGAGCGACTTCCCCGTGAAAATAGCTTTTGATAACTTAGGTTATCATAAGCTATTTTGAAATAAAGTTTGATTACACATTTGTCTGGAATGTGTAATCTTAAGCTAAAGTAGTCGTCAAAAATGTCCTGTCCCGAATGCTTTTTGAAGAACGCCGATATTGAACGATTGATTCGTGATCTCAATGAGGAATTTTGATAACCTCAAGAATGGGTGTCGGTCGAACAGTTGAAAATTGCGATGGAGATGGTTGTCGAGTATTTCAACGAGAATTATTTGCATTCGGCTTTAGGTTATAAAATGCCAACCGCATTCAACAACGAATGATTCAAAAATAATCAAATTACTCGCTCTCAGGCAGCTTGATAAGCAGTGAACCATTTCATACTTTACATATTTTAGAATCGAGCAAAACTTGACTTGAAGTCAAGTTTTAATGATGACGCGGGAAAAATTGAAAATTTATGGAATCAATATTTACGAATTTCAGGGCTTTCCAAGTATTATGATTATCATTCCGACAGTTTATTTACCGCTGATATGGAAGATGTCGAGCAGGCGATTAAAGATAATAATTTCGGCATCACGAATAAAAGGCGGGCAGCATCGTCGGACCGATTATCTCGCAATTTCTGCTGAAAGATATTCCATACGGTTCGCTGACAATCAATCAGCGGCAAAGAACCGTTTTGGGCGAAGATGTTCTGGGAATCGGCAACGCGGATTATGTAAAGGACTTTCCGACGTGGCTGAATATTCAAAACAGGGCGACAAGTTTTCCGGCTGATTTGTTCGACGGAACAAAGCGTTACATCAGAAATATGCGCGACATAGGACAATACGTTCACGTTGACGCGCTTTACGAAGCATATTTAAATGCGTGTCTGATTTTGCTCGGAATGAACGCGCCGCTCGATGCCGGAAATCCGTATAATCCGCCGAAACCCGCTTCGACTACCCAAATCGGCTTCAGAACATTCGGCGGACCGCATATTTTGAGCCTCGTTTGCGAAGCGGCAACCAGAGCCTTAAAAGTGGTCTGGCATCAGAAATGGTTTGTTCACAGGCGGCTTCGACCCGAAGCCTACGGCGGGTTAATTCATCAAACCAACTCCGGCACCAAGGTTTATCCGGTTGACGCGCAGGCTTTGAATTCGCAAGCCGTTGCAAATGCTTTTACCAAAAACGGAACGTATCTGCTGCCATTGGCTTTTTCCGAAGGCAGCCCGACGCACCCGGCTTACGGCGCAGGACACGCCACCGTCGCGGGAGCTTGCGTGACGCTTCTGAAAGCCTTTTTCGACGAAAATACGATTATCACAAATCCGGTCGTCGCTACTGCCGACGGAACTGACCTTGTTCCATACACGGGCGCGGATGCCGGAAATTTAACGGTCGGCGGCGAATTAAATAAAGTCGCGGCGAACGTCGCCATCGCTCGCAATATGGCTGGAGTTCACTGGCGCAGCGATTATTTCGATTCGATTCGATTGGGCGAGCGCGTGGCAATCTGCATTCTTTCAAATCAAAGAAAAGACTACAACGAGGATTATTCTTTTTCGTTCACAAACTTTGACGGAAAGCCGATTACGATTGACAAAAACGGCGTAACCGGAATGAAGCCGAACTTTAAGCCCTGCCGAGACAGGGACGAAGACGTTTTGTAATTCTCGATAAATTGCGGTGGAGGTAGATTTTTCAACAGAGATTTATCTCCATTTTTTATCAACAACGGATTCTTACAACGCCGGAATAAATTACTGCCGGGGCTGCCAAATAAATATACCGGATTTATCAATGCAGTCAGCCTGCCCGTCAACTCGAACTTCATTAATCTCGTCCTCAAAACAATATATTCATTTGACACATACCTTGAAAAATTTGCGTATTTCATTTTTTACTTTAATTGAAAAGAAATAAATTTTTCTTCCCGGTAATTCGAGTATGAGGGAAACAAATCTTTCGCGCGTCGGTTGTCCGCCTAGGCGGACAACCGACAAATTCTTTCGGGTGAAGTTTTCATCTTCTTATCTTTTCTTAAATGAGCGCGGCGGTTTGCCGAAATGATGCTTGAAGGCTTTGCTGAAGGCGGCTTCCGATTTGTAACCGACGCGGCGGGCGAATTCGCTGAGGTTGAGCGGTTCGGTTTGCAAATAATTTAGGGCGAGATTCATTCGCCATTCTAAAAAATCTTTTTGATGTCATTGACTAAATCTTTGTTAATTACGAGTTGATCTTGATGAATTTTTCCGTCGAATGAGAAGTGTTTGAGCCGAACGATTTTTTGACGGCGGCGAATCTCAGGCGGGCAGTTGGGGTCTAAACCGTCTAAGACTTCCCGCTTGTTCATCCGCCGTCGAAAATCGGAGGTTTGAGCGTACCGCGATTATCCGGCGCGATTTGCGCGAAAGCCGTCGAAATCAGCAAGAAAAAAAACAGATAAAAGCGAATCGGATTGGTTTGAACATAACGAAGATTTTACCCTGATTTCGCGTCATATTAAGATGTTACATTCGACCTATTGCCGCCGTTCCTGTAGGGGCAAAACCGGTAAAAAAGTTTTGAGAACGTGAAAAAAGGCTGACCAAAAATAATCGGTCAGCCTTTTGCTCCTCGTTTATCAATCCGACGAAGAACGATTTTCGACGAGCAGCTTTTTCAATAACCGCCGGTTGTTTCAGGCAGGGCGACTGATGAGGCTCAAATCAGATGAAAGCGCGTCTGTTAATTTCAGTTTTCGCTCTCTATAATTAAAATTTAGGAAAATTATATTGCCGGAGCGTAAAATGAGCGAGCTTTTGAGATGGACGGCGGAACGCGCCATTGATTATCAACGGGAATTGAACGACCGGAGCGTCGCGCCGTCCATCGAAGCGATAAACCGTCTCAAAGAATTTGATACGCCGCTCCAAGACGAGCCGATTGAGGCTGATGCGGTGCTGCGCCTTTTGGAGGAAATCGGTTCTCCGGCGACTTCTGCGATGACGGGCGGACGTTATTTCGGCTTTGTCAACGGCGGCTCGCTTCCGGCGGCGCACGCGGCGAGCTGGCTGGTGGACACGTGGGACCAAAATTCCGCTTTGAGGGTAATGTCGCCGGCGGCGATTGCGCTCGAAGAAATTGCGATGCGCTGGCTGTTGGACATTTTGGCGTTGCCGAAAACCAGCGGCGCGGCGTTCGTTACCGGCGCGACGATGGCGAATTTTACCTGCTTGGCTGCCGCCCGCCACGCGCTTTCGGAACGCGCCAGTTGGGATGCCGAAGAAAACGGCTTGTTCGGCGCGCCCGAAATTACCGTCGTCGTCGGCGAAGAAGCGCACGCGACCTTGTTTAAGGCACTGGGGCTTTTGGGTTTTGGACGAAAAAGAGTCGTAACAGTTCCCGCCGACTCGCAGGGCAGAATGCGTTTCTATCGCTCATTTTCCCAAAAGGATTGTGGACGGCTTCGAGTTCGGGCAGATATTTAGTTACGGGGTCGTCGAGTTTCAATAAATTTCTGTCACGAAGCTGCATAATCGCAATTCCGGTAAAAGGTTTCGTGTTCGATGCCCAGTGATAAATCGTGTTCTCGTCAACTGCTTGATTCTTTTCGAGATTCGCCATCCCGTAAAAATTACGCGCGAGAATTTTATCGTCTTTGAGAAAGACGAAACTGCCGCCGACGATTCCGGCTTGCGTTAATTCCTGTTCGTAAAAGAGCTTGAATTTTTTATATTCTGCGGCGAAATTATCGTTTTTCGGAAGAGTTTTCTGCGCGTTCATAACGGTTGTAAAAAGGATTGCGAGCAGCAAACCGAAAATAAAATAATTCGTTGTTTTCCAAAAGCGCATTGTCCTACCTCTGTTTCTTCTGTTTTCAACAATAAAATCGGCTTTGCCCAAAACGTCCGGTTTGTGCCAGTTGGTTAAGCGACGGCTTGTGTCAGGTTTTGAATATATCGCTGATTTCCCCGTAGCTCGCCGCTTCGTCGGCGAACGCAAATGTGCCGTGCGTCCGCATCTCACGAGCTGCGCGAAGAAAAGCTCCGAGCGCGGCGCGTGAGAGAGCGCTGCCGACGCTGATTCGCTTGACTCCAATCTCGGATAATTCTGCGAGTCTTAGTTGAACGCCTTGCAAACCCATCACGACATTCACGGGAGGGTCAACGGAATTGACGACCGACGCAATATCTTCTTTTCTCGTCAAACCCGGCGCATACAAAATATTTGCTCCGGCTTCCTGATACGCCTGAAGTCGCTTGATTGTGTCTTTTAAATCGGGACGACCGACCAGATAATTTTCCGCGCGTCCGGTTAAAGTGAAAGAGTATGGCAGAGATTGCGCCGCCTCAGCCGCCGCGCGGACACGCTCGACCGACAGCTCAAACTCATAAATCGGATTGTTCGTCTGCGCGGTCGAATCCTCGATTGAGCCGCCGACAAGTCCCGTCGCCGCTGCCAGCCGGATGGTTTCCGCCACAGTTTCAGGACTGTCGCCGAAACCGTTTTCAAGGTCGGCGCTGACGGGCAAATCAGTAGCGGAAACAATCTCGGCGACGTGCCTCATCATCCGGTCGCGGTCAATCGTGTTATCTTGCCGTCCGACGGAAAACGCGAATCTGGCACTGGTCGTCGCCAACGCCTCAAAACCGAGATACGCCAATAATCGAGCCGTTCCAATATCCCAAGGATTAGGAATTATAAACGCGCCGTTCCGCTCGTGGAGCGCGCGAAAGATTTTCCCTTTTTCAAATTGAGTCAGCATAAGTTTTATCGCATAAAATTCGGAATCGAGTCCGAATGCAAAATCGCCATTTGTAATTGCACAGGCATTTTCAGCTTAGAAATATCTTTTTCAAAAGTTTCACACGCATTTCCGCGTATTCCGGGTATTCGTCTTTTGAGGTTTTGGATTGATTCGCAGCTTTCTTGTCGGAGAAATTACAGATTCTTTTGAAAAAACTCCAACGCCATCTCGCCGACTTTTTCGTGAACGGCGGCGCGGTTGACGGTTTCCGCGTCACGGCAAAATTGCGGCAGAACTGTTTTTCCTTCTGCCGAGCATTCGCTCAAGAAAACGTAATGACTGACTTCGCCGGGCAGAATCGTCAATTTTGAATCTTTAATTTCTTCGATTTGGTAAAAGAAAAAATCCGGCGAAACTTTTTTGTCAAGTATTTCTTCAAGTTAAATAAATGTAACCGCCGATTCATACATTTCAATCTCATCTCACATTCCCCAAAATTCCTTCAAAATTTTCACGCGGTCGCGGGCGACGACGATTTCGGTTTTTCGGTCGTCTTTTAACCGCACCAAAACTTTGCCGGAAAACCAGCCGTGAACTTCTTCGATGAAGTTCGTGTTGATGATCGAATTGCGATGAACGCGCAAAAAAATTCTTCGGTCGAGTTTGTTTTCGAGTTCGGTCAAACTTTGCTCGACCGGAAAACTTTTGCTTTCGGCGTTCTGCGCGAAAGTTATTTTGTCTTCCGAGTAAAAGCGAACGAGTTCCGAAACATTTAAAATTGTCACTTTGCCGCCGATTCTCGAAGCGATTTTGTCGAACGGGCGTGATGATTCAATCGCGGAATTGTTTGTCAGACTCGCCAAAAGTTTTTGCAAATTTGTCGTGTCTGATTGCTTTTCGGAAATCAATCTTTCGAGTTTCTCTAAAGCCTTTTCCAATCTTTCCGCTTCGATTGGCTTTAATAAATAATCAACCGAAAAAACTTCAAAGGCTTTGAGAGCGA
>CAXSHW010000010.1:41579-71020 GCA_964237245.1 uncultured Pyrinomonadaceae bacterium
ATTCATCAAAAGCGGTCGTAAAAATTACCGGCGGGTAATTTTCGAGTTTTTGCAGCAGCTCAAATCCGGTCAACTCCGGCATTTGAATATCAAGAAAAACCGCGTCGAGCGCGAGCGTCGGGATAATTTGCAGAGCTTTCAAAGGTTCGGTCGTCTGCCCGACGATTTCTATTTTTCCGGTTTCGAGAAGCAGGCGCGACAACCTTTTGAGTGCCAGCGGCTCATCGTCAATCAGGAAAACTCGTAATTTCTTCATAAAAAATCAGCGTCGAAAATCTTTGAAAATTTCATTTCGGTATTTTCAATCTGACCGCGCCGCCGCCTTTGATTTCTAATTGCGCCGCGTCTTGAAAAATCGTCGCCAGACGTTTTTGCAGAATGTCCAAGCCGTGATTTTCTTTGATCGCGGCAAGGGAAAATCCCGCGCCGTTGTCGCGGACTTCGATAATAATAGCTGCGCCGTTTTCACTCACCGAAACGTCAATTTTCGTTACGCCGGAAGTTTTTGAAGCGACGTGCTTGATCGAATTTTCGACCAAAGTTTGCAGCGCGAGCGGCGGCACTTTGACGGCTGAAAATTTTTCGTCAAGTTCGATTTTATATTTTAATCTTTTATCAAAACGCGCCTTTTCAATCTCCAGATATTTTTCGGTGATTTCGAGTTCCTGTTTGAGCGAAACGAGACTTTCAGCATTCGCATCGAGCGAATATCTGAGCAGAACCGAAAGTTTTTCGACCATTTTTTCCGCCAAAACCGGCTCGTCACGAATCAGCGCGGCGATTGAATTGAGCGTGTTAAATAAAAAATGCGGATGAATTCTCGATTCGAGCGAGGCGAGCTGCGCTTCTCGGGCGAGCGTTCTGGATTTCTCTTCGGAGACTTCTTTCCGGCGAAGTTTTTTCTGTGACGTTTCATAAAAATAAAACGCGAAACCGAACGTCAAACCCATTCCGAGCGAGAAAACAAAATTTCGCCAGTTCGGAATTAAACTCTGGTTGCCGAGCGTCGGTAAAATAACGCTCAGAATCAATCGCGCCGCTAAAACGCCGAAGAGCGTCGCAATAAAAATCGAAACGAAAACTTTAGCGAAACGAATAACCGTCAAATTTTTATCCCATTGCGGCGACAGGTAAAAAATGACGACGGAAATCAGCGTTCCGATACAGTTTGAATAAACGAACGACGAAACGAATTCCTGCACGGAAAGAACACCGAACCCGGTCACGGTAAAAATCAGCGAGATAACGGTCGCCGCCAAATTGACGATCAGTATTTGCCTGAGAATTTCGCCCCGCGTTCTTTCGTTCATCAGCGTCGAATAATATATTACAGTCGAAATGAAAAACGCGCACGAAGCAAGTTTTTAGAAAGATAAAAATTTACTTCGGGCGCGTTTTTTGGCTTTGGATTTTCTTTACGAAGCGTAAAAATTTCCGTGAAAGCCGAGCGGAAAATGCTGACCGTTCGCCCAGATCCGCGACTCGAATTCGAGCGTCTGCGCGTCGCGGATTTCCAGAAAACTTTCGTTTCGTCCGCCGTCGTAACCCTGCGTTAAAAGCCAGCCCTGATCTTCGGCGGAAGCGGCGGTGCGCGGCACAAAAACCGGCTCGCCGAAAGTTCGCACATTTCCCGCCGCCGCGCGTTTTAAGGAGTTTTTCTCGAAATCAACGCGCACGATTGAAGCGTTCGCGCCGTAGCCGTTTTCGGTCGTGTAAAGATAACGCGATTGGTTGGCGGTCAGGCGCGAATCGTAACGCGGAAACTCGACGTTTTCGGCAAAATCTTCACTTGACGCGAGCGTTTTATTTTTCAGATCAACCGTCACGCGCCGCAGCGTTTCCCAACTTTTCATCACGTCCGAACCGCTTTTGAACGGGTCTTTTTTCCAGACGCGGAGTTTTTCTAAAACGCGCGCGTTGTCGCTCGAAATCACGTCGAAAACGAGTTTGCCGTCATTGGTTTCAAAGGCGTTGCCGAAGTGAAAAAAGAACTGCGGCGGGAGATTTATCTCAATCGGCTGCGCCCGTCCGTTTTCATTATTTCGCGGAAAAGCGAGCAGGCGAATCGGTTTTGATTCGAGAAACGCGGTCGCGTCCGCCGTCGTTTTGCCCGCCATCATCGCGTGAACGTCATATTGCACGGGCGGAATTAAAAGGATGAAATAATTTTCCGTCAAAATCGAATCGTGAACCATATAAGTTCCGTCCATCGGCATCTTATACAAAAGTTTCGCCGCGCCGCTCGTCCGCTCAATTTGATAAACGTGCGCGTTTCCCGGCGGACGTTTTTCAAAGCCGTAAGCGAATATATCGCCGGTTTTCGCGTCGAATCGCGGGTGCGCCGTAAAAGTCAGAAAATCCGGCACGATGCCGCCGAAATTCGTTTCGCCTTCATAATCGAAAGTGTCGGGATTAATGACGGTCGGCAACCCGCCTTCGGACAGACCGAGCATTTTTCCGCGCCATTCGATGACGTTGACGCTCGGCTGATTTTTTCCGCCGAAATTTCTTTTCGCATCTGTTTTCGGTGCGCTCGTGCCGTATTCGCCGTAAAGCATTTGCTTGGCGGCTTGTTCTTCAAGCCTCTGCGGTGTCTGAAGAAATCTCGTCTTCAGTGAAACTTTTCCGCTTTCAAATTTCCACGCCGACAGATATGCGTCGCCGTCAAATAAATGGTTATACGTCGTGCCGAAATTCTCCGCCATTCCGGGCGCGGTGCGAAACAAAGTGCCGTTTAAATCTTTTGGCATTTTGCCTTCAATTTTTAAGTTCGTCCACGCACCTTCGCCGCTCGCCGTCTGCGCGGCAAGCCAGAGCATCGAGCGTTTCGATTCGGCGAAAACTTTGGCGGCGGTCGAATGCTCGACCAAACCCAAAGCCGCCGCGCCTAACATCATCTTGGTAAAATCGCGTCTTGAAAATTTCATAATAATTTTGTCCTCCGCTCTATCTAACGCGATTTTTGCCGGAAAATTTCATCCTTTCCGACGAACGGCGGAAATTTCGGATGAACGGTCGAAAATCAATGCCGAACCGTTCCCGCAAATTGATGGAGAAAAATCAGGCTGCTTTACTGAAACCTCCGAGACATAAATTTGACTTTGAACACTTCAAACTTCGCTCGTCCTCGCCCAATATTCAGTTACAGTGCGTTTTATGCGAATCAATTATCATTTCTTTCAATGCGCGCCATAAAACATCCGGCTTCGGCGTTGCGAAGGTTGATATATTTGACCGATTGCGAACTAAAAACGGCGGCGATTTGCTCGTCAATTTTCGCTTTATCAATCGGTTCTCTCGTAATAATTTCGCTCTCCTCGCCGTAGCCTTCCAAAATGATCGGCAAGTCAATCAATTCGGGCGGAAAACCATCTTCGTCGTAAGATTCGCACTCGTTTTTGTGAATGTAAACCGGACTTGGCAGCGGCAAATCAGACAGATTTTCAAAAGCGTTATAGGTGAATAAAATCCGATCTTCCGCGTCTTTTATGAATGTTTTCAGGCATTGGCGGCACGGACCGTAACCTTTGGCCACATCGGCGAACGCCGGATGTCCGTATTGCGGCGATTTCATCGTTTCGCGCACATTTTTAGTAATTTCCGACGGAATCGGAACGACTTTGTAATTCATATTTTTCTCCTTTATTCGATTTGGTTTTTACTGTTTTACTCAATTATTTTGACTGTTTTTCTTTTTCCAGAATCGCTTTTTTGCGTTCGATGCCCCACCGATAACCGCTCAGTTTGCCGTCCGCCGCGATGACGCGATGACACGGTGTAACGATTGCAACCGGATTTGTCGCGCAGGCGCGGGCGACGGCGCGCACCGCTTTTGTGTTACCGAGTTGTGCGGCGATTTGCCCGTAAGAGCGCGTTTCGCCGTAGGGAATTTTCCGCAGTTCCGCCCAGACGCGCATCTGGAACGCGCTCGCCCGCACGTCGAGCGGTAAATCCAGCAGCGGCTGCTCGCCTTCCAGATTCCGCAAAAGCGCGTTGACGGATGGCTTCAAAATTTTATCGTCTTTTTCAATTATTGCCGCCGAAAATTCCTGTCTTATTTCGTCTTCGAGTTCCGTCGTCCGGTCGCCGAAGCTGACGGCGCAAATCCCTTTTTCGGTCGCCGCGACGAGCAATTTTCCGAGCCGCGAATCGGCAATCGTGTAATTTATGTTCATATCTTTTCCACCTTTTTTATAAGTCGCCGGTGTCATTCCCAGAGTCGCGCCCGCCTTTTCATAAAGCGCGCGGCTCGAACCGAAACCGCTTTCATAGAGCGAAGTCGTCACATCGGTTTGTTTCACCTGTTCTTTAAATTTTTCAATCCGCAACATATCCATTACTTCTTTGGGCGACAGACCGAGAACGGCTTTGAAAGTTTTTTGCAGATGCCCCAAACTGACGTTTAATTGAACGCTCAATTCCTCAATCGTCGCAATTTCCGTATCAACAGAATGTAAAAGTTTAAAAGCCCGTGCAATCAAACTCGCGCCCGCGCCCGGAAAATAATCGTTTTTCGGCTGACAGCGCAGACAGGCGCGAAAACCCGCCGTTTCCGCTTCGTTCGGCGTATCAAAGAAAGAAACATTTTCCCGTTTCGGATGTTTCGACGGGCAAGACGGGCGGCAAAAAACGCCGGTCGTCCGCACGCCGAAATAAAACACGCCGTCAAACTCGCGGTTTTTATTATTTACTGCCCGCCAACGCCAATCTGGAATCGCTTTTTGAATTTCAATTTCCTGTTTCATAATGATTAAATTTTATCCGTTCGGGCGACGCGATTCTATCCGAAATCGGTGCTGTAATTTTTTAATTTCTGACAACTATTTTCCGCGTCAAAATGCTTATTAAAGCGATGAAAAAGCGACTTTGGTAAAACGCCGTCTTTTACATTCAAGTTTGGGCGGTGAGGAAAGCCGTCAAGCGCGTTTGAGATTCATTCAGAGAGAGAAATTATCTCTAAGCCATTTTCGGTTTTTCACCATTAGTTCGCTATTTTACAATTTTTGTTGTTGCGGAATTTGCTAAAAGTATAGCTGTAACGAAAACCGTTATGAAGCAATCAAATTTTCAATTAAAAGTGAGGACAAAAATTCGTGAAAAATATTATTCTTTTGAGACTGATTTCGGGTATGACAGTTTTGCTCCTGACAGCCGTCTCAGTTACTTTCGGCAGTTCGGTGTCCGGCTCGGTGTCGAAGCGAAACGTCAAAAAGAGCGTTGAGCAGGAAATAAAGAAGCTGGAGCGTGAATGGTATGAGGCTGGAGGAGTGCGGCACGATGTCGCCGCCGTCGCGCGACTCGAAGCCGACGATATAGTCATTACCGCGCCCGACGGTCAGATTGTTACCAAGTCGCAGGATTTAGAAAGCACAAAATCGGGCAAGGAAATTTATGATCCGAACCCGACTTTTGACGATATGAAGGTGCGGGTTTACGGTAATACGGCGGTTTCGACGTTTCGCATAACGGTGACAGGTTCAACGGACGGCAAACCTTTCACTCGCGGGCTGCGCGTCACGAATGTTTGGGTGAAAAAGAATAATCGCTGGCAAGTCGTCGCGGCGCATTTTTCCAATCTGGCTGAACCCGACAAGTAAGATAACGAATAAATCATTTTAAGGAGAAAAGTAAATGAAACGAGTTTTGATGTTCCTATTCTGTTTGGCTTTCGTCTTTGCGATATTCAGTTTGGAATTATCTGCCCAACAAGCAAAATTAGTTGATAATTCAGCGGCAAGTATCCAGCCGCCCGCCGCTCTCAAAAAGCCGGACCGAGCCGCCGCTGACCAAGCCGCTGCCGACGAAGCGTTGATTAACCGCTATTTTGAAAGTCTCAACGAGCCTGACGATAAACGCCGCCTCGTCATCGAAAAGGAAATTTGGGCGACCGACGCGAAGTTTTCGCTGCCGAGTCCGTTCGTGCCGGTTCAGGGAATTGCGGCGATTGATGCTTCGGCGAAAGGCGCGCTCGTTCGTTTTCCGAACGCTAAAGTTCGACGAACGACCTTCATTGAACGAAGCGGAGAATACATTCGTTATGGTTTCCTGATGTCGGAAAACGACGGCAAACCGCTCAGTGCCGGGATGGATGTCTGCTTAATCGTCAACGGAAAATTGCAGTCGGTCGCGGGATTTTTCGATTACGGATTCCCGAACGCTGGTGAAAAATAGATTTCGGTCGGGCAATTATATTTCCGCCGATCAAAACCCGATGTTTACTGCCTGTTGAAATTCCTGCCCGTTTTTAACCAGCGAGAGTCTGGCTTCCGACGGTTTGATGCCGGTGAATTTTTTGAATTCTTTAATAAAATGCGCCTGATCGTAATAACCGCAATCATACGCGACGGAAGTCAGACTCGAATCGGTCGTGAGAATCAGATCGAGGGCTTTATTAAATCTCGTGACCGAAAACAAAGCCGCCGGACTCAAGCCGACGTTTTCACGAAAAAGTTTCTGAACGTATCTTTCCGAAATTCCAAATTTTTGCGCTAAATCAAGAGCTTCAAACTTTTCGCCTTCTTCAAACAGAGCGCGGCAAATGTCAGCCGTCATCAGCGTTTTGCGGAATTTATCTTCATTTTTTCGCAGTCTTTGAACCAAGAAATTATCCAGTTCAATTACCTTGTCGGTGATGGAAAAACGATTCATCATTTTATCGTAAAAATCGCCGGTGTCATTTGAAAATACGTCGCCAAGATCAGTCGCATAGTTGGTAAAATCGGCAGCCGGAGCGGGAAAAAACAGCGGGCAAGCATAAGGAAACAAGCGGGCGATCAGCACCTGCGTTCCTTTGGCGGCATTTAATCTGGTCGGCAGCGTCAGATGTCCGAGCAATTCCACAGCGGGCGTTTTTCTTACATCTCCGTTGATGATCGTCGCCGCGCTTCCGCCGGAAATGTTCACCACGAAATCAATGTAACCGCTCGGATAAAACACTTCGTTCGCAATCTCGCAGTTGGTCGTGATGACGCTGTAATTTTTCACGAACGGCTTCAGAATGTTTGACGGTGAAAACTGCATATTGATTCAAACTAAATACACTTTATCGTCAAAGCCTGATTGAATTTTTCGTCAGATTTTCGCATCTTTTTGCCATTTTTCCGAAACCGCGCGACCTTTTTCGAACTCGTCAACGACTAAAATCAACTGGTTTTGATGATCGCTGTAAATGACTTCGATGTTGACACCGGCTTCCGCCATCAGACGCGAGATTTTTCCTAATTGTCCGGGTTCGTCCTGACGGAGTTTTTGAATGAGAACTTCGCGGTCGGCAACGACTTCGATGCCTTTGGCTTCGACCGCATTTCGCGCCGCGTCGCCGTCTTCAAAAAGGAAATGCGCGATCCCGCGCCCGTCAAAGACAAACGCGCCGCCGCCTTCGACGCTCACGCCCGCGCTACCCAAAGCCTCGCCCATTTCAGCCAGTGCGCCCGGACGATTTTCTAAACGAATCGTTAAATCTCTCATTATTTATTCTCCTTGAATTTTAACCTTATGCGAATCGCTTTCGGCTTTGTGCATTGACAAAACGAATCGTCCGAGTTTGGTTTTAGGATACGCTTCGTTCGACGAAAAGGAAATCAAAATCGGAGTTAAAAATTAGCGGCAGCGTTACAAAAAATCTCGCGCACAAAGTAATTTTATGATGCGGATCATTTCTTTACTTTTAGCTGTTTGTTCTGACGGATTTATCGAGCAATGAGTCCAAACTAAAACGGTTTTCGTGATAAGCCGCGAGCAAAAAAGATGCGGCGGATGCCGTGTAAACCGAATAATCGAGCGGTTCTTTGAAGTTGAGTCCGATTGCCATTCCAATGCCGAATAAAATCAGCATAATGCCGCTCAGAAAAGCCGTTTCTCTGATGCGAAAGCCGATTATCAGCAGCACGCCGAATAAAGTTTCGGCAATCGTCGCCGTCCAGCCGACCGACGGAATGAACGATATTGGCAGAAACGGATTTATTTTCGCCGTATATTTGAGAAAATTCTCGAAATTTCCCCAACCGACTCCCGCGCCCCATAAACCGAAACGCGAGGCGACCGACGACAGATACGCCGTCGCCAAAGCCAGCCGCAGATAAATTTTCGCCGCTTCCGCCAATTTGTCGTTAGTCATTTTCACGCTCTTCTCCTTTTAAGTTCGCGGTTTGATGATTTCGACTTCTTGCGGAGCTTTGAGCAATAGAACGCAGCCCGCGTCCGTGCGGACGGCGTGGAGATTATTCGGCGCGGTGAACAGATAATCGCCGCTGAATAAATGATCTTTGCCGAAATGAATATCGCCTTCGAGAACGAAAACTTCTTCGCCCGCCGGATGATTGTGCAGCGGATATTTCGCGCCGGCTTCAAATTTCAAAAGAATCGTCGGCGAGCGATTCGCCGCTTCGTCAAACAGCAGAGTTTTGACGAAAACGCCCGACACGCCTTTCTCTTTGAGCGGCTGCCATTCGATTTGACCGGTTCTGACCAGTTGATTTCGGTTAGTTGATTTCATTAGTTTTTCCTTTAATCGTTTTAATTATTGTGAACCTGCTTGATTATTCTGACAGGCTGCCGATGCGCGGGGAATAGACGATTTCGGAAAAAGTATGTAATTTTCAGGCGAATTTTTCTTTATACATTTTGGGCGAAAGATTCGTGTATTTTTTGAAGAAGTTCGAGAAATAAAACGGGTCGTCGGAGCCGAGTTGAAAAGCCGTCTCCTTGACCGACAGCTTTTCATAGGTCAGCAGCCGTTTCGCTTCGGATGCCGTTAAGCCGTGAATTACGCTTTGAGCGGTTTTTCCGGTGTGAAGTTTGGAAAGCTCGTTGAGTTTTGATTCGGTCGTCGCCAACAAAGCCGCGATTTCCCGAACGCTTAATTTCTTTTTAAAGTTGGCGCGGACGGCTTCGAGAAACTTGAGAAACAGCGCGTCGGGTTTATAAATTTCGCCGCCCTGTCTGATTTTGGCGCGATTGATTGCGACCAAAATCAGCTCGATGCGGCTGTGGATCGAAATCAGATGTTGATACGGTTTCTCATTCAACTCTTCCGCGATTTGCTGCAACTGCGAGGCGACCGAATTTCCTCCGTCGAGCGCGACGACTTCGTTCATCGCAAAGTGGCAAAACAAACTGTTGTGAAAAACAAGTTCGATGTCGTTATCGTTTTTGCAGAAAAATTCGTAGGTAAATTCAAGCACGAAGCCTTCGGCAGCCTTCGCGGTTTTCAGATGATGAATCTGTCCCGACGTGATGGTGATCACGGTATCGGCTGTCATTTCAAGAACATTTTCATCAACCGTCAGCGTCGCCGCGCCCGCCGAACACCAGATCAAAACATATTTTCTAACGCGTCGCGGCTTTTTTAAATCAACGGCTTGGGCAAAAGTTTTTATCTCGATCATCTGTTTTCTTTCGCTCGAATAATCAATATTTTAACAATGCCGCTGTTGGAATGCGTTCTATCCGAATAATTATCTCTCTATTACTGATTATTTAGCGGAATTAATAGTCCGGCTGTTATCCTATATCGAACTTCGGAGCGTCGAATTTCAATAAAAATTTCTCGATTTGGCGGCGATGCCGGAGAATGTGAACGATGGCGTGTTCGAGCATCTGTTCGAGATTATAGGTTGCGCCCCAACCGGATTTGAAAATAATTTGATCCATTTCCTCGTCGCTCATTTTCCAATTTCCGTTGAGTTTTTCGTTCATCAACGCCAGCATTTTATCAATTTCACCGCTGATTTCCGCGTGTTCGATTTGCCGTCGCTCGCGCGGCGCGGCAGATTTGGCAAATTGCTCGCCGATGATATTGGCGTAACCGTAACCGGAATAAACGACGTGCAACATAATCGTCTGAACCGAACGGCAATCTTCATTGGCAGTTTCGCGGTCGGCGATGCGTGTATAATCAGTTTCGGAAGTGTTTTGAACGATTGATTTGAGTTCAAACGCCGCCCGTTCGTATTCATCCATCAACGCGCCGACTCCGCCTTTTCGATAATCGTTTAAAGTTTTTTCTAACAATACTTTTCTCCTTCACGGCGCATTCCGCCAGATGTTTTTACAAAGCCGTCTGCCCACGCTTTGTAGCGGTCAGCGGGCGGCAATTAAATTGTTTTCAACTTCGCGCGTTTTAAGCGATCCCTGTGAAACAATCGTTGATCCACGCCTGAGCCGCCGCTTCATCGCGCGGCGACGTGAGAAACCGCACCCACGCCTGCTGTTCGTACCAGACGGGAACCAACTCCCAAACGCAGAGCGTCGGTTTGTGGCTGCCCTCGCGCGGAAAAAGCGCAAAATCCGGTATCGCGTCGCCATTTTTATAGAAAACCGTTTCCCAAACTCGTTCGAGTTGCGCCAGGTGCAGACGATCAGAAAATAAAAATCCGCGCCGCAGCGATGCAGGATGACACATCCCATTCCGTGCGCCTCAAGCGAAGTTGTCACCAGATAATGACGCGCTAAATTTGATATTTCGTCCGGCACGGGAAGATTTTCCGGGTGAACGGCATACCATTTCAGCACCGCGCCGGACGTGAACAACGGTTCAAACGGTGTCACGCGTTTGGGTTGATGCTGATACCCGGCATCAATGCCCGAATCAATTTTGATAATTTGTGCAAACTCTGTTCTGTTCGGATTCATCATCGGTTCTCTTATTTTATGGCTTGAGGCATTTTTGCGTCACCTCAGTTTATATCATATCAATAGTTGCTAAACGGCGGAATTAAAGTTGGGCTACATGAGACTATCTAATGAAAATGAAATGCCGAAATTCAAGCAGGATAGTTTATTAAAAATTACTTGACACATCAACTATTTATGTGTAAATTGTTTTTATGACAAATAAAGCGGTCAGCCAAAAAGCAGTAACGAAAAATTCAAGGACAATTGTGAGCGGAGCAGCATATGGCAATGTGCTGAAGGTCGCTGACAGATTGAAAGCCTATTTTGAAACGGTCGTAAAACCTTTCGGCATTACCGGACAGCAGTATAATGTGCTGCGGATTTTGCGCGGGTCTTTGCCGGACGGATTGCCGACGCTGACGATTGCCGAGCGGATGATCGAGAATACGCCGGGAATTACCGGAATGATTGACCGGCTGGAGGCGAAAGAATTGGTCGGGCGCGAACCGTGCCGTAAAGATCGGCGGTGCGTTTTCTGCAAGATTTCGGATAAAGGGTTGGAAGTACTGGCGGCTCTCGATGATTCGGTCAAAGAGAGCAACAAGACGGCTTTTAATAGTTTAGACAAAGCCGAAATCTTGCAGCTCAATTTTTTGCTGGAAAAGATACTTAAAAATGGTAAACAAAATGATGAACAGAATAAAAAATAAAAAGGCGCGAATTTTAGCGTTCGCGGGCAGTCTGCGCGGCAGCTCTTATTCCAAACGGGTCGTTCAAACCGCGCTCAAAGGAGCGGAGCTTGCGGGAAGCGAAATCACTTTCGTTGATCTAAAAGATTTCCCAATGCCGATTTACGATTCGGACGAAGAAGAGGCGAGCGGTCTGCCGGAAAATGTTTTACGCTTTCAGGAACTGCTGGCAAATCACGACGGATTTTTAATCGCCACGCCCGAATATAACGGTTCAATTACCGCCGCGCTGAAAAACGCGATTGATTGGGCTTCGCGTCCGGGCGGGCAATTTCAGCGAAGCGAGATTTTTACCGGCAAGTTTGCCGCGATTATGACCCTCTCGCCCGGATCGTTCGGCGGTTTGCGGGCGTTGTCGCATTTGCGCGGCGTGTTGATGAGCGTCGGCGTGAATGTTTTGTCGGCGGAATGCGCGGTGTCGTTTGTCGCGGATAAATTCGACGGCGACGGCGGCGAAATGACTGATGAAAAAATGAAGGAGACGCTCGAACGGCTCGGAGCTTCGCTGGCGGAAGTCGTCGAAAAAACGATTGCGTCCGCGCCGCAAACGAATCGCGCCGCCGCTTGATAAAAGGAAAAAAGAACAAGGAGGGATAGGTTTATGTTTGAATGGTCGGAATTGATTTTATTTGCGGCGGCGGTTGCGGTCTTGGTGTTTGTGCCGGGACCAAATACGCTGTTTGTGATCGCCCGCAGCTTTCAGCAGGGACGGATTGCCGGTCTGGTTTCCGCGCTCGGCGTGGAGACGGGAACATTAATCCACGCGGCGGCGGCGGCGTTGGGTTTGTCGGCTTTATTATTGTCGTCCGCACTCGCTTTCAGCATCGTGAAATACGCCGGAGCCGCGTATCTGATTTTTCTCGGCATCAAAACTTTGCTGACGCGCCCGCAGTTGTCGGGCGAGAAAACGACTGAAGCGATGAGTTTGCCTAAAATCTTTTCGCAGGCGGTCGTTGTGAATGTGCTGAACCCGAAAGCGGCGTTATTTTTCCTCGCCTTTCTGCCGCAGTTCGTTCATCCCGAACGCGGAAATATTTCTGTGCAAGTTCTGATTCTCGGCTCGATGGTCGCCGGCATCGGAATCCTCAGCGGTTCGCTTTACTCGTTGCTCGCGGGCAGCATCGGCAAATCTTTGCGCGGTAACATCAAATTCTTACAGGGGCAGCGATATTTCGCCGGTGTAGTTTATCTCGGACTCGGCGCGGCGACGGCTTTGACCGGCACGGGACGCGAATTATCCGCCGTCAAATAAATGTTCGGATTGAACTGCTTTTCAGAGTGAAGTTGAAACGGCGGCTCTGAATATCGTCAGGCGGCAGATTGAAACCGAATGGTGCAGCCATAAAATTTTTGACGAATCGAACAGCCGCTACTGCTGCTCCGCCAACCTTTTCAGATTGGCTAAAACGTCGGGAAAATCAGACGTAATCATCGGTCCGAACTCGTCCGCTCCAGCCCCCGTGATTTCCGTGCGGTAGATTATTTTGGTGCGCCCCGAAGAAATCGGGATTAGTTTGTGCATGACCAATACGCGCGTTTCACCGATAACGGTTTCGTCCGTGAAACTCTCATTGAGTTTCACCTCAATCAAGGTGCTGTTGATTACGTCTTGACCGGGCGGCTTCATCGTGAAAGACGTGCCAGCCTCGAACGCGCCGTGTATTTGGATTGTTTCAATGCCGGCGTTCCAATCTTTCCACCGCGCAACGTCTGCGAACAGTTCCCAGACGCGGGCAGGAGAGGCGGATGTTTCGATGGTTTGTTCGTGCGTCCACATAAATTGATTCGTCGCATCAATTCGTCATCTGAATACCGAACTGCTCGCGCAGGATTGTATCAGACAAAGGAACAATCGGAATTCGCCGACTAAATGAAGCCGCCGGATTTTGTATTGAAAGACGCATTTTCGATTTTTACGAAATCATCTTCGATAAGTTTTTGAATTTTCATATTCAATCAGTGATGACTGACGACGTTGATAATCGCGCCGTTCGGGTCAACGGCGAAAAAGCGGCGCACGCCCCACAACTCGTCGGTCAGCGGATAAACTATTTTGATGCCTTGTTTGATTGCCTGTTCGTGCGCCTCGTCAACGTCGGCGACCTCAATGCTGATGTCCGGCTGCGGCAAGTTCGATTCGTCGCGCCGCGTAATGCTTATTTGGGCGACTGCATTAGTCGGCGACGCGAAGGTGATAATTTCATCTCTCTCCATCACGATTTCCAAGCCCAGAAAATCCGCATAAAATTCGCGGCTGCGCTGCGGGTCATCCGCCTTGATGTCCGGCACGATTCGTCTGACAGTCATTGAAATTCTCCTTACACTTATATTGAAGGTAATTTTTTAAGTTCATTGCCCAAAATTATTCCGCAAAAAACATTTTTAATTCCTCGTAAACTTCATCCGGGGCTTCTTCCGCCAAATAGTGACCGCAATTGATCGCCCTCCCGCGCACCTCCGTCGCCCATTTACGCCAAATCGCCGGCACGTCATACCATTTTTCCAATTCATCGCGCTTGCTCCATAAGGTCAGCAATGGACATTCAATGCGCCGATTATTTTGGCGGTCGGCTTCTTCGAGCGCGAAATCAACGCTCGCATTCGCCCGGTAATCTTCGCAAAAAGCGTGAATCGTTTCAGGATTATTAAAGCAGCGACGGTATTCGACAAAGGCTTCGCGGCTGAAAAAATCAGGCAGCTCGCCTTTCCACTGACGATGTAAATAGTAATAATCCGGGTCTGCCCCGATCAACCGTTCAGGAAAATCAAACGGCTGCGCGAGAAACTTTTCTGACGCTTGCCGGATTGTTCGTTTCCACCGTATTCGCTCCTTTTTCAACTTGTTTGACACACCCGAAACTTAAAATCGTAAAAATAATTATCGCCGCCGGTATTATTTTGAAAAGCGGCATTTTTGATAGTCGTTCCATTGATTCAAATCCGCTTTCGATATGTTCAGCCGGAAAATTTTCGAAACGTTTACGCTTTTTTGTCGTCGAGATATTCCTTCAAAGAATTGTAAAGCGAAACCGAGATGCGGCGGTCGCGCATCGTTTTCGCCATTCCGAACGCGCCTTCCTGCATCGTCACGACGAGTTCGGCAAGCCCGTGCGTATTGACCGAAGTTTTCAAAAAACCGTCCGCCTGCGCTTTTTTCAGATACTTTTCCGTCTCATCAATCCACAGCGTCATCACCGCCTGCATTTTTTCCTGAAAAACCGGATCAATCGCCGCCATCTCCTGCGTCAGATTGTTGAGTGGACAACCGAGCGCGATGCTCTCTTCGGTGAAATCGTCAATTAGCCGCTTGAAGCGTTTCAAAATTCCCTGCACCGGATTCTTATGCGCGGCGAGCGGGCGAATCCAGCGGTCTAAAATCATTTCCTTCAAATACTCGTCAACGAGCGCGTAACCCAAGTCTTTTTTCGAGGCGAAATGATGAAAAAACGCGCCCTTCGTGACGTTGGTTTTCTCGACGATTTTATCAACGCTCGCGCCTTGAAAACCGCGCCGGTGAATCTCCTCGAACGCTGTTTCGAGAATATGGGCGCGGGTTTTTTCCGGGTCGCGCAATCTTTTTTTAGAATCTGAAATCATATAAATCCTCCGATAACAATTTTAATATATACTGTTTCGTATGTTAGATGCAACATAATAATTCATAATTGCTCAATAAATGTAAAAATAGTTCTTGACAACATACTAAGCGGTATGTAAAATGGTTTTTAGATTCGAGATAAAAAGACTAATCAAGCTCGAATCACACCAAAAAATTTATTCGGATTATTAAGGAGAAATTTTATGCAGTCGAACATCCAAAACAATCAGGTTTCAAAGAAAACATTGTGGACGAGTTATGCCGTCAGCTTTGTGCCGGCGTTGCTGCTGCTCGCCGACGGCGCGGCGAAGTTGTTCAAACCCGCGCCGGTCGTCGAAGCGACAGTGCAACTTGGATTTCCCGAAAGCACGATTGTCGGGATGGGCATCGTTTTGCTCGCCAGCACGATTTTATACCTGATTCCGCGCACCGCCGTGTTAGGCACGATTTTGCTGACGGGTTATTTGGGCGGCGCGGTGGCGACGCACGTCCGCGTCGGCAGTTCGCTGTATTCAATCGTGCTGCCGGTGATAATCGGCGTGCTGCTGTGGGGCGGAATTTACCTGCGCGACGTGCGGCTGCGCGCGCTGCTTCCGCTGCGCTCAGAAAATTAAACGCCGCGACGGTAAGTGTAAACTGCGGAATTTATGTCGAATAAACAATCATTCTTAACAGAGAAAATTATGGAAAACAAAATAAATTTTGAAAAAATTACAAAAGAAATCAAAAAAGAATTCAACGAAACTTTCAACAGATTAACCGAGCGCGTGGCGGCTTTCGACGCGAATCGAATCAACATTAAACCGGCGGAAAACAAATGGTCGGCGGCGCAAGTCGCTCGTCACTTAATCAAGGCGAATTCCGGTTTGCCCGCGATGCTGAACGGCGAAAAGAAAGATGCCGACCGCGCGCCCGACGAAATGGTCGAGCGCATCAAAAGCGATTTTCTAAACTTCGGAATCAAGATGGAAGCACCGGATTTCATCGTGCCGGAAGATAAAAATTTCGATCAGGACGAGCTGATCGAAAAGCTGGAAAGGGTTAAATCGGACATCGCAAAAACCATTGAAAACACCGATTTATCGCAAATTTGTTCGGCGTTTGAATTTCCGGTTTACGGTTTTCTGACCGGCATCGAAATGCTTTCGTTCGCGGTTTATCACACGCAGAGACATCTCAAACAGCTTGAAAAAGTGGCGGAAAAAGTAAAATAAATTTCAGGAGAATAAAAAAATGAGAAAATTAAAATTACAAATGCACGTGACGCTCGACGGATTCGTCGCGGGTCCGAACGGCGAACTGGATTGGATGAATCGGAGTGAAGACGGATTCGAGTTTGCTAAATCCTTAATTGACAGTTCCGATACGATTTTAATGGGCATAAAGATGACCGACGGCTTTATGAATTACTGGGAATACGTCGTCAACAACGAACCCGAAAGCCCCGAATTCGTCTTTGCCAAAAAGATGGTGGACACGCCGAAAGTCGTTTTCAGTCGAACGCTCAACGAATCACGCTGGACGAACACCGTGCTGGCAAAAGGAAATCTGACCGACGAGATTGCGAAACTGTAAAATCAAACGAGTAGAGATATCATCGCTTACGGCGGCGCGGATTTCGCCGCGTCTTTGATTAAAGAAAATCTGATTGACGAGTATTATCTGTTCGTCAATCCGGTGATTCTGGGCAAAGGTCTGGCGATTTTTGAGAAGACGGAAAATTGTCTGAACTTACAACTTGTCGCAAGCGAGGCGTTCGATAGCGGCATCGCACTGCTGCGTTACGCGCCGCAACGGTGAAGTTTCGCTTGACGGTAAATTTACACCAGCAGGCGAAACTAAAATTATCAAATTTGTTTCAGCCGACAATCGAAGGAAAAAATTTATGTCATTTCAAACATATCTGAAAAATATCAAAGAGAAAACGGGCAAAAACTCGGCAGATTTCAGAAAACTCGCCGCGCAGAAAGGCTTGACCGACAGCGATAAGATCAAAGACGGAGTGAAAGCCGGGGAAATCGTGCAGTGGCTCAAAGAAGATTTCGGTTTGGGTCACGGTCACGCGATGGCGATTTACGCGCTGCTCAAAGGCATCAAGTCCGAAGACAGCCAATAGAATTTCGCAGTTTTTTAATTGAGTTATTCCGGCAAGTTTCTATAAATTTGCCGGAATGCCTTCGACGAAAATCAATTCACTTGGACGGCAATTTTGATTTACGCTCCCGATGCCGTCAGTCGAGCATAAGTCACGGTGTGGTGCGTCAACAGGTTGCCTGCGTTGCTGCGGCATTCGGCAACTCCGTAAATCCGGGTTTTACCGAACTTGAGAACTTTTGCCGAACACCAAACGTCTTCCTGCCGGGCTGAATTTAGAAATGCGGTCGTCATTTCCGACGTGACCGTGGAAGCGTCTTTGCCGAGCCGCGTCATAATCGCCAGCCACATCGCCACGTCAGCGACCGTCATATAGATTGTGCCGGCGATGATTCCGCCCGGACGTTCGAGCGCAGTTTGAAACGGAACGGTCAACGCGCATTCGTCCACGGCGATTGAACGAAGTTTGAAATTATAAACCTTCGCAAAAGCCGATTCCGATAGAACCTGCCGCAACTCTTCTTCCGTCACGGCTAATTTGTTTTCTATTATCGTTGATTTCATAATCCGCCGGTTAAAAGCCGAATGTGCGCCGTCCAATTACTAATCCGACCGGTGCAAAACCGCATTTCATTGTAGTTCGCCGATTACGCATCCGGCTGCGTCATCGCCAAAACTGTTTTTAATTTCGCGCCGGTTAAACGCCTCGTATAAATTTCGTCCAAGCCGTCAAGTTTCCGGTTTCAGCTCTTTTTACTTTAATCGCCGGCAAACTTTGAATTCATAAATTCACAAAAAACAAAACAATAAGTTCCGAAGCTGAGTATTTAATATCTATGCTTTCCGCGAAATATTTTCCTGATTTTTTAACTGCTTTTTCCCCCACTCAGCAATTACGTGTAAAACAGGAATTAAAGTTTCGCCTTTTTCTGTCAAGAAATATTCGCCGCGCTGCGAGTGCGTGCCGTATAATCGCTTTTCGATAATGCCGCTTTCTTCGAGTTTTTTCAGCCGGTCAGCCAAAATGTTCGTCGAGATTTTTTCCGGCGAAGTCAGAAAATCTTCAAACTTTTTATTGCCGATAAAAGCGATGTCTCTGATAATCAGCAGCGTCCACCGGTCGCCGAAAATTTCCAGCGAACGGGAGACGGGACACTCGGAACGCGTTTCTTTTTTCATAGTTTTAAATTTGACTTGCTTTTTGCAAGTGATATTCTACATCAATAATTTTATAAAAGGAAACGGTTAAATAATAAATGTCCGAACAATCAAAACGCCGCGTCGCGGTCACCGGTTTGGGAGCGATTTCGCCGCTCGGCAATTCGGTTGAGGAGAACTGGCAAGCGATTCTCGCAGGTCGCAGCGGCGTGGATCAAATCACGAAATTCGACGCGAGCAATTTTCCGGTCAGGTTCGCCGCCGAAGTCAAAAATTTTGATCCTTTGAATTATTTCGAGAAAAAAGATTTGCGGCGCGTCGGCGAATTCGCGCAGTTCGCGGTCGCGGCGGCGCAGGAAGCCATTGCTGACAGCAAACTGCAAATTACTGAGGAAAATGCCGGGGAAATCGGAACATATATCAGCAGCGGCATCGGCGATTTCCGGCGCATCGAGGACGAACACAGCAAACTTTTGGAAAAAGGACCGCGCGGCGTTTCGCCGTTTTTTATGGCGACGGTTTTGGCGAATTTAGCGGCGGGAAATGTTTCGATTCGGTTCGGCTTAAAAGGTCCGAATTCGGCGACTTCGACGGCGTGCGCGGCAGGAAATCACGCCATCGGCGACAGTTTCAGAATCATCGAGCGCGGCGACGCGATAGCGATGGTCTGCGGCGGCGCGGAAAGCACGATCACGCCGATGGCGATGGCGGGATTCGCTTCAATGAAAGCCCTTTCGACCAGAAACGACCAGCCGCAAAAGGCTTCGCGCCCGTTCGACGCGCAGCGCGACGGATTCGTCGTCGGCGAAGGTTCGGGGCTATTGGTTTTGGAAGAGATGGAACACGCTCGTGCGCGTGGCGCGAAAATCTACGCGGAAATCGTCGGTTACGGAATGACTTCGGATGCGTTTCACATCACCGCGCCGGATGAAACGCAGTCGGGCGTGATTCGCGTGATGCGAAAGGCGATCAAGGATGCCGGAATTGAGCCGGAAAAAATTGATTACATCAACATTCACGGCACGTCAACGCCGCTCGGCGACAAATCGAAAACGCTCGCCATCAAGAAAACTTTCAACGAACACGCTTACCGTCTGGCGATCAGCTCGACCAAATCAATGACCGGACATCTGCTCGGCGCGGCGGGCGGCATCGAAGCCGTCTTTTCAGTGCTGGCACTGCATCATCAAACTTTGCCGCCGACGATCAATTACGAGATTCCCGACCCGGAATGCGATCTTGATTATGTGCCGAACACGGCGCGTCCCGCCAAGGTTGAATACGCATTATCAAACGGCTTCGGATTCGGCGGCACGAATGCGGCGATTATTTTTAAAAAGCTGTCTTAAAATTCCTGATTTGCGGAATTTTCAGCCGACCCGCGTGATTGCCGCGCGGCGCGAAATAAACGTTTCGCCTGCCACTTTTTCCATCTTGAGTTTTCCAAAATCGTCGCAATTCTTAATTCCAAATAATTCGCCTTTGACAGTCGGCGACATCTCTTTATACGCTGTAAAAAAGTCTGGAAAATTATTAATCGGAAAATCAAAAAATTATTAGCGAAAAATCGATCATCGGCGCGGAATATCTGCGTGAATTGGAAGCGGAAGCGAGAGCGACGCGCAAATGTCTGGAAAATGTTCCCATCGAATTGTTCGATTGGAAACCGCACGAAAAATCAATGACTCTTGGCTATCTGGCGGTTATCGTCGCCGACGTTCCGAAATGGATACGTTTTATGATCGAAACGTCGGAAATTGATTTTGCGACTTTTGAAAAGTTTCATCCGCAGACGACCGAAGAATTGGTCAAATTTTTCGATGACAATCTGGCGGCGACGCGACGCGCGATGGAAAACATTACCGACGAAAAGCTCGCGGAAACTTTTTATCTGAAAAATAACGGCGAAACCGTCTTCAGCTCGCCGATTAAAGAAAATATCAGCTCGTCTATCAATCATCTGGTGCATCATCGCGGGCAGTTGACGGTTTACCTGCGATTGAACGACATCGCTGTGCCTTCTATTTACGGTCCGTCAGCGGACGATGGCGGATTTTAACGAATTTGATATGGGTATTCGGCGATAAATTTCTCGCCCGCGACTAAATAATGAAAATAAAAATCGAACGATTTCTTGCGTTCGAGATTTTAAAAGCATTAGCCGTCCGCAGGGCGGGCGATTTAGATTTAGACCGCGATCATTTGCAGAATGTTAAAAGTCGGCGGTTAGATAATTGTCGGAAAAAGGAAAAATCGGGGCGGAAAGTTTATAAATTTTCCGCCTTTTTATTTTGTAAAAATTATAAATCGAGACGTAAGATAACGGGTTCTTTTAACTTTTCTTTTTCGAGTTCGCCTTTTTCATTGGCGAAACCCCACTGACTGTTAGCGATAAAATAGAAATTTTTGCCGATTAATACGCCGAGCGTCGGTTCATTAAAATCTGGATGGTTCGCTTCTAAAGTTTTATAATCGGTGATTTGCGTTTGATTTCGGTTAAGCGAAAATTGCGCCACGCGGTTCGGCTCGATTCCGTTTTGAGTGGCAATCAGTTTTCCCCGATAATAATAAAGCCCGTCAATTCCTAACGCCGTGACATTTTTTGCCGGTGAAAGCTGCGTTATATTTTTTGACCGCACGTCAATCTTAAAAATTCCGATGGAATAATCGGCGACTAATAAAGTTTTTTCGTCCGGCGTAAAAGTTAAACCTTGAAGCGAGACGAAGATTTTATCGGTCAGAAAAGTTTCCATCTCGCCGGTGTTGGAATTGATGCGGTAAATATTCGGAGAAAGGCTGTCGGTGGCGTAAACATCGCCCTGACGGTTGACGGTTAAATCTCCGAGCAAATGTTTGCCGTCGGCGTTTGAGAGCAGATATTTTTTTAATAATTTGCCGGTTTTCAGATCATATTTGAAAATCCCTGATTTTCCGTCATCGTCCGCTTGAAAATCCCGCATTTGCGGAAACGGTGTGCTGCAAGCCCAGAGAATTTGTCTTTGCTCGTCAACTCTTAATCCGAAAACGCTCCATAAACCGTCGGTCTCGGCTGAAAAATCGCTCGCCTTTCCGTTCGCGTCAACGGAGACGATTTTTCTTTGGTGAATGCTGCTGATAAAAAATCTTTTAGTTGAAGATTGAAAGGCGATGCCTTCAGTTATCAAATCTTTTGATTGCAAAGAAAATGCCTTCACGCTTCGATTGACGGGTTTTTTATGAAGATCAAATTTTTTTTGCAAGTCGTTAAATTCTTTCGTCTTGAACAAATTTGTAAAATCAACGTCCTTTTCGATTGAGTAAGCCAAACCCATTGATGCCAGCCGGTTCAGAATAACAGAGGCATCTTTGGTGTCTCCGTTCAGCGCGTAAGCCGCCGCTAAATTATAAAGAAGGCGCGGGTGATTCGGTCGCAGATCGCTGGCACGCTTTATGTTCTCCAAAAAACCTTTCGTATTTTTCGCTTCGTGTTCGACGTTTGCCAACTGCTCAAACTGCCGACTTTTAATAATTGCGTCCTGAGTTTGCGAAAAAAGCGTTGAAACGGCACAAAGCAAAAGAAACGCTACCGGCAGAAAACGACAATTTTTTGTTTGCATTTATTTGTGAATCTGACGAATTTAAATTGAAACGCCGGTTTTACGGAAACTTCAGAATGTTTGTTTCATTGCTGTAGCTTTTCAGTTCACCATTCTAATCCTGAGCCGTCCAATCCATTCGTCGTTTGAGCCGGTAAGAAAACTGTCAACAGTTGCCGGCATTTGAAATTTTAACTTTCTCGTTTTTTCCCTTTTAATTTTTTTATTTTACCCGGCTAAAGATTTGAGAACGAGCAGCGTGATATCGTCGTGCTGCGGCGCGTCACCGGCGAAGCGGTCAATTTCGCCGATGATGCGGCTGACGATCATTTGCGCTGGTTCGTCTTTCGCGCTTTCGAGACATTCGTTGAGCCGCTCTTCGCCCCATTCCTGTTCGCCCTTGTCCTGCGCTTCGGAAACGCCGTCCGAGTAAAGCGCGAGGATGTCACCTGCTTCAATCACCAGAGTTTTTTCTTCGTAACTCATTCCGCCGAGCATTCCGAGCGGCAAGCCGGTTGATTTCAAAAGCTCGCGGCTGCCGCTCCCGGCTTTAAGCAAAACGCACTCGTTGTGTCCGGCGTTGACATATCGCCCTTTGCCCGTTTCCGGTGCGATTTCAACCAGCACGGCGGTGATAAATTTATTTGACGGCGAGGCGGCGAAAAGCAGTTCGCCGATTCGCGTCGCCAATTCCGCTAATGATGCCGGATAACCGGCGAGGGCGCGCAAATTCGCCTGCATACTGCTCATCAAAAGCGCGGCGGGCAAGCCTTTTCCCGACACGTCCGCGACGCAGAACAGATACGACACAACGCCGTCTTTTTCCAATTTCAGCACGTCGTAATAATCGCCGCCGCAAACCTTCGCCGAGCGATTAAACGCCGCAATATCATATTTTTCGATGGACGGAATCGTTTCGGGAAAAAGCGTCCGCTGAATATTCGCCGCCAAATCCATTTCCTGTTCGACGAGTGCGAGTCGGGCGCGTTCCTGCTCGTTTTGCAGGCGCAGATCGGCGTTGGCGCGCTCATGTTCGATTTCCCGCGCCGAAAGTTCCGTCACCTGCCGGAGCTGCGCTTCGAGATCAAGATTGGTGCGGGCGAAATTGCGGGCGAGATAAAACGAGTTGGCGATGATAATTCCGCAGATCGAAATTTGATTGATCGCCGTGTTTGCGAAATAACTCAAATCGGTGATTTTGGTTAATTGCAGCACGTCTTTGAGAGGCGCGACTTGCAGCAGAATAACGCCTAAACTGACAATCCACGCGCCCGGTTTGCGGCGCACTAACGCGCCGACGAGAACGCGCCACGATTCGATGACGACATACGCCGTTAAAATCAAGGAGGCGATCCGAAATTCGGCGGCGGGCGCGTAAAAAATCTGCGCGACGGAAGCTATCAGCCACGCGCCAAGCGTCGCCCAAAACTGAACCGGCGTTTTCTCTTCAAAAGACGAGTAAAGAAACCGGGCGAAAGCGAAAACCGCCAGCGCAAGACTCAAAGCGGCGATCAAATTCAAAGTCACAGCGGCTTCGCCCGTCAATAAAGAGCGGTCGAAAGTATCCGAAGAAAACGCCCTCACCGCTACGCCGAAGGCAAATAAACTAAAGTATAAATTCGCCCGTTGCTTGGGATAAAACGAAAAAAACAACAGATGGAGCAGTCCGAAAGCGGCGGCTAGACCGATGTCGAAAATACTGACTAAATTTTCCGCGACAAGTGACATCGGCTATCGAATATAATCTCCGCGCTCCGCCTATATTGATAATTATAAATTATTTTGTTGTGTTAACTCTTTGTGAAATTAATTCTATCAAAAGTTGAGAATTTATGTTTTCGACAAATCAGTTTAATCCGAATCACACTCGCAGTGCCGAGCGATTTAGGCGACAACGAAAAGAGTGGCGGCAAATTTTATGACGGTCGGAGTTCACCATTTATCAATAGTTTCGATGATGAAAACTCATTGGTGAAAAATGATTTTAAGGATCAGAAAAAATCTCAAAAACTGATTTACGTAATGCGGATGCCGCGTAACTTTTTTAAGTGCTTTGATGAGTTCAGAAAATTAACAACGGATTTAAGAATTTAACTGAAAATCAAGCAGTGGAAAGCTGCCCGTTGATAAGAACACCGCGTCGAACAATTAGACGGATGCGAGCGGCGACTTTGTTAATCGCTTTGCGTGTTGCCATTAACTTACGCGGCGATGGCTTCGTTCCGCTTTGTCCCGAACGCCAGACAAATAAAATGTAATTATTGCCTTATTAAGCCTTCCTTCAAAAATGCGCGGATAGTTTTTGCCATTTCATTTGGATGTTCGGCGGCGAGCAGGTGATCGGCATTTTCAAATATTTTCAGTTGCGCGTTCGGAATTCGGGAAACCATAAATTTAGCTTCCGGCGCGGTCGCAGTGAGGTCTTCGCGTCCGGCGACGACGAGCGTCGGAACTGTCATCGCGCGGATTGACCGTCATAAACGGCAGGGCTGTTTTTGATTTGTTCACGCTTTTTTTATTTCATAAAATTCTTAAAGCGGTCTGGTTGGCAAATTTAAGTGCGGCACTTGTGCGGATACCGCTTTTGGTTATCATTAAATTGATGGTTTGAATTTAACAGGAGCGGAAAATTTTCGGGTTGACATTTATTATTTCAGATCAATTCGCCGCGCCGATAAAAATAAATACTGATTTACGATTGAGTATGGCAATAGAAAATTTGAAGACACTTCCGAAAGATTTGCCGGTTCCGACGGACGACGGCGCGGCGAATCATCTGTCGGGAATAACTGTTCCTTTCCTGCCGCTGCCTTCAACCGCCAATCGTTCGGTTGATTTGGCAGCCGTTTCCGAAGAGCGGCGCGTCGTGGTTTATTGTTATCCGCGAACGGGCGAACCGGGCGAAGAGCCTTTGGGCGGTTATGCGGCTTGGAATCGGATTCCCGGCGCGCGCGGCTGCACGCCGCAGTCGTGCGCTTTCCGCGATTTTTACAATGAGCTGCAAAGTTTGGGCGCGGATGTTTTCGGACTCAGCACAAAAACCACCGAATATCAGCAGGAATTAGTGAAACGCGAACATCTGCCTTTTGAGATTTTGAGCGACGAGAAACTCAAATTCGCCAATGCGCTGCGGCTGCCGACTTTTGAAGTCGAAGGCGAGATTTTGCTCAAGCGGCTGACATTCATCGTTCACCAAAGAAAGATCGTCAAAGTTTTTTATCCGGTTTTTCCGCCGGACAAAAACGCCGAAGAAGTCATCGCGTGGCTGTTTGAGAAAAGTAACCGCTAATCAGTCGCCGCGCGCATAAATTCAGTAGAAGCGAGCAATAAAAGATGCCGGAAATAATTTTGCAACTGTTTGCGGTCGTCCGCCGAATCCGGCGGACGAAAATCAAATCCTTCAAATGCAGCCGTGTCTGGCAGGATTTAATCGCTTGAACATCGTCTTCGCATCATTCAGCGGTTTTATTCTTGATAAATTTTCAGACACTCTCTAAAATCAAAGGATTTATGAAAATCAAATTTGTAAATTATTGTCTATTAGGGATTATACTGTTTTCCGTTTCAGCGTTCGGCGGTAAAAAGAGGAAAACAATCGTTTTTGAAAAAACGGCGGAAATTTTTCAGCCTCGTATTATTTCGACAGAAAAATCCGAGGTAAAAATAGCTTTCAGCCCAAACGGAAATCTCTGTCTCTGGGGAACTTTGAATTGGGACAACGGAAAAGGCGGCTGGGACATTTGGGAAAGCGAAAAAATCGGCGGCAAATGGCAAACTCCCGTGAACGTGTCTTTCAATTCCGAAGCGAATGATTTTGATCCTTCGTTTGCGCCCGACGGCGGCGGAGTTTACTTTTTCTCAAACCGGGCGGGCGGATTCGGCGGCGATGATATTTATTTCGTTTCATTCGATAAAGCGAACAAAACCTACGGCACGCCGCAAAATCTTGGAGCGAACATTAACTCAAAGGGCGACGAGTGGGGACCGACCGTTTCCCCCGACGGAAAACGCCTGATATTTTGCACGGACGGACGCGGCGGCGCGGGCAAACACGATATTTTCATCTCGCAAAAGAATAAAACCGGCTGGCAGTCGCCCGTCCGTCTGGAAGGCGAGATCAACTCCGCGCTCGACGATTTTGACGCGACTTTTTTATCCGACGGGCGAACGATAGTTTTTTCGTCCGAACGAAAGGGCAAAGACGATGTTGACCTTTATATCAGCTATTTCAGAAAAGGAAAATACTCATCGCCGGAAATGCTCAACGAAACGGTCAACTCAAAAGACGGTTATGAGATCGGCAGCGCGGTCAGTTTATCCGAACCCGGTTATTTGTATTTCACCACGCAGAATTCGCAAACCGGAGTCGGGCGGTCTGATATTTACAAGATCAAATATTCCTTGAAATAATGACCGGCTTTTTTGCCGGGCAAATCTTCCGGTCGTCAATCGCGCCGCAATTTATCAAGCCGCAGAATTAAATTCGCGTCTTTTTGTTTGGCGTTCACAAAAAGATTCCTCTCCACGATTTGTAAATACAGCCGCTTTTGGGACAATCATCCGCTCCGAAAACTTTGCCCCGAATGGTTTCGCTTCATAGTCCTTTTGCCAAATCAGACAATCAAATTACAATCAAACCGATGAAAACGAAAAGTCGCCTCAACTGGAAATTGTTCGCCGTCCTGTTCGGCGTTTGGACGCTGCTCGGTCTGAGCTGCGCGACGATTTCATATCTCAACGCTTTGAACGAAAATGGGGCAGTGCAGGCGGCAGAGGTTTTTCCCACGAATTTGCTGCGCTTTTATATTTGGGCGGCACTTTCTCCTGTTATCTATCAAATCGTCAGGCGTTTTGATTTCAAGCGACCGGAATCCGCTTTAAAAGGTGTCCTCGTTCACGCGCCGTGCAGCGTTTTGTTTTCCGTCTTGCACGCGCTGATTTACGCCGGGATTTTGTGGACAGTCAGCGAAAATTACCGACAGCGTTACGGGTCAATCGTGACGTTTTTTCAAGAATTTGCTTTTTTCGGCAGTCTTTATCTCGGCGTGATGCTCTATACGCTGATTGTCATTACGATGCAGGCTTTTCTGTTATTCAACGAATTTCGCGCCGAAGAATCGAGAAACTCGCGTCTTCAGGCGCAGCTCGCCGAATCGCAGTTGCAGGCACTCAAAATGCAGCTTCAGCCGCATTTTCTGTTTAACACGCTGCATTCGATTTCTTCGTTGAATTTGACCGATCCGAAGCGGGCGAATTTGATGATCGCGCGGCTCGGAGAGTTTTTGCGAATGACGCTCGACCGTTCCGGCGAGCAGATCGTCACGCTCGACGAGGAACTCGCTTTTTTGCGCTGCTATTTAGAGATCGAACAAGCCCGTTTCAGCGACCGTTTATCCGTTGAATTTAATGTGCGGGAGGAAACTTTGCCGGCTGAAGTGCCGCATCTGATTTTGCAGCCGGTGGTTGAAAACGCCATTAAACACGGCATCGCGCCGAGTTCCGCGACCGACAGCCGGATCGCCGTCAGCAGCGAAAGGCGCGGCGAGACACTCGTTTTATGCGTCGCCGACAACGGCTGCGGGTTGAACGAAAATTTTGACAAAACTAGCGGCACCGGCTTGAAAAACATTCGGTCGCGGCTCGAAAAATTTACGGCGACGATTTCCTTTTGGAGATAAAAAACGGTCTGCCAAAAGGAACGACCGTTGTTTTGGAAATACCGTTTTCGCGCACGTTCGAGACGCGCGATCCAAATTCAGCCGATGGGAAAAACAATTAAAATTTTAATCGTGGATGACGAGCCGCTCGCCCGCGAGTATATTCGTCAGCTTTTAAAGGACGAATCCGAAATAGAAATCGTCGGCGATGCCGGAAACGGGCGTGCCGCGCTCTCGCTAATCACGCAGCGCAAACCGGATTTAGTTTTTTTGGACGTTCAAATGCCCGAAATGAGCGGCTTGGAACTTCTCAAGCAATTGGAATCTGCGACGGCATCGCTGTTTGCCATCATTTTTACGACCGCTTACGAAGAATACGCGATTCGCGCCTTTGAAATTCACGCGCTCGATTATCTTTTAAAGCCGTTTGACGACAGGCGATTCGCGCAAGCCGTCCGGCACGCTAAAGCGCGTCTCAATCACTGGCAAAACGAACAGCCGCTCGAATCCGCGCAAATCAGCGAAATGCTCGAAAACATTGACGAGAAACCGCAATATCTCGAACGATTTTTGATTAAATCCAACGGGAAAATCGTTTTTCTCAAGACGAAGGAAATCGACTGGATCAAATCCGACGATAAATACGTTTATCTTTACTTCGGCAAATCCAGTCATCTCGTGCGCCAGAGTTTGAGCCAGATGAAAACGCAGCTCGAACCGAAACTTTTCGTCCAAATTCATCGCTCGGCAATCGTCAACGTCGAGCGAATCAAAGAACTGCAGCCGATGTTCAACGGCGAATATAATATTCTGCTCGAAAACGGCGCGGAAGTTCCTCTGAGCCGCAATTACAAAAGCAAATTGTTCGATTTGCTCGGCAAACCTTTATAAAACTCAAAACCTTTTGCTCTCACTTTTGAACGAATCAGTTGAGAGACACATCAATAAATTCGTTCGAGGAAATTTCAGGCATCCCAAATTTTACCGGCAATTTATTTTCTCCTTTTGAAATTGCCGAACTCCGATGTCAAATCGGTAAGGAAAAATTCTGTCACTTTTAAGGCGACCTCCGAAAATCTACTTTTCGCGCCGCAAAAATCACCGTTCACGACAAATTTATTTCTGATCGAGGCGATTCGTTTTAATCTCAGATTGAATAGAAGAAATTCAATCTGATTTTAGCGAGCGTTTACAAGAAAATAATTTCTTAATCATCGTTAAAAAACTTAATTATAGCAATGAAAAAATATGTCTTTAGCAAACAGATTTTAGTGCCGACTTTTGTTTGTTTGTTGAGAGTTGGTTGTTTGCATTTAGTATTCGGGCAGAACGCTAATCCGAGCATTTTCGCGCCCGGCGTTATTTCAGGTCCGGCGAACGACTGCGCGCCGACTTTTACGCCGGACGGCAAGACTCTGTATTTTGCCCGCAGCGGCAAGTGGGGTTTTATTATGGAATCTCATTTGAAGAACGGGCAGTGGGGGCAGCCGGAAATCGCTTCATTTTCAGGGTTGTGGTCTGATTTGCAGCCCGCTTTATCGCCGGACGGGAAACGCTTAATTTTCGTTTCTTACCGACCGGATACTCATTCCGGGAACCCAGAACCGGCGAAAAGAGGGGCGGCGTTGTGGGAAATCTCTCAAACAGGCAACGGATGGAGCGAACCCGCGCGGTTGCCGGAAACGGTGAACATCAGTCCTCTCGTTTTTAAGCCGAGCCTCGCCGCCGACGGAAGTTTATATTTTATGTCAAAGGCGAAGAATGATAAAACTTTTCGTCTTTACCGTTCGCAATATCGGCGCGGCGTTTACGAACCAGCCGAGCCTCTTTCCTTCAGCGACGGAAACAAGACGGATGTTGATCCGGAAATCGCGCCTGACGAATCGTTTTTGATCTTCAGCAGTGCCGGACGCGCTGCGCCGGAAGATACGCACGAGCATCTTTGCCATTCTCGCACTTCCTCTAAAACGGCTTCTGTAACAGAAGAAATAAGGTC
>CAXSHW010000011.1:0-21195 GCA_964237245.1 uncultured Pyrinomonadaceae bacterium
TGTAATTCTCCTTTTGTTTATAAAATTTGAATTACACAAAATTTCTTACAGCCCCGTTTCAAGTGCGGCAAATTGTTCCTTAGAATAATTATCAACACGGACATTAACATTAAAATCCAAGCTGTTATTGAAATAATGGTTGCAAACTGAATGTAAATCGGTTCAATAAATTTCACTTCGACAGTTGCCGCTTGTGGCGGTAAAGGTATAAGCATTGCGCCATCGGTCGCCAATTCAATTTTAACGTCTTCATTGTTCACTTTGGCTTGCCAATGCGGATAAAATAATGTGGCAACGCGAGCCATTTCAGAATTTCCCTTTTCCACAGTAAAAATTCTATCGTAAGGTTGCCAGTCAGAAATTGTAATTTTACGGTTACTAGCTATTACCTTCTCTTTAATATCAAACGCCTCTTCTTTAGTCTGTATAGTCCAGAAAAAATCGAAGCCTTTTGAATTTGCTTTGTCATTAACCCACTCATCAAAAGTGTTTTCAGGCAAATAGCTATTGCTTACGCTAATCCATGTAAGACTAAAAACCAGAATTAATCCAAATGCCGAAACTGCTGTTAATGTTTTAATAATCTTTTGTCCGCGTAATGAGGATTGAGCAATTTTCCAGATAGGTTTTATACCTGCAGCGGTTATAATTGAACCGCTTACAACTACAATCGTTAGCCATCTAAACGGAAATTGAACCTCTTGAATAAAAGGTAACGCCATCCAGACTGGTAAACTAATTATGGTTGTCATGAAAACTGACAGAAAAAACAATAATGATACGCCGCGCAATTTATTTAATAATTTTGATTCCTGCTCTTTAAATATAGCCCAGAATGCAAATCCGACTAAAAGGCAGGTAACTAACAAAACAATATTCAGAAACCAATACTGACGACCGTCGAACCAGGCGGAAGTCAATAAAAAGTTTTGTTTGTAATCAAAAACTATGTCAGTGCGAAATTTTGTATGCTGCATCCAGCTGAGTTCAGTCACCATTCTCAGCCAATAAATCGAACTCGCTAATAAACCTAATATAGAGGAGAAAGAAAGTTTAAGTAGAGACGTCAAAGCCTTATTTTTTGATAGCATTCTCAACCCAAATATGAGAAGACATAGCGACCCGATAACCGCAGAAGGAAGATGAATTAGAATTAAAATCGCATAAGAAATTGCCAATCCAAGAACATCAGGTATTTTACCATTACGACAAACTCTCGTTGTGTATAAAAAACAAAATGGTAAAACCGAACAGCCTGCAAATTCGGCATAAACCGAGACATTGTAAATTTGATTAAGATGATACGGCATAAGAGCAAAAACAATCGCTGCCCAAAATGCTTCTCTTGGTATTAGAAATTCTTTAGCCCATAAATAAGCGCCAATGCTTCCTGCAAAAGTGAACAGTAAGAAAACCAGACAAGTCGCAATATGCCAATTGCCTATTATTATATGAGTTAGAGCTAATAAAAACGAGAACAAAGGCGGATAAAAACGAACTCCGACTGAGCCATAACCTAGATTTTCATTAGCCGCCCAGCTTGGATAAAAATCACCGGAAAGAATGGCGCGTTCAAACGAATCAGCAAACTGAAAATGCTGAGAAATGTCAGGTCCATTGTATATTCCCAGAAAATAAGTAGGCGAAATAATCAACAACGAAACCACGAATATGAACAGTAAACGGTTGGCTCTACTTTCTAATAGTTTATTTAATTTTTCCATAATTAACTTGGACTATTGAGTATATTCGGCACTATTTTCATTTTCCAAAAACATAAAGTCGCGAAGTTGAAAAATACTTATAATTAGAAGGCAAAACCAAATACCGAGCGAAAGCCAGCGCCCGATTTGCGCTGAAATTGTTTCCTGGAAAGAAAGTTTGATAGTTGATGCTTGCAAGGAAACAGGAATTAAAACAGCTCCGTTTTCATCAGGGCTGATTTCAACCGGAATATCATTTACCGTTGCTTTCCAATTCGGGTGATAAAAAACCGCTACACGCGCATTTTCCGCTTCGCC
This sequence comes from uncultured Pyrinomonadaceae bacterium, assembly GCA_964237245.1. Taxonomy (GTDB): domain Bacteria; phylum Acidobacteriota; class Blastocatellia; order Pyrinomonadales; family Pyrinomonadaceae. The sequence continues at coordinate 2,022 of CAXSHW010000011.1, forward strand.
TGGCGAAGCTTGAAATTCTCTTTCAGTCGCAGTCCATTTTTGAATCTCGATTGTTCGATTGACGGCTAAGACTTCATCTTTCACGTCGAAAATTTCCTTTCGCGTCCAAGATGTCCACCAAAATGTAAAGCCTTTGTCTTTTTCGGTTGTTTGAATCCAATCTTGAACTTTGTCTTTTTCGATGAAAGGCGCGGGACTGACTATCTGACTGATGGAAAAAGTTATTACAGCAAGAATGCCGCCTGAGATTATTAAGGCAAGCGGACGTTTTTTTCCGCGAAACCATTCGACCAGTAAATCCAGACGACTTGCGGCGAGAACAGAAGCGGTAACGCAGACGATGGTCAGCCAGCGCCACGGAAATTGGACTTCCTGCAAAAAGGATAATCTGTCCCAAACAAAACGGCTGAAAGGCGTAGTTAAAAATACGGCGGCAAAGAAAACAAACCAAACGCCGCGTAGTTTCTTATCGGATTTGGACTTGAGGATAAAAGGAACAGTGCATAGTAAAGCCAGACCAGCCGCGCACAAAAACATTAAATCATAAAAAAACAAGCTGTTTTCGTAAATATCGAGATGCAGACCTTCAAAAGTTTGTATCGGAGTTAAAAGAAAATGCAGACGATAATCGAGCCAAGGGTCTTGATAGACGTTTGTTTTTGCGAGTAAATCGCGTTCCTGTAAAACTTTCACCCAAAAAAATGAACTGCCAGCCAAGGCGATTACAACGGCAGAAGCTAATTTACCGAACATTGAAACGAATTTTTCCCGCTCGAAAAAAGAAAGCGCGTAAATGCCCAGACAGACCGAGCCGATAACGGTCAAAGGAAGATGCGTCAGAATCAGAGCCGCATAAGCGATTCCCAAGCCGATGACATCAGAAGTTTTGCCGCGTCTGCAAACCCGCGCGACAAAGGCAAAGGAAAACGGCAAAACCGCCGCGCCCGCAAATTCGGCGTAAAAAAATGTGTTGTAAACCTGCGTCAGATGATAAGGCAGGTAAGCATAAATGCAGGCTGCGAAAACCGCTTGCGGCGCGGACATCAGTTCGCGCGCCCAAAGATAAATTCCGTAACTTCCCAAAACCGTAAAAAACGTCAAAGTCAGCCAGGTTGCAATGTGCCAATTTTGAGAAACGAGATAAAACAAAGCTAAAGTATAATGAGCAATCGGCGGGTAAAGTCTCAGTTCCATTCCGCCGTAACCGGCATTTCTAAACAGCGACCACGACGGGTAAAAGTCGCCTTTGGTAAAGGATTCATAAAATGTAAAAGCGCACTGAAAATGATGCGGCATATCGTAGCCGTATGGTAAACCTTTGAACAAAACCGGCAGCATCACCAGAGAAGTAATAAATGCGATAAAATATAAATTGAATTTTTCGTTTGAAAACAAATTTTGGTGAAACAATTTCATAGCAGCTTTTAATTTGCGGGAACTTTTGATTTAGCGAAGTTGGTATGAAGGTCGCATTTGCCTGATTCTTGAGTAAGTATGTATGGAACATCGGAAGGGTCAACCGGAGCGAGAGATGCCGAATCGAAACGTAAATCATTACCGTTCGGCAGAAGTATTTTTTGCAGCGTCGGAAAAATCTCGCGCCAATTTCTGACGCAGCGCTCATTTTTTGTTTGAAATTCCTGTAACACTTTATCTATCGCATCTCGTTCATCTAAAGAATCGAGCTGCAAAAGTCGTAATTCGGCATTTTCTTTTATTTGCGCGTCTTGCGCTTCGTCAGACATTTGTTTGTAGATGGCGCGGGCGGTTTCGCGGCTGCCGCCTTCGCCTTTGGTTTTTGCCGCCATCATTTTTAAAAACAGCGGCGCGTTCGGGACGTTCGCGCCTTTTGTGTAAATTTCCGACGCGCTTTCAAAATCGTCCAAACGCCAATAGATATAACCCAAATGCTGATAAAGCCGCCATTCGTTCGGATTGTCCGCAATTCCCTTTTTCAAAAGTTTTATCGCCTGTTCTTTGTCAATGGCGGGCAAAACGACCGCGCCGTATTCATAGACGCTGATAAATTTCGGGTCTAAATCGGTCGCGTTATCGAGAAGTGGATACAGAAGGCGCGGATTTAATGCCTGGAGATTATCCAGACTGATTTTCGCGTCTTGATTTTTGACGATTTTATCGCCGAGATATTGCAGAGCCTGCATCCAATACCAATCGGCAATTAAGCCTTCAAAACCCAAAGAATAGCCTTTCAGACGCGAGCCTTGCACGGCTAAATCTTCGTCCGCGTAATTTTCCGGCAGCGCGGGACGATTATTTTCGAGAAAACCGCTCAACGAATAAACGGCGGCGAAACCGCAGATTATAACGGCGATTGCTATAAACGTTTGTTTCACTTGCGCTGATTTCATTTTTATTTAAAATTTCGACGACTGAAAATCAAAATGGTCGCGGCGAGCAAAATGCAGATGTAAACGACCGCGTAAACGGTCGCGCCCGCAAGCATTTCAATCGGCGGAATTGCGCCGTGCGAGGCGTTTGTTCGGAAACTGTAGAATGAGAAATTCGGCAAAACGTAGTAAAGAAAATTAAAAAATAATTTGGTCGCGTTTGAACCGAGCTTTTCGGCAAAATCGCGTAAAGATTCGCTGAAGTTGCCGATGATAAAAACGAAAAAAGTCAAAAGCGCGGAAAGTGCGGGCGACGAGAATGAGGAAAATAAAATGGCGACCGCCGTCAGAATTATCAGTTCGAGAAAGATTAAAAGGATCGTCGCCCAAATTGAAAACACGAGATTTCCGCCGCCGACATAAAGTAATGCTAATGAAACCCCGACGCCCATTATGAAAACGTTGACTAGCAGCGTCAGGCATAAACCCAGATATTTTCCGACGATAAACGCGCCGCGTCCAACGGGTTTTGAAAAAATGGCGAACACCGTGCGTTTTTCAATTTCTTTCGAGACAAGACTGACACCGACAAAGATTGAAATAAACGCGCCGAAAACGAGCATCGCGCCGAGTCCGAGATTGACGATGGTGCGCGCTTCGTGTCCGCCGGTCAATTCGCCGAGAAAAATCGCGCATCCGGTAATCAGCAAAACAAAAAGCACGAGATTATAAAGAACACGGTCACGAACGGCTTCGCGGAATGTATTGCGGGCAATTGTGATAATTTTACGAAACATTGGCAAGACGGAAGATGTAATTAGCCGGGAAACTCTGTCGCGGGATATTATAACTAAGTTTTTGAAAATCCGGCTACAAAAATTTTTGCTATTTTATGGAGAGAAGAACGGCGGGTTAAATTTACAAGTTGAAAATCGCTCTGTCTCTCATAAAGAAACAGAGCGATTTGTAAAGAGCATTTTACTACTCGAATTAACTACTGAACAACCGTTGCGCCTGTCGCGCTGCAACTTGCAACAGCAGTGCCGGTTTGCGTTGCTGGCGAAGTTGCGCTTGCGGTATAACTATTAACTACACCGTCAGTGGCGATACAGAAATTGCGAGTTCCGGTTGCCGTAATACCCGAAGCTGTTACCGGAATCGCGCCAACAGCAAACGTTCCCTGCGCCGTTGTTGTTTTAGCCTGCTTTGCAACGTTGTATGAATAACCGCTTTTTGTGCCAGCGGCAACCGTGGCATCAATCAAGTTAGCAGTATTGAGAGCGGTCAAATCACCATAATCACCGTTACCGCTTGTCGCAGAATAAGTTACCTCAGCACTATGCAGAACGCGCGAAGTTGATTGAGCCGAACCTTCGTTAGCGGCGCGACGCGCGGCGATCAAGTTCGGGATAGCGATGGCGGCGATGATGCCGATGATGACGACGACGATTAAAAGTTCGATTAGCGAGAAACCTTTTTGATTTTTCATTTTATTTTTCATTATCTCCAGTTTATTTTTTGGTCTTTTCTTTTCTACCTTTTTCAGGTTCGCCGTAATAATTACAAACATCGTGCCAAAAGATTTTCAAGACTGGAAAGTGATTGGACAGCCGATAAACATTGGGTTATGCGTAATACAAATTCATTTGCGAAAGAAAATTAGTCGTCTTCTAATCTTGTCAAATAACAGATTTTGGCAATCGGTTAGTGACGGAAAATGTCATAAATAGCTGGGAAATAAGAAATGGAAAGCGAGGACGAGAAATAAATTTTATAATCCTATTGATTTGTCGGTTTTTTAATCACCGCTTCGCATTTGCGCCGACAGCGAGCGAATTTCGTGTTTATCTAGTAAATGACGCAGAGAACGCACGGGGATTTGAAGGAGTTCGGCGGCGCGAGTTTGATTGCCGCCGAATTTTTTGAGAGCTTCGACGACGTAGGTTTTTTCCAGGTTTTCAAGGTGCGATGTCAGATTGATTCCTTCTTCAGGCAAACCAAATTCGGCTTTGATGCGCGTCGGATTGTAATTTGAAATGTGGTCGGGCAATCTTTCGGGCTGGATTTCTTCCGCGCGTTCGAGCGCGACGGCGCGTTCGATGGTGTGTTCGAGTTCGCGCACGTTGCCGTGCCAGGCGTAACTCTCCAGCATTTGCATCGCTTTTTGCGAAATCGAAACTTTCCTGCCGGTTTGCTCACAGAATTTGTTGATAAAATACTCGACCAATTCGGGAATATCTTCACTTCTCTCCCTGAGCGGCGGCAAACTTATCGGAATAACCGAGATTCGGTAAAAAAGGTCTTCGCGGAAACTGCCGTCATCCGACATCGCTTTCAAATCACGGTTGGTCGCGGCGATTACCCGCGCGTCAATCGGCATTTCATCGTGCGCTCCGACTGGACGAACTTTTCTTTCCTGTAAAACACGCAGCAATTTCACCTGCATCGCGGGCGACATTTCGCCGATTTCATCCAGAAAAATCGTGCCTTTGTGAGCGGCTTCAAACAAGCCTTTGCGATTGGCGTTCGCGCCCGTAAAAGAACCTTTGACGTAACCGAAAAGCTCGGATTCGAGCAGCGTTTCGGTGAATGCGCCGCAGTTAATCGAGATAAAAGGTTTTTCGGCTCTCGGCGATAAATCGTGAATCGCCCGCGCGACGAGTTCTTTTCCCGTTCCCGATTCGCCCGTTACCAAAACCGTTGACTGAACTTCCGCGACCGTTTCAATCATCTGAAACACGGCTTGCATTTTATCTGAATGACCAATGATATTTTTGACGCTGCCGCGCTCGCGCTGCGCTCTTTTGAAAGCGCGATTTTCGACAATCAAAGTCTGCCGTTCAAACGCTTTTTTGACGATTACTTTTAATTCTTCGACATCGAACGGCTTTTGGATAAAATCGTCCGCGCCGAGTTTAAACGCTTCTCGCGCCGTATCAACCGTCGCAAACGCCGTCATCAAAACGACGCCGACATCCGGCAAAAATTCTCTCGTCGCCCGCAGCAGCTCGATGCCGTTCATATCAGGCATTTTAACGTCCGTGATAATCACTTCGGCTGGTTCGGTTTGCAGCATTTCAAGCGCTTCACGCCCGTTTTTCGCCGTCCGAATCGAATGCCCGTCGCCTTCAAAAACAAGCGTCAAAAGCTGGCGGTAACTTTGCTCGTCATCAACAATTAGTAAATTTGACATTTAAATTTAAATCGTTTGGAAACTTTGCAGGAAACTAAAAATCATTGGCACGACCGCGCGACAGAAAAAAAACTAACCTTTTGTATTCTGACAAAAAAATGCCGCTTTATTCAAGAAGAAATTTCGGTTTCTTCGGTTCTGACGTTCAAAAATCCTTCTAATCGTGACGTTCTAAATGAATTTCTCTCAATTTCGGCATCGCTCGAAAAACTTTGATTTCTCGATTCGGTCGGCAGTTCAACCGTAATAGTCGTTCCCTGATTTTCAAGACTACGCACGTTTATCGTGCCGCTGTGGTCACGAATGATTTGATAAACAATCGAAAGTCCCAAGCCCGTTCCGCCGGTTTTTGATTCGGAAAAAGGCTCGAAAAGCCGTTCGACCTGTTTGGCTGACATTCCGCAGCCGGTATCTGAAAACAAAATTCTGATGCGTTCGTTTTCGAGATTTTGCAAAGTGATTTTTAGTTTGCCGCCTTCGGGCATTGATTGAATCGAATTTCGCGCCAAATTCCAAAAAATCTGTTTAAGCTGTGTCGAATCGGCGGAAATCATTACCGGAGTTTCAGGCAAAACAGTTTCTAAATCGTGATTTTCCTTAATGTCCGGGCTGTGTTTGAGCAGCGTAAAAGTATCGCTGATGGCTTCGCGCACGTCGGTTTCGGAAAAATTGCCGACGCGCGGTTTGGCATAAGTCAGAAAATTCGTAATGATATTGTTCAAACGGTCGGATTCGCGCAGAATAATTTCCATTAAAGCGGCTTGCGAAGATTCGGGCGCGGTTTGCATCTGCAAAACCTGAATCGAGCCGCGCATCGCGCCGAGCGGATTGCGAATTTCGTGCGCGAGTCCGGCGGCGACTCGCCCGACAGCGGCGAGTCTGTCTTTCCGCCGAACGTTTTCTTCCATCGTGCGAATTTCCGTCAAATCTTGAAAAGTCAAAACAAGACCGGTCGTCTCGCCGTCTTCGCTAAATAAAGGCGAGACATTGTAGCCGACGCGCACGACAAAACCTTCGGGCGTAATACAGTCGGTCTCAAAACGCGGCGGCTGGTCGCCCGTGTCGGTCGCTTCCAGAGAATCGGCAATCGGCAATTTTATGTCGCCGAACAAAGAATAAACTGATTTTCCGCGCATTTCTTCGGCTTTATGACCGGTAATCTCGGCGGCGGCGGCATTGAAAATATAAATTATTCCGTCTAAATCGGTCGTAATTAAACCTGAGCGAATTGATTCTACGATTCTTCCGTGCAAAACGCGCAAATTTGCCAGCGTTTTAGTTGTTTCTTTTAATTGCTCGCCCGAAGCGTGGCGGTCTGAAAGCCGCGAAGCAAGCAGACCGACGACCAAAAAGGCGACATCATAAGAGCCGACAATTTGAATGGTTCGGGCAAATTCAGGCGTTTTGCCGAACGAATATAAAACGGACGAAGCGACTAAAACACAAAGCAGCGTAAAAAGAAAGGCGCAGATTGACGCCATAAACAGCGTTACGCGGGCATTCAAAAAAATGCTCGCAACACCGATTAAAACTATATACAAAGAAATAAACGGTGATGTTAAATCGCCGCTTCGCCAGACGAGCCAGGTTATCGAAAGCGCGTCGAGCAGGAATTGGAAACGAATTTGCCAGGCAAAACTTCGGTTAAGGCGCAGGACAAAAAAATAAACAATCGTCAGCCCGACACTGACTACAAAAACCAGCAGCAGTCCGCGGGGAAAAGCGTCGAAAGAAAACTTAAGGCTTCCCGCGTTCCAAATCCATTTCGTCACCAGAAGCAGAAAAACCACTAATAATCGCCCGACAATTAAAGTTTGAATTTTTCCGGCTGATTTCGTGTTGGCTGAAAAATAGTTTTCGTCTAAACTAAACATAAATTTTTAATGAAAACCGAAAATAAATGAAAGTTGAAAAGCAAATTGATTCACCGATTCACGACGAGCGACCTTGGGGAAATTTTACGATTTTGGACGAAAACACCGATTACAAAGTAAAAAGAATCGAAGTTTTTCCGACGAAACGACTGAGCTACCAGAAGCACCGGCATCGCAGCGAACATTGGTTCGTCGTGCGCGGCACTGCTAAAGTAACATTAAACGGCAAGGAATTTCTAGTAAAAAAAGGCGAAGACGTTGATATTCCGGTCGGCACGGCGCATCGCGTCGAAAATCCTGACGCGAAAGAATTGCTGGTTTTCATCGAAACACAAACCGGCGATTATTTCGGTGAAGATGATATTGAAAGATTGGAAGACGATTTTGGAAGAACGGATAAATAACCGCGAAAAGCGCAAAAAACCCGTGAAATAAATTCGTTCCGAAAAGCAAAAATCCGTCTTCAAAGTTCCGAGCTATTTTTACAAATAACCTTTCCTTTGTGTCTTTCGCGTATCTTTGGCGGCTAATTGTTTTCAACGATTTTCTCGACTGCTTTCAAAACATTTTCCGCCGTAATATCAGGCTTATTTTTTAGTTTTCCAACTTCTTTTTGTCCGTAACCCGTTAAAACCAAAGCGGTTTTTGTTCTCGCGTTAAAACCCGTTTCGACATCAATCGCTTTGTCGCCAATCATCCAGCTTTTTTCCGGATCAATCGAAAAATCTTTCATCGCCCGCTCAATCATTCCGATTTTCGGCTTGCGGCAACTACAATTATCTTCGGAATTATGCGGACAAAAATAAATCGCGTCGAGTTTCGCGTTTTCTTCGGCTAGCTGCGAAATGAGTTTTTCGTGAATTGCGCCTAAATTGTTTTCGTCAAAATATCCGCGAGCGATTCCGGATTGATTGGTAATTAAAATGACGAGATAATTGTTTTCGTTGAGAAGTCGAACGGCTTCCGCCGCGTAAGGAAAAATTTTTAGCTGTTCGGGGCGCGAAAGATAATCCGCGTCTTCGCAAATCGTGCCGTCGCGGTCTAAAAAAATAGCCATTTTCGCTTTTTTCATACTAAAGATTCGCCTTAACTCGCGGCTAACATCGCTTTTGCCTTGACAAAAACTTCCTGCGCCGAAATTCGCGTCATACAGCGATGGTCAATCGGGCAATCGCGCAGCATACACGGCGAACATTCGACCGCTTTATAAACAATTTCAGAATTCCAAGCCTGTGTCGTTTGCGGATTTGTCGGACCGAAAATTACGAGAGTTTTCGTTCCCAACGCCGCTGAAATGTGCGCCGGTCCGGTGTCGTTTGTAACTAATAAATCGCAAACGCTCAAAATCGCCGTCGCTTCGGCTAAATTTGTTTTTCCGGTTAAAATTACCGGTTTCACCTTCGATTTTTCCCGGACTTCCAGAGAAATATCCGTTTCATCCGGCGAACCGATTAAAATAATACCTGCGTTTAATTCTGCTGAAATTTTGTCGTTCAACTCTACAAAACTCTGTGTCTGCCAGCGCTTCGCTCTCGAATTAGTCGAACCGGCGGCGAATGCGACGATTTTTTTTGATAAATCAACGTCGTTTTCAGACAGAAATTTTCGCGCCGCGTTTTTTCTCTCGTCCGAAACTTTCAAATCAAATCGCGGATCAATGTCCAAAATTTTCGTTTCGCCCAAAAACGTTTTTTCAATTTCCGCGATGATATTTAAATAATAAAAGATTTCGTGCCGTTCGTTTTTCCACGAAGGGACGGGCAAAGCGTCAGTCAGCAAAAAACCCCGCTTATCGGCAGCGTAACCGAAACTCTTTCGCGCTTTTCCAAGTTTCGCAACGAGCGCGGACTGAAAAGAGTTTGGAAAAATAACGGCTAAATCAAAATTTCTTTCGCGCCAAATTTTTGATTGTTTAAGAACATTTTTTAATTCGGATTCGTCCGGCTCAAAGGACAAAATTTCATCAATAAAATCCGCATCCTGAAAAAGTCCCTGCGCCCAAGATCGTGTGTGCAAAGTAATTTCAAAATCGGGAAAGACGCGGCGCAGGCGGCGCAAAGCCGGAATCGTCATCACCGCGTCGCCAACCCAATTTGTTCCGCGCACGACTATTTTCATTTGGTGACAAATCTATGAGATTACCCGCGAAATACACGAAAAGCACAAAAATAAATTATTATAATTTCGTTTGTTTCGTGTATTTCGCGGGCAAATTCTTCGACAAAATTCTTGCAGCTTACAGCTTGGGATATATTAGCTGATTTGAATGAGCGGTTTCGATTCGCTCAAAGATTTCGCATTCGCGCCTTCCTTTCGCAAAATTTCGACTTCCTTGACAAATTCTTCAACAATATCTTCGCCCGAAACTCGGCGCATCGGAACGCCGTCTTTGAAAATCATTCCGACGTTTCTGCCGAAAGTTATCCCCAACTGCGAATCGTGCGCTTCGCCCGGACCGTTGACGGCGCAGCCCATAATCGAAAGATGAAGCGGTTCTTCGACGTGCGCTAATCTTCTTTCGACTTCAGTGACGATTTCGACGAAATTATCAACGTCTAATCTTCCGCACGTCGGACAGGCGACGACAGTTACGCCGCGTTTTCTGAGTTCCAGAGACTTTAAAATCTCCCAACCGACGCGCACTTCTTCGTGCGGTTCGGCTGCTAAAGAAACGCGAATCGTGTCGCCGATGCCTTCGTGCAGTAAAATCCCCAAGCCGATTGCCGATTTTATCGTGCCGCCAAAGGCTGTTCCGGCTTCGGTTACGCCGAGATGAAACGGGTAATCAACCATCGTGGACATCAGACGATAGGCTTCAACCATCCGATTTACGTCCGAGGCTTTGAGAGAAATAATCGTGTCGGTGAAACCCAAATCTTCCAGAATTCTGATGTGGCGCATTCCCGATTCGACAATCGCTTCGGCGGTTGCCGTGCCGTATTTTTTTAGCAAATCTTTTTCGAGCGAGCCGCCGTTGACACCGATTCTGATCGGAACTTTTTGCGCTTCGGCGGCGCGGATGACTTCGCGGATGCGGTCAATCGAACCGATATTTCCCGGATTCAGACGCAGTTTATCAATTCCGGCTTCGAGAGCCATCAGCGCGAGTTTATAGTGAAAATGAATGTCTGCCACAAGCGGCGCGTCGGTGCGTTTGCGTATTTCTTTCAGCGCGATTGCCGCATCTTTATCGGGAACGGCGATACGGACGATTTCACAGCCCGCCGCGACCATTTCTTCGATTTGCTTGATCGTTCCGTCAACATCGGTCGTGTCGGTTTTCGTCATTGACTGCACGGCAACCGGCGCGCCGCCGCCGATCTGCACGTTCTTGACCATTACCGCTTTGGTTTTTCTTCTCATTTCAAATTATTTTTGCCACAGAGAACTCAAATAAAATCAAACAATAGAAATTTTTTGATTTTTTGAATAAATTCGTGGCTTTAAATTTTCTTTCTCTGAGTCTCTGTGTCCTCTGTGGCTAAAGTTTTATTTCCCAAGCACACGAGAAATATCAAAAAATATCGTCGTAACCATCAACAATAAAATAATGGCAAGCCCGACGAATTGGATTTTTTCTTTGACACCCATTGAAAGAGTCAAGCCGAATAGACCGAGAAATCCTTCGATTCCAAGAACCGCGATTTGTCCGCCGTCGAGCATCGGAATCGGCAAAAGATTGAAAACGCCCAGGTTTAAGCTAATCAAAGCCAAAATCGAAACCAGTCCGACGAAACCTTGTTCCCTGACGACCTGCGCGATTATTTGCACAATTCCAATCGGTCCCGAAACTCCGGCTTCTTTAACCGAACGCTGACCTGTAAAAAGCTGACCGAAAACTTTGCCTGTCAGACGTATAATTTCAAGATTTGAATTAACCGCAAAAGCGGCGGCTTGTGAAACGTTCGCCGGTTCTCTGGTTTTTATTTTATCTGCGTCAAAACCAACACCGATGCGAAAACCCTGCGACGTATCAACGGCATTTATATCAAAAACTTTGCGCTCGCCGTTTCGTTCAATCGTTAATTTGAAAGGCGTTCCTTTCGTTTCGCCGACCATTTCTTTTAAAGTCGTCGTATTGCGAACCGAAGCATCATTAAAAGCAAGCACGCGGTCGCCCTTTTGCAGAACTTGCGCCGCCGGCATATTAGGTTCTATTGCACCGATAATTACCGGCTCGGCGTCGGTCGCGGGAAGCAAATCCAAATCTCCGATAGGATTGTCGCCGCGCATTGTCTTCGTCGGTTTAACTGTCAGATTTAAGCGTTCGCCGCCGCGCTCAACCGTCAGCGGAACGTCTTTTTCCGGCGCGATCATCGCGTCGTGTTCGATTCTCTCCCAGGTCGGACTCGCCGTTCCGTCGAAATTTACGATTCGGTCGCCGACTTTTATTCCGGCTTGTTCAGCCGCGCCAGACGCTTTGACAAAATCCACAATCGGCGCGGGCATTGAAGGAATTCCGTAAATCAACGCGCTCGCAAACGGAATCGCCAGCGCGAGCATAATGTTCATAAACGGTCCGCCGATCATCACTAAAAATTTCTGCCAGCGCGGACGCAGTTCATAAAGTTCAGAATCAGGAACAACAAACTTTGAGTGCTTTTCTTCATCAATCTTGCCGATGTTGCGTTCCTCAAGAAATCCCTCAACCTTCTCTTCTGAATTTCCTCCTTCGAGCGAAGCGGTCGCTTCATCGCCGTAAAGTTTGACATACGCGCCGAGTGGAATCGCCGAGATTCGATAATCGGTATTGCCGATTTTTTTGCCCCAAATTCGTGGACCCAAACCGAAAAACGAATAAGCCTCAACTCGCATTCCGAGCAGTTTGGCAACGGCGAAATGCCCGAACTCGTGAATGTTGATGGCGATGCCGAGAACGAAAATAACGGCTAAAATTACTATTAAAATATCGGTCATTATGTAAATTCCTTTTCCAGAATAGTTGACTGCTTAGAAACAAAATCCCGAACCCAAGTTGTCATAAAAAGTGTAAATGGCTAATCAAACTTTGGCAACTACAACAAAATATCGGCAATTTTGCTTTTTGTCTCGGTTTTAGCAAGCGGCGAAATTGCCCATTTTTTAAGGCTTTCCAGAGCCTTTTGCCGCGCTAGCTTATCGCATTGTAAAACAGTTTCAAGATTTATTATAGGTTTTGCTTCGTGTTCGTTCATTACGTTTTCAATAATTTTCGGAACATCTGATAACCTGATTTTATTGTTCAAAAACGCTTCGACGGCAATTTCATTGGCGGCGTTTAATGTCGCGGGCATTGTTCCGCCCGTTCTCAAAGCTCGATACGCCAAACCCAAACACGGAAATTTTTCAAAATCGGGCGCTTCAAAAGTCAACCTGGTCAATTGACTGAAATCGAGCGGCGGCAAACAATTCGGCTGGCGTTTCGGATAAGTCAGCGCGTATTGAATCGCGTGCTTCATATCGGTTACGCCGAGCTGCGCGATTATCGAACCGTCAATGAGTTCAACGAACGAATGAACGATTGATTGCGGATGCACGAGAACGGAAATGTCGTCCGCGCCGAAACCGAACAGCCATCCTGCTTCGATGACTTCCAAACCTTTGTTCATCAAAGTCGCCGAATCTATCGTATTTTTCACGCCCATATTCCAGGTCGGATGATTCAGAGCTTCTTGCGGCGTGGCATCTTCGATTTCCTTTTTTGATTTGGCGCGAAAAGGTCCGCCGCTCGCTGTTAAAATAAGGCGTTTGACTTCGCTTTTCGTTTCGCCGCGCAAGCATTGGTGAATCGCGTTGTGTTCAGAATCAACCGGTAAAATTTCGGCTTTATTTTCCCGCGCCGCTTTTGTCATCAATTCGCCAGCCATCACCAGAGTTTCTTTATTGGCGAGCGCGACCGTTTTTCCGGCTTCCAGCGCTCGCAAAGTCGGCACGAAACCGATTGCGCCGACCGTCGCCGAAACTACGATGTCCGCTTTTTCGTGCGTTGCGACTTCAACTAAACCTTTTTCGCCGACAATGATTTTCGGTTTCTGAATTTTTAGATTTGAAAGTTTCTCAAGCAATTTTTCGGCGCATTCTTCGCTTTTGACGGCGACGAGTTCGGGTTTGAATCGCGCGATTTGTTCGGCGAGTTTGTCGGTATTTTTTCCCGCGCCGAGCGCGACGACCTGAAATTCGTCTTTCAGATGTTCGACGACTTTCAAGGTGTTGCAGCCGATTGAACCGGTCGAACCTAAGATGGAAATTGTTTTCATAAGAAAAGTAAACCGCCGGCAAAAGCGAATTTTATCTTTACTAAACTTTACATTATTAAAGGGTTATTTTTCCAACGCTTAAGTTATAAGGCGCGTCATAAAAAGCGAGTCAGTATTCGGAATCGGCAATTTAGATTTCGTTTTTTGACCGAAAAAAATATAGAGGAGAGAAAGAAAATGAAAAAATTTTTAGCTTTAGCAATACTTTCAATGTCGGCGATAGTTTTCGTGCCGTCAATTCAGGCAAAAACAATTAACGCGGCAAACAGCGCGAGCGCGCCGCAAATTCGGGTTCAAATCGGACGAAATCGCCGTTTTAATCGTCGAGTTGTTCGCACATATACGCGCAATGTTCGCGTCGGCAGACGACTTTACCGCGAAACTTATCGCGTCGTTACCCGTCCGAACGGCGTAACTCGCACAACCGTAGTCAGTCGTGTTCTTCTTCGCGGCTAATTTCAAAATCGGTTTTCATACAAAGAAAAAAAGCGGAAATCTACTCTCTCCTTCCGCTCTTTTTTGTTTTTAAATTTATTTCAAATCTTTTCCGGCAAATTCGCCGGGCGCTTCGAGATAATTTCCTTTATCCTCTTTTTCTTTCAGCCAATCGGTAAAATCCGCCGATTTATTTTTCGGAACGCTCAAAGTTTTCCAATTCGCTTCGCGCAGATGTTTCGCCAGAAACGTAATTTGCCCGACGTGCGAAGCCGCGTGCGTCGAAGCGCGAATAATCGCTCTGACAACGGTAAAACCTTCGCCGCGAATTTGCACGGTTTTTCCTAAATCTTCAATCTTTAACAATTCGAGCGTTTCTAAAAGCGCGTTCCAGCCGGTTTCCCAAAACTGCATCACGCTTTCGCGCGTGTCCGTTTCGGCGACAAATTCCGCATCACGATTTCGGTCGGGTTTTTCGCCGTCTGAAGTTAAAAAATCCGTCCAGCGCGAGCGCAAATTTCCGCCGATGTGTTTTGTAATCGCCGCAATCGAATTTGATTCTTCATCAATTGTTTTAAAAAATTCTTCGTCCGAAACCTGCGCCACAGCTTTTTCGGCTTGTTTTTTATAACTGTGAAACGCGCTGATTGATTCGTCCAGAAAATTTTGTAAAATGTTTTCGCTCATAATTTTAGCCTGAAAAAATAAAGCCGCAAACTTTTGAATTTGCGGCTGAAATTAACGTAAAATTCAATTACCGGCGTTAAGTTTTCCGCTTTTAAAATCTCGATAATAATCGTTGATGTAATCTTTCATTAAGAATTGCCACCAGCCGAAATCAAACTTTTTGGCTTCGTCAATCGCCTGTTTCGCCGTCCAATTATCGTGCGAAATGCGATACGCCGCAACAATTGTTCCGGTTCTGTCCGCGCCGCGCTGACAGTGTATAAAAACCGGCTGATTTTCCGAGTTGTTGATTTCGTCCAAAACCTCTCTAACCTCAGAAGTTTTCGGGCGCAATAAATTATTCATCGAAACGCCGATAAATTTTATGCCGGAATCTTTTGCCCAAACCGCTTCACGCTCGGACAATTTATCTTCGCCGCGCAAATCAATAATCGTTTTCACGCCTAACTTCGCCAATTCCCTAACGCCCGCTTCCGAAGGCTGCGCGCCGCGAAAAAGTTTTGCATTAACCTCCGAAAAATTCGGTAAATCCTTATTTTCAAACGCTTCCTGCGCGTCGGCAAAATTAGCAAAAACAATAACAAGTAAAAGCGAAAAATATCTAAATGTTGATTTCATCATTTCGTTTTTTTCGATGCTTTTTGCACAAACAAACGTTTCCTGTTCGGCAGCATTTTTTGCTCAAAGCAATCAAAATTCGGATTAAGTTTCATCTTAATCAATTTGGAAGACAAACTCGAATCATTTCAAGTCCTTTTTCCGCAAGAATAGAATAATCCGCGTCGTTCGGTAAAACAAAACTGTCGCCTGCGGTTAAACGATAAATTTTATTTTCGTCTTTAAGGCGCAGATTTCCTTTCAAAACGAAAAAGAAAAGAAATTCGTCCGAATGTCTGACTGAAAAATTCGCTTCGTCAATCGCGCGAAAGACGCGAACATCAGCCAGATTGCCCGTAGCTTTTGAAATTCCCGTGTCGCGCGATTCAAATCCTTCAAATTCCGCTTTGTTCCAGACGGATTTTTCGGCAATGTGATGAATGAAAGTTTGATTTCCGTAAATTTTTTCGGCGGCGACATTTTCGTTCGGAAGCGACATTTGATTGTCGGCGAAAGTTTCGTGAATCGCCGGACAGCCGATTTCCAAAACTTCAAATTTCCGGCTCGACTCTAAAACGCGATGGCGAATTTCCGGCGGCTGAAGAACGCAGTCGCCCGCATTCATCAAAAACGGTTCGCCCTGATCTTCATAAACCAGTTTCGCCCAACCCGAAATACAGTAAATCATCTGAAAACGAACTTTGTGAAAATGAACATAATCGGGAATTTCGCCGCCTTCGGGAATCGAAATATGCGAAGCGACAAATCTGCCGCCCAACCTCGACGGAATCAAATCTCGATACAACATTCCAGCGCGACCCGCGTTCCAAACGTCGCCGCCGTCGAGCTTTGACAAAACAAATTCCCGCGTTCCGTCTGGAATTTCGATTGACGAATTCACGTCGGTTAAAATTACGCGAACGCCGTCCGGCGAATGAATTTCACGCGGCGCGTCAAAGGAAAGCGCCGAAAAATCACCGAAAAGCCGCAGCGTCAGCGGCAAATTTTCCGCTGATTCTTCCAAACGCAGCGTCAAACCATAACCCGACACAACCGCCGTCGAAGGCGCGTCCGCCGGAAAAATCATCTCGACGCAAAATCCGAGTCGTTCAACGAAAAAACGAAGCGAAAGATTAAATTTTTCGCACGGCAAAACGATTTGCGCTGAACGGATTTGGTCTTTCATCTTTATTTGCTTGAATCAATTTTCGCCGCAATCTCTTCGCGCGAAACTGTTTCCTGTTCGCCTGTTCGCAAATTTTTCAGCGTTACTTTGTTTTCGGCAAGCTCCGTTTCGCCCAAAACGCAGACAAACGGAACTTTAATCGAATCGGCGTATTTGAATTGTTTGCCGAGTTTGTCCGTTTCGGGATAGACGAGAACGCGCAAATTTTGTTTTCTCAATTCATTTGCCAATTTCAGCGATTCGCCGATTGCGTCTTCGTTCCAGACAGTAACCAGAACATCCGCCGAACTGTCGCTCAACTCTTTCGGAAACATTCCGCGCTCTTCCATCACGACAAGAATCCGTTCGAGTCCGAGCGAAAAACCGCACGCCGGAATCTGTTCTTTGCCAAACATTCCGATTAAACCGTCATAACGCCCGCCGCCGCCGAGACTTCCTTCAAAATCATAGCCAATCAACTGAATTTCCATAATTGCGCCCGTATAATATGAAAGTCCGCGAGCTAGTTTTGGATCAATTTCAATTTTGTTATAAGCGTAGTGATTTTTGAGAAAACCTAAAATCTTTTTTAATTCTTCAATTCCACCTTCACCTTGTTCATTTCCTAATATAAAACCAGAAATGCGCTCAAAAGTAACATCATTTATTCTTTCTGAACTTAGCTGAATAAGAGAAAAGTAGTCAGAATTTATTTGTTCTGCTTCTTTTACAATCTCAATTTTTTCTTCAATACCTTTCCTTTGTCTCTTATAAATACTTAGGACAAATTCTAATAGTCTGGTTACGTTTTGACTAGAAATATCTTTTTGCTCTAATTCTGCATATACAGCTTTAATACCAATTTTATCTAATTTATCTAATGAAATAAGTACTTCTAGATGTTTTTCTAATGGAATACCGACAGATAGAAGCATTCCTTTCAATATCTGTCTATGATTTAATTTTATTTTGAAGTTACTAAATCCTAATCTTTGCAAAATTTCGCTGACCGCCGCGCAGAGTTCGGCTTCGACAATCATCGAACTCGAACCGATTGCGTCAACGTCGCATTGGTAAAATTCGCGGAAACGTCCGCGTGCGGGACGGTCGGCGCGCCAGACGGGTTGGATTTGGTAGCGTTTGAAGAATTTCGGAAGTTCGTTTTTGTTGTTGGCGACGACGCGGGCGAGCGGGACGGTTAAATCGTAGCGCAAAGCCAAATCCGACAAATCATTTTCGTTTTTGATTTTCCCTTCGCTTAATTCTTCCTGCAATTTTTCGCCGCGTTTGAGGATTTTGAAAATCAACTGATTTCCCTCTTCGCCGTATTTGCCCGTTAATGTTTCAAGATTTTCGACCGAAGGAGTTTCGAGCGGTTCAAAGCCGTAAGATTCGTAAACTTCTTTAATAATGTTGATGACGTAGTTACGCTTGCGAACATCGCCTGGCAGAAAATCGCGCATTCCGCGTGCCGGTTGTGTTTTGCTCATAATTTCAATAGTGGTAAATGGTAAGTGAAAGAATGAAAATTTATCATTTACCGTTTTTCTTACTTGTAGAAAAACGAATAACCGACGTAGAAAACATTGGCGTTATAGCCCGGATTTGTTTTGCCGATGTTCATATTCGAGATGTGAAAATACTTGTAGCCGAAACTCATCGCTTTGTTTTGTTTGATTTGATACATCAAGCCGCCGCCGAAATCGCCTGTGAAATCGTAAGTCAGAGTGTCGGGCAGCGGAACGGGTTTTCTGAAAAACGCGAATCCGGAGTGTGCGGCGGCGAACGGTTTCAGGCGATTTTTCGGCAAAAATATAAACCGGAATCCGGCGGGCGCGAACGCGAAACCGTAAGTCGTTTGGCGTTTTGTCGGCGAAATGTTCGGCGTTGTCGTGGTTGACTGAAACGCCGGATTTGTAACTTCGTTGTGAAAAGCGAGCGCAATCGGTGTGATTCCCGCTTGATATTCGTAAGTTACGTGCTTTGCCGTGCCGATGACTCTGCCCCAGCGCAAATTTATCATTCCGAAACTTCTGCGGCTCGTGTCGTATTCTTTAACGCCGCTCAAAAACGTCGGCTGAAACGGCGAATATCCGACTTCGACATTTAATTCTTTCGCGCCGCGCTGAAGTTTCCAGCTTTCGGGCGCGTCTTTTTCGCTCGATTGAGAATCTGGCAAATCCGAGCCAAATGATTTTGTGTTATGCGGAAAAAACCTCGGTAAAAATTCTTCGCCTTTTTCGATTTCGTTAATATTTTTCCCGGTCAATCGCATTTGCACTTTCGTTTTGTCTCCAAATTTCTCTTTCGCTTTCATTGTTTGTGAACTGACCGAAAGTGAAAAAACAAAAAAAACAAACAACAAAACGCCGCCGTATTTAAAATTTTCAAGCATTAATTAACTCCCCTTGTCAGTTGATAGATAAAATTTTCACCGATGCGAATCTTTATAAATCCGGCTCAATGAAACGTAGTTGCGCCAGAATTTGCTTAAATTTTCTACTTCTTCAACGGTAAGTTCGCGCTTTATTTTAGCCGGACTTCCCATTACGAGCGAACGCGGCAAGATTTGCGTGTTCGGCGTAATCAAACTTCCGGCGGCAACGAGCGAATCACGCCCGACGCGAACTCCGTCTAAT
>CAXSHW010000011.1:21205-65384 GCA_964237245.1 uncultured Pyrinomonadaceae bacterium
ACAACCGTGCAGAGTTACGCGATGTCCGAGCGTAACTTCGTCTTCGAGAATCGTCGGATGCGTCTTTGAAGAAACGTGAATGACGCTTCCGTCCTGAATGTTCACGCGCTTTCCGACGCGAATGTAGTTGACATCGCCGCGCAAAATCGAGCCGAACCAGACGCTCGATTCTTCGCCGATTTCGACATCGCCGATGATTGTCGCGTTTTCGGCAACAAACGCGGTTTCGTGAATTTTCGGCTGAAAAGTTTGAAATGCTTGAATCATAATTCAAAAGATTTTAACGCAAAATCGCAAAGTTACAAGGTTTTAGAGAAACAACGGAAAGATTTTACAGCTTTGCGGCTTATTAACTTCGGATTAAAAATAGATTGGAGTTTTCCGAAAATTCGTGGCAAACTTTTTCCTGACCAATTCGAGGAAAATTTTATTTTTATGACCAAACATCCGAAAATTTTAGCGTTCGCGGGCAGCCTGCGCGAAAAATCGTATAACAAAAGAGTTTTGAAAGTCGCCATCGAAGGCGCGAAAAAAGCGGGCGCGGACGTTACTTATATTGATTTAAAAGATTATCCGCTGCCGCTCTACAACGCCGATTTGCAGGAAACACAAGGTTTTCCGCCGCTTGCGTCCGCGTTTCAGAGACTTCTGCTCGAACACGACGGATTGCTGATTGCTTCGCCCGAATACAACGCATCTTTGCCCGGCGTTTTGAAAAACGTGATTGATTGGACTTCACGCGCCAACGGCGATTTGAAAACCGGCGATTGTTTTAGAGGCAAGTGCGCCGCGATTATGACGGCTTCGCCCGGCGCGTTCGGCGGCATTCGCTGTCTCGGACACCTGCGCGACGTTCTGACGATTTTGCTCGTCAACACATTGCCTTCGGAAATCGCCGTCGCCAAAGTCGGCGGAATTTTCGACGGCGATTCAAGCGAAATAACAAACGTTACAATGCAGGGAATTTTAGAAGATTCGGGCAAATCGCTGGCTGATATGCTGCGAAAAACGCACGGCAAATTTGAAGTCGTCGAAAGTTCGGCAACAAATATCGGCAATAAAGGTTGACTAATCTACTGAAGTAATACAGTTATAGAAAACAACTGTGAAAAATTTTGTCGTGCAAATAATTAGAATTTTACCGAAAAGCGAAATGTAAAAATGCAGACTAAGGATTTTCATATAACAATTGGCTCATCTTCTGAAAAACATAATTTCGAGGATGATTTGCGGCTTGTAAAATCTTCTTTATTATATGCTGACAAAATAAAATTATGTAGTCCTATTTCTTCCGAAGCACTTCGATATTTAACAATCACGGAAGAAAGCAATCCTAAAAGACAATTAGAATTTCTTAAATCCTTTTCCTCATATTTTATGAATAATGAAGTATCTCAAGATTTCTTGAATGAAGTAGCAGGATACGAAAAAATGTTACGGAGGAAATATCTCAATAGTAATCAGCTCAAAGTAAAAATTGGTTTTGAAAAATTACTCAAAAAAATCTTCATTACCACCATCAAAGAAAAATTTTTAGAAATTGCAGAAAACTTAGGTATGAAACCACTCCTCCCGCTGATTGATTCAAAAATCTTGGAAATACACTCGTTAAATGTGCCAACAAGATTTGATTATGACAAATCAATGAAGGAGTTTGTTAAATTTTTAGGACAAACAATTTCTGACAATAATACTTATCCGCTTTTTAACGATGAAATAGGAAATCTCGTCAAACTTGGAATTAAAGAAAATAAACTTAAAGTCTCCAAAACTAGCATTGCGCGCGGGAAACATTCAGCGTTAGCAATCAATCTGCTTGAACGACTTCCTTTATTTGATGAGGCGGAAATTAATGAAATACTAGACATTAAAAGAGAGTTGGAACGCCCACTAAAAAGATTTCGGAGCGCAATGATTAAATTTTCCGAAGACATAAAGAATGCTTCTTGGGATGAAGATTTTTCTTATGATGCGGAGGTAGTTTTTATGCGCGAGATTGAACCCATCATTTTGGATATTGAGGATGCTGTTAAAAGCAATAATTATTTAGCAAATCTAACAAGAAAGATTATTAGTCAACCATTAACATTACCAGCAGGTTCTGCTTTAGGATTATTGATGAGTCCTTTATCAAACCTTCCAGCGTTAATAACAACTTCTTTAGGGGTTGGAGCTTCTGCGAGCATTATTGCTTATGATGCTTTCAGAGAATGGAAACAGAATAATTTGAAAACAGAACAAAATAATTTATTTTTCTATTATAAAGTCAAAGAAAATTTGTCTAATTTGAAATGATTGATTTAAGAAGCGACACAGTTACAAAACCAACCGCCGAAATGCGTCGCGCGATGGCGGAAGCGGAAGTCGGCGATGACGTTTACGCGGAAGACCCGACAGCGAATCTTTTGCAGGAACGCGCCGCCGAGATTTTCGGGAAAGAAGCCGCGCTGTTTGTGCCGACGGGTTCGATGGGCAATCAAATCGCCGTCAAACTGCATACGAAACCGGGCGATGAAGTCGTTATTGAAGAACGCGGACATATTTTTAACTGGGAGATGGGAATGCCCGCGATTGCGTCCGGCGTTACGATTCGCCCCGTTCGAGCCGCGAACGAAAACGGAATGCTGACCTGGGCGGAAATCGAAGCGGCGATTCACACAAATCATCCGTATTACGCTTGCCCGACAGGTTTGATTTGTCTCGAAAACACGCACAATTTCGGCGGCGGAAGCGTGATGAGCGCGGACGAAACAAACGAAATTTGCGAAAACGCTCACAGATTAAATTTACCTGTTCATCTGGACGGCGCGAGGATTTTCAATTCCGCCGTCGCGCAAAACGAAACGGTTGCGAACTTAACGAAATCGGTTGATTCGGTTCAGTTTTGCCTGTCAAAAGGCTTGGGCGCGCCGGTCGGTTCGATGATTTTGGGCAAAAAAGATTTCATCGAAGAAGCTAGAATTTGGCGCAAACGCTTCGGCGGCGGAATGAGGCAAGTCGGAATTCTCGCCGCTGCCGGTTTAATCGCTTTAACCGAAACGCCGAAACGTCTGCACATTGACCACGAAAACGCCAAACGACTCGCGGAAGGCGCGGCGAATCTCAAAGGCATTTCGATTGACGCGGAAAAGGTTCAAACAAACATCGTAATCTTCGACGTTTCCGAAACGGGAAAAACTTCCGCCGAAATCTGCGCCGCATTAAAAGAACACGAAATTTTAGCTTCGCCGTTTGGCAAAGCGATTCGGATGGTTACGCACTACGACGTTTCGCGCGAAGATATTGAGAAAACTTTGATCGCTTTAGAAAATTCTATTCACTAACAAAAGAGTTGAAATCTGTTGACTACCAATTTCTAATGATTATCGCCATTGACGGACCTTCGGGCGCGGGGAAATCTACGCTCGGCAAGATGATTGCTAAAAAATTGAATCTGCTTTATCTCGATACGGGCGCGATGTATCGCGCGGTCGGTTTGGCGGTTTTTGAGAGCGGGAAGGATTTTTATGATCCTGAAACGGTGATTAAAATTGCCCGCGATTCAAAAATCGAACTCGTCGGCGAGCCGGAAACTTTGCGGATTTTGTTAAATGACAAAGACGTTTCCCAGGAGATTCGCGCCAACGAAGTCGGGCAGATGGCTTCGATTGTTTCGACTGTTTCCGAAGTTAGAAAAATCTTAGTCGAGCATCAGCGTGAAATTGCCGAAAATTCGGCAAACGGCGCGGTGCTTGACGGACGCGACATCGGAACGGTTGTTTTTCCGAACGCCGACGTGAAATTTTTTCTGACCGCCAAACCCGAAGCGCGCGCGCGTCGGCGTTACGAAGAAGATTTGGGGAAAGGACGCGCGACGACTTATGAAACTACGCTCGCCGAAATAAATCTACGCGATGAACGCGACGTTTCACGCGCCGATTCGCCGCTTTCGATTGCCGAAGATGCGATTGTTATTGACACTAGCGAACTTAATTTAACGGAAGTTTTCGAGCAGATGATGAAAGTCGTTAGTTTGAAAAACCCACAATCAGCGGCTAATTTGACTTAAAACCGTTCAATCGTTAAGATTGCAATTCGTTCTTTTTATGCTCCCGTAGCTCAGTTGGATAGAGCAACAGCCTTTAAATGAAGGAGCCTGTATAAGGAATTAGTAATTTATACAGTGGAGAGTGCTATATCGGTGAATATCTAAGGGAATTTTATAAATTCTTATGACAACACCGAGGGAACTTTGTGAAAGTCTTTGAAAAAAGTAAAATGATAAATCATCATACGAAAAACAAAGGCGATTTAGGAGTTGCGAAGGCTTTCTGTGATTTGGTTGAAAAAGGATTCCGCAGTTTTGTTTCCCGCAACCGAACACGCGCCATTTGATTTGGCGGCTTATAAAGACAATCGTTTTATAAGAATTCAGGTCAAATATCGCCGAGCCGTTAATGGTTCAGTTCAAATTCCAATGAAAAGTTGGTGGGCTGACATTAACGGTTCTCACGGAAAGCAAATTGATAAATCACAGATTGACGTTTTTTGCGTTTATTGTCCTGACACAGATAAGTGTTATTACTTCAAACCGGAAAACGTCGGAAAATGTTTTACAATTCGTATCGCAGCAACTAAAAACAATCAGGCAAAAGGTATAAATTTTGCCGAAGATTACACAGAGACACCGTAGAGACTACACGCGCTCAGACTGAAATGTCTAAGATATAGTCCAGACTTTCAACCGTTTTCTTCGGAAAATGTGGCTTGGGAAACCAAGTGAGGTAAGCTAAGCTGTGGGTCGCACGTTCAAGTCGTGCCGGGGGTATTTTTAATTTTCCAAATATGTAAAAGGGTTTGAATTCCGCCGAATTCAAGCCCTTTTTATATTTGAAACAAATAAGTTTATTCGCTTTTTCCGATAAGGCGAATGACCATTTTTGATTCTTCGATATTATTTGTCAGCGGCGCAAAACTGTATTTTACGTTGTCTTTGTCGCCGCTTTTCAAAACGATTTGGAACGAGCCGTTTTTCGATTGAAACGCGCGTTTGAAGGCACTGTTTGTTTTGATTTTTTGAATGTCGGCGTCGGTTGTCTGAAACGTGTGAACGTTGTCGTCGGATTCAAAACGCACGGTGTCTTTAGCGATGTAGAGCGAACCTCTGCAACTTTCGGAAAAAGTGCCGGTATGGTCGTGAAAGACGCGAAAAACCGCGCTTCCGCCGCGATTTATGGATTCCTTCATATTGCGCTCGGCTTCGACGAAATTATTGAAGCCGTAAAGGTTCATATAACCCAGAAGTTGATAAGCTCTCGCGTTATTCGAGTTGAGCTTGACGGCTTCCTGCAAAGTCGCCAGCGCGCCCTGTTTGTCTTTTTTGTTATCGTATTGATCAACGGCTTTATCAATTAAACCGTCATAAATCGCAGCCGGATTAACAGCGGCAACAGTATTATTTACAGCGCCGCCTTTGTTAGCGTTGACGTAACTGGCGCCGACGAGATTGACCAATGCGATACTTCCGCCCGCTTTCTTTATTTCGCTGATAATTTGCGGTGTTGCCTGGAAACTAACGCCGCGAGTTTCAACGTTTTTTCGCACTTGCGCGTCGGAAACTCCGTTTTCGAGCAGGGTAACGATTGCGTCTTTTGTCAACGGATTGCCCGTGGACTTGCTTTTATTGCCCGTCGTTGTCGCCGGTTTTGAAACTACGGCGGCAGCGCGATAACTGCCGCGAATCGCTTCGATTACTTCGGGTCGCGCTCCCGCGCCGACAAGTTCGGTTTCGACCGCCGGAGTCAGTTGAAAATCTACGCCGTTGCTTTTGATGATGTCAACGATTTCGCGCGTTTGCAGTTGCTTTGAATGCAGAACACTGATAAGTTTCTCTTTTTTAACGGCTAGACCTTTGTATTGCGCCTGCAAACTGCCGTAAGCTGTGAACATCACCAAACAGACGATACATCCTTTAATTAAAATTACAGTTTTATTTCTTTTGAAAAATCGTTCGCGCATCGTTAATAAACTCCTTAATTCAAGTATTTCCTTAGAGCTTTGTTTTGCTAACAATTACCCGTCAGCAGACATTCCGCGCTCGGTTTCTTTGCCGCCGGTTTTTTCGGCGCGGGAGCGGCTGGTTTTGGCGGCGCGGCTGGTTTTTGAACTGCCGTTTCGCGCGCTTTGTCTTGTTTAGGCACGGTTTTATCCGGCGTCTGCGGCACAAGCGTTCCGGTTTCCGGCGCGAGCGGTTTTGCAGTATCGGTTTCCTGCGGAGAGAGCGGCGCATTAGCTTCCGTAGGCGCCGCTTGCGAGCTTGTAGTTTGCTGTTGTTGCGGCGGTTGTTGTGTTTGCTCTTGCGTTTGCTGTTGAGCTTCTTGCGGCATCGCAACAGCTTCCGGCGCTTGCTGTTTCGTTTCGACGACTGCCGCGGGTTTTTCGGCGGCTTTTATATCTTCGGTTTTTTGTTTGGCGCTTCCGCCGAGCATAAATACCGGAACGGCTGCCAACATACCGAGCAGTAACAATCCCGCGACGCCTGCTCCTACATAGTGAACCCAGGTTAACCGGCTTAAAAACGACGGCGCGGCTTCACCTGCTGCGGGCGCTTTTTGAACGGCGATTGGTTCAGTCGGTGAGGCAAGTCTCGTCGCTTTCATTGTGTTTACAGGCACACGAGCGGTTGCCGCGCCCGGACTTGTTTCTTTAACATTGGCTTTTACCGGCGGCACGGCGGCAGATTCGCCGAGTCGGGTTTGTTTAACTTCCCTTTTAACCGTAACCGCTTCGCTCGCTCGCGGATGCGAAATCGCCGGATGCGACGGCTTGGTGTTTGAGCGAATTTTGTGCATTCCGGTATTTCCGCGCATTGTTCCGGTGGTCGAATATCCGGCGTCGAGTAATTCCTGCAAAAACTCTCCGGCGTTTTGATAACGCTCGTCCGGGTTTTTGGCAATTGCCTGCATAATCGCGGCTTCGACTTCTTCCGGTATATCGGGATTTATTTCGCGCGGCGGAGTCGGCATTGCTTCGGTTTGAAGTTTCATCAATTCAAATTCGTTTTCCGTATCGAAAGGAGTTCGTCCGGTCAAAACTTCATAAAGCATCATTCCGAGCGCGTAAATATCAGAACGCGCGTCGGTTTCCTGACCTTTGACCTGTTCGGGCGCCATATATTCGAGTGTTCCGATTATATTTCCGGCGCGCGTCATTCTGGCACTGCCCAAAAGTCTGGCGATACCGAAATCCAAAACTTTTAGTTTGCCGTTTTCTGTCAGCATCATATTCGCAGGTTTGATGTCGCGGTGGACAATGCCGTATTCGTGAGCGTGATTAATGCCGTCGAGAACCTGGCAGAAAACCGGAATCGCTTCCTCGGCGGGCAACGCGCCGCGTTTCTGCAAAATCGTGTCCAGCGTTTCGCCGCGCACGTATTCGAGAACCATATAAAGCTCTTCGCCCTGCCGAAATAAACTGTAAAGAGAAGCGATATTCGGATGATTAAGTTTTGCCAGAGTGACCGCTTCCGAGCGAAAGCGCTCAACGATAGAGGTTTGGCTAGCAAGTTCAGGGCGCAA
This sequence comes from uncultured Pyrinomonadaceae bacterium, assembly GCA_964237245.1. GTDB lineage: Bacteria > Acidobacteriota > Blastocatellia > Pyrinomonadales > Pyrinomonadaceae. Next base: position 28,762 of record CAXSHW010000011.1, read on the forward strand.
GGCTTTTATTGCAACTTCGCGGTCGAGCATTGTATCAACGCCTTTATAGACCGCGCCCATTCCGCCTTCGCCGAGTTTTTCTTCGATTTTATAATTGCCGACTGTTTGTCCGATCATTTTAATTCTCCTGATTTTCTCAGCCGCTGATTTGCGCGAATGACGCCCCTTGATAAAAAAAACTTTACATTATTTGCGCTAACTCTTAATGTTCAAATTTTTTCTGCGTCATTCGGGCAAATCAGCGGCTAAACTGATTTTTTTCCGGCTCAAGCGATTTCGATTTCTCGCGTTACGCGCACGTTTCGACTGGCTACGGTATCGCCCTGCGCCGAGACGCGCACGATTCCGACCGTGATATTATCGTGTCCGCCGTTTTCCTTTGCCTGATAAATTAGCTGTTCGCCCGCGTCGTGAACGTCCTTTGCCGAAGCCCAAATTTGATGGATTGTTTCGTCTTCAATCATATCGCATAAACCGTCCGAGCAAAGCAAAAACTGGTCGTTCGCTTCAACCGTAAACGTTTCTGACAATTCGACTTCGACCGACGGCTGAGTTCCGACAGCGCGCAGGATGACGTTTTTGTCGTCGTGATTGCGGGCTTCTTCCATCGAGATAATTCCGTATTTGACCATTTCCATCACCTGCGAATGATCGAGCGTCATCATTTCCATTTTTTGTCCGCGCAGGCGATACAGACGACTGTCGCCGACGTGCGCCGAAAACGCCGTGTCATTGAGCAAAACCAACGCGATGACGGTCGTTCCCATCCCGAACAATTTTTCGTCCGTCAGCGAAGTTTCGTAAATTCGTTTGTTCGTCCGCTCAATCGCATTTTGCAGGGCGTTAGGCGCGGAGTGGGTTTTGTCTGTGTAATAAAGCTCGCTGATTAAATCCACAGCCATTTGCGAGGCGACTTCGCCGGAAGCGTGTCCGCCCATTCCGTCGGCGACAATCGTCAAAATTCCTTTGCGAAACTGCGTTTCCGGGTCGTTCGGCGAAACGTGCCGCCCGCTGTCTTCATTTGCTTGGCGGACGCAGCCCGCATCGGTTTGAACGGTCGCCGTAACGGTTTTTACCAAATTGTTTGATTCTAATTTTCTTGTTTCCAACATTATTTTCCCCTTATAAAATTGCCTGTGAACTTGTGTCTTATAAAATTTATTTCGGCTTGAGCGAAAAAGTATAAACCTGTCTTCGGCTCGTAACTTCAATCTGCACGTTTTTATCTTCAAAACCGTCGCGTTTGAGCGTCAAATCAATTATTTCGCCTTCGGTCGCTTCTAAATCAAACGGTGTCGCGCCCGCCGCCTGTCCGCTGCGAAAAACCTGCGCTGAACCTTCGTCAACGTCAACGCGCACGCGCCTCTGGGCGTTTATTTTAGCGGATTGGACGACGAAAGTTTTGCCGTCTTTTGCTTCGACAGCGGTTTTTAAAGTGGAGTTTGCCGTATTGCTCGCGCTCGAATTACTCATTAACCAGATGCCGAATCCGACAACACCGAACAGAAAAATCACAGCGACCGAAGAAGCGACGGCGATTTTGGCGACGGGCGATTTTTTTCGTGTAAAATTATTCGGATAACTTTCGCCGTCGTTTGAATCGGTTTGATAAGAATAATCTTCGGACGTATTCTGACGAAAAGATGCGCCTGTTGGGTTTGGTAAAAAATCTTCCGACGACGAATTTACGGGCGAATTTTTTGGCGAGAAAGCGAACGATTTTTTCAGATTCGAAAAAGCCGCCGCTTTTCCGTTCGACTTTTCGCCGCTTAAAAACTTTCTGACATCTTCGAGCAATTCATCCGCTGTTTGGTAACGTTCGGCAACATTCTTTTTCAAACATTTGCAGACAATTTTTGACACTTCGCGCGGCACAGCCGGATTCAATTTTTCGGGCGCGTCGAAATTGCCGAGCGTAATCTGCATACACAGAGCGCCGATAGTGTCAGCTTTGAAAGGCTCGATGCCGGTCAGCATTTCGTAAAGCAAAACGCCCAAAGCCCAAATGTCCGTTTGCGCCGATGCTTCTCTTCCGCTTAATTGTTCGGGCGCGAGATAGCTCGGCGTTCCGATAACGCCGCCGGTTTGCGTCAAACTGTGACTGGTCGCGTCTTTGGCGATTCCGAAATCCAGCAGTTTCACCGTTCCGCCTGAAGTCAGCTTGATATTTTGCGATTTGATGTCGCGGTGCAAAATTCCGTTTTGGTGAATAAAAGCGATGGCTTCGACAACGGGCAGGAAAGTTTTCATCGCGTCTTCGACCGCAAAGGCGCGGCGCGCGACTAAATCTTCCAAACTTTCACCGTTGACGAATTCCATAAAAATACACAGACGATTGCCGATTTCCTGAAAATCGTAGAGCGCGGCGATGTTCGGATGATGCAGGCTGGCTTGCAGACGCGCTTCGTTAAAAAATCGCGTCGTAAACGATTCATCCGAACAACTTTCGCTTAAAACTTTGATGGCGGCGGGACGATTGAGTTTGGCGTGAATGCCTTGATACACCTCGCCCATTCCGCCCGCGCCCAAAAAAGCCGTTACGCGATATTCGCCAATCATTTCATTCGTCTGAAATCGCATAGGTTTGATGATGATTGATGAACGATGAATTAAAAATTTGTCTTACATTCATTGCTTATCATTCATCAATCATCATTTTTCTCACTCCGTCGCCAAAAATTCTTTACCGTAGCGAATCGGCACGGCGTATGTAATCGCGTCCGCCTGTTGTCCGGCAAAGAAAATTCCGATGACGCGCCCTTGCGAATCGAAAACCGGACCGCCGGAATTGCCCGCGCCGGTCGAACCCGTAGCAAGTTGGATTACGTCACCCATCACGCTGACGCGCTTGTCTTTGTCTTTTTCCTCGCTGTCGCGGATGATATTGCCGATGTTGGTCGTCGTTACGGTCGGGTCTGGAATAACTTTAATTTGCGTTCCTTTATTGAAAACGTCGCTCGATTTAATAACGCCGTAAACCGCCGGCGACGCTGCCGGATAACCCATAATCGTTACCGCTTCGCCTTTTTTCAAAGTGTCGTAGTTATCATAAAGCTCGACTTTGGTTAATTGTCCCGGAACGTCAACCTTAATCAAAGCGACATCGTGACGGTCTGATGTTTGTTTTAATTGCGCCGCCATTCTCGATTCTTTTCCGGCGAGCGTTACGTCTAAAGTGTCGTCAACTCCTTTCAAACTTCCCTGCAATTGTTTGCCTTCCTGTTTCGTGTTAGCCGGAACCCAATCAATCGGCGGCGGAACAAGCGAACTCGAAGCGAGTTGTCCGGTCGGCGTGATGACGATGCCGCGCGGCGTGTCTTGCGGAAAATGATAAGTTGTCATCCAGGTCGCGGCGACGTGGCGATTCGTCAACACAAATCCGTCGTTGGTTACGATAAAACCGCTTCCCGTGTGTCTGCCGCCAATCGGAACGGTCAGACTGGTTTTTTCGTCGGTCAAAATCGGTTCGTAAGAATCGCCGACCTGAATATAAACCGGAATCGCGCCGCCCGCCGTCGGATCAATCGGACCTTTACCGTAATTGACGCCCATCACTTTCGACAGATACTCGCGGTTGTTCGGAACGAATTGATGATAAATCTGCGCTTGCTTTTGCGTGTCAATCAGACGCCAAGCGACTTCGATATAAACGACGGATTTGCCGTATTTATCATTAATGTCTGCGGCTGAAATCGGCGCGGCGGCTTTATCGTCGGCGATTTTCTTTTCCATCGCGCCGGTTTTGCTTTCAAAATCCTGCTTCATCGCCGATTCGCGGTTTGAGCTATACCAATATGCGCCGCCGATAACCGCCGCAAAAAGTATCAGAACGCCCAGCGCGGCAAGACCGCCGACAAGTCCGTATTTGCGTCCCTGCGATTTTTTAGTTTCGGTAACGGTGTGCGAAATCATTCTTTCGACCGTCGCTTTGCCGACTGTTCCCGGCGGTTTGCTTGCCGTATTCATCGGCATCTCTGAACTTGCTGTCCCGCCCGCATACGGACTAACGATTCTGGTCGTCGGCGCGGATTTTCCGGTTGCCGCCGATTCTATCACTCTAGTCGCTTTCGCGCCGTTATCGGGTTGCGGTTCGACATCAAACTGAAATTCCGGTCCGCCCGGTCCGAACTGCACCAAATCGCCCGGCTGAATTTTCATTGTTCCGTTCAAGCGCTGTTTATTGACGAATGTTCCGTTGGTGCTGTTCAAATCTGTAACGAGAAATTGGTTTGCGTCGTTCGGGTCGCGGCTGATTTTCGCGTGCTGTCGTCCGACCAAATCATCGCGGTCGGGATCGTATTTGACCGTCGCGGACGTATCGCGTCCGAAAACCAACTCGTTATGATGTTTAATGGCAAATTCTTCGACCTGATTGGCTTTCGAGCCGCTCAAGTGCTTGATAAGCATTCTTTCCATTTTTTTTGCTCCTAAAGTTTCAGATAAAGTAGGCGAAAATCTTCCGTCTTACTCTATAATTTTTAAATTTTTGACTAAAAAGGCTTTAGAAAAAAATTCTATATATTACATAAAGCGGATTTCGACAAAATTTAGGGTCATTTTTCCTATATTTTATCGTTTAAATTGTTTGGGAAGTTTTTCTCTTGTATATAAACGCACTATTTTTGAACAAAACGGCTCAAAAAAGTTTAAATAAATTGACTTTTTTTTTGAATCGAGTATTTTTATGGTTGATGAATCGAGCGCCCGTTACCAGAAATGCGGAGACAGAAGCCAATGCGGAGTTAAATAAATTTTATCCGCTCGTCTATGACGAACTGCGAAGACTGGCGTTTTACTATATGCGGCAAGAGCGCACGAATCACACTCTACAGCCGACTGCGCTGGTTCACGAAGTATATCTGCGGCTTTTTGAGCAGGAAAACGGTTCTTTTATCAGCCGCACGCAATTTCTCAGCATCGCGGCGAATATGATGCGGCGCATTCTTGTCAATCACGCCGTCAGCCGCAATCGTCAAAAACGCGAAGGCGCGCTTGTTCGTGTAACTTTAGACCGCGCCGTTGACGACTTTGAAGAAAACACTTTAAATTTATTGGTCTTGGACGAAGCTCTGAAAAATCTCGCGCGGCTTGATGAAAGACAGGCTCGCATTTTTGAACTAAGATTTTTCGGCGGCTTAACCGTCGAAGAAACCGCGCAAGTCGTAGATGTTTCACCTGCCACAATCAAACGCGAATGGACGATTGCCAAACTTTTCCTGCAACGAGAACTTTCCGCGAAGGGATGAAATATGAACCCTGAACGCTGGCAACAAATCAAAGATATTCTTGAATCGGTTTTAGAGCAGCCGCTTCAAAAACGTCCCGAATATCTCGACAAATTGTGCGGCGCGGATTATGAACTGCTTTCCGAAGTCAAATCTTTACTGGCGTTTGAAAACTCAAAAGAAGCTGAAATTTTTGAAAACAATCGACTGATTTCCATCTTTAGCAAAGAGGCGCCCGAAAATTCCGGCGGATTCATCGGCAAGCAAATCGGGAAATATCGAATTGAGCGCGAACTCGGCGCGGGCGGAATGGGCGTCGTGTTTTACGCGACTCGCGCGGACGGCGATTTTGAACAAAAAGTCGCCGTCAAATTCCTTCGCCATTTTTCTTCGGCTTCGGCTTTCCAGCGCTTTCTGCTTGAGCGAAAAATTCTGGCGCGTCTTCATCACAGATTTATCGCGCAGCTTATTGACGGCGGAACTACAGCCGAAGGCACGCCTTATCTGGTGATGGAATACGTCAAAGGCACGCCGATTACGCGCTACGCCGACGAGCAGAAACTTTCTCTCGAAGAACAACTCGCGCTGTTCGGCAAAGTTTGCTCGGCTGTTTCATTCGCGCATCAGAATTCGATTGTGCATCGTGATTTGAAGCCGGACAACATTTTAATCACCGATGAAGGCATTCCGAAACTGCTCGATTTCGGCATCGCCAAACTGCTTTCCGAGTCGGAAGTTAAAGCGACCGTTACCGAACAGCAAGCCTTTACGCCCGAATACGCCAGTCCCGAACAAATAAAAGGCGAAGCGATTACAGCCGCCAGCGATGTCTATGTTTTGGGAATTATTTTGTATGAACTTTTAAGCGGCAAGCGTCCGTTTCAATTCGCAGATACAGCCAATCACAAAGAAATCCGGCACGTCGTTAATCATTCCGAACCGCCGAAATTGAGCGATACGTCGAATCAATTCAAAATTCAAAAACAAAATCCTAAATTATTCAAGGGCGATTTAGACAATATCGTCTTAAAAGCCTTGAAGCGCGAACCCGAACGGCGCTACGAATCTGTCGAACAGCTCGCGGAAGATTTGCGGCGATATTCGAGCGGGCTGCCCGTCAAAGCGCGTCCCGATACGTTTTTCTACCGCGCGAGCAAGTTCATCAATCGTCAGCGCTGGGCAATTTTCGCGGCTGGTTTGGTAATTTCAATTTTATTAAGCGGAATAATTACAACCTTTCAGCAATGGCGACGCACCGAACGGGAACGTCTGCGCGCCGAACAACGCGCCGAAAGTTTAAGGAATATCTCCAAGTCTCTAATTTTCGACGTTCACGATGCGATTCGCAATCTTCCCGGAAACCTGCCTGCCCGCAAAATCCTGCTCGATAGAGCCGTCGAGCAAATTCAACTGCTGGCGCAAGATGCCGAAGACAACCCGGATTTGCAGGACGAACTGGCGCAGGCTTACTTTAACGTCGGCGAAATGCAGCAAGCCGCCGGAAACATTACCGAATCCGAAGAATCACATCGCCGCGCAACTGCGATTTATGAAAAGCTGACAATCGAAAATCCGCAAAATCCGAATTATTTTCGCGGTTTGGCTCGCGGTTACGGATTTCTCGCAAATATCGCTTATTTGCGCGGCGAAACGGAAAAATCCGGCGAACTTTACGCGCAAGTTTTGCCGATTCTGGAACGACTCAATTCTGAAAACCCGAACGACTCAAAAAATCTTTCGGATTTGTGGAATGCTTATTCTAATCGCGCGATTTCACTGATTAAACTGGGTAAACCTGAAGAAGCTCTGGTCGTCTGTCAAAAAGCGCTCGAAGTCGCTGAGCGTTTAAATCAGACGGACGATTCCGCGCCTGACAACCGGCAAATTTTTTATCAAACAAAGGGTTTAATCGCCGACGCGGAAAGTTCGTCGGGCAATTTCGAGAAAGCAATTATTGAATTCAGAAATGTCATCACGGAAGCCGAAAAATTACATAATGAATTCCCCGAAGATACCAGATTTCAATACGATTTATGGGCGTTTTACCGGCAAACGGGAATCGCGTTTGATAAAAGCGGAAATTTTTCCGAAGCCGTTCCGAATCTGGAAAAATCGCTTGAACTGGTTGAAAACCTGATGCTAAACAATCCGCAGGACGCCGGTTATAAACGCAACGCTTCAATCACGATTTTTGCTCTCGGACAAGCGTTTTTGAATCATCGAGAACCGAAAAAGGCTTTAGATTTTCTCCTTCGCTCGCGTGCAATGAGTGAAAATCTTTTGAAAAACGATGCGAGCAACGGCGAAACAATTGCCGATTTAGCAATGATTTACGGTAGTCTCGGTTTGGCGCGGACGAGAACGGGCGCGCTTGACGAAGGTCTTTCAAATCAGGAAAAAGCGCTTGATTTTTCTAAAATTTGTTTGACGAAAAGCCCTGAAAACATTGAACTCAAACGCGGTTTTGCCGAAACAACCGAACAAACCGCCGAAACATACAATCTGCTGGCAAAACGACAAAATCCCGAAACGGCAAAGGTTTATCAGGAGAAAGCAACTCTTTTGCTCGAACAAAGCCGGCAAATTCTAAAAAAATAATTGAAATTTAGTTCCGAACAATTTGCGGAGTTTAACATCGAATAAATTCCCGCTTGAATAAATGAGCAGTTTATTGTAATAATTAAAGACTTGAAAACTCGTTGTTTGCAGTTCAAAAGTTTACGGCGGCTATAGTTCAGTTGGTTAGAACGCTTGATTGTGGTTCAAGAGGTCGTGGGTTCGAGACCCACTAGCCGCCCCATAAATTCTTTTCCAAAATCCTAGCATCTTTTTCCGGCGCAACTTCATCTTTTTAGCTAATCAATTTCATTCAACCAAAATACTGTCTTTTATGCCCGAAATTTTACACCGTTAGTTTATAGAATCGAGATTGACTGATTGTTTTCAGCGAGGTTTTTTTTATGACATTCGTTAGATTCGTTTATTGCTTCGCGCTGTTGCTTTTCGGCTCGCAACTTATATTTGCCCAATATAATTCGGAAGTTTACGCGCCCGGCGAATTGCTTGTAAAGTATAATAATAAAACGACTTCGACACGCGCTCGCTCGATGAACGCTAAAATTGGCGCATCCGTTCTCGAAGAATTTCCTGATCTCGGCTGGCAGCGCGTCAAAATTCCCACCAATGTTTCCGTCAATCAAGCGCTTTCGTCCTATGAATCAAGCCCGGATGTCGAACTGGCGCAGCCGAATTTTTATTATCATCTTCTCAACACGGCGAACGACGCGAGATTTTCCGAGCTTTACGGATTGCAGAAAATTTCCGCTCCGGCGGCTTGGGATTTAAGCACCGGAAGCAGCACGACGGTTGTTGCCAACATTGACACCGGAATTTCATACACGCACGAAGACCTCGCGCCGAATATGTGGCATAATCCGGGCGAGATTCCGGGAAACGGCATTGACGACGACGGCAACGGGTTTGTTGACGATTATTACGGCTACGATTTTTTCTATAACGATTCAAACCCGATTGACGACGCCGGCGGACACGGAACGCACACGAGCGGCACAATCGGCGCGGTCGGCAATAATTCTCTCGGCGTCGTCGGCGTAAATTGGAACGTTCAATTAATGGCGATTAAAATTTACAGTCCGAGCGGTCAGGATACAACTTCGGCAATGCTCATTAATGCTTATAATTACGTGCGAATGATGAAAAATCGCGGCGTGAATATTCGTGTTACGAATAATTCTTACGGCGGCTGCGGCGAGGCTTGCGGTTATGATCAGGCGACCAAAGACGCAATTGACGCGCTCGGAGACGCCGGAGTTTTGCAGGTTTTTGCCGCCGGAAACAGCGGGCGAGACGTTGAGGAAACTCCGTTTTATCCGGCAAGCTACACAAGTCCGAGCATTTTGGCGGTTGCCGCTTCGGATTCAAATGACAATCGCGCCAGCTTTTCTAATTTCGGCACAACCAGCATTGACCTTGCCGCGCCGGGCGTGGGAATTTTAAGCACCTGGAATACATCAAACAGCGCTTACAATTTTTTGAGCGGAACTTCGATGGCAACGCCGCACGTAACCGGAGCGGCGGCTCTGCTCGCCTCTTATAATCCGAATCTTTCAGCGGCTTCTTTGAAGGCGACTTTGATGAACACGGTTGACCCGCTCGCACAGTGGAACGGAGTCGTCAAAACCGGCGGCAGATTAAACGTGGCAAACGCTCTGCAAAATCCGACTGTCTGCAATTATGCGCTTTCCGGCGCTTCGCAGAGTATTTCTTCGGTTGGAGGAACTTTTTCATTTGATGTCATCGCTCCGCCGAATTGTGATTTTTTGGCGGTAAGCAATGAAAATTGGATTACAGTAACAGACGGAAATCCGGGCAGCGGAAACTCCACGATAACTTTGAACGTTCTATCAAATTCCAATACTTCTCGCAGCGGCACGATTAAGGTCGCCGGACAAACGTTTACCGTCAATCAGGGAAGCGGCGGCAGCAAATCACGAAAGCGTGTGAGATTTTTTTGAAGTTATAGACCGATTGAATTTAGTCATCAAACTTTTTTGATTCAGAAAGCGTCTAAGGCATTGTAAGCCGCGCAAGAGAAATTTATCAGTTTCCAATTTTATGGAGAAAGTCTTGCAATAATCGTGTTTTAAATAGTATATTAGGGATTCTCAATAATTAGATTTTATTTCCGCTCAAATCTCTCTGTAAAAAGTTTTAAGATAAAAAGGAAAAACCAAATGAACAGTTTTTTAATTAAAAGTAGCAAGATTAGCGCAATCTTTGCTTGTATGTTGCTTCTTATTGTTTCGGCTACCGCTCAACTTAGCTTGCGTAACGCGGTTGATACCGACAAAGACGGCAAAGCCGATTTCTCGGTTTTTCGCCCCTCAAACGGCGTTTGGTATATCCTGAAAAGCGGCGGCGGATTTACGTTTCAGCAATTCGGCGTCGGTGACGATGATACGGTAACGCCGGGCGATTATGACGGCGACGGCAAAGCCGACATCGCCGTCTGGCGCGATTCAAACGGCACCTGGTATCGCTTAAACAGTTCTAATAACACTTTTACCGCTGTTCAATTCGGCACATCCAACGATGAACCGGTCGCCAGAGATTACGACGGCGACGGTAAAACCGATTTAGCTGTTGTCCGGCGCACGGGCGGAAATATGTTCTGGTATATTTTAGGCAGCACCGCCGGATTTTCAGGTGTCCAGTTTGGACTCACCGCCGATTATACCGCGCCGGGCGATTATGACGGCGATAAAAAATTTGATATTGCCGTTCAGCGTCCCGGAACGGCGGCTACCGACCAGGCTGTCTTTTATATTTTGAAGAGTAGCAACGGCAGCGTCCAATCAACTCCCTGGGGTTTGAGCAACGATTTTGTAGTTCCCGGCGACTATGACGGTGACGGCAAAACCGACATCGCCGTCGTTCGAGACGGCGGAACGGCGACTTCAAATCTTGTCTGGTATGTTTTGAAAAGTTCCGACGGCGGTTTGCTGGCAAAATCTTTCGGCATTTCAGGCACGGATTTTACCGCTCAAAACGATTATGACGGCGACGGCAAAACCGATGTTGCCGTGTGGCGCGATACAAACGGAACTTTCTACGCTTTGCGGAGCAGCGATAACGGACTAACTGCCGTTCAATGGGGAACATCCGGTGATTTCCCCATCAGCAGTTATGACACACACTAATTTTGTGTGATTAATCGAGAAAAAAGGTTGGAGATTTTTTACGATCTTCAACCTTTTTTTCTTGATATTTTTTTGCAATAATCGGTTGTTAAATTTGATGACAAGATTGACAGATACAATCGGCAAAAAATTTTCCGGCAAAAAAATTGTTATCGTCGGCGATTTGGTTGCCGACCAATTTTTGCACGGCACGATTTCCCGTGTTTCGCGCGAAGCTCCGGTTTTTATTTTGCGCCACGATGAAACCGAAACTCTGGCGGGCGGCGCGGCGAATGCGGCGGTAAATGTCGCATCTCTAGGCGGAAATGCAGCATTGGTCGGGTTAGTCGGAAAGGATTTGAACGGAATCGCGCTGTTGGAAACATTGCGTAAAGCAAAGGTTGATTGCAGTTACGTAACTGCTTCGGAAAAATATCAAACAACAACAAAAGTTCGCGTTCTTGCCGGACAGCGTTACGCGCCGCGCCAACAGGTTATCAGAATTGATTATGAAAACCGCGAACCGGTTGCGGCGGAATTACAGGCGAAACTAAAACAAAGCTTTTTCTCAGCCGTTCGAGACGCTGATGCCGTAATCGTTTCAGATTACAATTACGGCGTAACAGCCGCGCTTTCCGGTGAAATCACGAAAAAAATTGTCGAACGAAAAGATATTCCTATTTTGATTGATTCGCGTTTTAATCTTGAAAATTTCAAAGGCGCGACGACCGCAACACCGAATCAGGAAGAAGTAGAGCAAATTTTGGGCAAAAATTTTACCGAAGCCGATTGCACCAAACTTTGCGAAAATCTCAATTTTGACTCTTTGCTGATTACGCGCGGAAATGAAGGAATGCTTTTGATTGAAAAAAACCAAAAACTTCTGCGATTTAAGGCTGTCGGCGCGAAAGAGCCGGTTGACGTAACGGGCGCGGGCGACACGGTAATCGCCGCTTACGCGCTCGGCTTAGCTTCGGGTTTGAATTTTTTTGACGCGGCGACTGTTGCAAATCACGCGGGCGGCATTGTCGTAATGAAAAAAGGAACAGCGGCAGTAAATTTCAACGAATTACTCGCGTCTCTGGAAAAAACCGAAAAGACGGAACAAACAGCGAATAGAAGTCAATAAACTTTATGAACTCGATGAACTCTTTAACTTCAACCGTCGTTTTAGCGCCGATTTTAGACCGCTTGCGGATTACCGCGCGAGTTGCTATCGAACGGCAGCGAAGGCGCAAAATCGTTCTGGCAAACGGTTGTTTCGATTTTTTCCACGTCGGACACATTCGCTATCTGGCGGGAGCGAAAGCTCTGGGCGACTGTCTGATTGTCGGCATAAATTCCGACGAGCAAGTCCGACTTCTGAAGGGCGAAAACCGTCCGTTTATGCCCGAACGCGAACGCGCCGAAATTGTTTCAGCCTTAAAATTCGTTGATTATGTAACGATTTTTCCCGAACCGACGGTCGAAGAATTGATTCGCGCCATTCGCCCTGATTTTCACGCCAAAGGCACGGATTACACCGTCGAAAATGTGCCTGAACGTGAAATTGTCATTAAACACGGCGGACAGGTTGCGATTGTCGGCGACCCGAAAAATCATTCGTCCACCGATTTAATAGAAAAGCTCGACAGGAGTTGATATTAATTACAAATTTCAAATTACGAATTACGAGTTAAAAACCTACTTTCATTCGTAATTCGTAATTTGAAATTCGTAATTGAAAAAATGTGGAATGCTCGCACAAAAACTGACTTAATTATCGAAGTTTGGGAAAAACTCGACTGCGAATCAATCGGCGCGAAGGAAATTGAAGCAATCGAAACGGTTATTCGAGAAAAATACGGCGCGGCGGCAATCGAATCTCCGATGATTATCGCTCGAATCCTGACAGATGAAGGCGCGGAGCTTCGCCACGCGGAGATTATGGAGCTTGATGTTCTGCGGCGACTCGAATCGCCTTACGACGCGATGTTTCGCAATGTTTTGAAATTTTCCGATTTTAAACAAACGCTCAATTCGATTCGCCAACTTGAAAACCTGCGCCGAAAATTTCATTCGGAGCATGACCGCGAAGGTCTGCGTCTCGTGCGCGAAACCGCGCTCAAAGGAAAAAACCGTTCGCAGATGATTGCCAAAAACGAAAAGGTCGAAAGGAAAAAGCGCGAGGAAAAACAGGAAATCGTCGAATGGTTCACAATCTGGCTGCAAAGTCCCGAAATCTTTGAAAATTGGATTACTCTGCGTCAAAATTCGCCTGATTTTGTTCAACGATTCGGAGAAGTTAATTAAAGAGCAAATGTTCCGGCTAAAAACTTTATTTAATTTTTGAGAAGGCAAAAGTAATTTCAAGTTTTTTCTTTTTCGCCCTCAATCCAAACTTCGCCGCCCGCGAAAATTTCCTTTTTCCAAATCGGAACAGTTCGTTTCAATTCTTTTATCAACCATTCGCAGGCTTCAAACGCAGAGCGGCGATGCGGCGCGGCAACGGAAATAACGACGCTTGTTTCGCCGATTTCGAGTTTTCCAAGGCGATGAACAATTCCGACCGACGCGATTTCAAATTGCGCGCGCGACTGCCCGACAAGTTTTTCCATCTCGCGCAAAGCCATCGCCTCATACGCCTCATAAACGAGATACAGCGTTTCCCTGCCTTTCGTCCATTGCCGCACGTATCCATCCAAAGTTACCGTCGCGCCGCATTCAGGCAAAACAACGCGCCGCGCAGTCGCGCCGACATCGAGCGAATCGGTCGTAAGTTCAAAAAAATCACTCGTCATCTTTCGTTTGTATCGAATTTAATAAAAATCTAACGATAAATTCTACTTTGTCAGCCGCCGGAAACTGCCGTAAAGACGCCGAGTTCGTCGCCCGCGTTGAGCGTTTCGTCGCCGTTTGCGTATTCCTGATTAACCGAAAAAAGCAGCGAGTGTTTTTGAAGATTCGGATAAACGAAAACAATCTGCTCGAAAGCCTCTGAGGCTTTTGCTTGAGTTTTCAAATCAATTTCGATTTCCCTTTCACCGACCGCTTCCGCCGTCGCGCCGAAAAATAAAACCTGCACTTTCATAATCAGCTTATATTACAGACATTTATTCGTTACCTCAAAATAAGACAATTGAATTTCTCACAATAAAAGCAAAAACGTCGAACAAAATCCAGTTCGACGTTTCATCTCTAAGGTTAATTATTTTCAGAAAAATCTGACGCGCGACTTCGGCGGGTCAACGATTTTTGTCTGAGAAAATCTCGATTCCGGCGTATTTGAACCTTTGATTGTGCCTGTTAGAGTCGCTGCGCCGGCAGCGGTCGGTCGAGCGTAAATTTTGACTATTGTGGTGTAATCGGCGTAATATTTCGTTAATTTGCCTAAATTACAGCTTATAATTTCGTCGGCATAGCTGCAAGTTCCGATACTTGTCGCTGAAACATAGGTTACGTTAGAAGGCAATTTAGCAGTCACAATAACGTCGTCAGCAGAAATCGTGTAACTGTCCTGACTTATGAAAAGCCAATATTCGACATTTGATCCGCTGTTTAATCTAACATTTCTTGTCGGGTGTAAATCAAAAACCGCAAGATTCGTCGTCGGCGTCGGCGTCGGTTCTTGTGCTTTGGCGGCGATTGCCGTCAGTCCGAATATCAAAACAAAAAACATTGTAAGCATTTTCATAATATTTTATTCTCCTTGAGATTTTCGCCGTTAATATTATAGTGGGTAGACATTTAATTTCAATTTTTTTTCAAAAAACAGATTGCTTGGTTTCATCGCAAAAAAGTAATCGTGATTATAAAAAATGCGGGCGATTTGGTGTTGCAATAAAGCTAATTTTTTCTTAATTCCCTTTTCAAAATTTTGCCCGTCGAACCGATTGGCAAAGTTTCGCAAATCTCGACGAAGCGCGGATATTTGTTTGCCGCAAACTGTCGTCTGCACCAATCAATCATTTCAGTTTCCGACAAATCAAAACCTTGTTTCAAAACGACGAAGGCTTTTACTTCTTCGCCTAACCTTTCATCCGGCACGCCGATAACAGCGACCAAAGAAACGGCTTCGTGCGTCATTATAATTTCTTCGAGTTCGCGCGGGTAAATGTTATAGCCGCCGCGCAGAATCATATCTTTTTTGCGGTCAACAATCGCCAGATAACCGTCCTCGTCCATTATTCCGATGTCGCCGGTGTGAAACCATCCGTTGCGAAACGCCTCGCGTGTCGCTTCGGGACGATTATAATAACCTTTCATCACGTTTGAGCCGCGAATGACGATTTCGCCGCCTTCGCCGCTTGGAACTTCAATGTCGTTTTCATCCACGCATTTAACTTCCACGCCGAAAATCGGCTGTCCGACAGTGCCGGGTTTAACGGGTTTTTCAAAATGATTAAAAGTGGCGAGCGGCGAAGTTTCCGACAAACCGTAACCTTCGGCGATACGCACATCGAATTTTTCTTCAAACTCCTTCATAACCTCAACCGGCATCGGCGCGCCGCCGGAAGTAACGGCAATGATATTTTCGGCAATCGGCGAAGTGTCGAAATCGTTTTCCTCGGCGTATTTGAGCAGCGACCAATACATTGTCGGAACTCCCGTCCAAAAATTTACTTTTTCCTTTTTCATCGCGTCGAGCGTCATTTTCGCGTCGAAACGCGGAAGCAGAACGACGCGGCTCGCGTTGTAAAGATTCGTATTCATTTGACAGGTTTGCGCCGTCGTGTGAAAAAGCGGCAGAGTTATCAGAGTGGTTTTCTGAACGCCGTCGGTAAAATCCGAAACCGGCAAATAAAGCGATTGCATCGTCGTGATGTTCGTCATCAAATTCAAATGCGTCAATTCCGCGCCTTTCGGCTGTCCGGTCGTGCCGGAAGTATAAAGAATCGCGCAGGTATCGTCCGGTTTGGTTGGAAAAGAATCAAATGTTTTCGATGCGTTTGCGGTAATTTCCGCCAGAGTTTTCGCATTTTCAACAGGCGACTTCGCTTTCTCGTCGAGCGTCATAACGACGAGATTTTCACAAGTTTCAACCCGGTCAAAACCTTCTTTGACAGTTTGCGCGAGCGCGAGTTCCGGCGTTCCTTCAAAAACAAAAACGGCTTTCGCTTCCGAATCTTTTAGGTGGTAAGCAATCTCGCGCGGTTTGAATAAGATATTCATCGGGACGACCGCCGCGCCCGCTTTCATTATTCCGTAATAAACAATCGGAAAAAACGGCAGATTCGCGCAGCACAACGCTACTTTGTCGCCGTAGCCGATTCGCATTTCGGTTAGCGCGTTTGCCACTTGATTTGAGCGTGCGTTTAGCTCGCTGTAAGTCAAACGCGCGTCGTTCCACACGATTGCTTCGCGCGTCGGATACAGTTTCGCGTTGTGTTCGATAATTGAAGCCAGGTTCAAAACGGTTGCGCTTGTCATTTTTTTAGTTTAATGCCGATTTTTCAGTTCCTCAATTCGCCAGCCGAATTCTTCCAACAATTTAACACTCGTGCCGACTTTGACAAATTCGATTCGTCCTTCGCGGTTTATAAACCAGGTGGTCGGAAAAGCGTTTATGTCCGTCGTTTCCAGGTAATTTCCATTCTGCAAAACAGTAAAATTATATTTGTTGTCAGCCATAAACTTTTTCACTTTTTTTAAGTCATCATCGCTGTCAATGGTCAGAATAGCGACATCTTTGTCTTTTTGATATTTTTTGTAAAGCGTTTGCAGTTCGGGCATTTCGCGCACGCACGGCGCACACCAGGTTCCCCAAATGTTGAGGACAATAATTTTACCTTTGTAATCGGCAAGTGAAACCGTTTTTTCGTCCAAATTTTTCAAAGTGAATGGAATCGCAGCTTGAGAATCTTCGATTTTGGCGGAAAGTATGCGCTCTTTTCGTCTGGCGCGTTCGGTTACTTTAACTTTTTCAAAGTAATCGTCAAATCCCTGCAAATTTCCGTTGCGCTTTTGATACAAAGTTTTGAGTTTGTCAAAATTCGGATTGTCGTTGCCGAAAAATGTTGAAAAAGCATTGATATAAGCGTCTTCGGCTTTATCTATATTATTTTCCGCTTCGTAAATTTTAGCTAAATTACTGTAATAAAAGGTATTTTCATTGTCCAGCTTGACTGCTTGCATAAAGTCCGTTTCGGCTTTGTCCAAAAGATTTTCCTTAAAAAAAAGTTCGCCGCGCGCATTGTAAAGCGTCGCGTTCATCGAGTTTTCATCTTCCCGAATTCTTCTTTCGCTTTCGCCGTCAGCCTGTTTTTGTTCGATTTCTTCTTTGACTTTTTCAAATCCGGTGTTCGCAAATTTTTCCGCTTCACGAAACATTTGCCGGTCAGACAAACCCGAAACAATCATCGAATGAACTTCGGCTGTTTCAAATTTTTGATGTTCGCTGATGTTCTCAGCCGTTTGCAGAAGCTGCCGGTTTGAAGCGTTTTTGTCCGTTTGGATTTGATAAAAATACTGTGTGTAAGCATAGCCGAGATTGCTTTCACTGAAATGTCGCGGGCGATTTATAAAATCCTCGAGCATTCCGGTCAATTGAGATTTCTTTTTTCCGTCAACTTTTCCGTCTTCGCCTAAATAATTAAATTCTCTGATTTGACCGATCAAAATTCGTTCGGCTTGCGTCGTCTGCGGAAATTTTTTGATGATAATTTCGTCAATTTCTTTTTTTTTGTCGGGCATTTCGAGTTCACGCCCGTAAAAAGCGGAAACGGCGTCAAAAGCATTCGCCGAATCGGGGCGCAGGCGTAGCAAATCTTTCGTGTCGGCGACAACTTCGTCGTTTTTCTGCTGTTGAGTTTTCTTCGGCTGACCGTTTAGCAGCGCCGTCCAATAAGTTTGCCGAATTTGCGCGGATTGCGGCGCGAGTGAAACTGTTTTCTTCAAAATCGGCAAAGCCTCGTCAAAGCGTCTGTCGGCGGATAAATAAACGCCGAAAATATAATTCGCGTTTACCGAATTCGGATTTAAATTCAAGGCTTTTTGAAAATCCTCAAAGCTCTGTTTTCTTTTCGCTTCGTCAACTTTGCCGTCTAAAAATTGCCGGTATTCGGCTTCGGCTTTGACATACAAAAACCGCGATTTATCTTTTATTTCAAAGGAATTTTTATCGAGCCAGGCATAAATTTCATCATATTTTTTTTGCGCGAGCAGAGACGAAGCATAGAGAAAAATAAATTCCTCGTTGTCAGGCATCAGCTTCAATGCGGTTTCGGCAGCGGGAATCGCTTCCTTAATCTGTGCGCTGCGAATGTATGCGTGCGCCAGAGCAAACCAAGCCCAGGCATTTTCTTTGTCGTTTCCAACCAGCTCTTTAGCAGATTCGATGGCTTCCCTGCCCATCTCGTTTCGCGCCATATTGACGATAAACCACGCTCGCAGTTCGGCATTTCCCGGAAATTGCCCGACAAGTTTTTGACCGATTTCGTAGCCGCTTTCAAAATCGCGTCTGTTGTATAGTTCGCGCAGCCTGCTGATTGCGGCTTGCGCGTCTGCAACTTGATTGACCGATGCCTGACTTCGGTCAATCTGTGAATTTGCATTTAAAACAACACAGAAAATCAAGAGTAGAGATGCGATTAAAAAATATGCGCGAATTTTCATTACGAATTTTTCGTGATTTTGAGATTTATCAAAGAATACAGGAAAGCCGCGACGAAAGAAAGATTTTTTGTCGCAAAGTTCACAAAACGAAGCCGAAGGAAAATAAAATCTCCATCGGCTTTGTTTTGTGAAAAATCAGCATTAACTTTCTCAACAATTTTCAGTTTCCCTGCAAATTCTTTATTCCTCTTCTTCTTCTTCGGAAACATCAATCAGAGACGCGCTCGTCACCATATCGCCGTCGTTCATACGAATCAGAGTAACGCCTTGCGCGCTTCTTCCCGTCTGCCGGATTTGATTGGCTTCGAGACGAATAAGTTTTGCTTGCTGCGTGATGATTATTACTTCCGAGTCGTCGTCAACCGGAAACACGGCAACGACTTTGCCGGTTTTCTTGGTCGTTTTCATATTGATAACGCCTTTTCCGGCGCGTGATTGCAGACGATAAGTTCCAACTTTGGTTTGTTTGCCGAAACCTTGTTCGGAAATCGAGAGCATTTTCTCGGATTCGTCTGTTGAAACCGCGCAAGCCGTAACGACAAAATCGCCCTGACGCAGAGAGATTCCGCGCACGCCGCGAGCGACCCGACCGAGCGGACGCGCATCGTTTTCATTAAATCGAATCGCCATACCGTCGTGCGTTGCGATAAAAATCTGCTTCGTTCCGTCGGTTACGAAAACATTCAAAAGCTCGTCGCCTTCGTCAATGTTAATGGCATTAATACCGTTAGCGCGAATATTTCCGTAGAGCGAGAGCGAAGTTTTCTTGACGATGCCTTTTTTTGTGACCATCGTGACGTAAACTTCCTCGACAAAATCGCGGACGGGCAAAACTTCGACCAATCTTCGTTCCGACGAAATCTGAATCAGATTGACAATCGCTTTGCCGCGAGCGGCAGTGTCGCCTTCGGGAATTTCGTGGACTTTGATTTTGAAAACCTGTCCGTCGTCAGTGAAAATCATCAGAAAATCGTGCGTCGAAGCCGTGAATAAATGATTCACGAAATCGTCATTTTTCGCCTTCGCGCCGAATCTTCCTTTGCCGCCGCGACCTTGTGTCGAGTAAGCCGAAACGGGCGTTCGTTTAATATAACCGGCGTTTGTAACCGTAATCGCTACTTCTTCATCGGCAATAAGGTCTTCGATTTTCAATTCGATTCCCGCGTCAACGATCACGGTTCGCCGTTCGTCCCCGAAATTTCTTTTGACTTCTTTCAGTTCGTCAACGATCACCTGACGCAAAAGCTGTTCGTTTGCCAGAATCGCTTCGAGTTCCGAAATAAATTTCAAAATCGTTTCGAGTTCGTCAATAATTTTCTGACGTTCGAGCGCGGACAGACGACGAAGCTGCAAATCTAAAATCGCCTGCGCTTGTATATCAGAGAAACGCAGAGCGCCGACACTTTTTTTGAAATTCTCTCTGTATGCGACATCATTTGAGATTCCTTTCCACAACCGAATATCGTCTGGAAGAGTCGCGTAATTTCCCGTCAGCCAACTTTTTGCCTCGTCAATCGAACGCGAATTGCGAATCAGCGGAATGATGTAATCGAGCGCGTCAATCGCTTTGTTCAAACCTTCCAAAATATGCGCTCTCGCCTGCGCTTTTCGTAATTCAAACTCTGTGCGGCGGCGCACGACTTCGCGGCGAAACTCGACAAACGCTTCGAGCATCTGTTTGAGATTGAAAACTTTCGGCTGACCGTCGGCAATGGCAATGTTGATAATGCCGAAAGACATCTGAAGCGGCGTCAATTTATAAAGTTTATTTAAGACTACTTGCGGCACGGCGTCGCGTTTTAGTTCGATGACGACGCGGATGCCTTCGCGGTTTGATTCGTCGCGGATTTCCGAAATACCGTCGAGCCGCTTTTCATTGACGAGTTCGGCGATTTTTTCGATCAATCTGGCTTTATTTAACTGATATGGAATTTCCGTCACCACAACTGCATCGCGTTCAGTGTTGCCGCGCCCGACTCGATCAATTGCGGCTTTTGCTCTCATCTGCAAAATTCCGCGTCCCGTTCGATAGGCGTTGTGAATTTCCTCGCGTCCGTAAATAAATCCGCCTGTCGGGAAATCCGGTCCGGGAATGATTTCGATTAATTTTTCAATCGAGATGTCCGGGTTTTTGATAAGCGCGACGGTTGCGTCAATAACTTCAGACAAATTATGCGGCGGAATTTTCGTCGCCATTCCGACGGCGATTCCTTCCGAGCCGTTGACCAGCAAATTTGGGAAACGTGTGGGCAAAACCTTCGGTTCACTCAGAGATTCGTCATAATTCGGCTGAAAATCAACCGTCTCCTTTTCGATGTCCGCCATTACGTCGGCGGTTAATTTCTGCATCCTGACTTCGGTATAGCGCATTGCGGCGGCGTTGTCGCCGTCAATCGAGCCGAAATTTCCCTGACCTTCGACGAGCGGATAACGCAGCGAAAAATCCTGCGCGAGCCGGACAATCGTGTCATAGACGGCTGTGTCGCCGTGCGGATGATATTTGCCGATGCAGTCGCCGACGACTCGGGCGCTCTTTTTATAAGGTTTGTTGTGATAATTGCCGAGTTCCTGCATCGCCCAAAGAACGCGCCGATGCACCGGTTTCAAACCGTCGCGCACATCCGGCAGAGCGCGTCCGATGATAACGCTCATTGCGTAATCGAGATACGAACGCCGCATCTCGTCTTCGATATTGACCTGATTTCTTTCTAAAATTGTATCCATTTATTTTCCTTTTCGCTTAATCTTTCGTTTGATTATGATTGTGTAAATTCCTGTTTAAAAGACGGTGAACACAAATAAAATCTGGACATTTTTACGATTTGATCGTATTATTATTATACAGGTAAAAAACCTGTAAAGCAACTTTATAAAGTTCCCCTAACTCATTCAAAAGACAATCAATTCCAGCCGTTTCAGCTTATAAATTATTTGACGATTTTCGGTTGGTTTTCAATCTAAAAATTTAAAATATGATTTCGACACCCACAGTAGAAAATGATAACCGCCGGATTCAGAGAGTAAATTTGAGTTTACCGATTCGCGTCGAATCCCAGGTCAACGAGAGCATTTCCTGGAACGAAGTTACGCGGCTCAATGATTTGTCCGCCTTCGGCGCCGGTTTTAATCTGCGGCATCCGGTAAAGCGCGGACGGCTTTTGCAAATGACGATTCCGATGCCGCGAAAACTGCGTTCATTTGATTTTACCGAACCGCAATACAAAATTTGGGGTTTGGTCAGAAGCTGCATTCCAAACGCGACTGCGGAAGCGCCGGAAAATCATTCGGTCGGCGTCGCGTTTATCGGTAAAAATCCACCCAAAAGTTATCACAGCGACCCGGCAAAGCTGTTTGAAATTTCGCATCGTGAAGAAGGGAGTTTATGGCGCGTCATCGAAGCCGTCAGTGAGCCTGACGAAAGTCACCTGCCGAAACATTTGCGCCGCCACACGCGGTTTCCGATTCCTACGAGCATTATTATTGAAACAATTGACGAAAGCGGAAATGTTTTGACCGGCGAATCAACAGTTACCGAAAATTTGAGTTTGAGCGGCGCTTCCGTTTTTACGTCGCTCGCTCTCAAAGTCGGAGATTTCGTGCGCGTCAAAAGCGAGCAGTATAATGTTTCGATTATTTCCGTCGTGCGCGGCAAACGGATGGGTGAAGATAACATTCCGCGTGTCCATATCGAATTTGTTGATAGATTTTTTCCGCTCGAAGGAATCGGATAAAAACGGTAAACACTAATTTCACTTTTTGATTTTTCGCGGTTTTCTTTTCAGAGATTTATCTCTGGTTCGCACCAGATATTTGAGTTCGTTCATAAATTCGGAAACGTCTTCAAATTCTAAATAAACCGAGGCGAAGCGAACATACGCGACTTTATCGAGTTCTTTTAAGCGGCGCATTATGATTTTTCCCACCTCGCTCGTCGGTCGCTCGCGGTCTGATGATTCCTGCACGTATTTTTCGACCGAATCAACGATTGATTCAAGTTGCATCGAAGAAATAGGGCGTTTTTCACAGGCGCGGAGCAATCCTGCCATAATTTTATTGCGGTCGAAGGCTTCGCGTTTTCCGTCTTTTTTAACGACAAGATAAGGAATTTCGTCAATCCGTTCGTAAGAAGTAAATCGTCTGCCGCATTCGATACATTCGCGCCGCCGCCGAATCGAATCGCCTTCTTTCGACTCGCGCGAATCAACGACTTTATCTTCAAGATGGGCGCAAAAAGGACAACGCATAATTTTTCAATTCAAGACTCAAAATTAAAAATCAGTTCGGCTATTGAGCTTTAGCTTTAAACTCTTTTTCGTGTTCGACTTCTTCGACCGCGTGTTCGCTGGAAAGCAAACTTCTCAGCCGCGCGATTGTTATATCGCCGTGGAAAAAATAGTATAAGCCGAAAATCACGGCGGGCGCAAAATAAACCAGGTGCATTGCAATCGAGGTCGCCCACGCCTGGTCTTTGTTGATATTAAGAAATATCAAACTGTTTGCCGTCGCCGCGTGAAACGCTCCTGCCGCGCCGCCCGGAGTCGGAACGACCGAACCGATTGCGGCAAATCCCATTATAAATAACGAATCGCTGAAACCGAGCGGCAAATTAAAAGCTAATAATACAAACCAGGTCGGCAGCGCAATAGTCAGCCACAACAAAATAGTCCAAAACGAAACCGCCGCAATCTCTCGCCAATTTTCCAGAACCAGCAACGACGCGGCAAGCTGTCTTAAAATGCTGATAATAACCGCCCTAATACGGCGCGGAACAAACTTTCTATTAAGTATTTTTTCAGCCCAATTAATTATCGGAGAAGAATATTTTTGATAAACGAACAATGCCGCGAAGCCGAGAACGGTTGCGACGAGCAGCAAATTTCCGATAAATTTGATATAAGCGACCTCGGTTTCGCGCCCTGTCGGAACGTGAAACCAGATTAAATTAACGGCAAAAAAACAAACTAAAGCGGCAAGGTCGAAAATTCTTTCGACGCCGAGCGTTACTAAAGATGCCGAAGGACGAACGCGATTGTCGCGCATCGAAAGCCACATCGGACGAATAATTTCGCCTGCTCGTCCGACGACAAAAATCATCGAAAAACCGACGGTGGTTGCCGCGAAAAGTTCCTTCAGAGAAGTTTTGGTGATCGGCGTAAGCAGAGTTCCCCAACGAATCGCCCGAAGAAAATAACCGAGACAAATAATCAAAGTCGCTGCTGTTAAGTAGAAAGCGTTTGCTTTTCTCAGGCTTTGGCTGACTTCCTGCCAATCCAAATTGCGTCCAAAAAACCAAAATATAAAAACGGCGAATAAAAACAGTAATATAAACTTTAAATACTTTCGCAAATTATTTTTCCGACCTATCAAATAGAAATAAAAACAAAATTTCAGTCGCTTGCTGACAACTCAAGATACAGTATTTGCCGGAAAAATCACAATGCGCGCCGAACTTTATGACTCACTTTTCAGCAAAAATTGCTTTCCCGAATTCTAAGAATATACCGGCATTAGTCCGGCAACCGATTGCCTAATTTCCAGGTTTGACTTAAAATTAAGCTGTTGTCCGACAACACAAAGTTTTAAATTTTAAGGAGGTTTCTTTATGGAGAACGAAAATAAATGCGCTCATCCAATTTGCACTTGCGGCGTGAGCAACAATGAAAAGTATTGCAGCGACCATTGCAGAGACGCGGTTGACCAGGACATCGTAGAAATTACCTGCGACTGCGGTCATACTAATTGTCAGTAAGTTTTTAACCAGATAGAATTAAGAAAGGCTTCGTTTATATGTAAACGAAGCCTTTCTTAATTCTATAACTTGCATAGAATAAACCAAATAATTTGCGATTTATTCGGAAAAACTTTTAATCATTTTTTGTTTCTTCACGTCCCTGCGGAGTTTCACTTGAACTGACGCTGCCGGCGACATCTCGTTTGTCGGCGTCGCCCTTTGTTTCGTCACCGCGCAACATTTGTCTCTGAATTTCATCGGGCGGTTGGTTTGTTGATTCTCTCGCAATCTCTTCGGCGCTGCAGTCTTCGCGCCTGGTTTCTGAAAATCGTTTGTCGTCATTTTCCGGCATTTCCGTTTCTCCTTTTACGGCAAATTTTAATTTACAAACAAGAAATTGTGTAACCAAGCATATCACGATCTTCGATCAGAATAAAAAAGGACGAACGCTTCCGCTCGTCCTTTTTCGATTCAGTAACTCTGCAATCAATCTAACGATTGAAATTTGTATTCGCAGGCGCTGAAGCCGTAATCGTAAATTGCGTTCCCTGTGCGAGTTCCACGTCGCCGCGTCCCTGCAAAAGAACTGTTCCCGCGCCCGCGCCCGCGCCGACTGCCGCGCCGATTGCCGCGCCTTGACCGCCGCCCGCGATTGCGCCGATTACTGCACCGAGCGCCGCACCGATTCCGGTGCGCGTAACGGTTTTCGTCGTTTGATTATTATCGCGGACTGTTCCTTCGTTATTGACGGAAACTTTTTCTCCGTTTGCCGATGTTACATCATCAACATTGCCGGCAAAACGAAAAGTTCTTCCGTCACGAAGTCGAATTGTATTGAATTCGAGCGAGAGATTGGCTCTGCCCGTAACTGCTCCCGAACGTTCGGTTTTGGCGACTCGACCTTCAATCACCGCGCCGTTAAATTCAGACGGTGACGTAACTTCCATCGTAAACGGATCGCCGTCCTGAGAAACTTTGGTCGAAATCAAATTTCTCGTAACAGCCGTCAGCCTTGTATTATTCGGAACAACAAAATCGGTCGAAGTTGTTCCGTTATTTTGATTGTATCCGGTGTTTTGATTATTGATATTGCCAAACTGAGCAGCGTTGTCGGTTTTGTCATAAACGCTCGCAACCGTTACCGTATCGTTTCTGTTTTCCAGATAAACGCGGCGGATTACTTTTAACTGACCGTTGCTCATCGGAATAAAGTTCACGTAAAAATCATTTATTCGGTCGCCTTCGTAACTCAAAGCTACGCCGTCATAATTGGTGTTTGCGGTAACTTTGATTGTGCGCCCGTTCGCAGTCGTTTCCGTGCGCGCCGTGCCGTCAGCGTTGAAGCTGATCTGCGGCGAAGTGTTGGAAGCAACGGTTACTTGCTTGTCTCTCTTTTCAATTACCAGAGTATCGGGCGAAGTAAGTCGTCTTTGCAGATTTTTTCTCAAGTTATCATTTTGGTGTGTCGTATAGAGCGTGTTTGCCGCGCGATCAACGATTGCGTTGACATCATCGCTTTGCGAAAGATTTAACCGGTAAGTTCCGGTCAGCATCTGGTCAAACTTGCTCATCGGCGAATACTGCCGATTCCAATTCCAGGTGACATTGTAATAATTCGACAGCGTATCCAAATCTGTTCGGATAAGTTTCCATTGATTTTCCGCGTTTGCGTTAAAACGATAATCACGCATAACTCCGTCAATGTAATAAGCGCGATTCAAAATTTCGTCAACATCAGCGGATGTTGCCCGACGAGCATCGAGATTTTGTCTTAATTTGTCGGTTGCGTCTTGAAAATCCGTCACATAACTGTAGATCGCCGTCTGACTTCGAGTTTGATTCAAAATACCTCTGTCAAGCGAATTATTCAGTTCGCGTTTATACGAATCGGTTTCCGTTTGAAGCCGCGCCAGAAGGTTTCTCACGTTACCTTCAGAACCTCGATTGCCGCCTGTCGTTCTTGAAGGATAACCGTTTGTCGTTCTTGCGGGTATATTCTCCGTCGTCTCCACGTTCGTTGCTGATTGATTCCAATTTGAATTGACACTGTAATAACCGGCTAACGTATCCAAATCGGCTTTCAGCGCGCCCCAATCTCTCTGCGCGGCTGGATTCAAACGATTGTTTCTGACAAAATCGTCAATCGAAACCGCGCGACTTAAAACGTCCTGCACATCTTCTCTTGCAGCGCGGCGCGTGCTTAGATTTTGTTTCAATTGTGTAGTTCCGTTTTGGAAATCCGTAACGTAGCCGAAAACCGCGTCCTGATCGGCAGAATTGTTTTGCGAATTCCGGTTTAGCGCTCGCGTCAAAGACCGCTTAAAAACATCTGTTTTCGTTTCGATGCGCGTTATCAAGGCTTGTATCGTGCTGTTTGATACGCGATTTGAATTATCGCGGTTTTGTGCATTGACACTGATATTGGCTGCAAATAAAACTGCAAACAAATTTAATGCTATAACTCTAAAAATTTGATTTTTCATAATAGTTTTCTCCGTTGGTTTGAAAAAATCGGCAATTTTAGGAGAGTAGTTTGAATTTCTTGCCGTTTGTCAGTTTGCTCCCTTGCAATAACTATGCCGCCGGTTTCGATAATAAGTTAATTTTAGAAACCAACCGTTCGATTCCTTTCACTTCGGAAATTTCAATGTTTGCAGCGTATAAAATTTTGCTAAGAAGCTGTTTGAAAACTATTTTCCAGGTATTTTTATCCACGAAATGACACGAAAAGAACACCAAATAAAACGGAAGTCAGCTTGGATTTCGTGAATTTTGGTGTTATTTCGCGGATAAATTCTTTGATTTTCGAGTTTCCAAACAGCTTCTAAATGATAAAGCAATAAATCAGTTGATATTTTGAAGCCGGGGAATTTTAAGAGTAAAAACAGAACCTGTTCCGATTCCTTCACTTTTTGCTTCAATCACGCCGTTATGAAGATTGACGATGTGTTTTGAAATCGTCAGACCCAGACCCAAACCTCCGTAATTGCGAGTGCTGGAAGTATCGGCTTGACTAAAACGGTCAAAAATTTGCGGCAGAAATTCAGAACTGATTCCTTTGCCGTTATCTTTGATAATCATCTGAACTGTTCCGTTGTCAGCCATCAACCTGGTTTCGACTCTTCCGCCTGAATCGGTAAATTTAACGGCGTTAGTCAGCAGATTATAAATAACGATTTTGATTTTCGCTTCGTCGCCTAAAATCAAATGACCGTTTAGCTTGTTGTCTCTAACAAACTCGATATTTTTCTCCCTTGCCTGCAACTCGATTTTCTTGAATGTGTTTTCAAACAAGTCAGAAAAATTTAATTGTTTTTCTTCAAAGCTGACGTTGCCCGATAAAATTTGCGAATACTCCAACAATTCCTCTATCAGCTTTGTCTGGGAACGAAGATTTTTATTGATTTTTTCGAGCGCTAAATTTTTGGTATTTGTCGAAAGATTGTTGGTTTTTAAGATTTTGCTCCAACCGGCGATAGCGTTGAGCGGCGTTCTGAGTTCGTGAGAAACGACAGCGATAAATTCGTCCTTCGTCGCGTTCGCTTGTTCGGCGACGAGACGCGCTTTTTGTTCATTTTCGAGCAGTTTTTGCTTTTGCGCTTCGGATTCGGTCAATCTTGCGGCGACGTTTTCCAATTTCAAACGCGCCGAAGTTTCCCAGTAAGTCATTCCAAAAAGCAAAAAACTAAAAATAATGCCGCTCAAAAAAATCAGCGGCGTCCAATTAATGCTGGATTGTTCGGAAAATGCCGGCAGCGAATCATATTTTATCGTCCAGGTTCTGCCGGTAATATCTATCGTATTTTCAGTTGATTGATCTTTTTCAATTTGATTGACCGGTTTCGGACTATTTTCAAAAGAAGTTTGCGAAAGAAGATTTTCCGGTGTCGAATCGCCGTCATATATCCGTATTGCAATGTCGGAGGTAGCCGTGATTTTTTGAATTTCATCGAGAAAATCCGCCGAACGAAACGGGCTGTAAATATAACCGAGCAAATTTTTCCTTCTCTCTTCGACGGTTGCCGGAATCTTGCCTTTTTTATAAATGGGAAGATAAATTAAGAAACCCGTCTGCGGATTTGCGTCGCCTGCGAGCAATAAATTAACCTTTGCAGTCGCGGTCGGCATTCCCGAATCTCCGGCGCGAACCAGCGCTTCGCGCCTGTTTTTCTCCGTAAATATATCATAACCGATATATTTCCTGTTTTGTTCGCTCAGAGGCTCGATATAAATGATAGATTCATAGAATTCGCGCTCGCCTTCAGGAAATATATGAAAATCTTCAAATCCCTCATCGCGCATCTTTTTTGTAAATGCTTCACGCTCTTCGGGCAGAACGATTTTGTCGTAACCGATTGCTTGAACGCTTTTATAGTTTCGTTCCAAATCTAAACTTTGAACATAATTGGCGAAACTTTCTCGATTTAGTTCGGCGGCAGATTCGACAAAACCGCGCCCGCCTTTTAGTAGAGCTATATATAAATCTCTTTTGTTTTCAATCTCGGATTTTACCCGGCTGACTTCATTGTTGAATCTGGTTGTGTCTTTATTTAAAGAACTTCTGTAGAAATTATAAGCGATGCCGAGAGTCAAAAATATTGAAACCGCTAAAACCAAAAATGGAAATCTGGTCTTTTTTTCAAAATCCTTTTCTTTATTATTGTTAAAAAACTTCGCCACAACATTTATTAAGCAGTTAAAAGTAAACTCAAACTTCAATCAAATCCATTTATTAAGTGCAAGATTTATGCCGTGGACTTATTGCTTTGCGGCTAAATAAATTATGGTTGTAAACAAAAAACTTTTATAAAATTGATATATTCGCTTTGCCGTTCGTATGAATGCTTTGCATTATGTCCGAAATCATTGCACGAAAATTTTATTGATTGCCAGTGAACCATTACATTTATTCGGGTGAATTGACGTTTATATTTGGCATTATTTTTGCCTAATGCGGGTTTAGGAGTTTATGTAAACTATTTGATAGGAGACTGCATATGTCAGAAGAAAATAATACAGGGAATAATTTAATTTGGGCAATTACGACGCTGATAATCGTAGCGATTATTGCGGGAGCATTATATTACAGCGGATTTCTCGGCGGAGCGGGAAAGCCGAAATCTACGACCGTAAATGTTACCGCGCCCGGAACTACAACCACTACTACAACTTCAAAATAAAAGTAATTTCAGTCGGTCAAATCAACAAAAAAAGGCTGTGTGCCGATAAGAAAGCACACGCCTTTTTGTATTGGTTTTTTTTATTTTTAACTTTTTATTCTATATTGTGACGCTTAATCATTCCGTAGAGTCTCGGACGATATAAACCTAAAAGATTGGCGGCGGCTTGTTTGTTGCCGTTTGTTCTTTTTAACGCGGCGGTTACAACTCCGCTCTCAATCGAATTAAACACATCGTCCTGGTCAATTCCCTCTTCCGGTTCGTCGAGTTTTTCGACGATAAATTTTCCGATTTCTCTAAACAAATCTTCTTTCGATATATTTTTCTGATTTAAGATATTGTCGCTGTTGTTAGCAAAAGATTTTTCCGTTTCGACATCTGAAAAACGAGTTCCGTCCGAGTTTTCCTTCTTTGTAATACTCGCAAAAGAAATCGTGCTGTCGAGATTTTTAGGAACGTTTAACTGATCAATTCTGCCGCTTTTGCAAAACAGCGTGGCTCTTTCAATAACGTGCTGAAGTTCGCGCACATTTCCGCGCCAACTGTAATTCAGCATTTGTTCGTAAGCTCTTTCTGAAAACCGGCAATCGGGTTTCTTATATTTTTCGGCGTAAATCTGCAAAAAATGGTCGGCAAGCATCGGAACATCTTCCATTCTTTCACGAAGAGGCGGAATTTTTATCTCGATAGTATTGATTCGGTAATACAAATCTTCGCGCAGACTGCCGTCTTGAATCGCGTCGAAAGGATTTCTGTTGGTCGAAGAAATCAGACGGAAATCGGCTTCCTGCGGTTTTTCGCTGCCGACGCGATAATAAACCCTTTCCTGCAAAACACGCAAAAGCTTCGGCTGAAGCTCCATCGGCATTTCACCGATTTCATCGAGCAGCAGACTGCCGCCGCTCGCTTGTCCGATAAATCCGCCCTTGTCGGCGGTCGCGCCGGTGAACGCGCCTTTCGTATGCCCGAATAATTGCGATTCAATCAACTCTTTCGGAAGCGCCGAGCAATTTAATTTTACGAACGGTTTTTTCGAGCGATGGCTTTTATAATGAATAGCGTTGCCGATAACTTCTTTTCCGGTGCCGGATTCGCCTAAAATCAAAACGTTCGCGTCCGATTCGGCGATGCTTTCGATCATCTCGAAAATATCCTGCATTGCGCGGCTGCCGCCGATAATTCCTTCGTAAGACGTGCGGCTCGAAAGTTTCCCGCGCAACTCCAGAATTTCTTCGGCTTGATGTTTGCGCTCGACGGCTTTTTCGATTAAAACCAGCAATTCCTCAAACTCGACAGGTTTTTCGACGTAATAAAAAGCTCCGGCTTTGGTCGCTTCGATTGCCTTTTCAACCGAACCGTATCCGGTGACCATTATAATTTCGGTATTCGGCGAAATTTCCTTACAGCGTCGAACCATTTCGATGCCGTCAAAATCGGGTAGATTGAGGTCTGTTAAAATAATATCGAACTCGGTTTCTTCGACAATTTCGATTCCCTTTTTTCCGCTTTCCGCAGTCGTCACTTCAAATCCTTCGGAATCCAGTTGAAATTTCATCAACTCACGAACCGAAACGTCGTCATCAATAATTAATGCTTTATACGCCATATTTAATCGTTAATTTCCCTTGTAAGATTCGAGCATCCAAAATTTTGCCGGCAATAAATTGTATCAAATTAAAACAGATTTAAGAACACAACTATTGGCACATTTTATTTTTGGCAAAGAAAAATGACTGCCCGAACAGCAGTCATTTGAAATTAAATACACCCGGGAAGATTCGAACTTCCGACCCCATGATTCGTAGTCATGTACTCTATCCAGCTGAGCTACGGGTGCGTAAAGCAAGGTTTAAGACTACAAATCTTGCGCTTTTGTGTCAAGTTTGACGGAAATTTTATTTAGCAAAGTAACCTTCCCGCGTTTTGGAAATCAAGTCGGGATTATTGACTTCGATTTTTATCGCGCGCCATTTGCCGTCGCGCTTGCTGTTTACCGGTTGATATTCGACCGTGTAAAGGGCATGTAAATCAGCCGCGACAGCCGCATATAACCTGCCCATATCTTCGAGGCGATTGATGACGTTAAAAGTTCCGCCGGTTCTTTCGGCGAGAATTTGCAGGCGCGAGCGAGCGGCGGAAAACATTGCGATTTGAATCGGCGTCGGGTCGGCGAGTTTGAGCGGGTCGCCGGTCGGCAAAGCGAGCGGATAAATAGTTACGCCTTGCGCGTCCGCTTGATTAAGTATGCGATTCAACACGTCGCTGGTTTCCGGCTTGATGGCGTTTGAAACTTCATTGTCTTTAAATTTCTGCAAAAAGTCGCGGTCGGCGTCGCGCGCGCCGGTGTCTATTCCGTCTGTTAAAACAATTATCGCTTTGCGGCGTTTGCCTTCTTTGGCGAGTTTTCCGAGCGCGAAATCGAGAGCTTTATAAAGCTGTGTTTTGCCTTGTCCGTTGGCGGCTGTGATTGAATTGGCGATGATTTTTCGATTGGTTGTAAAATCGTTTCGCAAATTAACCTTGTCGTAAAACTCGATGACAGCCACGCGGTCGTCCGGCGCGAGCGCGTCTAAAAAACGCAAAGCCGATTGCTGAATCGTCTGTCGAAAACCGATAGTAGAGCCGCTCATATCGAGAATTAAAACCAGGCTGAACGGCGCGACGGTCGGCTCAAATCGGGCGATGCTCTGTTTTACGCCGTCTTCATAAACCGTAAAATCGTCTTTATTCAGACTCGTAATCGGTCTTCCGCGGTCATCAACCACGCCGACGTTTAGCCGAACTATCGAAGAATCAACTTTAATAATGTCTTCTTCCTGCCCTGACGCCGTAGTCAAAAAGCCGAAAAGCAGAATTAAAAACAAATATAATGTCTTATTAAATCGCATAACTCAAAATTAATTTATCAGACGCTTTTATACGCAACGCGGTTGTATGCAGGCTCGTATCAAAATCATCTTAACATTAACAGATTTATGGTTTATAATACTTTGTCGCTCCAAAAAAAACATACGAATCTTTTATTGTCATTAGTTTCCGAAATTTTTCTGTCGAAAAACGTCTATGTTTTATAAACCGAAATTTTGCTGCGAATGCCGCGAACCGATTGAAAGAACCAAATGGTCGCTTTTAACCGACAGGCGTTTTTGCGATTCGTGCGAGCCGGATTATAAAATCAACAACATATTTTATAAAGCCGTAATCGCGGCGTGCGTTTTATTCGGCATCATCGGTCTCGGAACAATTTTGCGAAAGCCGGAAAAAACCTTGAATCTGGCGTCCGCCAATCTGACAAATACAAATAAAAACTTCGTCAACGCGCAAATTCCGAATGACGCGAACGTTAAATCTTTTGCTCGGATCCCGGAAAATAATCCGGTCGCCGCGCAATCGTCGCCAAATTCGACGATTGAAACTCAGAAGCAAAACGTAAAAACTCAAAAAGTTGAAAATAATGTGAGCGCGCCGCAGGAAATAATTTATTATTGCGGCGCGAAAACCCAAAAAGGAACATTCTGCACGCATCGCGTCAAAGGCGGCGGTCGCTGCTGGCAGCACGCTGGTTTGCCTGCAATGCTTCCGCAGGAAAAATTAATTGCGAGCCGGTAATTTTACGGCTTAAAATTCTACTGATAATTTTGAATCTTATTGCCGAAAACAATCATTTCAATTAAAACAATCGCCCGAAAATTTCCGGCGAATTTATTTCCCGACGAACCCGAACCTGAAAAAGACCGACGATGAAGCCGTTAGCCGCGAACACATTATTACAAAATCGCTATTTAATCGTGCATTTGATTGGCAAAGGCGGAATGGGCGATGTTTATCTGGCGATTGACCAGCGGCTCGGCAGCGCCGTCGCGCTTAAACGCACGTTTTTTTCCGGCGATGAAGTGTTTGCCGATGCTTTTGAACGCGAGGCGCGAACTTTAGCGCGGCTGCGCAATAACGCTCTGCCGAAAGTCAGCGACCATTTTATCGAAGACGAAACGCAGTATTTGATAATGGAACACATCGCGGGCGACGATCTGGCAAAGCGTCTGGAAGTTTCCGAAAAACCGTTTCCCGTCGCCTGGGTTTTGTTTTGGGCTGACCAATTGCTTGACGCGCTCGGTTATCTGCATTCGCAAGAACCGCCGGTTTTGCATCGTGACATCAAACCGCAGAATTTGAAGTTAACCGATGAAAATTCCGTCGTTCTGCTTGATTTCGGCTTATCGAAAAACACTGTCGGCGAAACGCGGTCGGCGACGACCGGAAGCGTTGTCGGCTACACGCCGCATTTTGCGCCGATGGAACAGATTCGCGGAACGGGAACAGACGCGCGAAGCGATATTTATTCGCTTTCGGCGACGCTTTATCAGCTTTTAACCAATGTCGTTCCGCCCGACGTTTTAACCCGCGCCGA
Organism: uncultured Pyrinomonadaceae bacterium; assembly: GCA_964237245.1. Taxonomy (GTDB): domain Bacteria; phylum Acidobacteriota; class Blastocatellia; order Pyrinomonadales; family Pyrinomonadaceae. Next base: position 62,598 of record CAXSHW010000011.1, read on the forward strand.
CGCTTTGCTCGGCGGCAAACCCGACCCGATTGAAGCGTTAAATGAAATTAACGGCGAAGTTTCCAGAGAAGTTTCCGACGTAATTTTGAAAGGAATGGCAGTCAGTCAGGAACAAAGATTTTCCGGCGCGCGCCAGATGCAGAAAGCCTTACGCGACGTTTTCGCGCAAAATCAAAATACAAATTCAAAACAAAACGAAAGTTTCGCCGTCCAAACTCACAATTCGATTTCCGGCATTTCGCAGCCGCAATTAAAAACAAACGTCAGCATCGGCTCCACGCCCGAAGGCAAATCCTTGAAAAATTTTGCGCCGGACAATTTTGATAAACCTCAAGAACCGTTTTCGCAAACGCCCGTTCAATCGCCGCCGAAGAAAAACTCAAACGGTAGATTTTTAAAGATTATCGGCTTGAGCGTGCCGTTTGCTTTAGCGATAATTGCAGGAATCGGTTGGTTTATGTTATATAATTCGGGAAGCGCGACCAAAGAAAATCCGACCCCGACTCCTGTGGTAATTATTTCTCCGACGCCCGAAGCGACGCCTGACTCAAACATCAATACGCTTGAAAATGCGAACGTTTCAGACGAAGTTTCGATTACAAACGAAAACGCGGATGTCGGCAATCAGACGAGCGAAAATAAAGCTCCGAATTTGACGAATAAAAATGCCAGAGTAATTCAACCGACGACTGCCAAATCCGCGCCGAAACCGTCTCAGCTAACGAAGACGGCAACGAAGGCAACGCCGAAACCGACTCCATTGTCAAAAGCCACGCCGCTTCCGAGAATTTTGCCTTAATCGCCGGAGTTATTAAATGAAAAGAAATTTTCTGAAATTTACAACTTATTTTTTGACGCTCGCGGCTTTTTCGATTTTGGTCGTCGAAGCCGACGCGCAGACAAAAAAAGACAGCCCGAAAAAAGATCGCCGCGCGGCTGAAAAGTTAGCCGTCGAAGGCGAAAAGAGTTTTGACCAAAAAGATTATAAAACAGCAATCAACAAATACGCGCAGGCAACGATTTTAGACACAAAAAGCCCAAAAGCCAGTCTCTGGCATTTCAAAAAAGCATACGCTCACTATTATTTACAGGAATTTGACCAATCGCTCGGCGAGTTTGACGCGGCTCTGACTGAAGGTTATACGCCGCTCGAAATTTATAAAATCCGCTGGCAGCTTAATTTCGAGAAAAAGAATTTCGACGCCGCGCTTGAAGACGCGCAAAAAGGTTTAGAGCTTGCGCCGTCGGATTTAGCATTCAATTCGGCAATCGGCGAAATTTATCTGGCTAAAAATTCTTATACCGAAGCGCTCGCGGCTTTTCAAAAAACCCTGCAATTATTTCCCGACAATGCCGACACATATTATTATTCGGCTCTGACTTATCAAAATTTAGGCGACGCGCAGAAACAACAATCGAACGCTTTGGAGGCGATAAAGCGAAACACGAAGTTTTTGGGCGAATCTTATTTTATCGTCGGCGATGCCGCGCAGAAGTCTCAAAATTACAATGAAGCGATTGAAGCATATCGAAAAAGTTTGACTGCAAAACCTGATTATTATCCGGTTTATCACAATTTGTCGGACATCTTTCGTCGCCAAAATAACTTTGAAGAAGCCGTCGGAGTTGCGAAAAAAGCAGTCGAAGTTTTTCCGAACGACGCGAATTTTTATCTCGATTTGAGTCATTATTACAGTCTGGCTGACGACAGCGCGGCGGCAATCGGCGCGGCGCGGCAAGCGGTCAAATTATTGCCCGATAAATCAGTCGGTTTCACAACTTTGTGTCGCGCTTATTACGAAGATAAACAATTTCAGCCCGCGCTCGAAGCCTGCAATTCCGCGTTAAAATTAAATCCTGATGACGGCGAAGCCAATGTTTATCTCGGTTTCACGTATCTGTCGCTGGACAAAACTGATGCGGCAAACTCTTATTTCGCAAAAGCCGTCGGCGGATTAAAAGACTACACGCAAAAAAATCCTGATTATTCAGACGGTTTTTATCTTTTGGGAAACGCTTATTATTACGCCAATCAGCCACAAAACGCCATTGACGCATATAGCCGGAGTTTGCAGCTTTATCCGCAATTTACCAAAGCGCGTTTTAATCTCGGTTTGGCTTATTTCGTCAACGGCAACACAACCGCGGCGCAAGCACAATACGAGGCTTTATTAAAAGTTGACAAGGATTTAGCCGCCAAATTGAAACAGACAATTGATAAGAAAAAGGAAAAGTGATAACTGATTAGAGAAAACATTTTCTGACTTATCAGTTATCACTTCAAATTGCTTATCCGAAAAAACTTTTGGCGGGAAAATCGAAATGATTGCCCATCAAAAAATACGCGAGATTCGGATTGTCATGCGAGCGGTCGTAGCCGACGAGTTCGACATAGGCGCGACCTTTGATGTCGTTTTCGCCTGATTTTCCGTGAACTTCGCACGCGCCTTCCCAATAGACGATCATCGTCGTGCCGCGCGTGTCGAGTTCTTGATTCTGCATCGCGGGCGTGACGGTTAAATCCAGATTAAACTTCGGAACTTTCAATTTCCAGCCGCTCGGATAGACGGCTTTGGTTGCGTCGCTGCGCCAGAATCCGGTCGGCTCAATCGTAAAATCTTCGTGATTGAGCGGCGTAAATTCGCCGTCTTTCTGCACAAAAGTTCCGCTCGAAAACGTTGAAACGCCGCCCGCGCCGTTACGGATTTGATAACACATCAATTCGGTTTCGTCGTCCAACTGCACCGAAAACCAATCCCAGCCTTTTTGATTATCGGTCGGCGTCCA
>CAXSHW010000012.1:0-5472 GCA_964237245.1 uncultured Pyrinomonadaceae bacterium
ACAAGCGCGTTCAACCGCCGGTCGCCGCCAAATTCGATTATTTTCATTACGAATTAGTCAGCACTCTGGCGGAAGGCGAGCAAGCAAAACTCGGCAGAAGCTATCAGGGCGCAACCCTTTAATAAGCGAAAAACTAAAACGAAAAGTGAAAAGTGAACGACAAAAAATTGTTTACTTTTCACTTTTCGTTTTTTGCTTACTCGACAATTTCAAACTGAACAAACTGCGTGGCGATTTTACTTTTTTCTTTTGCCGAAGCGTCGGTTGCGACAATCTGCAAAACGTAATCGCCGACCGTCATTTCCGTTCCCAGATTAATCGCGCCGGTGGCTTTTACTCTTTCCAAATCCGTCTGACCCGAAAGATTAACCGGAATTTGTTTGCCTTCAAAGATAATTTTACCGTCGCGGAAAATTCTGACTTGAGTATTTAAATCGGGTTTTTGCGCCGCCGTGAATCGGGCGTTGTAAATTTCATAACCGTAGCGCAAAATTGTGCCGCGCTTAAATTTGCGAAGCGAAGTAGCGGCAAGCGGGTCGTTTGTATTTTCTAATCCGGTCGAAGACTTGGCAGGCACAGCCGAAGCGTTCACGGAATTTCCCTGCCATTGTTCTTCGGTCAGATTTTCCAGAACAAGACCTGAAAGCGTCAGACGATTTTTCTTCAAATTCGGAACTTCGATAAACTGATTCGCCGAACCGACTTTTTGCGTCTGCTCGTCGCGGATTGCCACGCGATATTGATACGCGCCCGGTTTTTTAACCGGAAAAGTGAACGAATAAACAAAACCCGAATTTAAAAATTTCTGATATGCCTCTTTCTTGATTGAAAAGGAATAAGTTTTTCCGATTTGTCCGCTTGGCGTTCCGTTGGCGTCGTAACTGATTGCCAAAACATCGAACACCGCTTTTTTGCTGCCGTCGGCTTCGTCCGTGAACTTTAAATCTCTGGCGTCAACGTGCAGAAACGAACTGACAAAATCGCCCTGCTTGGCGCCGTTTCCGTAAAGCGTATTCAAGCGCAGCGAAATATCGCTGACGCCGAACGGCGAATCGAGCGCGTTTACCAATTGCTGAGAAGCAGTTTGATTAACCGGTTTTTTTATTTGCTCGTCGCTGATGCCGAAAAATCCACTGCGGTATCGAACGTTCGTGTCTTTGCGCCCGACTTTTATTTGCAGTTTATTAAATCGTCTTGTTTTCGCGTCAAAAGTTTCGGCTTCCGGCTGGTAACCAATCAAGTAATAACCTTTCTGGTCTTCGAGAGCTTTGTCCAGACCTTTATTTATATCGTTGCTGTTAAAAAACGTGCGTCCGCCGGTTTCCTGCGCCAGATACGCCAATCCTTCCTGCGTTTCAAAAAGCTGTGTCGAACGCGAACTGTCTATTCCCTGAACTCTTTCGGCGCTTACGTTGTCTGTATTGTCCGCCGCCGTCAGCGAGGTCGTTTGCAAACCGCGAGCGTCAAAAGAATAAATGGCGACCGCCGCGCGATTAGATAAATCGGTCAGCCTTTTAACCGAATCTTTAATTCTGTCGCAGCGGTCAGGATTATCCGGCGGGCAAATGGCAAAGCCGTCTGAAAACAGCATAATGGATTTTCTTCCGGGAAGTTTCTGCATTCCTTTGACGATAAAATTTATCGCTCCCAACGTTCCGACCGAAAAAAGGTCTTCTCTGAAACTGTCGAAATCTTTAATAGACTTTTGTTCCGCCTCCAAATCATCATCGCTGACAGGTTGACCGGCGGCTTTCGCGTTTTCGAGCGGTGTTGCTTCAAGCGGCTCGAAAGCCGAAATTCCGGCGCGTCCGAGAGCGTTCCACTTGATATTTTCGATTGCCGCGTAAAGCTGTCGCTTATCCGAAGTAAATTGCTGAAGCGCGCCCATTCCGCTTCCCGTCCGAACAATCGCCACCAAATCGCCCGGCTGCATCTGCTCGTCAACGAATTTTCGCAAAGCGCGGCGCACCTGATAAATGCTTTCAAAAGACAAACCCAAATCGTCAACGACCAGCGCGATTGTCCGGCGAACCTGTTCGGGTCTTATCGGAACAGGCGGCAGCGCAACTGATAACTTATCGTTTCCCTTTGATTTAACGAGTGTCTGCTTGGTCGCGTTATCAATTGAAACGAAAGAAAAATTCGTAATTTCCTGCTTTTTGCCGTTTTCATAAACTTCAAAATCTTCCGGCTTCAAATCCTTGACGACTTTGCCGTCGTTATCCGTTACGGTTACGTCAATTTGTATTAAAGTAGTGGAAATTTTTACGACATCTTCGTCATCGGCAGCTTTCGGAGTCGGCGTCGGAGTTTGAGAAAAATTCGTTAAGGCGCACAAAAAAACAAAGATGAGCGAGGCAATTATTTTTTTCATTAAAATCTCCCTGAAAAAACCGAAACTTCTCTGCTATCATATAACGAAACTCGCGTGTTTGAAAAGAATTTTTCATTACGCGGGGCGGCGCAAATCACAGTCGTTTTTCCGCATCAAAAGCATCGGGAGTTGATAATTACAAAATGTCTTTTCAAAAAAGTTCGCGCTTCAAACAAAAATCTTTTCTGACCTTTTTTCTGTCGGTCGCGGGATTTCTTCTCGTCTCTTTTACGACGAGTTGTTCGGCTTTCGTTACGCAGATGTCGGAAGAACAAGTTATACAATCGTTGAAAATAATGACTGCGGACGGAAAACTTCCGTCGGAGACGACCGTTTTGCAAATCGAAAATCGCTTCGCCAAAACACGAGCCGGCGCACTTGCGAAACTTCTGCGGGCGCGGATTCATTTTGAAACAAACGATTTCGACGGCGCGGCGCAGATTTTGGATTCACCCGTTTTCCGCGAAAAAACGACCGTCGCCGATTACGCTTTGTGGATGCGCGGAAACGCTCTGTTGAAATCAGGCAGACAAACCGAAGCAATGAGCGTTTTCGCCGAACTCGCGCAGGATTTTCCAAATTCTTTGCGAGCGCGCGAAGCCGCTCTGCTTTGGGCAAACAACGCGCTCGTCAGCGGACAAGCCGACAAAATCTCTAATGTTTTAAAAGATTTGAACGACCGAAACGATGCCGACTCGCTTCTCTTGACGGCGAAATCTTACGAAACACAAAACAATCAGACGCAGGCAATCGCTTTTTACCGGAAAATTTATTTTTACGCGCCCGTTTCGGCGGCAAGCAAAGAAGCGGAAACAAAATTAACCGCGCTCGGTCAGAGTCTCGCGCCGCTGACGGCGGAAGAAATTAAATCACGCGCAGACAGTTTTTACGAAGCGAAAAATTATGCCGACGCCGCGAATGCTTACACGACTTTGCTGACGAGTTTTCAAAACGCGAACGTGCCGCAGATAAATTTAAGACGCGAAATCGCTTTCGCAAACTTGCGAAAATCTTCGGACGCGCAGCTTGCTTTTAATTTGATTCCGCAGTCGGCAAACGAAAAAGAGCAAGGTTATTACGAACTCGCGCGCGCCTTCGCACGCGCCAAGCAATGGTCGCAAGCCAAACAAATCATTGACGATTTGCGCCAAAAATTTCCGTCCGGCAAGTGGACGCCGAAAGCTCTGGTTGATGTCGGAACGCTCGCGGGAGACGCGAAAAACAGCGCGGACGAATCTTATCTTTTGAAATCCGCCGTTCTGTCGTATCCAAACTCGATTGAAGTCGCGCAGGCGCAGTTTGAACTCGCCTGGAACGCGCACACCAATTCAAATTTCGCCGAATCTTCGCAAATGCTGACCGAACATCTCGCCAGATATGTTGACAAAGACTCGACAAATCGCGGAAAAGCCGGTTACTGGGCGGCGCGAGACTCAGAACGCGCGGGAAAAATCAACGAAGCCTGCGCCATCTACGACGGCGAACTTTATCGTTACGCAGCAAATTGGTATGGATATCTTGCTTTGCAAAGATTGACGACTTTGCGCGGTCAAGGCAAATGTCAGTCGCCGCCGCAATTTCCCGCCGATTCGATTGTTCCGAAAGCCGTCGCAAACTTGAAAACCGTAACAATCGCGCCGGAAACGGCAGCCGCCAAAGAATTTGCGAGAGCCGAAAACGCCGACGAACTCGGCACAATTGGACTTTTCGATTGGGCAATCGAAGAATTGCAGACGGCAAAAAAAACAGCGTCCGAAAGTCCGAAAATCAATTTAGCATTAGCAAAACTTTACCGTCAACGCGGCGATAACGTCGGCGCTTTATTATCTCTGGCGAAAAGCTATCCCGATTATTCGCAGATGTTTCCCGAAGAACTATCAAAGGAAGAATGGGACATTTTTTATCCTCTGACGAATTGGCAGGACATAAAAATCTGGTCAAAAAGCCGCAGTCTCGACCCGTTTCAAATCGCCGGATTTATTCGACAGGAATCGGTTTTTAATCCGCGCGCGAAATCAGGCGCGAACGCTTACGGTTTAATGCAGTTACTAATTCCGACCGCGCGTTCGCTGGCGAGAAAATACAGTGCGAGCATCACAGACATTTACGGCGAGACGCTTTTTCAACCCGCGCTCAATATCGAACTCGGCACGGCTTATATCCGCGACCAGTTTGATAAATTCGGGCGCGTCGAATTTGTCGCCGTCGCTTACAACGCCGGACCCGGACGAGTTCCGCAGTGGCAGGCGACGCTTCCGCCGGAAATGGACGAATTTGTCGAAGCGATTCCATTCCGCGAAACCAGAGGTTACGTGCAGGGAATAATTCGCAATTCGGCGCAGTATCGCAGACTTTACGACGACAACGGGAAATTCAAATCGAACGTCGGAACAAAAACTCTGCGCGGCGAAATTGAAACAAAATCGCCGGAGCAGTTCGCAGAGGAATTTCCCGAAGTCAAAGTAGATTCGAGAAATTCTGAAGAATAAATTGTTTAGAAGTTACACAATTGAAATAATAAAAACAGAATTAACAGGGATTAAGAGGATTGACACGCGATATTTAAAATCGGTTTTTAATCAAGTCTTTAATCCCATAAATCCTGTCCATCCCTGTTAATTATTTGTTTCGATTGTGTAACTTTTATTGTTCAAAAAATAAGTTTAAGAACTTCCACGCAAAAAAATTAGTTGACAATTAAGCGTTAAGGTTTTACTTTAAGTTTCGTGTTCTAAATCCGTCCGAGAAAGCAACCAAAAACCCTGTGAATACTGAATCAAACATTCCTGTTCAAATAACAGGCGAAACTGCAACCGTTTTCGCCACCGATTATCTGAATAAATTGAGCGGCGAACGAATCGAGCGCGAATGCAAGCGCAGACTCGACGACGGCTGCAAAACCATTGTCGTCAATTTTGCCGAAACCGAAATCGTCAACAGCATCGGCATTTCGATTCTTTTAGGCGTCATTGACGCGGCTTCGGACAAAGGCGCGAACGTCGTTTTTTCCGATGTAAATAACGACACCATCGAACTTTTTGAAATGCTCGGATTAACAAATCACGTAACAATGCAGAATTGAAGACGTAAAATGGGAA
>CAXSHW010000012.1:5542-19547 GCA_964237245.1 uncultured Pyrinomonadaceae bacterium
TCGCTGCATTTGCTTCTCGGAAGTTTGGCGATTATGCGCGGCGGCGTGGCGCGTTATTCGCGTTTCGGACACGAGCTGAATATGCTCGTCGTGCGCGGTTTGGACGATGATTTTCCGCTCAGTTTGTCGCTGTGTTACGAAGACGAACGCCAGTTTTTAGCCAACGGTTTGAACGCGATTGAAATTTCACACGCGAAAGTTTTGCCGTTTTTTCAGGTTTACGACCGCAGTTTTGAAAAAAAGCGCGTCGAACTCGCCGTTCCGCTCGTCATTCGAGACGAAATCGTTGGATTGATTTTATTAGGCGAAAAAGCCAACGGCGAACCTTATACTTCCGACGATAAAGAAATTATCTGCGCGATGGCGCGGCACATCGGCGTCGGCATCGCGCAACGCAATTTGATGGCGGAACTCGAACGCCGCGCCGAAGAAAATCAGAGGCTTTACGACAATCTGCGAATGACTTATAAAGATACGGTCAAAGCGTTTGCGACCGCGATTGACTGCAAAGACAAATACACCGAAGGTCATTCGGTCAGAGTCGGAAAGTATTCGGAAATCATCGCCGCCGAACTCGGTTGGGACACGGACCAAATCGAAGGCGCGGCAGTCGCCGGATATTTGCACGATGTCGGAAAACTCACGGTTGAAAGCAAAATCATCAACGCGCCGTATCGCATCAACGCCAAAGAACACGCCGAACTCAACAAACATCCGACAATCGGCTACGAAATTTTATCGCCGATTCATCATCCATACGCCGACGTTCCGCTCGCCGCCAAATATCATCACGAAAGATTAGACGGGCGCGGCTACCCGGACGGTTTATACGACCGAGACATTCCGTATATCGCCAAAATCGTCGCGCTCGCCGATTCGTTCGACGCGATGACCAGCGACCGACCATACAAACGCCGCCGCCCGGCAAACGAAATCGTCGCGGATTTACAGGAAAATTCCGGCAAACAATTCGCGCCCGAACTCGTCTCAGCCTTCTGCCGCGCGATGCTCAAAGAATTGTCCGGCGAGAAAAAAGACAAAAAATTCCGCCGAATGCTCGGCAAAGATTACCTGCAAGCCGAAGAAATCGTCCCGCAATTAAAAACCGCGCTCAACGGTCTGAGCGCGACTTCATCTTTGACTTTGGTGAGTTTGGATTAACGATTGAGATGACGCGGGCGCGGCACTTTCAAGTTTAGTTTTTATCAACGCCGCTGCCGCGCCTCGCATCCATTGATTTGTTCGGCTTCGGCGGTTGCCTTTATATAGTTTTTTTTCGGTGTTTTTCAGAATCTATCATTGCGTCATAAGCGTTGAGTGAAAAGAAACGGCATTAACTCCGTTTTGTTAAAATTTCCGTCAACTGTGCTTCTCTGTCGCTTGATTGTCCGCGTGATTAGCTGAACCCTGCGCCGAAACTAATTGCCAGCGTCCGTTTCTTTTGACCAGCACGGAAACGGATACCTCTTTGTAATTTGTTTTCAACCCGTCGCCTCTGACCTCAGTAAAAGTCGGATGACTGATAACAACCGCTGTATTGCCGTAAAGACGAACGCTCACCTCGCCGTTGCTGAACGACTCGCGCTTTGTGGTTTTAATCGCGTCCAAAAATTGGGATTTGTTGGAAATTTGCCCGTCCGAAGTTATAAACGTCAAGTCGTCAGCGACAAAGTTCGACAGAACTGTCAGGTCATTTCTAACCAAAGCGTCCGCGCCTATTTCAAGCGTTTTGCGGACTTCCCGTTCGTCCTTCGATTGAGCAAAGGCAAAAGTCGCAGTGATAAGCATCATCGTTAAAGCTAAAATTGTTTGTTTCATTTTGATTCTCCTGTTTGAAAATTAGTCGGAAGCATTGCCCGTTATAAACTGGAAAAACCGAACTCAAATTTTATTGTATATCAACTGACAGGAATGATAAGTTTGGCTTCACTCGAAGCAACCGAACTTGTGATTGAGCGGAATGATTCCAGATAACACTCCAATTTTGTGTATTATCCCGAATCGTTCTTGCTAAGCAACAAATTTCGTGTATTATCTGGAATCATTCGGGATAATAACCTTATATCTGGAATGAAAATAAACCAATTTACTTTATAAATCAACAAAAATTTTCACAGATTTATTACCTCTTATCTGCGCTTTCCAAAAGCTGAACAAATTTTTTCGCGGCGATTCAAAGCGTGCGGTCGGTTCATTAAAAAGAGCGCAGAAAATTATAAAGAAATCTATAACTCAATAATCTCTTTATCTTTTTTCAAAAGCATATTGACGATTCGGCTTGAGTCAACGTTCTTTTCAGCCGCCAGCTTTTGTACAAATTCAGCAATTTCAGGTTCAAGATAGATTGGCAAATTAAACTCGGCATCGGCATTGTAAAATTTGCCTCTCTCGCCTTTTGAAAAATCATATTCCTTCTTCATATTGTTCTGTTTCGGTTTTTGTCGCTTTCCGCGCTGAAATTATTCTAATTTTAACAAGAGACGCGCTTAAATTCTTAAATGTATGAGAAATTATAAGCAACGCGCCGTTAGCATCCAAACCCATTGTAAGCCATCTATCTTCCAATTCGCTATGCTTGTCGTCGGGAATCGAAATCAGATTCGGGTCACGGAAAATCGTCGTCGCTCTTTCAAAAGTTATGCGATGCTTGCGAAAATTGCTTTTAGCCTTTCTCGTATCCCAACCAAAATTATAACGCATAATTTTCTATGATTTTTACGATTTATTTTCGAGTAATTGAACGAATTTTTTCGCCGCGATTGAGAGAGCGCGGTCGGTTCGGTAAACAACGCCGACGGGACGAATCCAGTCTTTTTCGGCGAGTTCGATGACGCACAATTGGTTGTTTTTTTCTTCGTCTATGACCGACGGATGCGGGACGATTGCCAGACCGAAACCGACTTCGACCGAGCGTTTGATGGTTTCGATGTTGTCGAATTCGGCGACTTTGCGGATTTCAACGCCGTAGGATTTTAAGATTTTATCGGTCGCTTTGCGCGTCGGAATGTCGCGCTCGAACAGGACGAAATCGCGGTCTTGCAATTCCGTGACTTTAATTTCGGCGCGTTCGGCGAATTCGTGGTCGGGCGGGCAAATTAAAACGAGTCGGTCGCTCGCCATCGGCACAATCGTCAAGCCGCGTTTCGGTTCGGGAAAGGCGACGACGCCGAGTTCGACCGTGCCGTTTTGCACGTCGCGGACGACGCGCGTTGTGCGCGAATATTCCAGATCAATTTTCGCCTGCGGAAATTTCGACATAAATTCCCTGACTTTCGGCGGCAATTCGTGAAGTCCGACGCTGTAAACAGTCGCAACTTTGACCGTGCCGCTGATTTTGCCGACAAGTCCGCTCATATTTTCGTTGAGCGCGTCGTAACTTTCCAGAACGTTTTTCGATTCGCGGTAAAAAACTTCGCCCGCCGCCGTCAGACGAACTTCGCGCCGACCGCGCACTCGTTCGAGCAGACGGCGTTTAAATTTTTCTTCGAGAGTTTTAATCTGCTGGCTGACCGCCGACTGCGTGATAAAATTTCGCTCCGCCGCGAGCGAAAAGCTCTGCATCTCAACGAGGTCAACAAACACTTTTAAGGTTTCGATGTGCATTTCTTTAGTGGTAAATGGTAAGTGCTAAATGGTAAATGTAAATAAGATTTCTTTATTTACCATTTAGCACTTACCATTTACCACTTGAGTAATAAGTTTCTCTACATTATTCGTGCAAAAGAATTCATTTTATCTTATTAACGGAAAAAAGTATGATGAGAAACTGAGATTTTAAGATTGCCGTTTCGCGCGTTTGATTTTAGAATTAGCAGAACCGGCAATAAAAATTAAAATTCAAACTTCTTTTGAGGCTCGATTAATGGCAATCAAAATCAGCAGAACTTTTCTGCTTCGCAAATTGCATCAGATAACCGGCATTGTGCCGCTCGGAACGTTTTTTCTCGTTCATATTTATACGAATTCGACGGCGTTGAGCGGCGCGAACGCTTTTAATGAACACGTCGGCGGCATTCACAGCATTCCTTACCTGCTTTTTATCGAGGTATTGGGAATTTTCCTGCCGCTTTTGTTTCATTCGGTTTACGGCATTTTTATTTCCGCCGAAGCGCGTCCGAATGTCGGCAACTATGGTTACGGACGCAATTGGTTTTACATATTCCAGCGCGCGACGGGAATTTTCCTGTTTTTCTTTTTGACGTTTCATATCTTGAATTTCCGTTTCGGATTGATTCCGGGACTGAATCTAACGCCGGTTGCCGGACACGCCAATCAAGCGTTCAGCATCGTTTCAAACGAATTTCAAAAAACCTGGGTTTTGATTTTATATTTTCTGGGAATCGCAGCGACGGCGTGGCACTTAGGTTACGGAATTTTTCTGTTCGCGGTTGATTGGGGAATCGTCATCGGCGAAAAAGCCCAGAAATACGCGCTTTACGCGAGCGTCGCCGTGTCCGCGATTTTATTTGTCGTCGGCATAAACGCGGCGGTCGCGTTCGTCCGTCCGTGCGGACTGCTTCCAAGCGCGCTCTGCGAACAAGCCGAGAGAAAAGGCGTGGTTATACCTGACTCCGGTCCGACAAGATTTTAGAGATTACGTTTGAAATTATCGTGTTTTAATCAAAATTGAACTTAAAGAAAATTATGGCGACTTCAAACAAATTAAAAATAGCGGTGGTTGGCGGCGGACTTGCCGGACTTGCGGCGACGATGAAAATCGCCGAAGCCGGATACGACGTTGATTTATTATCGGTCGTTCCGGTTAAACGCTCGCATTCGGTTTGCGCTCAAGGCGGAATCAACGGCGCGGTCAACACCAAAGGCGAAGGCGATTCGACCTGGAAACATTTCGACGATACGGTTTACGGCGGCGATTTTCTGGCGAATCAAACGCCTGTGCAAAAAATGTGCGATGCCGCGCCGAGTATTATTTATCTTTTTGACCGAATGGGCGTTCCGTTTTCGCGCACAAACGAAGGTTTGATTGATTTTCGTCGTTTCGGCGGAACTCTGCATCACCGCACGGCTTTTGCCGGCGCGTCAACCGGACAACAGCTTCTCTACGCGCTCGACGAACAGGTTCGCAGGTTTGAAACAGCCGGAAAAGTCAATAAATATGAAGGCTGGGAAATGGTGTCGCTCGTGCTGGACGATCATCAGGTTTGTCGCGGTTTGATTGCGATGAATCTGCAAACTCTGGAACTGAAAGTTTTTAACGCCGACGCGGTGATAATGGCGACCGGCGGACCCGGACTTATTTTCGGAAAATCAACAAATTCGCAGGTTTGCACCGGCAGCGCGTCTTCGATTTGCTATCAGCAGGGCGCGAAATACGCCAACGGCGAATTTATACAGGTTCACCCGACTTCGATTCCGGGCGAAGACAAATTGCGCTTAATGAGTGAATCGGCTCGCGGCGAAGGCGGGCGCGTCTGGGTGCCGCGCGACGCGATGGACAAACGAAAACCGCAGAGTATTCCCGAAGCCGAGCGCAATTATTTTCTTGAAGAAAAATATCCGGCTTACGGCAATCTCGTGCCGCGCGACATTGCGACGCGCGAAATTTTTCAGGTTTGTCTCGAAGGCAAAGGCATCAACGGCGAAAATCAGGTTTATCTGGATTTAACGCATATTCCGGCGGACGTTTTGACCGACAAACTCGGCGCGATTCTGGAAATTTACGAAATGTTCGTCGGCGACGATCCGCGTTATGTGCCGATGCGAATTTTTCCGGGCGTTCATTATTCGATGGGCGGACTTTGGGTTGATTTCGAGCAAAAAACGAATATTCCCGGACTTTTCGCGGCGGGCGAATGCGATTATTCGATTCACGGCGAGAATCGTCTCGGCGCGAATTCGCTTGTTTCGTGCGTTTACGGCGGTTTTACGGCTGCGCCGAATGCGATTGATTACGCAAAAAACGTCGAACGCGGAAACACCGAAACAAACGGCGTTCACTCGTCGGAATTGAAACGACAGCAGGAAATAACCGAAAATTTAATTCGTCAGACCGGAACGGAAAATCAATATAAACTGCACGAAGAATTGGGCAAAGTGATGACCGACAACGTAACTGTCGTGCGTTACAACGACCGACTTCAAGCGACGGACGAAAAAATTCAGGAGTTGCAGGAACGTCTGAAACGAATCTCGATAAACGATTCAAATCTCTGGGCGACGCAAGCCGTTCCGCACGCGCGACAGCTAAAAAATATGCTCGAACTCGCGCGTGTCATAACTCTGGGCGCGCTTAATCGTGACGAATCGCGCGGCGCGCATTACAAACCGGATTTCCCGACGATTGCCGAATGGTCAAGCGAATCGCCCGTTTTTTCTTACGAAGCGGTTGACATCGGACTGCTTGAGCCGCGCAAACGCGATTATTCGAGCGGAAAGGCGAAAGCCGCCGTCGCCGCAGAAGCGAAAGAACAAGGCTTGCCCGTGCCGCAAGGCGGCGCGCCGCAGTTCGTTCCCGAAGGCAATGAACAAAAACCGAAAGACACCAGCGCTGAAGAAGTCTGGTTAAAAGAAGGCGAGAAAATTACCAAAGGCGAATCTTTTGAAGAAAAATAAATGTCGGCTTTGACGCAAACAAAAAAATATACGCCCGAAGAATATCTGGCTTTAGAGGACGAAGCCGAGTTTCGGAGCGAATACGAAAACGGCGAAATCAGCCAGATGGCTGGAGGCTCTTTCAATCACGTCCAAATTATAAGCAATATCGCTCGCAGTATAGGCAATCAGATAAGCGATAAATGCAGCGTTTTACCGACCGACATAAAAGTTCGAGTCGAGAAACGCGGAAAGTTTTATTACCCGGATATTACGATTGTTTGCGGCAAACCCGAATTTTATCAAGACCGAACGGACACAATTATTAATCCGCAAATTCTCGTTGAAGTTTTGTCGAAAAGCACCGAATCCAAAGACCGCGCTGAAAAATTTTGGTCTTATCAATTATTGGATTCATTTGAGGAATACATCTTAATTTCACAGGACAAAGCTGTTATTGAACAGTTTGTCAGACAGGCGGACGGCAGTTGGCGATATTTGGCAGTTTTTGGCGAAGAAAGTTTTTTACGATTATCAGCGGTCAAAGCAGAACTCAGATTAAGTGAAGTTTACCGGAAAATTGATTTTAGTTTGAAAGAAAATTTATGAACGAAGCAAACGTGCAGCACGATAAAAAAAAGCGGCTAGAAAATCCGCCGCAGACGGTTGATTTTAAAATTACGAGACGCGAAAAATTAGGCGCTGAACAATATACGGAAACTTTCGTTGTTCCTTATCGGCGCAATTTGAACGTGATTTCCGCTTTGATGGACATTCGCAAAAATCCCGTAACCAAAGAAGGCAAACAAACCACGCCGCCGGTTTGGGATATGAATTGTCTCGAACAGGTTTGCGGCATTTGCACGATGGTCATTAACGGGCGCGTGCGCCAATCGTGTTCGGCACTGGTTGACGATTTGTTGATTTCCGGCGGCGGAAACACGATTACTTTAGAGCCGATGTCGAAGTTTCCGAACGTGCGCGATTTGAAAGTTGACCGCACGCAGATGTTTAATCATCTCAAGCAAGTTCACGCCTGGATTGAGCTTGACGGCACATACGATTTAGGTCCCGGTCCTGTTATTTCGCAGGAAACGGCGCACGAACGCTACGCTTATTCGCGCTGTATGACGTGCGGATGCTGTCTCGAAGCGTGTCCGCAATATCACGATGGCAATTACATCGGACCGCAGGCAATCGCGCAGGCGAAACTTTTCAATATGCACCCGACAGGGAAAATAACGATGGACGAGCGGCTCGAAGGTTTAACGCAGGACGACGGCATCACCAATTGCGGCAACGCGCAAAACTGCATCCAGGTTTGCCCGATGTCAATTCCTTTAACAAGAGCGATTTATGAAACGAACCGCGATATTACAGTCAACGCGCTGTTCGGCTGGCTGCGAAAATAATCTTTGATATATTCAGCAAAAAGCGCGAACGCCTTTCAAGGCGTTCGCGCTTTTTGCTTCGTTCATTTTAACTCAAGTTTATGTCTCTATTTCGTATTTTATAAGTTTCTCAGTCGAACTTAAACTCAAATTATTGGATGGAATCAACTTTAATCGCTGTTAGAGAAGCATGTTCACCAAAAATTTCGTAACCGCCACAATTTAAACTAATTGTTGCAGGAGCATTAAATGTTACGGCATCCTGTAACGCAACAACTTGGTGATTTGCCCCATACGGACCTCCATCAACTCTAACTGTTGCTTTATCACCGGTACTTAGACTGCAATCTCCGGTTTGAGGATCACTGCCGTCGCCGTTAAATAATACTATTTTGGCATTAATAACATAACTACCTGCCGGAACATTTTTTGACAATACAGGTGTTGTGCCTAAACTAAAGAAACCTTCATTAGTTGTATAAGTATGATATGCTACGCTCGTTCCTGATGCGCCAGCAGGTCCGGTTGCGCCGGTCGCGCCGGTCGCACCGGTCGCACCGGTCGCTCCCTGCAAACCTCGCGGTCCGACAAGACCTTGAATACCTTGGATGCCTTGGATGCCTTGAGGACCTTGCGGTCCGGTCTGGTTAAAGTTCAGCGCGATTTCATTGGATTTGCACTGTTCGGTCGAATCAATAATGCGCAGTCCTGAATCACCGTTTTTCTTGTAACAGCCGTGAATAACCACGTCTGAAACGGGAACGCTCGCAAAGGCGATGATGCTTGTGAACAAAACGGTCATTGTTGAAAGCATTAGCACGCGACGCCCTCGACGTCTCAGTCCGTTTAATCTTAATTGTTCAATTGTATGTAAAAAAGTCTTTTTCATTTAATTTCTCCTTTTAGTCAAAAATTTTGGGTCGAAACCGTCGGCTTTAGCACATCGTTAACAGTCATTGCAATAAGATTTCCTGAAATCATATCGCTTATGAAAGATATACTCTGGTTTGTTTAGTTTTATAACAAAGATTCAAAGCTGATGTAACTACCAATTGATGTAGGTAAGTAATCGAGTAAAGTTCTGCTTACAAAGCTATACAGGCACTAAACTCAATAGCTTGTTCGGTTGAGTCGTTTTTATTTCAGTCTTTCCTTTTTTAAGAAGCCGGGCAGCGCCGTAAAGTTGATGTCTTCATTTTCTTCCGTCACAAAATGCACTTGCGTCGGCTCTGCAAATTCGTAGTATTTGTGTGAAATGCTGAAGATGCAGGTTTCGCCTGCCGAAATTTCCGCAATATGGTAAAAACCCTGTTTATTCGTGATTGCCCTTTGCGTTTCTCCAGCGGCATTCGTTACAACAACGCGAGCGTTCGAGATACCGAATCCTTCCGCAGTTACAACGCGCCCGCTGACGGAAACTGTTGCCGCCGTCGGCGCGGTTAACATAAACGAAAGATTGTCGGCGTAACCGTCATTATAAGTTCCTGAAGTTCTAGTTAAAAGTAAAACCACTTCGACGGTTCTCGTGCCAATGGGAACTGTCCCGGTTGCACTGCGCGCTAATAATCCAGAAACGTTTCCCCTGTCAGCCGCAAATACCGGACCGATAGTCGTCGTGCCGGTCACGTTATCGGCGGCGCTTCTAAAAGTAATCTTTAGTTGCGCGTTGTCATCTTGGAGCGTATAACCGCCAAAGTATCCGCTCAAATTGTAACTTTGAGTTCCCGCGTCAATCTGAGTCGCGCAGTCGGAAACATCAATTCTTTGCGTGCCGCTCGAAGAAGCTACGTTTCCACCCGTAAAGAGAAAACTACCACGATCTGTCGGACCCGGATCTGTAGCATTCGGAAATGAATCAACTCCATATTTACCGATGGTAAACTCGCCGGTTTCAGGCTCCCAGCCGGTAACATCAATGTCATTTCCGCTGGCATAGCTATTTGCGTCGGCTTCGGCATCGCCATTGACAATCAAATTGTTTCCTATTACGCACGCAGCGGAAATGTCCATTTTGCATATCAATAGGAATGCGGCAAGCAGCAAAAAAATACTAAACTGTTTTTTTGTGATTTTCCGAAACATTTTAATTCCAACCTCACTTTGATAAACCTAAAACTCTTCCAAAGGTATTTCGATTTGTAATAAAATTTAACAGCTAAGTTTTATAACAAATGCAGCCGCTGGCGTAACTACAAATTCTTGTAGGTTGGCAAAGAAATATTTCGTTGATTTTTAGACAAGCTGCTCGCGCAGGGCTTTAGCGACGGCTTCGGACTTTGAGTGAACCTGAAGTTTTTCGTAGATGTTGCGGAGATGAAAGGAAACCGTGTGATAACTAATGCCGAGCGCCGCGGCGGCGGTTTTGTAGCTGTGTCCTTCAATTATCATTTTCAAAAGCTCCTTTTCCTGCGGAGTTAAATGATAATCGGCTTGATGCGGCGGAGCGAAATCTCGAAATAGCGAGACGACTTTTATTGCAACTTCGGGCGACATCGGCGCGCCGCCGGCAGCAATTTCTCGAAGGGATTCGATAAGCCTTGCGGGTTGCGTGTTTTTGAGCAGGTAGCCGCACGCGCCAGCACATAAGGCGCGAAAAATTCGTTCGTCATCGTCATAAACCGATAGCGCGAGAAAAGAAACGTCCGCAAATTTTTTGCGCAAATGGCGAATGCCTTCGATGCCATCCAGACCGGGAAGTCCGATGTCGGTTAAAATTATTTCCGGTCGGTTAAAATCCGCAAGTTTCGCCGCCGCTTCCTCGACGGAGCGAAAACGCCCGACGCACTCAAAACCGTTTGTGCCGTTAATCAACATCGCCAAACCTTCGCGCAAATCACGCAAATCTTCGATAATAGCGACTTTGATAACTGCTGGCTGCTGCGTTTGATTGTTCGGTATGTTTTGCATCGAGGCTGGCTGCATTTAACGAGTTTAACCGAAAAATTCGTTTTGTTAACCTACGTATTCTTGCAGGATGACTTTAAATGATGAAGTAGGAAAGATGAATAATGAATTAAAGAAATTTTCCGAAATTCATCCTTCATCGCTCGTGCTTCATCGTCTCGCTACGTCCAAAACCCGCGCGCTAATCCGACGCACAAAACAATTGTTGTGCCTTCTCCGCAAGCCGAAATTATCTGCAGTCTTTCGCCAAAAACGGCAGCACGTTTTTTCATATTTAATAAACCGTTTCCGTCCGAATCTTGCGTCGCGTCGAACCCTGAACCGTTATCCGTAATTTGCAAAAAAAGTTTGTTCTGCTCGGTGCGAAAATTAATCTCGACCGCTGTCGCCTGCGCGTGGCGCACGATGTTGTTAAGCGATTCTTTGAAAATCAGATAAATGTTGCGGCGCGTATCGGCATCAAGCCTTAAATCCAAATTTGCTGCCGGCGCGTCGAATTTCAAAAGAATGTCGCGCTGCTGCAAAGTTTCTTCGGCGTGTCGCCGCATTCGCCGCGTCAAATCGAGCAGAGAGTCTTTTTTCGGGTTGATTGCCCAAACGATGTCGCTCATTGAAGCGACCGATTCGCGCGAAGTTTCAGCGATATTTTCCAGCAAACCACCCGCCCCGAATCCGTTTTCCTCTTTGGTCGAACGAGCAAATTGCTGCTGCACAACTTCGGTTAAAATGGAGATTTTCGTTAAATTTGCGCCGATGTCGTCGTGCAAATCCGTTGCGATGCGCGTCCGCATTCGCTCCATTTCAAGCAAACGTTTCAAGCGGTTTTTATAAAAAAGATAAATCGCCAACATCGTCAAAATCAAAACCGATGCGACGAACCACCAGCGCTGCCAAATAGGTGCGGCGATGCGAAAGGCGACCACTGCCGGCGCGCTGTAAATTCTATCGGCAGTTTCGGCGCGAACTTCAAATTGATAGTTGCCCGATGCGAGATTCGCAAAGTTGACTGTTCGCTCGTCGGCTCGCGTCCAATCGGATTCGCCCAAACGATATTCGTATCTCAGGTGTTCGCCGAGGTTTGTTCCCAGACCTAAAAAATTAACGCTGACCTGTTTCTGGTCGGAATTTAATTCGAGCGGCGCGATTTTCTTTTCACCCAAAACCGAAATTGATAGCGCTTCGCCGTTGACGCGCAAACCCGTAATCAAAACATTCGGCGGCTGGCGCTCGCGTTCCGGTTCCGGCTTGAAGCGCGCCAAACCGCCTGTCATTCCGAACCACAAATTATTCTGGCGATCACGGTAAGCGAGTTCGATATTGCTGTTCGGCAAACCGTCGGCGGTTGTGAAATTTTCTATCTGTCCGGTTTCGGGATTTAGTCGGTCCAGCCCGCGACCTGTCCCGATGTAAATTCTGCCGAATTCATCTTCAGTTATGCACAAGACGCCGGTGCTTGAAAGACCTTCGGCAGGCGTGTAGCGTTTAAAATTCAATTGGTCGGCATTCACATCGTCGAGCCGCAACAATCCGTTTGTTGTGTCGGCAATCCAAAGTCTGTTTTTTGAGTCAACATACAAATCACGCAACCAGCCTGCAAGTAGAGGATATTCAGCCTGAGTGAAAACCTTAAACTGTCCTTCGTGCCAGCGAATCAAAGCCGCGTCGTTTGCATCTCCGCCCGTGCCAATCCAGAGATTTCCCGCACGATCTTCGACAAACGACGATGCGATGCGGTATTTGTTGAGATTTACTTCGGCTGTGTAATTGTGCCAAGTATTGCTCGCCCGTCGCCAATGCCATAACTCGAAAACCTTGACCAGCGTCGAAACCCAAATGTCGCCGCGCGAATCTTCATAGATACGGAAAACTTCAGTCGGTTGCGTGCCGACCGTGATGTGTTGCGGCTCGGATTTAGATAAATCTTCAAATCGGGCGGGCTTTTGGAAACGATAAAGACCGTTGCCGGTTGGAAACCACCAATCGCCCGTGCGGTCTTGCCAAACGGTTTGCTTCCAGCCCCAACCGAAATAACTTATATTCGGCGGAAAGCGCGGTTTGACCAATTCAAAACGCTCGCCGTCGAAACGGCTCACAGCGCGAGTCGTGCCTCTGTTAAAACTTGCGAAAAGTTCGCCGTCGCGGTTTTCAAAAATTGAGTTCACTCCCCACGCCGTATCTGTTCCGTCTCGTTCGATGTAAGTCGTAAAACCGTAGCGCGCCCATTTCATCAAGCCGCATCTGGTTCCCGCCCATAGATTTTTGTCTTTGTCTTCCGCGATGCTCCAAAATTCATTGCTGCATAAACCCTTGTCTTTTGTATAAGTTTTGCAAACGGAATTTTTTCCGCCTTGCCACTCGCACAAACCGTTGATTGTGCCGACCCAGAATTTGCCGTCGCTCGCCTCGTATAAATCAGTAATCCAATCGGCGGGCAAGCCGTCTTTCGTCGTGTAGAACCGCTCGACGATATTTTGATTCTTGCGCGGTTCGGCGACGAGCAAAAGCAAACCGGAAGTAACACTGACCGGACGCAAACCGACCCAAATGCGTCCGTTTTTGTCTTCGTGCAAAATCGAGATATTAATGTCCGGCAAACCGTCAGCTAGAGTAAACTGCTCGACCGCGCCGTTTGGCAAAAGCCGAAACAAACCCGCGTTCATCGTGCCAATCCACAGCGCGCCGCGCCGGTCTTTGATTATTGTGTTGACAGAAATTACATCTGTATCAATCTGCGATTTGCCCAAATCAACGGCTTCGAGTTCACCACGCTCGTTTAATTTATAAAGTCCGTCGCTCGTTCCGACAAAACATTGATTGTTTTGGCTCGCTCATTGTCGGGAAGGATAACTTTGAAGATTGAATTCTCCTGCGAGCCGCGACGAATGTCCGTTGAATTAAGCTGCGCGAGTCCGCCGTCGGTGGCAATGAAAATGTCTCCTTCGCGCGTTTCGAGAAAGTCATTTACGTGGCGGTCGGGCAAACCATCTTCGACGGTGAAGTTTGTGAATGCGTAACCATCAAAACGCGAAATTCCTTCCTGCGTGCAGAACCACAAAAAACCGCGCGAATCCTGTTTGATTCTAAAAACATTATCTTGAAGCAGCCCGTCAGCAACCGTGTAGGTTTTTACCGGCAGGCGCTCGGCGTCCAGCCGAACG
>CAXSHW010000012.1:19557-28035 GCA_964237245.1 uncultured Pyrinomonadaceae bacterium
GAAAAATTAAAACAAACGCAATCCAAATGAACAGCGAGAAACGCCGCCGGTGAATTATTCTGCCCGATTTACTTAAATGCGCGCGAAACGACACTTCTTGTTTTTGCTTGCTAAATTATCGTAAAGGCGAATTATAGGACTTCGCGCGCGTTTTAACAACAATTATTATGCGAATCGAAAGTTAAATAAACACTTGCGAGAGCAGACAGTTTTGTTTGTTCCCCGCGCTCGCTGCAACTCCTTTACGGCGACGGAAAAATGAATTGTTCAATCACTAAAAACTATTGAATTGTCGAAACAATCGAAACTTCTTCAAATTTATTTTCGGGAATGTTCGCGGCGGATTTTTCAGCGAGAAACTTTTTAATGTCTTCAAAACACATCGGCTTGGCGAAGAGAAAACCCTGCGCGCTGCCGCAGTTAAGATTTTTCAATTGTTCAAGCTGCGCTTCGGTTTCCACGCCTTCGGCAATCACCGTCATTCCGAGACTACAGGCGAGTTTCAAGATTGTCTGCACGATTTCCAGATTGCGTCCGGCAAATTCGAGCGGGTTGATAAACGAGCGATCAATTTTCAAAGTCGAAATCGGCAACTGCATCAGATAACTCAAATTTGAATAACCCGTTCCGAAATCGTCAATGTTTATTTCGACTCCGATGTCGCGCAGTTGGTTGAGCATTTCGACCGCTCTTTCACGATGTTCGATAAAAACAGATTCGGTAATCTCGATTTTTAAATTTTCGGGCGCGAATCTTGTTTCGTCTAAAATGCGTTTGATTCGCTTGACGAGCGAAGGCTGCGCGAATTGTTTGCACGAAAGATTAACGCTAACCATAAATGTCGAATCGGCGGGCAAACTTTCCTGCAATTCCAAACCTTGCTCGCAAGCCTTTCGCAAAATCTGTTCGCCGAGCGTGTCAATTAAGCCGATTTCTTCGGCAAGCGGAATAAATTTGTCGGGCGAAATAAAGCCTTGAGTTTCGTGTTCCCAGCGGGCGAGAGCTTCAAAACCTTCAATCGCGCCGCTTGCGAGCGAATAAATTGGCTGATAAAAGACGATAAATTCGTTTCGTTCGACCGCACAGCGCAAATCAATTTCAAGCTGCAAAGTTTCTTTGACGGCTTCGTGCATACTTTCGCTGAAAACTTCGTGGCGGGATTTTCCGGCGCGTTTCGCCTGATACATTGCCGTATCAGCGTCGCGCATCATATCTTCCGCCGTCAGATGTTTCTGCGAATTGTGCAAAATGCCGATGCTTGCCGAACTGTAGATTTTGTGTCCGCACAAATCGAACGGCAGGACGAATTTTTCCTGAATACGCTCGGCGATTTTGATAACTTCTTTTGTTTCAAAGTTTCCTTCGACCAAAATCATAAATTCGTCGCCGCCGAGCCGCGCTACTAAATCGTTCGGGCGCAGACATTCGCGCATACGCTCGGCAATTCCGATAAGAAGCTGGTCGCCGATTAAATGTCCGAGACTGTCGTTGACGAGTTTGAAGCGGTCGAGGTCTATGAACAAAACGCTCGCCTTATTACGCGAATTCCCGCGCGATTTTTCGAGCGCCTGTTCGAGTCTCAGCATAAACAGCGAGCGATTCGGCAGTTTCGTCAAAGTATCGTGCGTCGCTTCGTATTGCAATTTTTCTTCGGCGGATTTTTTATCGGTTATGTCTTGAATTTGAAAAATCAAGTTCGGATGCTCGCTTTTCGTATCGCTCGCCGTCGAAGCGCTCCACGAAACCCAGACGGTTTCTCCGCTCTTGTGCCGGTAACGCTGTTCCATCTGACAGGTCGGAATTTTGCCCAGAAGCAATTCGTGAATTTTAAGGACAGTATTTTTCAAATCTTCGGCGAAAAGCATTGATTGAAAATCTTTGTCGAGAAATTCCTCTTCCGTATAACCGAGAATCTCGACGAGCGCGCGATTGACTTTCAGCCAAAATCCTTCGGGCGAAACCAGCGCGATGCCGATGGGCGCGTAATTAAAAGCACTGCGAAAGCGTTCTTCCGATTCGCGCAGAGCATAAGATTGTTCTTCTGAAACGGCGGCGTGACGCTCGGCTTGCTCAGCTTGAACGATAGACATTTCGACGTTTTTCAGATACATCCGATACGTCAGATAGACAAAGAAAATAATCGGGAAAGTCGCCACGACCACGCCGAAACCAATATTATCCGTTAATTGAATCAAAATTCCCGCGCCGACCGCGCCGACAAAATAAGTGATAAATATCCAGAGATATTTTGTCTTCCAGGTTTCCCAGAGCGGTTTTTCGCTTTTCAGCGAGCCGTAAACGGCGGCAATCGAGGTGTTGGCTAAAAATTGCGTAACCGCCATAACCGATAGAGCAGTAATAAAATTACCCAAATCCGCGCCGTGTCCGTGCAGGCGGCTTTCGGTGTAAAGCCCGAATAATCTTAATATGACGACAACGACGCTGGTCGAAAGCGCCATTACCGCCACATTAAAAAAGACGGTGATTTTTTTATTGCAAAACCGCCAGGCTGAAAATAGAGCCTCGATTGCCGCCAGAGTTACGGCTATTTCTCCGCCGTATAACAGAAGCGCGAGAAAAATAAATGTGTCCGAAACGGCAATGTGTGATTTGAATCTGGGAATCTGAATCGTAATTCGTGAACCGACTCCGATGGTAAAAATAAACAATACGAGCAGGCGATAATCAACTTTTTCCAAAGGAAAATTCAGCAAAGCCGACGCTAAACACGCGAATCCGAGCGCGAGAATAACCAACATATAATTTTTGGTTTTTGATTGCGTGTCCATAGCTTTCTTGAGCAATGCCGAATAGAAACCGATTTTCTTAATTGTTACTTAATATGATTCTCATTTCAGTAGGAATTACGGCGGGTTTGTG
Organism: uncultured Pyrinomonadaceae bacterium; assembly: GCA_964237245.1. Lineage (GTDB taxonomy): Bacteria > Acidobacteriota > Blastocatellia > Pyrinomonadales > Pyrinomonadaceae. The sequence goes on from CAXSHW010000012.1 coordinate 22,438, forward strand.
ATTTACGACAAAAAAATAGAGAAGACTCAGGTTGAGTCTTCTCTATTATGAATTAGAAAAAACGTTTTGTCTATTGTTTATTTTAGTTAAACAAATATTCTTTGGTAATGTTCAATGTTCCTACATTTTGTTTTCAGAAAACCGCTTGATAAATTATTCGACTTTACGAACTTATTCGATTTTTTAATTCATCGAGTCCGTATTATCGCCTCCCATAACATTACTGTCCGTATTAGCATTTGTGCTGTCTGAAACTAAAACTCCGTCGCTGACAAGAACTCCGTCGCTGACAAGAACTCCGTCGCCGAAAACCACGCCGTCGCTAACCAAAACTCCGTCCGAAACTAAAACGCCCGACGCGCAGAAAACCGAACCGCCGCCCATCGCCGCGCCGTTGCTGGTTAAAACGTTCTGGTAAAGCAATAAACCGGCGCTGTAATTATTAGTCGTATCGAGAGTTAAATTTCCGTTAGATGCGCGGCTAACTCCGTTGTCAAACCATCTGCCGTATTTATAAACGTCCTGAAAAGATGAAACTAATTTTGTGCCTTTGATATAAGCCTGATTTGAAAGAATTCCCTGCGACCAGGCAAACGCGCTGCCGCTAACGGTTGTCGAAGCTGTCGGGAAAACCGCGCCGACGGCGTTCATCGCATTACCCATTCCGAAATTAGCGAAACTTGTATCCTGACGAATATAGTTGGCGATTTTAATCGCGCCGTCAACATTCAATTGTCCCGCGCCCTGTTCGAGCATATTGTAGCCGTTCAAAGGTTGAGCCGAGTATTCGAGAGCCATTTTAGCCATCGTCGGCGTCAATTTCGGATTAGCTTGAAAAAGCAGAGCCGCCGCGCCCGAAACAGCCGGAGTCGCCATTGAAGTTCCGCTCAAATACATCATATCGTTGTTGTCGCCGGGAATATCAAGCGTCGCGTTCGTCAAACTCGGACTTTCTGTAATCAAATAACTGCCGGCTTTCGCCTTTGCCGAAATTATTTTGTTGCCCGGCGCGACCATATCGGGTTTGATTATATTGTCGTAATGTTTATTGCCGGAAGCGTCGGTGTAATAACTTCTCGTCGGTCCGTGCGAACTGTAAGTAGCCAGAGTATCGTCGCTGCGCGAATCGCTTCCGAGCGAGTTGCTCGCGCCGACGGTCAAAACCGAAGGGTCGTTGCCGGGCGAGTGAATTTGTCCGTAAATTTTTTGTCCGTTTGAATCTTTGCCGTTATTTCCGGCGGCGGCAACCACTAAAATTCCGTCCGAATTGAGCAGCTCGACTTTCGAGCAGACCGGGTCGTTAAAGTAAGAATCAACTGCCGGCGTGCCGAGACTCAAGTTGACGACTTTGATGTTATAGGCTGCGTAGTTTTGATGAATCCAATCCAGAGCGTTCAACAAAGACGAAGTCGTTCCGGCGCCCTGCGCGTTGAGAACTTTCAAATTAATAAGATTGGCTTTGTATGCGATGCCGCGATACGCGCCCGCGTCGCGTGAATTTTGACTGGCGGCAATCGCGGCGACGTGCGTTCCGTGTCCGTAATCGTCATCGGTTGAAGAAACACCGGCAACGAAACTTTTATTAAAAACGATGCGGCTGCCGGTTGAACCGTCTGCCGTAAATGCTTTGTGATTTTGAAGAATTCCCGAATCAACGATTGCGATTCCGACGCCCGAACCGTCGAGCGTGTAGGCAGCGCGACTATTAAGAGCGGCTTGACTGCGAACATTGCTCGCGCCGGTCGTTGTTTCAATGTGTCCTGTGGTTTTGATTTCGCGGTCAGGCGACATATAGCCGACCAACCCGCTCTGAGAAAGTGTTTCGACGGCGTGAAGCGGAAGATTAACAACCATCGTATCGGTATCGCCGATTCTGTCCGTCAAACGAACTCGATTTTCCGACATAATCCGGCGAAGTGCCGGATTATCCGCATCTCTTGCTTGGAGAATAACGTCAACACGCTTTTTGCCCGTCGAATCTTGTGCCATCATTTCACGTAAATCGGACGAGACATTATCGCCGCGAAATCTTTCGGCTTGCGCGGCTTTTTGTTTGTTTTCTTCAGCATTGAAATTTGTTTGCCCGATCTCAATCGTTTGAAAAAGCGCCGCGACTTGAGCCGTATTCTCAATTTTATCACTGTAAGCGGCTTTTGAACTGCCGCCGATTATTTGAAGTTTTCCCTGCAATAAAGCGTTTGTGAATGCGCTGTCGGCGTCGCCGACAAAATTCGTGAGTTCGTCAACAAACAAAATAACGTCTTTTTTTGAAGCGGCAAGTTCGGCAACGACATTCGTCAAAACCAGCGCGACTGCTTTTTTATCTTTTGAATTTGAAAATAAAACATTCGTTTCGAGCATCAGAACTCGCTTGTTTTTCAAAGCGCTGTCAACATCGCCGGAAGCGATGCGCAAAGCGAGAGCTTCGACGACAAGTTCCTGATTTTCGCCCGTTTCGTCCAAAAGAACCGGCTGACGAACGTCGCCGCTTACCAGAATTTTCGCCAGACGATTAACTTCCCGTTCAAAATTACCAGTTGAACGGATTTTTCCCTGACGCGCGAGTTCGGTTAAGTCTCTCGTGTATTTTTTCAGCGAAGATACTCTTGTCGGCTCATTATTATTTACATTCGCAAACACTTGCAGTGCGAATACGTTTGTAAATAAAAACGAACTGAGCATTATAGAAGAGAATACTTTGGTTATTTTGTTTGATTGTTTATTGGAGAACATTTTTTTATACATTGCAGAAAGAGAATTTGGATTTTGGCGCGGCTGTCTATTGACGCGAGTTGCCGCAATTGTTTTGGCAAAGTTTGTGCCAAAAGGTTAAATGCGACAATAATTGAGTTTATTTGATTTGCGGAATTTATTTGTGAGAGGTAATCTGTCAATCTGAATGAAACAATCAATCAAATTGAACGATTGGCAAATAAAAAAAGGAAAGCCGCGATGACTTTCCTTTTTTGTTCGAGTTTAATTTTTCGGAATTAAATGCCGAGAACGTCAATCAGTTCTTGAACCGCGCCCGCGCTCTTTTGCAGAGCGGCGCGTTCGTCGTTCGTCAGAGAAATTTCGATAATCTGTTCGACACCGTTTTTGCCGAGTTTGACCGGAACGCCGACAAATAAATTATTAATGCCGTATTCGCCTTCGAGATAAACGGCGCACGGCAAAATTCGTTTTTTGTCCTTCAAAATTGATTCTGCCATTTCGACCGCGCCTAAACTCGGAGCGTAAAAAGCCGAACCGGTTTTCAGCAATCCGACGATTTCCGCGCCACCGTTTGCGGTGCGCTTGAGAATCGCGTCAATCTGATCTTTCGGTAAAAGTTCGGTCACAGGAATTCCCGCGCACGTCGAATAGCGCGGCAGCGGAACCATCGTGTCGCCGTGTCCGCCCAAAACGAAAGCCGTTACGTCCTGCACCGAAACATCGAGCGCTTCGGCTAAAAAGCAGCGCATTCTGGCTGAATCGAGAACGCCAGCCATTCCCATCACGCGATTTTTCGGAAAACCCGAACGCTTAAACGCAACCTGCGCCATTGCATCTAGCGGATTTGAAACGATAATAAGAAATGCATTCGGCGAATACTTGGCAACTTCTTCGGTAACTTTTCCGACAATATCTGAATTGGTTTTCAGCAAATCGTCGCGGCTCATTCCCGGTTTGCGCGGCAGTCCGGCAGTGATAATTACGATGTCCGAATCTTTCGTTTCTTCATAAGAATTCGCGCCGACGAGCTTCACGTCAAAACCGTCAATCGGCGCGGCTTGCGCCAAATCCAGCGATTTTCCCTGCGGCGTGCCTTCGACAATATCAACCAGAACAACATCCGCCAATTCTTTGGCGGCAATCCAATGCGCGGCGGTCGCGCCGACATTTCCCGCTCCGACCACCGTTATTTTGTTACGTCTAACCATTTTATACCTTCCTGATTAAAATAAAAGTTTTTTGATAAAGCGTTAAAGTCTAATTTTGACACGGTTGATACAGCAACGGCAAACGCTGTTTCGGCATATTTAAAACCAAAAGAAAGAGTCTAACGCGCTCTCCCCTTCGCATTAGACTCTTTAAATGGTCGCACAAAATTTTTGCTGACGACCAAACTTGTAAAATTTTCAATAATCTTGAACCGGCAAACTTACCTCTTTTAACAACTTTATTTCAAACTCTTCATCGGCTCTGATTTTTACGTCCTTTCCCTTTCTCAAAAATGCAGCGCTTGCTCCGGCGCCCGCTCCGATTCCCGCGCCGATTAGAGCGCCGTTTTGCGTTTTTGAAATCGCGCCGACGATTCCGCCGATTGCCGTTCCGCTAATGATTGTCAAAACCGTTGCGGTCGAATTAGATTCGGCATTTAACTGATTGACCGGCACGCCTTCGATTTTTTGCTTGCCGCCGTCGGGCGAAAGAAGCGTTTCAAAAGAAACTTCCAAACTTCCGCTCTTTCCGCCGAGCGCGGCACGTTTCACTTTCGTAATTCGCCCTTCGATTATCGTTCCAATCGGAAGCACAACCGATTCGCGCACTTTTAGGGGTTCAACAATTCGGACGGTAAAAGTATCGTTCTCGCTCGACACTTTGGAATTTATCTCGTTGTCCATCCGAACACGAATTTTAGTGCCTGTCTGAAGCTGATAAATGCTGGAATCCGTCTGAGCATTTGCCGAAATAAAAATTGCAAAGAGCAAGAAAAAAAACGCAAAGACTTTGGTCTTTATTAACAAGATGTTCATATCTAACCTCCGTCTTCGCGGATTTTTTCAAACTGGGACATCCGCGAAGAGTTATGGCAATGCTTGTGCCACCAATTTTTGAAAAACAGAAAACGTAATAAAACAATGGATTTGTCGCATTTTAAACGGATGCGCGGCAAATTGTCCATTAGCAAACGGTTACTTTATCGTTTAGCATTTACACGATATAGGATAGACAGTTTCCGAATTTCAAATTCCAATGAAACCGTAGATTTGCAATTTACAATTTGAAATCTTTATTTTTATTGAAGATATAAATTTTCGTTTAGAACTCTGGTTCAACTGTTACTGGGACGAATACTGATCATTGCTATTTCTGATTAATCGAATTTAGCGAAAAAATCGTATGAGTCAAAATGAAAAAGCCCGAACGAATTCGGACCTTTTCAAAAATAAAAAATTGGTGCTTAGGGCGGGAATCGAACCCGCACGCCCCGAAGGACACAGGATTTTAAGTCCTGTGCGTCTACCAATTCCGCCACCCAAGCACGAGAAGAAGATTAGCACGACTCGATTTTAAGTTCAAAGCAGCGTTGCGAGAATAGATCAATTGATAATTGAAAACAGACAGCGATAAAACAATGACAAAGCGGCAAATAACTGTAATACTAACAGTGAAAAGTAAATTTTTTCGAGGAAAAAAGATGGAACAATTTACATGGATTCTGTGGATTGTTTTGAGCGCGATTTTGATTGTCGCAGAGATTTTCACGCTCGGTTTTGTGTTGCTTTGGTTTGGCGTCGGCGCGCTTGCGGCGGCGTTTGCTGGCTGGCTCGGTTTCGGATTCGCTCTGCAATTTTTAATTTTCGCAATTGTTTCGATTGCTTTGACGGCAAT
>CAXSHW010000012.1:28045-43181 GCA_964237245.1 uncultured Pyrinomonadaceae bacterium
AGCGAAGATGCTCTGAAAACGGGAATTGATTCGCTGCCCGGACAAATCGGGACGGTAACAATCGCCAGCAAAGGCGCGCTGCAAGAAGGAGCGGTTAAAGTCTATGGTTCGGTTTGGACGGCTTTTCCGGTTAGTGACCGAACGCCGCTCGTCGAAGGTGAAAAGGTCGAAGTCGTGCGTGTGCAAGGCTCGTCTATTTATGTCCGAAGAACAAATGAACTTCCCGAATGGAGAGGCGGTGAAAATTAAGAATTAAGAACTAACAATAAATTTTATACCAGTCTCAAGTCTGAATTCTTAATTCACAAAATCTCCGCCATATTTTGGTCTGCCGTATCGTGAATATCGCCTAGATTCAATAATTCTATTTTTATTTCGTCTTCACTCGGTTCGGGCAAATCATCGCCCGAAAGTCTTGCTAGAATCAAACTGATGTTATCTTCGCCGCCGCGTTCATTGGCTACTTTGACAAGCTCTGAACAGGCTGTTTCAAGTTGATTGAGATTTTTTGAAATGATTTTCTGCATATCCGCGCCGCCGATTTTGTTCGACAAACCATCACTGCATACAAGGAATACGTCTTCGCGCTGCGGCAGCAGACGCGCCGCAACCGGATAGATTTCATTCTGCGCGCCGAGCGCCTGCAAAATCACATTTTTGAGCGTGTGCGTTTCGGCTTCTTCCGGCTTGATTTGTCCGGCGTCAATAAGCTGTTGGACGAGCGATTGGTCTTTGGTTATCTGATAAATTCTGCCTTTGCGAACCAGATAAGCGCGGCTGTCTCCGACTTGAACCAAATCTACCGCTTGCGGCGTAATGCCGATGCCCGTAAAAGTCGCGCCCATTCCGTTATATTGCGGATCGGAACGTCCCTGCCGGTGAATCAGAGCATTGGCATAAACGGTCGCGTCGTAAAGTTTGCCTATCAGAGATTCGCCGGAATTTTCAGGCGTAATGGTTTTTTCAGGGTCTTCGTCCAGAAATCTCTGGCTAACCGTGTCAACCGCCATTTTGCTGGCGACTTCGCCGGCTAACGCGCCGCCCATTCCGTCCGAAACAGCTAATACGATTCCTTCATCGTCTATCGCAAATTTTTGCGATTCGACAATGAATTCGCCGGTATCCTGCGAGCCGGTCAAAGTTTTTGAATCCGAGATGTGCAACAACAGATAATTATCTTCGTTGCCCTTGCGGACACGCCCGACGTGCGATGTAGCGTGTATTTCAACAGTCAACATAATTTTAAGTGGTAAGTGGTAAGTGGTAAGTGTAGGAAATTGCTTTAACTTACCACTTACCATTTGGCACTAATCTAATGCTTGGTCTAAATCTTCCAAAATATCTTCGATGTCTTCGATACCGACTGAAACGCGAACAAGACCGTCGGTAATTCCTAAAGCCTGTCGTTTTTCCGCCGGAACGGAAGCGTGCGTCATCGTCGCCGGATGCGAAATAAGACTTTCAACGCCGCCCAGACTTTCGGCTAGAGTGCAAATTTTGACGTTCTCTAAAACCCTTTTCGCATTTTCGAGCGAACCGGTTTCAAACGCAACCATTCCGCCGAAACCTTTTTGCTGACGTTTGGCTAATTCGTGCTGCGCGTGCGACGCGAGTCCGGGATAATAAACTTTTTCAACTCTCGGATGTTCGGCGAGAAAATTCGCCACGGCGCGTCCGTTCGCGTCGTGTTTTTCCATTCTGACGGCTAGAGTTTTCGTGCCGCGCAAAACTAAAAAAGAATCAAACGGCGAAAGAATCGCGCCGACGCTGTTTTGAATGAATCGAATCCATTCGGCGTCTTCTTCGTTGTTCAAGGCAACAAAACCGCCGATGCTGTCCGAATGTCCGTTCAAATATTTTGTTGTCGAGTGAACGACAATATCAACGCCGAAATCAATCGGTCGCTGTAAATACGGCGACATAAACGTATTATCGCAAACGACTCGCACGCCGTGCGCGTGAGCGATTTCCGAAACGAGGCGCAAATCCGTGACGGTCATTATCGGATTGGTCGGCGTTTCGACGAAAACCATTTTTGTATTCGGCTTTAACGCCGCTTCGACGTTGTTCACGTCAGAAGTGTCAACAAAATCGAACTCGATTCCGTAATTGGACAAAACTTTGCTGAACAGACGATAAGTTCCGCCGTAAGTATTATCGCCGCAGACGACGTGATCGCCGGCTTTGACGAGTTTCAAAACCGCGTCGGTCGCAGACATTCCAGAAGCGAAAGCGAATCCGAATTTCGCGCCTTCGAGCGCGGAGATGTTTTTTTCGAGCGCGAGTCTGGTCGGATTTTGCGTTCTGGCATATTCAAAACCTTTGTGTTTGCCTAAACCTTCCTGCGCGTAGGTTGATGTTTGATAAATCGGAACGCTGACCGCGCCCGTCGTCGCGTCGGGTTCGTTTCCCGCGTGAATTGCAACTGTCGAAAAACCCATATAAATTGGAAAACCTTAAATAAAAACTCTTACTGAATTTTATATCAAATGAGGTTGTCAGACTGATAAAACACTTGTTTTATCGAGTATTTATGGTAACTTGCCGAAAAAAAAATTGCAAACGGCAAAATTTATCCTTCAATTCAAATAGGTGCGAAAATGCGCCGCTGACAATCTCGAAAACTAATTCTTTGCAAGACTTGCTTTATAAAATTCCCTAAATATAATCTTTTTAAAAATTATTTTTTCCAAAAGGGTAAAAAATAGTTAGAATAGTTACGAAGTTTCGACAAATTCAAAAACCAAAGAGGACTTAGAATGCTACCGAAAGAACCAGATGAGGCGCTTTCGCCTTCCGAGAGACGAAACTCAGACCGTAAAAAACTAATTGTCCACGTTGACTACGAAGGCGGCGACGGCACAGGCATCGCCAACACGCGCGACATCGGCATCGGCGGATTGTATATGCTGACGAACGCGCCGCTTGCGGTCGGAACGCCGCTTTTTATGCGAATGACCGTCGGCGGCGAGGAAATCGGCTTGGACGGCGTAGTCACTTATGTTGACCCGGGACACGGCGTAGGAATTCGTTTTCAGGCGATGTCCGAAAGAAACGAAGAAATTCTCAAACGAGAACTACACCTCGAATAACGGATGATTGATAATGGATAATTGATAATTCAAAATGTTTTTTAATTGCATTTTTCGATTTTTATTATCAATTTCAATTATTCATTTTCCGATATAAAAAACTATGTTTGAACAATTTACGCTCGGAATAGAAGAAGAATTTCAGATCGTTGACCCGCAGACGCGCGAGTTAAAATCGCACGTTTCGGAAATTCTTGAAGAAGGCAAGTTGATTCTGGGCGAAAAGCTCAAGCCCGAAATGATTCAATCAATGATTGAAGTCGGCACGGGCGTTTGCCATAACATACACGAAGCGCGGGAAGACCTGACGCGCCTGCGCTGTATAATTTCGATGCTCGCCCGTAAAAAAGGTTTGGAAATCGTCGCCGCTTCGACCCACCCGTTTTCGCATTGGGGCGACCAGGAAATTTTTGACGACGAGCGTTATGCTTTTCTTGTCGAAGAACTGCAAATGGTTGCTCGCAGCTTGCTGATTTTCGGACTTCACGTTCACGTCGGCATCGAAGACAAAGACCGTCAAGTTCACTTGATGAACGCCTCCAGATATTTTCTGCCGCACGTTCTGGCGCTGACGACATCTTCACCGTTTTGGCTCGGACACAATACAGGATTGAAATCTTATCGCTCGGAAGTGTTTAAAAAATTTCCGCGAACGGACATTCCGGATCATTTCGATTCAGCCGCGTCTTATCAATCTTATGTTGATTTGCTCGTCAAGATGAACTGTATTGACAACGCCAAAAAGATATACTGGGACATTCGCCCGCATCCGTTTTTTCCGACGCTCGAATTTCGCATTTGCGATATTCCGACGCGCGTTGACGACACGATTGCCGTCGCCGCGCTGTTTCAGGCAATCATCGCCAAGCTGAATATAATGATGGACAAAAATTGGGGTTTCCGGCTTTATCGCCGGATGTATATTCAGGAAAATAAATGGCGCGCGGTGCGTTGGGGTTTGGACGGAAAACTGCTCGATTTGGGTAAACAAAAAGAAATTCCGACGCGCGATTTAATCCGTGAATTGCTCGATTTTGTTGACGACGTGATTGACGATTTGGACTCGCGCAAGGAAATAGAACACATTCACACGATTCTCGAACGCGGCACCTCCGCCGATATGCAGCTTAAAGTTTATGAAGAAAACAATCACGAATTTAAACCCGTCGTTGATATGCTGATTAAAAATACGCTGGAGAGCGTTCCCGAAAAGTGTTTCGATTAGAAATTTTGCTTGAAATCTGAAATTCGTCGGACTGTAGATTTCAATACAGTCCGATTTTTTTTGCGATGTGTGGTTAAACAATGGCTAAAACTATTGACACTCGTTGTTACTACCTGTCATTATTTTATAGCGGCAGTTTTCCGACTCTTAATTTCGTCTGCCTAATCCGTTTTAATCATCTATGAAAAACGCCAAAATTAACTCGCAAAGCGGTGTATCTATAATCGAAATTTTGATAGTTGTGGCAATTAGTATAATTTTGGTAGGCTTTGCGGTCGCTCAATTAACTCAATCTAAAACTAATCTTCAGCGGCAGAATGTCGCCCGTCAGTTAAAGGTCAGCCTCGAACGCGCGCTTCGATTCGGTCAAGAGACGCGCTATGGACACCGACAAAATGGCATCTGTCAAAGTAGATACCAGCGTATTTAGTTTAACAACAGACTTGAATTTAAATGGAACGCTTGAAACAACCGACACAACGCAAGTTAGTTTTGGCAACAACAGCGATGTCCGTATTGTCAGCGCCACTTTGAATTTTCCCGTTACCATCAAGTTTGACCAGCGCGGTCAAATTACCGCAACCGACAGCGCAGGCGATTTTGTTACGCCAAAATTTATAGTCTGTAATAATTGCACGGCTGCGACCGCAACCGCGCAGAATGCAAGCGTTATCTCAATTTCGGCAACCGGAACAATTGTTATGGGAGTATTCGGAGACAGCGAACCAACCTTCCAAAATCCGAATGTTACAACAGTCGCGCCCTGTTCGCAAATAAATCCGTTGGTAGAAGTCGGAGATACGGTGGGATGCGGTTCAACTCCTAACCCGACGCCGACAGTAATTCCGACCGCGACGCCGACAGCAACAGCGACTCCGACCGCAACTCCGACTGCGACTGCGACGCCACAAGGAAGTCCTACGGCGACACCGACCAAAACGCCGACACCAACTCCAACAGCGACACCAACTCCGACGCCGACGCCGATGAATGTCTGCGCGACTAATCAGAGACCGGACACTACCGGATGTGTCTGTCAATCTCCGAAGATTGTTCATTCAAATAAAAAATGCTACTAACAGCAAGAATTTCCAAGTTGAGTTACCGATTTTGCGAATGTATGAAAGACTTTTTCCGAATAAAAAAACCTCTGAAATTTGCCGCAGAACGCGGTTCGATTGTTTCTGCCGCAGATACAGAGAAACATCTTCAGAGTGAAGACGGCTTTTCGTTAATTGAAGCGGTTATCGCAATGGTAATACTGTTAATCGTAGTGTCTGGAGTTTTTGCTACTTTCGCTTACGCCGTCAATTACAACGCGGGCAACAATTCACGCTCGCGGTCTCTGGCTGTTTTGCAGCAAGAGGTTGAATTAATGAGAAGCGCGAAATTTACACCTACCGTTACCGATTCATCTATGACCGGCGGAACAAATACATCCAAAGTTGTTACTTCGGCTGACGGATACAGTTTTAAGGTGCAAACGCAGGTTGTTGATAAGACTGCGACTTTAAAACAAATAACCGTAACAGTTACACTGAATAATCCGACTCCGGGCTGGCAAACCGCAATTCCGTCAACCGTGATTCTGCTTCGCTCACAGTCAAACTAATAAGAATTAAAAAAATGGTGAAAGTAAAAACCGGAAAACCACAAACTTACGAAGGTTTTTCGCTGGTTGAATTAATAATCGCAATGACCGTAATGCTGGTCGCTTTGGGGCTGGTGTCAACCTTATTTTCCGGCGCGATCAGCACTCGAAAACGTGAAAGTCAGCGAACCGACGCTTTAACTTCGGCGCAGGCTGCTCTTAACGTAATGTCGCGCGAAATCGCTAATTCGGGATACGGAATCGCTATCAACGGTCAAAAAAACAATGGAATCGTAACGGCTGATTCAACCAACAAAATGCTGCATTTTCGCGCCAATATTTTCAACAGCGATTTATCAACGGATAGTCCCGGCGAAGATTTGACGTGTTTTTACGACTCCGCCACCAAATCAATCGTTCGTTACGACCCGAACGACAGCCCGCAGACTTCCGTTATCGTCAATCGTATCAGCGATGTTACATACACTTATTTTAATTACAGCGGAAGCAGTTCGACGCCAACCCAAACTTCGGTTCCGACAACCGACACCGGGCGCGTCAGAATAACTGTCTCCGTTACAATGGACCCAATTCAAGGACAGCCAGATGGTCAATTTGTAACCTTTACTTCCGACGTTACTTTGCGAAATTCCGATTATATGCTGAATCAATATTAATTACCGAGAGTTTATTTTATGAGAGAAAAAGAACAAAATAGCTTACAAAAAGACCGCAAAAGCGAAAAGGGCGCGGCGTTGGTAATGGTAATGATGATTTCCTTTATGCTGCTGGTGGCGAGCGCCGGAATTTTGCTGGAAGCGACGATGAATACGGCAAACGTTACGGACGCGACCGCCGAACAGCAAGCCTACAACGCGGCGGAAAGCGGGCTGCAATCGGCTATTGACGTAATGCGCGGAAATGTCCAGCCGACTTCTTCGCCGACTACCGATAGAATCAGTTTTTCCAAAGCCGTCAGAACCGGCTCGTCAAATCTTTCAACCGACACCGGCACCGAAGCGCGTTTATCGCGCTGGCTGACTTACAATTCAACCTATTCCGACCGCATAACGCTCGGAAGCGGAACTTATACGCCTAATTCGGGATTCGCTTTTAAGGTCGCGCTTACTGACCCGGATAACACCAGCAACTCGATTAATTATGTAACTAATTCTACGGGTTCCGGGATTTATGATTCCGCCAGTAAAACATACAAAAGGTCTATAACTTTCGGCACAAGTCCGAATACCGCAACGATCACATATAATCCGGTGACGATTTCCGGCTTAAATGTCGCTTCCGGTTCGGGAAATTCAAACATCGGAAGTTTCACGATTGCGACTGCCGGCACAGGGGCGACAATCTCAGCGCAAGTTCCCTTTCAAATTGTGGTGGATATGTCCGATCCTTATATCGCAACCAGAGTTATACGCGGAAACATCACGACCGGAACTATAATTACGAGTTCCGTAGGAAATGTTAAGTTTGATTTTATCGCCGGAGTTTTTGAATTGACGGGAAGTTTTATAACTTTAGCCAATGAACCTCTTACTCCAAACCCACCAAATATCAACGGCGGAACAAAAACTATTTCTACCTCAATGACCAACCCGGAGCCGCAAAGATTGCTGATTCGCTCGACCGGATACGGACCGCGCGGCGCGCAAAAATTACTCGAAGCGATTATTCAGAAAAACTTTTTTGAAGGTTTATCCGCTCCTGCCGCTTTAACTTTAGTCGGCTCATCTACGGGTTTTAACTTCGCCGGCGGAAGTTCCAACAATGTGCAGTATAACGGTAATGACATTGCCACACCTCCTACCGGTTTAAAGATACCTTCAATCGGAACGACCAATCAATCAAATTTAGATGATGTTATTGCCGGGACGACCAAAACGCCTTTTGACCCGGCACCGGCTGATGTCACAGCCGAACTCCCGCTCTGGCTGCAAAATACTTATAATCTCGACGCGACTATTAAAAACTTAAGAGGAATTGCCAAAGCCTCTGGAAGTTATTACGCCAGCGGACAGACACCAGGTTATTTCGGGAATAACGCGACAGCGCAGGGAATTACATTTGCGGACGGCGATGTGGAGTTGAACAAATCAGGCGGCGGAATTTTGGTTTGTACCGGAGCGCTAACATTTCACGGCGGCGTTGACTTTAACGGATTGATTATCGTTACCGGCGCGGGCGGATTTGACCGCTCCGGCGGCGGCGGCGGCACTCTGCGGGGAAACACGGTCATCGCGCCGTATAATCCGAACAATTTAGCCGCCGGTTATTTGGGACCGAAATACGACATTTCCGGCGGCGGCAATTCGACCCTGGTTTTCGATTCGAGCAGCGTGGCAAACGGTTTAACGGCAGTCAGTAATTTCGTTCTCGGAGTTGCCGAAAAATAAATTTCCAGATTACAAAAAGATTATGAATTATCGTCAATTTCTTTTGGCTGTCATTGCAGGACTGTTGGTGCTGTTCAATTTTGCGTGCGCCGGTAAAGCCAATTCTTCCGCTGACGCGGAAGTGGTTTTCGACGACGGTTATAGAACAACTGAAAAAGGTGAAATTATCATTGACGATTCGAGCTTCGATCAAACTTCGCAGCCGTCGGCTAAGAGAGAAGCGCGGGAAGAAAAACCTGTTCAATTAAAGGACGAATCATTGTTGACCGTAATGTATGACGGCTTCGGCAACAAAATTGAAATGAGAGAATTTCCCAGAGACGCGCGGCTTTTAATGCTTACGGTTAATACTTCTACGAACGGAAATCAGGAAATTATGGTTCGCGGGCGAAACGGCGAACGCAAAACTTTGCCGCCCGATTCGCTCGCCGATATTCTAACGGCAAATGCCGATGAAATCGCGCAAACCGCCGGAATATTCGTCACACAGCGCGAAATATCTTTACCGCCGCTCGTCGCAACACAGCGTGAACAACCGAAACAAATCTATCAACCGATGCGGTCGTTGCCTGTTCCTCAAAACATCGAAGAACCGGTTAAAGAAGAAAATCCGCCCAACCAAACCGAAGAAAACGCTGTCGAGCAGAAATCTGAAAAGAGCGAAGAAAAATCACAGTCGCAACAGGATTCAATCCCGAAAGACACGAATAATCATTAAAGCCCGAAGTTAATAATTTCATTGTCCGGGTCATCAATTTTCGCGGCATTTTCACAAGAGAGAGAAAGTTTTAGCGAAAATAATTTCAAACTTTGTAATTTTATAAATTAAAAACGCGAAGCCGCGCTTCTGAAATTCAAAAACATTTTTGAATTTCAGAAGCGCGGCTTCGCAGTTTATTTTTAATTGCTTATCTTTTGTTGTGCCGCAAGGCAAGTTTCAAGAAGTTTTCAAATAATATGCGTCCGTCGCGTGATTCGTTCGGGTGTTCCCAGCGCGTCGGGTTTTTGCTCCAATCTTCAAACGATTTTTCCAGATGAAATTGAACGGCGTAAATCATTTGTCCGCCTGAATGTTTCGCCATCATTTGATTTTTGCAAAGATACGAAGTAGCAAGAAGTTTGAAACCTTCGGGAACGCCTTCGACTTGCAAACCGTGATTTTGCCAGACGCGCAGAATGTCGTCTTCGAGCGTGTAATCCTGCCAGACTCGGCTTTCGCGCGTTTCTTCGACGGCGGCGACACCGGCAAAAATCGGGTCTGTTTCGTCAACGATTTTTACAAACCGATATTGATATTCAACGACGCGACCGGAGCGTTTTTCCGACGGGTCGAGATTATCTAAAGTTGTAAGTTTCGAGCCGAAGCTCACGCCGACCAACTGATGCGCTCCGCAGATGGCGAGAACCGGAATTTTCGTCTGCTTGATAAATCGCTCGAATTTTTTGAGTTGTGCGGGATTATAATAATCGAAATCCGACAAAGTTCCGCTCATCACAATCGCGTCCGGGTTGAAACTTTTCGCCGCTTCGCCGACTTCCGACAAATGAACAGTCAAAGTTTTCGGATTTTTGACGAGACGCAAAACATTTTTGGCGATATTGTCGCACGCCATTCCCGATATTTTTCGCTCAAAGCGCAACTTGCTTTCCTTAGTGCCGTTCCATTCTTCTTTCGCCAAATCCGATAAATCGTCTTCGTAACGAAGCAAATCATTGACGATTAAAACTTTGGCGTGTTTAATCGTTTTTTCAATCGGTTCATACCGGCAAAACGGACGATTATTAAAAGGAAACGGAAGCATTTCGGGCTGCGGTTTTTCTGAAAATGGATTTGCGTCAAACATAGCTGTAAATCATTTTACCACTTTTGAAAGTTGTAACATAACTGAAAAATGAAACACCGATTTATCAAAACTCTTGAAATTATTAAAATACTAATTCCGGCTTATTTTAATAATTTTAATAAACCGGTATCTATTTTTTTTCTGATACGATGCGAAACCTTCAATTAGCGCGTTGTTTAGTGCTTTGCTTAAACTCCGGTATTAATGAACCTGCGCCGATTTCGTCAATTTCATCGCGTATTTCTTTTATCAAAGCCGAACGCATCCGACCTTTGACCGCTGCGGATTTTTCTTTTGTCTGCTCGTCCAGGAGAAGCAAACTCTTTTGCCAGGCAGATTCGAGTTCATCGGCGAGCGTCGAGATTTTTGTAATATCATACGGAACGGCGACCGCCTGACAGCCAAATCGCGCGAAAATCTGTAAATATCTGGCGGTTGATAAATCCGGGCAGGAAAAGCGCTGATTTCCAACTTTTAATTCGACTCCGAGAAGCGTGTGCTGAATAATCGCGCGGTTTTCGCGCTTTGCAACTTCAAGGCGGTGAGCGCGTGTCCGCTGTGTCCGCACTTTGACGCGATAAATTTCGGGAAGCCATTCCGCCGCCAACTTTTCTTTGATTTCCGCCGCGATGTCCATTTTGTAAATCGTAAGCAGTAATTCGTGAATTGTAAATAGAAGATTGATTGTTCACGAAAAACTATTCACGATTTACTATTTTACAATATACAAATTTATCTCTCCGCCGTCATTGTCGCCATCGGCGAATGTGAAAATTTTTCGATGATGCCGTTGCTGAAAATTCCGAAATAAAGAACGCCCAAAACCGTCAGTATCAAAACCACCGTCATCGCCGCCGGAATACGCGGCGCGAGCCAATCGGTCGTCCGTTCGCGGAAAAACATCACGACGATCAGACGCAGATAATAATAAGCTGAAATCGCCGTGTTGACGACCGCGACAACGACCAGCAGCGTCATCAGCGCACTTCCGGCTTCGAGCGCGGGACGAAAAACCAGAACTTTGCCCATAAATCCGGCAGTCAGCGGCAAACCCAAAAGCGAAAGCATAAACAGCGACAGCGAAAACGCCAAAACGGGCGAACCGAAACCGATGCCGTTGTAATCTTCAAATTCGGTGCGCCGGTCGTTTTTCTGCGCGAGTAGAGTGACAATCGCAAACGCTCCCAAATTTGTCACTGCGTAAGTCAGCATATAAAATGCGACTGAAGCAATCGCCGAATCGCGTCCGGCAATCGTCGTCGCCATTCCAGCGCCGATAAATCCGACGAGCGCGTAACCGGCGTGCGCGATTGACGAATACGCGAGCATTCGTTTGACGTTATTCTGCACAATCGCCGCGACATTTCCGACCGTCATCGTCAGCATCGCAATCACCGTCAAAGCCGTAATCCACGTTTCGTGCAAATAACCCGAAGCCTGCGACGCCGCGACGAGCGGAAAACCCAGAACAAAAACGCGCAGAAATGAAGCGAACGCCGCCGATTTCGGTCCCGCCGCCATAAACGCCGTGATCGGCGTCGGCGCGCCTTCGTAAACGTCAGGCGTCCAGACGTGAAACGGAACGGTAGCGACTTTGAAGCCGAAACCGATAATCAACATCGCGCCGCCGATTAGCAGCAGCGCGGGAAAATTCGGATTTGCGACACGCGCCGCGATTTCCGTAATGTTCGTCGCGCCGGTCGCGCCGTAAATCAGAGCCATTCCGTAAAGCAGAAATCCGGTCGCAAACGAACCCAAAATGAAATATTTCATCGAAGATTCGTTCGAGCGCAAATCCGATTTCCGCAAACCAGCCATTACATAAGTCGCAATCGAGGATGTTTCCAAGCCGAGAAAAATAATCACCAGATCGTTTCCCGAAGCCATAAACATCATTCCGACGGTCGCAAACAGCAGCAGACAGTGATATTCGCCGATTGGAATGTCTTCGCGTTCCGTCCAAACAGACGAAATCAAAATCGTCATCGCCGAAACCAGCAGAAAAACAAACGAAAAACTGATTCGCAAACCGTCATTGGCAATCATTCCGTTCCAGGCTGAGGATGAAGAAGGATCGTTCCACATCAAACCGAGCAAAATCGCCGAAAAAACAATTCCGATCAGCGAAGCCGCGCCCGTTACATAACGCTGCTTCGGTACGAAACTGTCAAACAGCATCACAATCACGCCGGTAATCGCCAGCATCATTTCCGGCAGTATCGCCGAAATATCCGCGTTCGGATTAACTAAATTTGCCAATAAAATTGTGTTCATTTGATTTTAATAACAGGCTGATCGGGATGCGCCGGATTCGGGATAACTTTCCGATTCAAACAATCAACCAGCAAATCGGTTCTCTCTAAAGCGGTTTGCCCGATTATAACTTCATCTCCCAAAACAAGCGTTTCTTCTGTCACGCGGCGACCCAAAATTTCGATTCCGACGGCTTCGGTTACATCAACATTTTCGCTCGAATTGTTCGCATAAGTCGCCCGCGCCTTACGAACGGCAAATAAACCGAGTTGCTGAACGATGTGAATGGGCAAAACGCTGGAAACCGCGCCGGTATCAACCAGAGCATCGGTTTCATAAATACGAACTTTATCTTTGGTTAATTGTCCGAGCCGAACCAGCGCTTCATCACTGGCATTAATGAGTTTTATTTCTACTCTGACTTCGCCCATAAATAGATTTTATTTGTTCAATTCCGCCTTTTCAATCGTGCCGCCCGCCTGTTTGTTTAATCTCTGTTCAATCGCCACGACTGATTCTCTCGAACGATTCAAAAACGGTTTCGGATAAACGCCCATAAAAATCATCAGAAAAACGAGCGGCGCGATCAAGCCGATTTCCCGGAAACTCAAATCCTGTAAAGTTTTATTTTTCGGATTCGTGATTTTGCCGAAGAAAACGCGCTGCACCATCCAGAGCAGATAAACCGCCGCGAAAATGACGCCCGTCCCGGCGAACATCGCCGCGATATAATTCCAGTTGAACGCGCCGTAAATCGGCAGAGCGTGCGAAGTCCACATTCCGATCATCGTCAAAAATTCGCCGACAAAACCGTTCAAAAACGGCAGTCCGATTGAAGCCATCGTCGTAAAAACAAAAATCGTCGCGTAAATCGGCATTACGTTAGCGATGCCGCCGTATTCGGTAATCGCTCTGGTGTGTCGGCGTTCGTAAATGAATCCGACGAGCAAAAACAACGCGCCCGTCGCCACGCCGTGATTGAGCATTTGATAAAGCGCGCCCTGCATTCCCATTTCGGTAAATGAAAACATTCCCAAAATGACAAAACCCATATGCGCGACCGACGAATAAGCGACGAGACGTTTGATGTCCGGCTGAACCATTGCGACGAGCGCGCCGTAAATGATTCCGATGATTGCCAGCACGATAAACAGCCACGCGAATTCGCGCGAAGCGTCCGGGAACAGACCGAAATTAAACCGCATCAAGCCGTAAGTTCCCATTTTCAACATCACGGCGGCTAAAATAACCGAACCGGCGGTCGGCGCTTCGGTGTGCGCGTCGGGCAGCCAGGTATGGAACGGAAACAGCGGAACTTTGATGGCAAAAGCGAGCGCGAACGCGAAAAACAAAAGCGTTCCGGTTTGTCCGGCAAGCACTAAATTTCCCGTTTTCATCGAAGCGAGCAGCGTTACATAATCAAACGAACCGACGCCCGCCGGACTCGCGGCTTGCAGATAATACAGACCGATAATCGCCACAAGCATCAGCAAACTTCCCAACGCCGTGTAAACAAAGAATTTAACCGCCGCGTAAATCCGATTTTCGCCGCCCCAAATTCCAATCAGGAAAAACATCGGCACGAGCGACGCTTCAAAAAACAGATAAAAAACGAGCAAATCGAGCGACACGAAAACGCCGAGCATCGCGCTTTCGAGCAGCAACAGAAAAATATAAAAAGCCGCGCGGCTTTTTTCCACCGCGTGCCAGGTCGAAAGAACCGCAATCGGCATTATAAACGTCGTCAAAACAACGAGCCAGATCGAAAGTCCGTCAACACCGACGTGATAATTCGTATTGATCGCCTTTATCCACGAAACATTTTTCTCAAAGAAAAACCCGCTCGCCGAAACCGCGTTATTGCCAAGCAAAAACAGGGAAAGCAGAAAATTCAAAACGGTAAAACCGAGCGTTATCCATTTCAAACCGCTTTCCTGTTTCCAAAACATTTGGTGTCCGAGCGTCGCCAGCGCGCCCAAAATCGGCAGCAAAATTAAAATCGTTAAAAGATTTCCTGTAATCAAATCCATTTTTCGTTTAGGTTGGTTTTCGGCTTTTGGTCTTTGGTTTTTGCAAAAACCGAATACCGAAAACCAAAAACCGTTTATCCGACCAACCTGAATCCGTAATAAATAAAATATCCGATGACAATCAACGCGCCGAACAAAATAAACGCCGCGTAACTTCTGACAAAACCGACCTGCACGCCGCGAGCAATGCCGCCGAGCGCGGTGACGAAATGCCCGATGCCGTTGACGATTCCGTCAACTACGCCGACATCGAAATCTTGCCACAAAAATTTGCGCGAAAAATTGGTCAGCGGATTAACGATTGCATTGTTGTAAATCTCGTCAATATGCCATTTGTCCTGCAAAATTTCCGGCATCGTTTTGAGCGGATTTTTGTTGAAATACACAAATCCGCCGATTAAACCTAAAAGCGCGAAAACAACCGACACAATCGCCAATGTGATTTCCATTCCCAAATTTTCCGTCGAATGTTCGGCGTTTGCCGTTTCGGTGGCGTGTTCGGCGGTGTCGGCGTGCGGCATTGCCGCCGAATTTCCCGCCGCGTTTTCGAGCGCGGGATTAGTTTCCCGGTGCGAAACTCTTTCGATAACAGGTTCGAGCGTTCGTTCAAAATAATTCGGAATCGCGCCGCCGCTCAACGCATACGGAACACCGACGAGTCCGCCGAAAGTGGCGAGAACAGCCAGCACGATC
>CAXSHW010000012.1:43191-48154 GCA_964237245.1 uncultured Pyrinomonadaceae bacterium
CGGAACGGTCATTGTCCACGGCGATTCGTGCGGGTGAAAATCAGCCGGAAGCGCGTGATGTTCTTCGTCGTCATCGTCGTCGTGCGCCGCGTCTTCGTCCGCGTGCGCGTCGCCGTGCGGCACTTTCGCGTCGTGCGCGTCGCCCGCTGCAAAAGCGTTTTCTTCGGCGCGCGAAGGTTCGGTCGGATTCTGCATCACCGGCAGTTCCGCGTGAAATCTCTCCGCGCCCCAAAACGTCATCACCATCATTCGCGTCATATAAACGGCGGTCAAAACGGCGGTCAAAAGTCCGATTCCCCACAAAATCAAATTCCACGTCGCGGGCAGATTAGAAGCGGAGAAAGTTTTATACAAAATCTCGTCCTTCGAGAAAAATCCGGCGAAAATCGGGATGCCGGAAATCGCCAGCCAGCCCGTCATCATCGTAATCCACGTGATCGGCATATACTTTTTCAAATTGCCCATCCGCCGCATATCCTGTTCGTGGTGCATTCCGTGAATCACCGAACCGGAACCGAGAAAGAGCAGAGCTTTGAAAAACGCGTGCGTCATAACGTGAAAAATCGCCGCGCCGAACGCGCCGACTCCGCAGGCGAGAAACATATAACCGAGCTGCGAAACAGTCGAATACGCGAGAACTTTTTTAATATCGTTCTGCGCGATAGCGATGGTCGAAGCGAAAACCGCCGTCGCGCAGCCGATAATCGCAATAATAAACATCGCCGTCGGCGCGTTCTGGTAAATCGCGTTGCAACGCACGACCATATAAACGCCCGCCGTAACCATCGTCGCCGCGTGAATCAGCGCAGAAACCGGCGTCGGACCAGCCATCGCGTCGGGCAGCCAGGTGAACAGCGGAATCTGCGCCGATTTTCCCGTCGCGCCGATAAACAGCAAAACGCCAATCGTCGTAATGCCGCCCGCCACAATCGCGCCCGCCGTAAACGGTTCCTGCGCCATTTGTCCCAAAATATTCAGCGAACTCGCCACCGGCACGCCGTCAACAACTTTGTCGTAAAACGAAATCGAACCCGTCAGCGTATAGACGAGAAACATTCCCATCAACACGCCCCAATCGCCGATGCGGTTCATCACAAACGCCTTTTTCGCCGCGCGTCTCGCTTCGTCGCGCTTGATGTAATAGCCGATGAGCAAATACGAACACAAACCAACGCCTTCCCAACCGACGAACATCAACAGAAAATTATCCGCCAAAATCAGCGTCAGCATCGCAAACATAAATAAATTTAAGTAAGCGAAAAAGCGATAAAACCCTTTATCGCCGTGCATATAACCCGTCGCAAAAACGTGAATCAGCAAACCGACAAACGTGATAAAACAAACGTAAATGCCCGAAAGATGGTCAATGCCCAAACCGAAATCCGCGCGAAAATTCCCGACTTGAATCCACGTCCACAAATGGTCAAGAACAGGCTTATCGGCAAACAAAGCGCCTGTCTGCGTGGTTCCGATGCCGAACGAAATCATAAACGCGACGACGCACGAAACGCCAATCATCGAACACGCGATAATACCGCTGATCATTTCGTTTCTCTGCTTCAACCAACCGCCAAAAACCCAGTTGGCAAATGCCCCGAAAAGCGGCGCGAAAATTATTAGACTTAAAAAATTGTTTTCAGTCATTTTTATAAATTAAAAATTGTGTCGAACTACACTTGCAAAGTTCGTTCGTTTTCCGTCCAAGCAGGTTTTAATTCGTGATACAAAACATCCGGGTCAATATCCGCGCCGTTTTCCCAAATAATCGTTCCGTTTCGGTCGTCAACTTTAACCGACCGAAAAATGTCCGCGTTTGTCCGCAAAGGCTCGAACATTTTGCCGCGCAAAAACGGTTCGAGATTCACATCGCGGCTCGTGCCGTCGGTAAATTCCAAATGCACGACGAAATTTTCCAAAGGTTTGACCGAACGAATTCTAATTAACTTCATAGCTTCAATCAAGCGGTTCTATTTCAATAAGCGGTTCGCTGCGTCTCGCTCTTTCCCAATCGGCAAGCAACTCGGCGCGGCGCAAATCCGCCCATTCCAAAACCAAATTGTGAACTCTGCGCGGAAGTTCACCCGCATACACGCGCAAAGTTTCGATTTCATACAACGCTTCGTTTTCGCCGTATATCGCGTGAAAATGCGGCGGCGCGTGGTCGTTGTAATACATATAAATCAGTATCCCGAAAAATTCACTGATACGCGGCATTTTCTTTATCAAAAAATTAAATCTTCGTCTTCACTTTCAATCTGAAAATCCTGACTCGCAATCTCTGTCCAGGTTTCCAAAATCGCTTCGCCGACATTTTTCGACTGTAAATTCGCCGAGACTTTTTCTTTAAGCTCTGGAAAGCGCAAAAGCAGCATTCCCAAATCTCTGTAATCGGTTCCGGCTTTCGGTTTGCCTTTGCGCGAATGATAAGAAATTATTTTGCTTACAATTAATTCAACCGGCGACAAAACCAAAATATCTTCAATCGTTTCGGTCGCGGGAAAGTCGGAAATCATTCGCAAATCAACGAGATGACGATTTCCTTCGCTTTTGATTTGATAAATCCGAAAACCTTTGCCGTCGGCAACTTCTCTAATTCTAACGGCGATATGAAATTTGTCGCTCAAAAAATATCTTAATCCTTCGGCTAATTCGTCTGCTCTGTTTGAAAGCAAATCTACAACTTGCGTCATTCGCGGTTCGCCGACGTAAGCATTCACCGCTTGCGCGCCAAACAAAACAACATCCGTCCGACCTTGCAGAAATCCGAGAATCGCCGCTTGAATTTTCGATAACGGCAAAGTTTCGCGCATCGCAAACTCCTGAAATGTCAAAACATCGGCGTTTATCATTTGAAAATTAATTCTTCAAAATACTCGCGTCGTCCGTGTCAATCGAAAGGCTGTTGCGGAAAAACGCGATGATGATGCCGAGTCCGACTGCCGCTTCAGCCGCCGCGACGCTCATTACCATAAAGACGAAAAGTTGTCCGGTAACGTCGGCGTAATAGCGCGAAAAGGCGACGAATGTTAGATTGACGGCGTTGAGCATCAGTTCGATGCACATAAACATTCCGAGCGCGTTGCGTTTGAAAATCACACCGGTCGCGCCGATAGTGAATAAAATTCCTGAAAGTGCTAAATATGTCGCTAAACTCGGTTCCATTTTTTTAAGTTCAAGGTTTAATGTTCAAAATTCCGTCTGGAAAACGACGGCAGAAAATTTGAACGGAAATTAAAGTTTGACGCGGTAATCGTCTATTTGTTCAACATCGCCGCGTTTTATTAACTCGTTGTCAACGACTAATTCAAGCTGCGGCTGACTTAATCGGCGCGCCAAAATTACCGCGCCGACGACTGCCATCAGCAGCAGAATGCCGACGATTTCGACCGGCAAAAGGTATTGCGTATACATTGATTCGCCGATGCTCAGAGTTTTGCCGACGGTTTCGTTTGTTCTGATATATTGATTCGGTTTGCTGCTGACGGCGTAGAAAATAAAAAACGTCTGCACAAGCAGAATCAAGCCTAAACCACCGCCGACGGCATATAAATAGCGCAACCGGTTGATCGGTTTTTCGTCGTCCAAATTGAGCAGCATAATAACGAAAACGACCAGCACCATAATCGCGCCCGCGTAAATCAAAATCTGCACGGCGGCGATAAACGGCGCGGCGAGCGTGATGTAAATGCACGACAGCGAAATAAATACGCCGATCAGCGAAATCGCACTGTAAAGCGGATTTTTATGATAGAGAAGCGAAATCGCGCTGGCGATTGCCAAACCTGCAAACAAAAAGAAAAGCGCACTAGCCATAAAATTTTCAATCGCCGGAAGCGGAGATTTTTAGGAATTTTTAGCCACAGATTTTCACAGATGAACACTGATAAGAAAAAGATAAAATCAATTTTTAATCATCTTTTAAAATCTGTGTTCATTTATTTTTATCTGTGGTTCAAATTTCTTTTCAAAAAATTATCAATTCAAAAAATAAACGAGCGCAATTGTAAAAATCACGTTCGCCAGCGCGACCGGAAGAAGAAATTTCCAGCCGAAGTTCATTAATTGGTCAAATCTGAAACGCGGCAGAGTTCCGCGAATCCAGATGTAGAAAAACAAAAAGAAGCTGATTTTTATCAAAAAACCCAAAATACTCAACACCGCGTAACCGATAGAACCGACGATAAACCAGGAAATCCCGAAATGAGCCGCCAGCCAGAGTCCGAGCCAGCCCAAACCCGGAATATACCAGCCGCCCAAAAATAACGTCACGACCATCACCGAAACGGTGAACATATTGACGTATTCCGCCATAAAAAACAGCGCGAATTTGAGCGCCGAATATTCGGTGTGAAAACCGGCGACGAGTTCGGTTTCGGCTTCGGGCAAATCAAACGGCACGCGGTTGGTTTCGGCAAACGCGGCGATCAAAAAGACGACGAATCCGATGAATTGCGGAATGATAAACCAGCGAAACGGCGAAGTAATTTGCGCGGCGATAATGCCGTTCAGATCGAGCGTTCCGGCGAGCATCACGACGCCGATGACCGACGCGCCCATCGCCAATTCGTATGAAATCAACTGCGCCGACGAACGCAATCCGCCCATCAGCGAATATTTATTATTCGACGACCAACCCGCGAGCGCGATGCCGTAAACGCCGACCGACGTGATGCCCAAAACAAACAAAACGCCGACATCAATCTGCGCGATGGTCAGCGGAATTTGCCTAATTCCTTCACCCAAACCGTAAGGCAGAAATCTCAAATCCGCCGTAATCGCCGGTCCGAACGGATAGACAACCATCGGCATCAGAGCGCAGGTAACGGCGACAATCGGTGCGAGCAGATAAATAAATTTCGTGGATTGGTCGGGAACGATGTCTTCTTTGAGAATAAATTTCAGCACATCGGCAAACGGCTGCATCATTCCCCACGGTCCGACGCGGTTCGGTCCGATGCGACCT
>CAXSHW010000012.1:48181-62778 GCA_964237245.1 uncultured Pyrinomonadaceae bacterium
CGCCGAACGCGATTGTCGCCGCGCCGAACAGCACGATAATCGGAAAAAGTGTTTTTGCAATAGCTTCTATATTCATCTTTTCACAGTTTGCGCCGCCGCGATTTTGTCGGATTCGCGGTCGTAAACCCCGACTGCCGCCGCTTCCCCGATTTCTTCGACTCTGACGGTTCCGTCTAAATTAAACTGCACGAGCGGCGAAACCAGCAGATTTTCCGGTTTCGGATTGCCGTGCGCGAGCAGGTGAAACTGCGCGGTTTTACTCGTCATCGTCGTCAGGCGATGAAGTTTGTGTCCGACTTTCGGCGTTTCGTTGATTTTCTGCGGATTGTCCGGCATCGCTTCGATTGAACGGCGCAGTCCGTCTTTTTCCTTCGTCAAATCTCTGCCCGCAATGATTTCATAATTCGCCCGCGCCGGATTCGATTCGTCTTTTAACTGCGGATAACGCAAGCCTTCGTAACCTTTGACCGAATCGGCGAGCGCTTTGAAAACGGCGGATGCGGAAAAGTTATAACCGAAATCAACGCCCATCTCTCTGGCGATCATCGAAGTAATAATCCAATCGGCTTTAGATTGATTAACCGGCTCGATTGCCTGCCGAACGCGCTGGACAAATCCGGTGTTGTTTGTGTAAGTTCCGTCAACTTCCGCAAAAGACGCGGCGGGAAGTACGACATCGGCAAATTCGGTCGTCGCCGTTTCAAACATTTCCTGCACGACGATAAAATCCTTTTTCGCCAGATAACCGTCGGTCAGAGCCGCCGGCTGCGACAGACTTCCGCCGATCAGCAGCGCTTTTGAATTCATCAAAACATCAGCCAGCGATTTTCTGCCCGCCGTCATATCGCGCGCGCCGAGCGAATTGTTATAGAGCGGCAGCGGATGAAGCAGCACACGCCGATTTTCGGACGCGAAACCGCCAGCCGCGTTCGCTAAAACGGCTTGCGCTTCCGCCGACAAATCTTTGCCGAACATAATCACCAAATCGCCCGTCGCTTCGCCGACGGTTTTTAGCAGCGCGTCAATTTCACTCTGCGCCGCGCCGATTTTTTTCAGAATCGTGTCGTCCGCTTTGTCGGCAAAAACGAGCGCGAAAGCGTCGAGCGATTTCGGGTTGACGTGAATAAACTGCGATGCCAGCGCGGTCAGACGAATCGGCGTGTCGTGAACGACGATCAATTTCGCGCCGTCGTTTCTGACCGCCTGACGAATTTGTTTCGCCGTAAAAGTCTGTTCTTCTTCCGGTTCGCCGCCGATTAAAAGAATTGTTTTCGCACGGCGAATGTCTTCGTGCGTGGCGAGCGGAACGCTCAAATTATCGAAAAACGGCGCCGGATCGTAAGCGTCGGAGACAGCGAAATAATTGCTGCCCGAAACTTCGGTCGCAAATCTTTTCAGAGTGAAAATTGATTCGTTTGTCAGCCGCGCCGAAGCGATAACGCCAACGCTGTCGCCGCTTTCCTTTAATTTATTGCCGACGAAATGGCGTCGTCCCACGTCACCGGAATCAGTTTTCCGCCTTTCGTGTAGCGAATCATCGGCGTTTTGATGCGGTCGGCGTGATTGACGAATCCGTGCGCGAATCTCGCTTTGACATCGAGAAATTCGCCGTTCAAACCGTCAACATAACGGTCGCGGGCGACGACGCGATGCACGAGTCCGCCGCGCGAACCGATTGAAATCTGCATTCCGTCCGACGAATACGGATCGGTCGAAATCGTCTGATCGAGTTCCCAGGGGCGCGTTTCGTGGCGAAAAGTCGCGTCGAGCAAAGTTCCCGTCGGGCAGACTTCGATGCAGTTTCCGCACTGCGAACAGTCGAGCCAGCCGCCGTAAGTTCCGATCACCGTATTCGCGCCGCGATTTCCCGCTTCGATAGCGTCTTCGCCCATCCATTCGTCGCAGACGCGCGTGCAGCGTTTGCACAAAATGCACCGCTGCGGGTCGTTGGCGACAATCGGCGACAAAAACTTCTCCGGCACGGCGTTTTTTTCCTCGACAAAGCGTTCCTCGACATCGCCCCAATCGAAAATCATTTCCTGAAGCTCGCATTCGCCGCCGCGGTCGCAGACCGGACAATCGAGCGGATGATTCGCCAGCAGAAATTCGCCCATTGCGCGCTGCGCTTTTTCGATTTCCGGACTTTGCGTCGTCACAATCATTCCGTCCGTGCAGGTGATCGTGCAGGAAGTTTGCAGTTTCGGCATTTTTTCAATGCGAACCAGACACATCCGGCACGAAGCCTGTAAAGCGAGGTCTTTGTAATAACAAAACGACGGAATGTTAAAGGCTTTTTCGCGGCAAACGTCAATCAACCGCGCGCCCTTTTCCGTTTCAAATTCCTGCCCGTTTATCGTAACTTTGATAGGTTCAGCCATTTTTAAATAATAAAACTATAATCTATTCTTCCGATTTTTTCGTATTTTCACTGCTTTCCGTTTTCCGGTCTTTCTTTTTCGGACGAGTTTTGCCGAAACTTCCCGCGAAAATTTTGCCGCGCCTCGTTCTTTTATCACCTTTTCCCATTTTTGTTTCTCCTTATTTTTATTTGCTGTTTACTAAAATTTATGCGCTTCCGGTTCTGTCGGAGCGGCTTTTTCGCCGGTCAAATACGGTTTAAAATCTTCCGGAAATCTTTTAATCGCGCCCTGAATCGCCCACGACGCCGCGTCGCCGAGAGCGCAGAAGGATTTTCCTTCGATGTTGTCAACCAAATCCAAAACCAACTGCGCGTCTTCCGGTCGTCCGCCGCCGCCTGCGATGCGGTCGAAGATTTTCACCAGCCAATCGGTTCCTTCGCGGCACGGCGTACACCAGCCGCACGATTCGTGTTTGTAAAATTCGGTCAGATTTCTGGTCGAATCAACCATATCAACTGTTTCGTCCATCACGATAAAACCGCCCGAACCGACCAAGGAGCCGCCTTCGACCAAGCCTTCGTAATCCATCCGCACTTTTTTGCCGATAATTTGGTCGGCGCGCATCGCGTAAACGCTTGAGCCGCCGGGAATGCAAGCCTTTAGATTATGTCCGTTCCGAATTCCGCCGCAGTCTTCCATAATGAACTTTTCCATATCCATATAACCCATCGGAAGTTCATAGACGCCCGGTTTTTTGACGTGACCGCTGACCGACCAGAGTTTCGTGCCGCCCGATTTTTCCGTTCCCAATTCCTGCCACGCTTTGCCGCCCATTTCGAGAATTTGCGGAACCGCCGTTAAAGTTTCGACGTTATTGACGACCGTCGGCGAAGCGTATAAACCTTCGACTGCCGGAAACGGCGGCTTCATTCGCGGATGTCCGCGATAACCTTCGAGACTCGAAAGCAGCGCGGTTTCTTCGCCGCAAATGTAAGCGCCCGCGCCAGTGTGCGTGTAAACTTCGCACGAAAAATCCGAACCTAAAATCTTATCGCCGACCAGATTTGCCCCGCGCGCTTCTTCAATCGCCGCGTTCATTATGTCAATCAAATAATTATATTCGCCGCGATAATAAATGTAGCAATCCTTTGAACCGAGCGCGAACGCCGCAATCAGCATTCCTTCGATCAGCGCGTGCGGATCGAGTTCGAGCAAATAGCGATCTTTAAAAGTTCCCGGTTCCGATTCGTCGGCGTTGCAGACGATATATTTGCGTTTCGGCGAATCTTTCGGCACAAACGACCATTTCAGTCCGGTCGGAAAACCCGCGCCGCCGCGCCCGCGCAGAGCCGACGCTTTGACTTCGTTAATAATCGCGTCCGGCGTCATATTCATCGCCTTTTTCAGAGACGCGTAACCGCCATTCTCCTGATAAACCTTGAGCGTGTGCGAATCTTTCAAATGCACGCGTTTTAATTGTAAAGGTTCACATCCGATTGCTTTGATTTCCATAATTCCTAAGAAATAATTTTATCGTATTCTGCGTGTGAGCCAATCCAAAACCAAACAATTCCCTCTTTTTTATCCAAGCCGAGTGCGCGAAAATGTCTGCCGACTCGCACCGACCGGAGATTTCCGATTTGCTTGAAACGCAATGACGGATGTTTCGGATTGGTTTTTAGCAACTCAAAATTTTTGTCTGCCAAATCGCGCGTTTCTTTTGGCAATGCTCGATAACACGCCCAAAATTTCTTTGAAGCAAAATGCCTCATAACGGCTGACAATTTCCTTCTGCAAAGTCTTTTTCCGCCTCTTCGAGCAGTTTCTTTAAATTGCCGTTCTGCAAATCTCCAGCAATTTGCTTATCCCAAATTCGGGCTTCAAATTCTGCGAACCATTCGGAAAGTTCGGAAATCGCGCTTGGGGGAAGTTTTTCAATTGCCGATTCGATTTCGATAACGGTCATATTCATAACTACTTTAACGAATCCAAAATTTTATCAACTTTTTCAGTCGTCAAATCTTCGTGATAATCGAATCCGATCTGCATCATTGGCGCGGTTCCGCAGCTTCCCAGACATTCGACGCGCGAAACGGTAAATTTTCCGTCCGACGTGGTTTCGCCCGCGTGAATTCCTAAGCGATTGCAGATATGTCCGGTGATTTCCGGTTCGCCCATAATGCGGCACGACAGGGTTTTGCACACTTGAATATGATATTTGCCGACCTTGTGCATATTGAGCATCGAATAAAACGTCGCCGTTTCCCAAACGTCCGTCACTTCGATTTCCAATCTTTGCGCCAGAAAATTAACGCCCGCGTTGTCAACATAGCCGCGTTCGCGCTGAATGACCAGCAGAAGCAGCGGAATCAGCGCCGAACGCTTTCTGTCCGGCGGATACTTGGCGATATGCGCGTCTATTTCCGCCAAAACTTCCGGCGAAAAACTCGCTGTTTCGTCGGTGTATTCAACTTGATTTGTGTAATAAGTCGGTGCTACGGATGCCATATTTTATGCAAATACCTTTTCTTCCAATTTTTCGAGCCGCGCAGTCAAATCTTCAACTTTGTTTTCCAACTGAATATAATCAACGCTGAAGCGCGAAACTTTTTTATCTATAACTTCAAGTTTACGTTTCACTTCTTCTAAATCTTCCCGAATGAGAACCGTTTCGGATTCTAATTTTGCCAGTCTATTTTCGACTGCCGTGAGACGCTGATCAATGTCGAGAACTTTCAACCCGATTTCCGTGATTTGTGCTGAGAGAACATCAACCTTATATTCAAGTCGGTCGAATCTCTTATCAATCGAATCGAATCTCTTATCTACTGAATCGAATCTCTTATCAATCGAATCGAATTTTTTATCGTGAGAATCTACTTTCTCAATCAGATGATTGAGAAGTCGCATTACTTCCGATTGAAAAAGATTCTCTTCCATAGTTTTTACCTGTCTATTTCACCGAGAACAATATCGAGCGAGCCGATAATGGCTACGACATCGGCGACCATTTCGCCTTCGCACATATCGGGCAGTGCTGACAGATTGACAAAGCTCGGACCGCGGAAATGCACGCGGTCGGGTTTCGGTCCGCCGTTTGATTTCATATAGACGCCGAGTTCGCCTTTTGACGCTTCGATGGCGTGATAAACTTCGCCTTCGGGAACATTGAAACCTTCGGCGACGATTAGAAAATGATGAATCAGCGAATCCATATGTTTGCGCATATCGTCGCGGTCGGGCAGCACGACTTTCGGCGCGTCGGCTTTGATCGGTCCGGGCGTTAAGCGTTCGACGGCTTGGCGGACGATTTTGTAAGATTCGCGCAGTTCACGCATTCTGACCATAAATCTTCCCCAAACGTCGCCGCTCGGCTCGGTCGGAACTTCAAAATCGTAGGTTTCGTAACTCGAATACGGATTATCCCGGCGCAAATCTACCGAAACGCCGCTGCCGCGCAAACAAGGTCCGGTCAAACCCCAATCAATAGCTTCGTCCGCCGTAATGACGCCGATGTCTTTCGTGCGGCTCTGCCAGATTGTATTGCCGGTGACGAGCGTGTTCAACATATCGAGCGCGTCGGGAAAATCGTCCAAAAACTGTTTGACGCGGCGATCAAATCCGGCAGGCAAATCCATCATCAAACCGCCGATGCGGAAATAACTAGGCGTCATTCGCCCGCCGCTCGCGGCTTCGATTAAATTCAAAATCTTTTCGCGCTGGCGGAAACAATAGAAAAACGGACTCATCGCGCCGATGTCGAGCGCGTGCGTGCCGAGCCAAACCATATGCGACGCGATGCGCTGAAGTTCGCAAAACATCACGCGAATCGTCTGCGCGCGTTCGGGAATTTCCAATTGCAGAAGTTTTTCAGCCGCCATCACATACGCCAGATTGTTTCCCAAAGGATTCAAGTAATCCATTCGGTCGGTAATGACGATGCCTTGCTGATACTTTTTATACTCGAAAAGTTTCTCCATTCCCGTGTGCAGATAGCCGATGTCGGGAGTGGTTCTAACGACGAGTTCGCCGTCGAGCTGCAATTCAAGCCGCAAAACGCCGTGTGTCGAAGGATGCTGCGGTCCCATCGAAAGCGTCATCTGCGACTCTAAAGGCTGGTCTATAACTTCAAATTTGCTCGATATGTTTTCTACTGCAACGCTCATAAAATCATTTATCATTTGTCATTTATCGTTTTTTGTTGATTGATAAACGATAAATGATAAATGTTTAAGTCAAACTATACGGCTCATAACCGCGCAACGGGTAATCTTTCCGAAGCGCGTGTCCGTCGAAATCAGACGGCAGAAGTATTCTTCGTAAATCAGGATGCCCGTCGAAAATCACACCGAATAAATCGAAAGTTTCGCGTTCGTGCCAATTCGCCGTTTTCCAGACACCGACGACCGTCGGCAAATTCGGCTCATCTTCGGAAAGAAGGCATTTTAATCGCAAACGATTAAAATGTTTAGTCGAAAACAAATGATAATTGACTTCAAATCGCGGGTCTGCTTCGGGTCCGCAGTCTGCTCCGCAAATGTCGGCGAGCAAATCGAATCCGTTTTCATATTTCAAAAAACGGCAAATTTCAGCAATTGATTCGCGTGGAACAGTTACTGTTACTTCGCCGAGCGTATCTTTAAAATTCGCAACCCAATCAGGATTTTTCGCCTTTAATTTTTCGACAAACTCAAGAGGAACTTTCGTGTCAGCCATATTTTATAAATAAAAAAGCGACGAGAGTTTTTAAATTCTCCGCCGAAAACTTACGAAGATTTTCTGCGTTCGTGGCGTGATGCAACCGTATATGGACGATTTACAATATCTTTCGCCGCCGTCTCAGACTCGCTGCCCATCGTAACCGGCAAAGTTCCGGGAACGATTGAATGGCGAGATTCGGCTTCAAAAGTATCAACACGATCTTTGACCGATTCGTTCATCACTTTTTCCTGCAACATCATAATCGCGTGAATCAGCATTTCCGGTCGCGGCGGACAGCCCGGAATGTAAACGTCAACCGGAACGATTTTGTCAACGCCCTGCACAATCGCGTAATTGTCGAAAACTCCGCCGCTCGTCGCGCACGCGCCCATCGAAATTACCCATTTAGGTTCGGGCATCTGGTCGTAAATACGGCGCAAAGCCGGCGCCATTTTGCGCGAAACTCTTCCCGACACAATCATCACGTCAGCTTGTCGCGGACTTGCGCGAAAAGTTTCCGCGCCGAAACGCGACAAATCATTGCGCGCCGAAACACTGTTCATCATTTCAATCGCGCAGCAAGCCAACCCGAACGTGGCAGGCCACAATGATGACTTTCTCGCCCAATTGACAACGGCGTCGAGTTTGACGGTTATCACATCCGGCAACGATTCAAAAAGCGTATTTTCTAAACCCATATGTTTTTGCGGATTTTGAATTAAAAAAATTAAATCTTAATTAAAACCGGATTAATTTAAGCAGCGCGCTTTAATTCTCGAATGCGTTGTTGCTTCTTACTGACTAATTCGTGCGCTTCGGCGCGAGCTTCAGCGCGAGCCTGAACGCCCCAATCAAAAATTCCTTTTTTCCAAACGTAAACGTAGCCGACAATCAAGGTTGCGATAAAAATAAGTATTTCAACAAAAGCGAGTGTGCCGAAAGCGATGCCGCTGATTTTTTCTTCGGCAAGCAGACTCTTAAAAGCCACGGCGAACGGAATCATAAACAAAACTTCAATATCGAAAAGCAGAAAAATCACGGCGACCGTGTAAAACTTTATCGAAAATCTGTCTCGCGCCGAACCGACCGGATCTTTTCCGCATTCATAAGGCATTAATTTAACGGCGGTTCTTTTGCGCGGACCGATAAGCTGTGTAACGAGAATCTGACTTGCCGCAAAACCCATCGCTACGATAAACATTACGCCAATCGGCGCATAATCGAACAAATTAAATTCAGACATAAATTTTAATAAAAAACCGTCTCTAAAGCGCCAAAAGTCAAGTATTTCCCGACCGAATTAGATTGAGAATTATGGCACAAGTTCAATCGTAAGTTAAGCCGGAAACAGAGTCAAGAGTTGAAAGTTATGAGTCGGAAATAGAAAGACAAAGAAAAACATCGGTTTGGCTTTTAACTCTTTTGTTCTCCACTCATTATTTATTGACCGTCGTTAAACGCCTGTGTTAATTTCATAGATGCGGCGCGTTGCGTGCCGAGGCTGACCAACCTTTTCCCGCGCGATTTATTTGTAAACATTGTGATTACCGGATTCAATACCGACATCGAATTTCAAGGAACGACGTATCACGTTCAAACCGAAGACAAAGGCGTCAAAACGCCGCTGATTTTGTCTCTGGTTTATGATCGCGGCACGATTCTGGCAAGCAAACGCTCGACTTACAATGATTTATTGAGTGGTGATTTTGATGAAAAAATTCTCGCCGAACGCCTTCAGAAGCAGCACAATTTGATTTGCGCCGCCATCCGAACCGGCAGAATCGAAGATTTGAAGCGAATGACGGCGAAAGATTCGGCTGCAAAGCAGAAAACCGCGGTCAGCGAAAAAGAAACGAAATCGCCTTCCGAAATACCACCGTCAATCGGGTTAAAATCGCCGACTGACAATATAAAAATCAGCCGGACTGAAATTTCCTCAAAAGCTGTTTATCAAGAGCAAGCTAAATCTTTTGAGCAATTAAACGTCGAAAAAATCTCCGGCAATTCGGTTAAAAACCTGACAGTCGAGAAAAATGAATTTGTTTTTACCCCGAGAGACGAGCAGGTTTGGGACGTTCCTATCAGCGTTCTCGAAGAACCGGTATTTGAAATTGCCGGAATCGTCGAAGAAGAATTTATTCTGCCTGCCGAAGCCGTCGAAGTTATTACAAGTTACGGCGAAAACGAATCAATCCCGGCAGGTAAATTAAAAATCAAACTTCTTAACGACGAAAAGTTTAAAAGCGGCGAGCGGAAAACAATTCGCGTTTTGGTCAATCGCGGAAACACCGGAAAAGGTTTAAGCGACGCGCAGATAATAGTCAAAGTTCTCGGTTCTGCCTTTCACCCGCTGATTTTTCACGCCAAAACCGACAGCAACGGAGTTGCGACAGTTGCTCTACAACTGCCGCAATTCAAGACCGGACGCGCCGCGATGCTTATAAAAGCGATTAGCAGCGGCGACGAGATTGATTTACGACGCGCCGTCACGCACGATTGATTCATTCTTCATTTATCATTTATCATTTATCAAAAGCGATTGATAAATGTATGAAAGTTTTTATTAACGGCAAAACAAAAGAATTCCCCAACCAGATCAATCTACTCGAACTCCTGAAACGTTTTTCTCTGCCGCAGGAACGCATCGCCGTCGAATTAAACAAAGAAGTCGTTCGCAGAAAAGATTGGGAAACGATAAAAATAAACGACGCTGACAAAATTGAAATAATTCATTTTGTCGGCGGCGGTTAAGATTCCAGATTCCAGATTTCAAATTACAGATTAAAGGAGCGTGAGTTGAAAATTATTCAGCACGCGCTTTTTTTTATGGTTTTTTGATAAGATTAAAGCGTCAGCAAAACTTAAATTTATATTTGGAATTTGAAATTTGGAATCTGAAATTTGAAATTAACGTATGAACGATTTATTTGTTTTAGCCGGAAAAACTTTCAACTCGCGCCTGATTATCGGAACGGGAAAATATCGCTCGCATCAAGAAATGAAAGACGCGCACACGGCTTCGGGCGCGGAAATGGTCACGGTCGCGGTTAATCGCGTTCCTTTGGATAGAAAAACCGAATCATTTCTCGATTATTTAAATCCCGAAATGCAGATTTTGCCGAATACCGCCGGTTGTTTTGACGCCGAACACGCGATTCGCACGGCGCGTCTGGCAAGAGAAGCACTTGAAACAGATTGGATAAAACTCGAAGTCATCGGCGATAAAGTTACGCTGCTTCCCGACAACGAACAAACTTTGGAAGCCGCTAAAGTTCTCGTCAAAGAAGGTTTTATCGTGATGCCTTATTTTTCGGACGATTTAATAATGGCGAAAAAGCTGCTCGCCGCCGGCTGCGCGTGCGTGATGCCGCTCGCCGCGCCGATTGGTTCGGGTTTGGGCGTGCAAAATCCGGCGAATCTGAAAATTATGCGCGAACAACTGCCCGACGCGATTATTATTGTTGACGCCGGTGTCGGCGTGCCGAGCGATGCCGCGATTGCGATGGAACTCGGCGCGGACGCGATTTTGATGAACACGGCGATTGCCGAAGCAAAAAATTCCGAACAAATGGCGACCGCGATGAATTACGCCGTCAAAGCCGGACGACTCGCGTATCTTTCAGGCAGAATGCCGAAAAGATTATACGCCAGCGCGTCGAGTCCGATTCAAGGCGCGATTAAATGAATTCCAAATTCCAAATTCCAAATTCCAAATTTAAGACTGCGGCGATTTGTTCGTTCGTTTCTCTGGCGATTTTCGCCTGCACCGAAGGCAGCGCGAAACGAAACGAATTCAACATCACCGACAGCAAATCTTACGAGGCGTCGCTGTTTCGCCAAAACTGCGCCGTCTGTCACGGTCAGGAAGCCAACGGCAAAGAACAAAACGGCACGATGATTCCTTCACTTCGCTACGGCGAAGCGGCGACTTTGACCGAAGAACAAATCTATACGCAAATCCACGACGGCAAACTCCCGATGCCGGCGTTCAAAAATCAATTAACCGAAGACGAGATTAGAAAAATGGTGAGGTTTGTGCGGCGCGATTTGCAGGGAAAACAGGAAACCGAAAAATAAAAAGGAAAATTTCAGATGAAAATTTTAATCTCAGGCGCGAGCGGTTTGGTTGGAAAACATTTGATTCCGACTTTGAAAGCGAAAAATCACGAAATTTACAAACTTGTGCGGAAAACTCCGAAAGCTGATGATGAAATTGAGTGGGACGCGGAAAAGGGTTTCTCGGAAACAGAACAGGCGAAACTTGAAAACTTCGATGCGGTCGTTCATCTGGCGGGCGATAACGTCGCGTCGGAAAATTGGTCTGACGAAAAGAAACGAAAAATTAAAGACAGTCGCGTTGTCGGAACTCGCGTTTTAGTTGACGCATTAAAGAAAACCGAAAATCCGCCGAAAATTTTTGTTTCAGCTTCGGCAGTCGGGTTTTACGGCGATAGAAAAGACGAAATTTTGACCGAAGACAGCAAACACGGCGAAGGATTTTTGCCGGATGTCTGTATGGCTTGGGAAGATGAAATTGAACGAGCGAATGAATTTGCGCGGGTCGCGTTTTTGCGAATCGGCGTTGTTCTGGCGAAAGACGGCGGCGCGCTCGAAAAAATGCTCACGCCTTTCAAATTCGGCGTCGGCGGAACAGTCGGTTCGGGCAAACAATGGATGAGCTGGATTGCGATTGACGATTTAATTAAAATCTTTGACTTCGCGCTCGAAAACGAAAATTTGCGCGGCGCAGTCAACGCCGTCGCGCCGAATCCCGTAACCAACGCGGAATTTACCGAAACACTCGGCAAAGTTCTTCATCGTCCGACCGTTTTGCCGATTCCCGAATTCGCCATCAAACTGCTTTTCGGCGAAATGGGCGAAACGCTGCTGCTTCAAGGCGCGAGAGTTTTACCGAAAAAACTTGAAAGTGCCGGATTCGAGTTTGAATTTACAAATCTTGAAGACGCGATGCGGCACGCTATAAAATAGTGCTAAGTGATAAGTGTTAAATGGTAAGTGAAAGCGAAAACTTACCACTATTTTGATGAAAATCTGGCTCTCGAAAAATTCCGAAGTTCCCGTCCGCGCACAGCTTATTACACAAATCGCGCTCGGCGTGGCGAGCGGTGATTTGAAAACGGGCGAACGTCTGCCAAGCACCGGCGAAATTGCCAGGCGATTCGGAATTCACGCCAATACGGTCAGTTCCGCTTATCAAAATCTTGTTCGCAAAAATTTGATCGAGTTTAAAAAAGGAAGCGGTTTTTTCGTCTGTGAAAATAAACCGTCGAGCTTAAGCGAAGAATTTAAGCTCGACGCGCTCGTCTCGCAATTTTTTAAAAACGCTCAAGCTCTCGGTTTTTTAAATTCCGAAATTAAAACGCATCTTGAAAAATATTTTTCTATTCAGCCGCCCGAAAGTCTTTCGGTCATCGAATCGGACGAAAGTTTTCGCGCGATTTTAATCGAGGAAATCAGGCAGGCAACCGGTTTCAAAGTCGTCGGGACGAGCTTTGAAACGCTCCAAAACGGACAACCGAATTCAAATCAAATTTTCGCCGCGATGATTGACGAAAAGCGGAAAATAGAAACTATTTTGACCGCCGGAAAAATTTGCGTCTATTTAAAAGCGCGTTCGGTTTCCGATTCTCTGACGGGCGAAAAACGTCCGTCGGACAACGATTTGATTGCAGTCGTTTCCGGCTGGGAAAAGTTTCTTTTGTGGTCAAAAACGATTTTAGTCGCCGCTAATGTCGAAGCCGATTCGATAATTTTGCGTTCGACCGCTGAAAAAGATTGGCGCAAAGGTGTGCAAAACGCTTCGTTGATTATTTGCGACGCGCTCGCGGCGAAAAATTTTCAAAACGATTCGCGCGTCAAAATTTTTCGCGCCATTGCCGACGATTCGATCAAAGAATTGCAGGCAATTTTCTGTAACTAACAAATTTATCTGCTTTGATTCGATACAAAAAATTGTATTTATTCACGTCGCCGCAAACAAAATTCTTCGGGAAAATTTTTCATTTGTATAGGTTTTATTTGAAATCTGTCATAGGCACGATTTTTGCACTTCCGGCAAATCATAACTTTTCAAACAAAGGAGAATTTTTATTATGCAAGACGTGCAAAATATTCCGAACCCGGACGTTGATTCAATCGCCAGAGACGACGATTTCGGCAGTCATTCCGATGTCAGGCAAGATTATCCGAACCCGGATGTCGAACAGCCCGAAGAAAATATTTCCGAGCCGACTGACCGCGAACAAAACGCGCCAATCGAAGAACCGCCCGCAGATACCGAAACCGAAGAGCCAAAACGAATCGCGTAACTGTTAAAAAAATGGAAAACGAAGAAATTTGTTTTCCATTTTTTTATTTTTACAGCCTTAAACAAGTTACCGTTAACTCTTTATTTGAGATGAGTTTAAGAAAATGAAAACCAACCAAATTAGATAATTAA
The DNA here is from genome assembly GCA_964237245.1 of uncultured Pyrinomonadaceae bacterium. Taxonomy (GTDB): domain Bacteria; phylum Acidobacteriota; class Blastocatellia; order Pyrinomonadales; family Pyrinomonadaceae. Next base: position 61,703 of record CAXSHW010000012.1, read on the forward strand.
AAAGATTAGCTTGACAATTTTCGGATTTGTAACTAAACTTATTACAGATATGGCAGCCAACAGTCAATTTGCAATAGCGGTTCACATTTTGACCGTTCTCGCTAAAGAAGGCGAAGGAAATTTTGTGAAATCCGAGCGCATTGCCGATAGCGTAAATACGAATCCGGTGGTTATTCGTCGGCTTCTCGGCGATTTGAATCAAGCGAATCTGGTTGCGTCGCATACGGGCGCAAACGGCGGAACGCGGCTTGCGAAATGTCCGAAACAAATAAATTTGGCGGATGTTCACAAAGCGATTTCGTGCGGAAAAACTTTCGCGCTTCACCGGCAGACAAACGATGATTGTCCGATTGGCAAAAATATTCAATGCGTTTTGGGCAAGCTGCAAATTGAAATTAACGATGTCGTCGAAGCAAAACTCGCGCAGTTTTCTTTGCAGAACGTTTTAGAAGCGGTCGAACAGGTTGGCTGCGACGAAGAAAAGATTTTGAGTTAAAATTTTTGGTTATATTTGTATCAAAAAGAGTTACAAAAATGTTAATGAAATAAGGAAACAAAAATGGCAGATAATTCAATAAACAGAGAAACGATTTTAGAACAATTAAATTGGCGTTACGCTACGAAAAGTTACGACGCGGCGAAAAAACTTTCCGATGAAGATTGGGAAATCCTGGAAAATTCTTTAACGCTCGCGCCTTCGAGTTTCGGGCTTCAACCGTATAAATTCATCGTCGTAACAGACCAGAAAATGAAAGAAAAGCTAAAACCTGCGGCGTGGGGACAATCGCAGATTACGGACAGTTCGCATCTGGTCGTTTTCGCTTACAAAAATGTTTTGACCGACGCGGATGTCGAACATTTTATTGAACGCATAATGAAAGTGCGCGGCGTTCCGCGCGAATCTCTAGCTGATTACGAAAACACTATGAAAAATTCGGCGAAGAAAGCGGTTGACAGTAATTATATTGAAACCTGGAATTCGCGTCAGGCTTATCTCGCGCTCGGTTTTCTGCTGGAAACGGCGGCGATTTTGGGAATTGACGCAACGCCGATGGAAGGGTTTGACGCGGCGCAGT
>CAXSHW010000012.1:62788-63985 GCA_964237245.1 uncultured Pyrinomonadaceae bacterium
AATGCTCGGCTTAAAAGATTATTCGGCAGTCGTTTTATGCGCGGTCGGTTATCGCAAAGAGGAAACCGATTGGCTCGCGCCTTTGCCGAAAGTGCGTTTTCCGAAAGAAGAATTGATACAAAGAATTTGATTTTAACCGAACAAGGGCAGTTACGAACAAGGGAAATTTATGAAAAAGCGACTTTTTACAAGCTGATGTTTTAAAAGCGAAAAAAGAAAGTCGCTTTTTTTGAATATATTGCCGGAATTGATTAGTGTTTATTTATGGCTTTTTAGGTTTAGCGGTATTTTATTGAAATTAGTTCAATAAAACGTAGAAATTATGACATTTGAAATAAAGCAATACGTTGAGAAATCAATGACTTACGCCGAATACATCAAGCTGATTGACGATTTGCTGATTGACGGAAAAACGACCGGCGAAAATCAATCCGAAGCGATGTTCGGTTACGGAAAACTGAATCGTCAGCGCGTCAGACGGCTCGAAAAAACCGTTGTTATCAACGATTCGCTAAAGGAAAAAGCTCGAAATAATCAGCGAAAAATGATCTGGCTGATTATTACGGAAGGCTGGTGCGGCGACGCGGCGCAGAATATTCCGATTATCGAAAAAATCGCGGCGGAAAGCGATTTGATCGAAACGCGCTATGTTTTGCGCGACGAAAATCTTGAATTAACCGACAAATATCTGACTTATAACGCGCGTTCGATTCCGAAATTAATCGCGCTCGACGCGGAAACTCTGGCGGAACTCGGAACTTGGGGACCAAGAGCGAAACGGGCGATGGATTATTATTTTGAAATGAAACATCAGGGTTTGGAAAAACCGCAAATGATGGAAAATATGCAGCGTTGGTATTTGGCGGATGAAAGTCAATCTATTCAAACAGAATTTGAAAATCTTTTAGCCGAGTGGCAGAAAAATGAAAGACAGAAATCCACTGATGCGCGCGGATAGGAAATGATTTTTTCATAAGTTTAATTGAAACAATCTGTGATCTGAAAATTATGAAAGCATACGAAATAAACGAATTCGGAATTGAAAATTTGACGTTGACCGAGCGCGACGAACCGAAACCTTCAGAAACAGAAGTTAAAGTAAAATTTCACGCCGCGTCTTTGAATTACCGCGATTTGATGATGGTCAAGGGATTTTATAATCCGAAACTCAAAATGCCGCTCGTGCCGTTTTCCGAC
>CAXSHW010000013.1:0-33741 GCA_964237245.1 uncultured Pyrinomonadaceae bacterium
AATGTTACAAAAAACAAATCATTACTACAATATCTTTTGTTACTTAGCACTAGTTGAGGAATTTAAAGATGTTCATATTGCCGAAATATTGAGTAAAGTTAAAAATGGTTTGGAACAAACAAACGACTACGACGACAAGTATTTTAGAGAGGCTCTTTTATCGGTCAAAAAAAATGTTGAGCGAAGAATTGAAATCCAAAAAGAAGAAAAGATAAATCGCCTTGAAATTTATGAACCGGAAGGATATAAAGAAAATTATGGTGTCGAAATCAAACATCTAAAGAAGCATAAAGATGTAACACTTGACCGCGCAACTTTGTTTATTAGCTACCTTTTAGATTTTGCAAAGGATAAAAGCCGAGAAAACCTTGCATTGAAAAATAAAAAACTTCTGAAAGATGCGGATAAAGACAGAATTATTGATTTTTTAACCCCTTTTGCCGGAACACAAAGTAAGAAACTTCACAAATCATTCAAAAATGAAATAGCAAAGATTGCAGAAAACGAGGAAGTTGCAGAAAAATTTTATCAAGATATGCAAATTGTCCGTAAGCAGTTTGAAATGTTAGGTTTATCGGAATTAACAAGTAAAATTGATGCTGATTTAGGCGAAAAATAGACTAATTTATAACCCGTTATGTAACCCGTTACGCATATTTTCTTGAATCAAAATGTCGTTATCGTTTGAGTTTAATCTCATTCAATAACGATTTTTTAATTTAAGGAGACTTTAGTTAATGACACAAAAACTTTTAACGGTGAAGGAAGTTGGCGAGATTTTAGATTTGAAACCTGCGCGGATTTACGAACTAACCAGAGAAAAGAAAATTCCTTTCGTGCAAATCGGCGAACGGCAATACAGATACAGCGAAACGGCTTTGACCGAATGGATTGAAAACGGCGGAAACCAACAAAGCGAACAGCTAACCGATGAAAAATAAAAGGGAGAAAAAGCGATGCAGACATTCAATCTTTCCCTTTTCAAAAACAAACGCGACACCACGCCGCAAGTTATCAAACAAAGCTGGCTGGAAATCTGCGAACAATTCAAAAAGCCGCAAGTTCGTTTTCAAAAGGACGGTTTATTATTTTCGCCTGCGAAGTTTGAACCGGCTTACCGCAAGAAAGAAAACGTGCGCGACGTTTCGATGCTCGTTTTGGATATTGACCACAACGCCGAACTTGAAACGCTAATAACGCGGCTGGCGGCTTTAGATTCGGCATTTGCGATTTATTCGACGCACTCGCATTTGCGGCGAACCGCAACGAACTTGAACGCCGAACCGCGCTTTCGCGTTTGCCTGCCGTTGGCGGCGACGATTCCGGCGAAAGATTTTCCGGCTCTGTGGCAATACGCCAAACACAAAACCGGATTGCCGCTCGACGAAAGCGCGAAAGACGCTTCACGGATGTTTTACACTCCGGCAATCGCCGCGCTCGATGCGCCTTACGTTTTGGAAATCAAAGACGGCACGTTTTTGGATTGGCAAAAATTATCGTTCGATTCGATTTCATTAAACGGCAGCGCGAACGGCAACAAACAAAAAACGTCCGGCGCGGTTATTTTCGAGTTTCACGAAGAGCGGCACGCCGAACTTTGCAGGCGGATCGAACAGCAAGCCAAACCGACCGGGCGCGGCGGCTTTGAAATGAAATGTCCGGCGCACAACGGCAACGGCGATTCGTCTTTGTTTTACGACGAAGCCGGTAAAAGCGTCGCTTGTCTGAAAAAGCCGACAGCGTGTAATTACTCTGAAATCTTGAAGGCTTTCAATCTGCCGAACGGCAAATTGCCAAGCCGCGAACATCAGGAAAAGCAAAACGCCGATTTTGAAAACGGCGAAACGAAAATAAAATCTTTTCCCGTTCCGAACGAAAAATGTTTTTACGGTTTAGCCGGTGAATTTGTCCGGCTTGTCGAACCGCACACCGAAGCCAGCGTGATGGCTTTGCTGGCGCAGTTTCTCGTTTATTTCGGAAACATCATCGGGCGCACGGCGCATTTCAAAATCGAAGGCGATAAACATTACACAAATCTTTTCTGCGTTTTGATCGGCAACACGGCAAGCGGGCGCAAAGGAACATCTTTAGGGCGCGTCAAACAGGTTTTTGAAGGCATTGACGCGCATCACGAAAAAGAATGTTTGGCGAGCGGATTAGCCAGCGGCGAAGGCTTGCTGTATCGCGTCCGCGATGCTCAATACATTCAAAAGAAAAATAAAGACACCGGCGAAATCGAAGACGTGCTTTTTGACGGCGGCGTTTCCGATAAACGCTTGCTGACGACCGAAGGCGAATTTGCACAGGTTTTGCGCGTTCAAGGCAGAGAAGGAAACACGCTTTCAACTTATATTCGTAATCTTTGGGATCACGGAACGGCGCAAAGTATGACGAAAAATTCGCCGCTGAAAACGACCGACGCGCACGTTTCGATTATTGGACATATCACAAAAGACGAATTGCTGATTACTTTAACCGAAGTCGAATCGGCAAACGGTTACGCGAACCGATTTCTTTTTTTCGCGGTTAAAAGAGACAAACTTCTGCCTTTCGGCTCGGATTTTTCAAGCGTCGAAATCGGCAGATTGCAAGATGAAATTTCCGACGCCATCGAATTTGCCAAACAAAAAGGCGCGATGAATTTTTCAATCGAAGCCAGCGAGCTTTGGGCGTCGGTTTATGAGCGACTCGAAACTTCGCGTTTCGGTTATCTGGCGAAATTGACACAACGCGCCAGCCCGTATGTTCGGCGGCTTTCTCTGATTTATGCCTTGCTCGATAAAAGTTCGCTAATCGAAAAACCGCATCTGGAAGCCGCGCTTGCCGTTTGGCAATATTCGGAAGATTCGGCGCGGTATGTTTTCGGCGAAAGACTCGGCAATCAAACAGCCGAAAAGATTTTGACCGCATTAAAAGAAAAGCAGGAATTAGGATTGACGCGAACCGAAATCAGAGATTTGTTTGATCGTCATATCAGCAATGAAAGACTTAATGCGGCTTTGTCGCATTTGCTCGAAAACGGATTAGCCGAACCCAAAAAAGAGGAAACCAAAGGCAAGCCGAAAGAAATTTGGTTTTCGTGCGTTATAAGCGACAAAAGCGTTTTAAGTAAAGAAACAAATTCAAATGAAAAAACTTTTAACGCTTATAACGCTTACGACGCGACCGAAATACAAACTAAGAAATGTTTAGACTGCGATAAAGAATTAGACAGAACTTCCGGCGGACAATTATTTTGTCCAATTTGTCTAACTACTACCGAATAATGTTAAGCAAGCCAAAGTTAAGTAATGCTTATGTCCAAGCAACAATGTCAGGCAAAAAACAAACGCGGGATGCCGTGCAGCGCGTCGGCGAATGAAAACGGCTTTTGTTTTACGCACGATGCGACTAAAGGCAAAGAACGGGCGATTGCACGGCGCAAAGGCGGACTGCAAAGAATTACGCCGCACGTTGCCGATGCCGAACTTGTGCCGAAACAAACGCGGTCAATCGAAGACGCGATGATTATTTTGGATTACGCACTTCAAGAATCACTTGTTTTGCCGAATACGATTCAGCGCGGACGCTTGCTTGTGGCAATCTCGCACGGCTACATCGAAGCCTTAAAAGTCGGCGAATTTGAACAACGATTGGAAGCTGTCGAAACGGCTCTAAGTTTAAGAAAGGAAAATCAAAAATGAATATCAAAAGTTTAAGGAAGAATTACAAAACTCTAAGCCTGATTGAAAGACATTCATTATTTGTCTCGGCGATTATGCGAAAAGACGATTCGGAAGAAAATGCCGTCGTTTCCGCTTCGCCGCAAATGCTTCGAGAGATGCCGGATTTTACACATCTTTACTCGAAAGTTTTATCTCTGCAAATGATTGTAATGATTCACAAAGCCGACGCTTGGGAAAATTGGCAAGTGTTTGACGAAATGGAATCCGACCGAGCGAAAAAACATTCGCGTCTTGCACTTTATTTCTTTTTTGTCTATTCGGATGCTTGGACGGCAATTTGCGAGCGTTTGAAAATTGACGCGGAATCACTATCCAAAATGATGTTTCCGAGTTGTTTTATATTTCAGCAAATCGCTTTTACAGATGATACTTTTCGCCAATTAGCCTTTACCGAAACGGAAGCGAGAGAGTTTATCGGTTGGTTTGTCGGCGAAGAAAAGTTTGCGATGACGCTTGACTCCAAGATTAAAGAATTTTGCGAGTTTCTCGATTTACCTAAGAAAAATTAATCGTTTTCTTTTTCGCTTTTATCTTTCGGCGAATAGCCTTTCGGTCTGCCGACTTTGCGATCTTTGACAAGTTTCAAATCCGCTTCATTGATGAAGTTATCACGTCCGATTTTAGTTGCCGGAAGCTGACCGTCGGCAACCATTTGTTGAACTCTGCCAACGGACACACCAAGCATTTCCGCGACTTGTTTCGTTGTTAATAGTTCGTTTTCTTTCATAGAAATAAACTAACAATCTTTTTCAAAAAACGCTAGTGAAAAGCCTAGTTTTAGTTTGCATTATTCTAGTTTATGCACTAGAATAAGAAAGTAGCAAAAAGTTACTAATTCAAATCAAAGGAAGGAAGAAAAAAATGTTTATTTTGAAAAACAGACAGCAACTTGAACGGGCGATTGCAAAGGCTTTGAAAGTTCGACCGAGCGTTAAATTTGACCACTTCGGACGCTATCGCGTTTCCGGCTCGAAAGGTTATTACACGGTTATTTGCCGCAAAGATGAACGCGGGATTAAAACCGTCGCTTGCACTTGCAAAGGCGCGAAAAAAGGCTTGGTTTGTTATCACGCCGTTTCTGCTTTGAGTTTGCACATCGGACTTGCCAGACAACGACAAACGGCAATCGCATAATGTCGAAAGGCTTAGGTAAGACGGCAATCTTTCCTAAGCCCGATCAATCCAAAGGAATCTTTCACTAAACCAAAGGACGCGCCAATTTTAACAAAAAGCGCGTCCTTTACCAAAAAATAAAATATGACAGGACAAATTACAAAACGCGGCGAAAATACTTGGTATGTCCGTATCTTTCTTGGCAAAGATGCGAACGGCAAACGCAAGTATTTTAACAAAACAATTCACGGCTCGAAAAAAGACGCGCAAAAATTCCTAACTGCAAAACTCCGCGAAAAAGATTTAGGCATTTTTGTCGAACCGGCGGCAATGCTTTTGAATGAATTTCTTGATAAATGGCTCAAAGAAAGCGCAAAACAGCGACTTCGGGAAAATACATTTAACAGCTATCAAGATATGCTTCGCTGGCACGTCAGAGAAAAAATCGGCTTAAAACGGCTGTGCGATCTGCAAAGTTATGATGTGCGGAAACTTTATAACGAAATGACGGAAAGCAGACTTTCGCCGCGAACCGTGCGCTATGTTCACGCGGTTTTGACTTCGGCATTAAAGCAAGCGGTCAAGTGGCAAATGATTGTCCGTAACCCGTGCGAAAATTGTGATCTGCCGAAAAAAGTGAAAAAGGAAATGAAACATCTTTCACGCGAAGAAACTTCAAAGTTTCTGGACGCGGCGAAAAATGACAAATGGTTTGCGCTTTTTTTAATCGCCATCGAACTTGGTTTGCGACCGGAAGAATACTTTGCTTTGCAATGGAAAGATTTTGATTTTGAAAATAATGTCGTCAGCATTCGCCGCGCGGTTATCGAAAAACGCGGCGGCGGTTTTTATTTTTCCGACGTAAAGACGGCATCGAGCGTCAGAAGCATTGATATTTCAAACAAGATTGTAAAGAACTTGAAAACACATAGACGCAACCAATTGGAAGAAAGAATGAAGATCGGCGCGGCTTATCAAAATTTAGATTTAGTTTTTGCAAGCGAACTCGGAACACCTTTAATGCGGCGAAACTTGATTAACAGACATTTCAAGCCGTTGCTAAAAAAAGCCGAATTAAAAGACATTCGGCTTTACGATCTAAGACACACAACCGCATCTTTGCTTTTGGCGGCAAACGAACATCCGAAAGTTGTGCAGGAAAGATTAGGACATTCAAGCGTGATGATTACGCTCGACACTTACAGCCACGTTTCGCCGACAATGCAGAAAGCCGCAACCGAAAAACTTGAAAAGATGCTTTACGGAAAATAAATTCAGTTTGGCACTCAACAGGCACTCAAAGCAAAAAAGGCAAGCGTTTCAGGCTTGCCTTTTATTCTTGTAAGTATCTATAAACAAACAAGTAATCAAAATAATTTGGTGGAGTCGAGGGGGATCGAACCCCTGACCTCATGACTGCCAGTCCGTTGGCAATTCATTTCAAAAATAATTGAATAGTTGAATTTCATCAAATAAATCAATAGTTTACGCCGTGTGTGAAGTGTTTCAACTATTCAATTTTATCTTCTTCTGTTCAACTCTTGGTAACGTATTGGTAACGGAATTCTATTCCATTTACTTGGGAATACAGGTTGTCAAGACCCCAAACTCTCGACAGAGCCAACTTTACGGTTTCAGGTCACTCGGGTCAATATGCTCTCATCTGACTTCCTGCGCCGTGCCGACGTATTGCTGAAGCGCCACCACACCGTCCATACCGTAAACGAACGTCCGTTTCTTCGTCCCGCTACTGGTTACTTCCGGTGAGAAATTTGCCTAATGGTCAAATTTAGTGCTAATCACTTCCTAAGAAAATACCGCTCTCAGTTTTGAGTGCTTCATTACAAGCGATTATGAGCTTATCCACAGCTGCCGATTGGCCTGAATTCCGGGCTTTATCCTTAAGTTTTAGGCATTCTTCAAGTAGTTGATTAATTTCAGAGGATAAATAAATTGCATCATCGTAAAAATACCAAATACGTCCTAACATTTTATATCCTCTTTTCTTAGCAGCTTCAAAATACATCTGTTTTAATCGTTCCTGACGGTTTATATAACTTTCACCTTCTATCTTTTCTATTGGTGAGAGTTTTATGCCGATGAGATTGCGTAATTCATCGAAATCAATACCGTTAAATTCAAAATCTAAAACACGGTCTCCTTGGGCGGCGTCCCATTCGCCTCCCAAATTTTTCTCGATAAAAATACTGAAACTCATATAAATTTGATTATTTCCATTAAAGCGGTAACACAAAAGTTGGTCTCCACCATTTTGGAGTTCCATTATAATTCGGATTCGGCGTCTGCCTAATACTTGGCATTCCGGGATGCGACGTAATTACCGTTTCACAATCGTCACCTACTATTAAGGTATTAACATTTGTATATTCACCTCTATGTGCAGGTGTTCCGTCTATTCCTACAGCAAATACTTCAACTGCGTTAAAAAAAATTTTATCTATCGCTAAAACATACACATAAGTGTCATCCCCAGTAGCAGGATCTGTTACACCGCCAAAATTAAAAGTTACATTATTTATAGCCGCAGTTCTTGACTTTCGTGCTTCCAAATTAGGAGTAGATAAATAACCGCGCCCATAAACACTTTTATTTTGTCTTCTCCACCTCTGTGTTTGGTCAATATGACGCGGAACTATATGATTCCAGCCTGTATTACCGCCAGCGTTTATAATTCAAAGTATGTCCCGCACAAGGATTGCTCTTTGGAGTATGCGGAGTTCACGGCGCACCGACTGTTTGAGACTCTGATTATTGTATTAATCACTACCTAAAAAAATTCCACTGTTAGTTTTCATTGCTTCGCTACAAGCAGTTATAAGTTTATCCGAAGCTACCGATTGATCTCGATTTTGAGCTTTCTCCTTGAATTTTATACATTCTTCAAGCAATTGATTAATTTCTGAAGGCAAATAGGCAACACTCTGATACCAGTACCAAATGCGTCCGAGCATCTCATACCCTTTCTCTTTAGTGGCTCCTAAATACTCATTTTTTAATCGTTCTTCAAAATCAACATAATTTTCGCCGTTTTGTTGTTTTGCTGGTGGCAACCTTATATTAAGAAAATTATGCAATTCGTTGAAATCTTTTCCATCAAAGTCAAAATCTAAATGACGATCACCTTGGCTTTTATTCCATTCGCCCATCGGATTTTTCTTAATACAGATAACGAAACTCATAAATTTAATTCTCCAAAAACATTAATGCTTTCTTCTAAAACGGCAACACACGAGTCGGCGTCCACCATCTCCTAGGTCCATTTACAGTAGGATTTGGTGTTAGTCTAGTACTTGGCAATCCAGGATGCGACGTAATTACTGTGTCGCAGTTGTCTCCTACTACCAAAGTATTAAGATTTGTGTATTGCCCCTGATGTCCAGGTGTCTCGTTATCTATTCCAACTGCAAATAATTTAATTAGTTTAAAGTCCTTCTCCAGTCCATATACATACACATAAGTATTTCGCCCTCTTGAATCTGTCTGAACAGTTAGACCACCGTTATTGAAAGTTAAGTTATTTATCGCCTCAACCCTCGCTTTTCTTATACCAAGGGTTGGAGTCGTAATAGGACTACGTCCATAAACACTCTTACCAACGTAATCTATTGTTTGGTCAATATGACGGTCAACTATATGATTCCAGCCTGTATCACCGCCAGCATTATAATTCAAAGTATGTCCCGCACAAGGGTTGCTGTTTGAAGTATTTGAGGTTCCAATACCTCTATCACCTATTGGCGGAGACAATTTTTCAGGAAGACCGAAAAAATTCAAATTAAATAAAGAGTCTCCGCCTTGAGCATCTGTAAAGAATGTTCCGGTAATTCCCCATTCACCCTGTGATTCTAGTCTCGGATGCTCCTCATCAGTATATACACCCACTCTACCCCAAGTATGATACCAGTAACCACTCGTACCGTTATTATAGGCAGTAAACAGCGAAGTTATTGTGGATTGTCCGTTAACAGTAATTACTTGAGGTCCGCAATAATTATTTGGACACTGTACTGCCGCCCCTCTTTGAAGCTCAGATATAGCAACCGAGACATTCTCATCAATTCCATCCACTGTTGCCGTTACACGTTGCCCATTAACAGTCATCGGCGATTCAAACAAATCGAATGTCCGCAGAGTTGGCAGTGCTGGATTATGCGGATAGCCCGCTCTGCCGCCATTCAGGAAGATATACGGCGACGATACTCCGACATTGCCGCCCAAAGGATCAAGTTCCGCCGGCGCGCCGTCTGTTCCTTGCGCGGTCATTGCGTCACCGCTCGTTGTCGTCGAACGATAACTGAAGCCCGACGCATCCAATTGCTGGAAGTTGACGTATTCGCTGTCGGTATTATTAGTCGTATCGTGATAAACCGTCTGCCACGCCAGTTCCTCGCCCGCCGCCCTGACAATGGTTTTCAGCTTTCTGCCCGTCGAATCAGCTTCCGAGACAACAGCGCCGCGCAAGACGGAAGAGCGAATATAATACTTTATTTCTTCGACCGTTCCGGTGCCGTCGTCAGTCAACTTTCTATGCTTCGCTTCCTGCCCGTTCCCATCAAGGTAACTATAATAACCGTTTCCTGTGTCAAGATCGGTAAATTGCGTTAATTGTCCGCCGGCATCGTAGACATATGTTCCGCCGTCATCATAGTTGGTGCTTTCAAGCATTCGACCATCGGCATCGTATTGCCTGGTGTTATACGGGTCGGTTATCCGGTTATTTTGATATGTATAACTTAGGTTGTTGCTATGATTCTGGAAAGTATCAATACCCCAATGAAGATTATTTCGCGCCGTTAGATTATTGAATTCATTAAAAGTGTAATCTTGTCGATACGGCAACTGCCCTTGCATATATTGCTGCGTAACCGATCCGCCCCTGGCTTCCGCCCCCGTTTTACCTGTACTTGGACGACCCATATTGTCGTATGTATTCAGGCGGTCAAATACGTCATCCACCGTGTCGTCCAGTTTGCGCAGACTTCCGTCTTTATAATAATCATAATCCTTCGCCATAATCGGCGTTGATTGTCCGATCTTGTCATACTCGTAATGAGAGGCTTCGAGACGATCATTGAATGTCATGCTCATCTGCGTCTGATTGCCGTAACTGAGGCTTTTCAGCCCGCCCCAGGCGCGATACTGCGGAGCGGAAGCGTAAGTCGTAATTGTGCCGAACGACGCTGCCCCGGCAACCGAATTCAATTTGCCGGTTTTGTCATATTCGTAATTGATCTGCTGACCGTACGGGTCTTTCAAAGATTTCAATTGTCCCGATAAATCATAAGTATATTCGAGCTTGAAACTGTTACCGGAAAGCGGCGCATTCGGTAGACTAAGCGGCGGAGTCGTCGAGTTGTCGGTGAATGTCCGAGTTTCATCCTTGAGCTGCGAAAGCTCATTATATGAATAGGTAACCGTTCCAAGTCCGTCGGTCATTAATTTTCTGTTTCCGGCATTATCGTAATCGAAACTCACCGGCGACGGAACCGGAATTGCCGAGGGATTCGGACTCGGAGCATTGTAGCTGACTCCTGCAACCAAGCCTCGACTGTTATAGGTATAATTGGTGCTTGCCCCCCTTGCGTCCACAACCGATTGGATGCTGTCGTCCAGGTTGTAGTTGTAGCTGGTAGCGGCATCCTGCTGCGGCACGCGCTGTGCAACAAGCCTGCCGTGTCCGTCATAGCTCATCGTCGTATCCTGGAAGACCTTACCGCTTGGCGGAGTACTCGGCGGATTACTTTCCGCGCCGACGAACTGACGGGACGATGTAACCTGGTCGCGTCCGTTGTAAGTATTGATGGTTGTCGTGTACGGTGTCGTGCCGTTCCAATTCATTATTTGCGTTTTAACCGTTCTGCCGAGAATGTCGGCGGTAATTATTTGTTTGCGTCTACCGAGTGAGGTCGGATTATTACCCTGCCAGTCTTTCTCAATAATATTTTCGCCTTCAATCGTCGTTACCTGCCCGCCCGCGCAGCCGCAGCCGTCGTAGCTGATTAACACGTCCGAATCATTGTTAGTCGGCGAATCTACCCCGTCCGTATTGATTTGTCTGGTTACCCGTCCTTTCCAATCATATTTAGTATATTTCCACAGCCAGGTGCCTCTTATCGCATCGTCGCCCGCCAGATTCCAGTTTGCATCAACCTCGGTTGGAACGCTCTGCCCGCTGACTTGTCCTAATATGTCGTATGCGGTTTTGACTCCGCTGTAAGTGCCTGTTGCAGTGCCGTTTGGAAGCTCGTTTCGGCTCTTGATAACTCTTCCAGCGCCATCAAACCAGCTTTCAGAAACCGCTTCGCCTAATCCTGCGGTAACGGTCGAGTAGGCTTGAAATTGATTTCCGTTGTTGGGATATACATATCTCGTGTAAGCGTATTCCGCCGCGTCTTTCCAAATCGCCTGTTTCAACAATCTGCCGGATGTATCGAACTCTCTGGTAGATTGCTTACCCGATATTGATGCATTAAGATCGGGGCTTTTTGCCCAGACGTTCGCTCCCGTATCATAGCGATATTTCACTTGCGAAGAGAAATTCGCCGGGTCGGTTATTGTCGTCGGATAGGCAAATGTATTTCGGGTATTGTTGCCGTCGTTAAACAGATCGGCATAGCTGATGCCGACGGTTCTGTTGAGCGGGTCGGTTTGTGAAACGACTCCGCCCGCCGTGTTATATTTAATGTTTGATGTTACCGCCTTCGAACTGTCGAGCGGGTCATTCACGTCCCAGCGAATCGTCGAGGTCGGGTTGCCTCTGCCGATGACGAACGTCGAGCCGTAGCCGCGGCTCGCGTGATCATGCTGGATAACCGAAGTAAGGTTCTGTCCGGTTCCCGTAAAACTACCGCCGTCGTAGCCATAGGTAACTTTCGATAGTAATGCGTCATTCCCGTCGGTCAGCAGGTTTGTCGCCGTCAAGCCGATAATGCGCCTCGAAACATATGCGTTATCGAGATTGTAAGTGATCTTGTTTTTCTTCAAGACGGTTGATTGATCCGCATCATAAACGTCAACTTCGCTGGTCAGCCCGTAAAGGGCGACGGGCGAGCCTTGTGAAACCGGCAAATAGCTGATAGTTGTACGCTTTGTATTAGTCCCGTCGCCGACTTTTGTTTCCGTCACGCGCGGATTAATAATATAGTCTTTCGTCGTGTCATCCTGCGTCCAATTCGTCCACGTCCAACGCTTCCGGTCGGTTCCCGTACAGGCGTCGCTTATGCAGTCTTCGGTCGCAATGGGCAAGCCTTCCTGCCAGCCCGCCGACCCGACATACGTTTTTGTCCGGTGATTGTTTGGCTCATTGTCCATCCAAACTTTAATCTGCGTCGCCGTCCCGCTCGCGCCCGGTACGCTGTAAGGAGCGTTTTCCGTTACAAGGTTGTGGACGATTACATCCTGATTGTTATTAAAGTTCTCGACCGAATTCGTCGTTTGCGAAAAGCGCGGGCAATCGGTTTGCACTCCGGCAGGCAGATCATAACTGCTTAAATCGAGCAGCGTGTGATTCAGTTCATGATTATCCGCCGCGTAATTAGAAACCTTATAGACCTGTCCGTAGACGTTGTAATCGAAATGCGTTGAACTGCCGCCCGGATACACTATGCTTTGAAGTACCTTGATAGTTCCGGTTGCGGGTCCGTAGATAGATGTAACACTCGTGCTGTTAAACTGTGGATACATCGTCACATTACCATAGTTGAAAGTGGCGTAAGTATGCGTCTGCGTCGTGCCTTGCCCGTTGTTATCTTTCCAGTCCTGCGTAATCGAAATCGGAAAATTGTCCGTATCGTAATTGACCGTGACGACTCTGCCCAAAGTGTCGGTGACGGTTCTGAGCAGTCCGTAATCGTCGTTGTAGATGGTGATGTAATTACCGTTCCGGTCTTTGATTTGCGTGCAGCGAAAAGCGTTGCCGATCCAGGCGTAGCTCATCATCGTGCCGTCGGTCGTCGTCACCGTTATGTTTTGAGTCTCGACCGGATCTGACGGACTCGCTCCCAATCGGTTCAGAACGAGTTGCGCGTAAGTCGAATCAGCCGTCTCGAAGATGTTTGTCGCAGTCGTCTGTTTGAACTGCACCTTTGCTCCCGAAGGAGTAACCATCAGGTAGTTAAACTTGCCCGTTGTTCCGTCCAAGTAAACCGGCTCGATGACCGGAAAGCCGAACCGAAAACCCGGGCTGACGTTGCTCTGATCTGCGTCGAAAACCATCGTCGTGTCGCTTTTCGTCCAAACCAGAGAGTTGTAGCTGATGCCGAGTCCGAGATCGAGTCCGGTTCGTCCGGGAAGATTAACTAATCCGCTACTCCAGGAAAAGTTTCTCGAATAAAGGTCGGTGTCGCCCATCGCGTTTTTGGGCGAGAGTCTGGTTTTGGCGAAATCATAGCTGTAGACCTGGCTTCCGATTTGTTTCAAGTAAGCCGATTCGATTGCCGTGTCGCCGGGCGCGCCCAGAGTTTGCGGCGCATACGCTCCGGTCGAGCTGTTAATGATATGCCAGACTCCGGTCGAAGGTCGCCAGACGGCAAGGTCGGCTTTGCCGTCGCCGTCGTAATCGGCAGGCACCGGCTGGTCGCCGTAGTTGCCCCACGACAGCGACTGCGTGCCGTTCGTGCTCTGATACAGATACCAGGTTCCGACCGACGAGCGAAACACGGCTTTGTCCGTCGTGCCGTCTCCGTCGTAATCAGCCGGGACGGGAACATCGCCCGAGACGCCCCACTGAGTCGAAGAGAAGCCGGCGGTGCTGCCCTGCACATACCAGTAACCGGTCGAAGGACGATAGACGGCGATGTCGGTTTTATTGTCGCTGTCGTAATGACCCGCAACGGGAATGTCGCCCGCCGCGCCGAATTGAGTCGTAGTTGTCGTGCTGTTGGAGCTATTTAAGATAATCCAGGTGGCGCTCGAAGGGCGGAAAACGGCGATGTCCGATGTGCCGTCGCCGTCGTAATCGCCGATGACGGGAATATCTCCCGCCTGTCCGAACGTGACGGTTGTCGTCGTGCTGCTGGCGCTCTTGTTGATCGTCCAGGTTCCGGCATTGAAAATAGTGCTGTCTGTTTTATGGTCGCCGTCGAAATCGCCAGGCGCAAGAATCGCTGAAGACGAAGTGCCGATTGTTTGCGTCGTGTAAGCACCGGTCGTGCTGAGCTTGACTTTCCACTCTTTGGTCGCCGGATGCCAGCGGGCGATGTCGGCTTTGCCGTCGCCGTCGAAATCGAACTGGACGCTGCCCGCCGGCTGCGACAATAAAGCGGCGGCTGAAGCAGGAGCAGCGGCGGCATTAGAAGTCGATAGACGCGCGGTCGCCGAACTGATTGAAGTGTTAACTGGTTTAGCCGAAGGCAGAGCCAAGCCGAAGAATGCACCGATTGATGAAGCGACGGATGAAACCGAAGCGGCAAAAGGCGAAGCGGGCTGCGCCAGCGCGAATCCGTTCGGAACGCCCGGTCGGATAAAATAACTTGAAACGGATGAATAACCGCTGGCGGCAAAAGCGTCGAGCGCGATGATTGGCTTGGGCGCGCTGCTTGTAATTATCCTCGATAAACTACCCGGTAGAGAAGACAGCGATAGGGAAGACAGAACGAATGCCTCCGGCGGCGAAACGTGGGCGGGAATCTGACTGACAGCCGAAGCGGTATGAGCCGAAGCCGTCCGCATCTGACCGAAGAAGAGAAAAGGCACGAGCAAGGCGGCAATCAGCGTCAAAGTGACGAGCCGGTTCCTCAAGTTATATGTAGTAATAAAATCCGTTAATCTCTTGCCATTCCGTTCAAAGTAAGGTTTGCGGTTCTCCGCTCCGTTAAGACGCACTTTCATCTGTCTGATTCTCCTCTCGATTTGAAGTTGTAAGTCGAATTGTGAAAAAAGATGCGTCTTCTGAGATGCGGGAGTCAAATAAGCATCGGGAGCGCCGCTTCTTGTGCCACAAGTTTTTAAGAAAAGTCTCCCCGTGTGTAATCAGGCGGGAGGCTTTTCGGGCTTCTTTATTTTATTTTTAAGTTCCGGCTTCCGGCTGCGATTCTTTCTAAAAAAGAAAAAGCCGTGCTTTCAATTAGCAACAATCAAATAGTTTGTAAGCGATTATTTTTGAAAAACCATAAGTTTCAAAGAGAATAAAAAAGGTTGCCTAAAAAAAAATCATCAAAGGGAAAATATTTTGTGAGCAATTTTAAATGAACTACAACACCGTCTTTGTTGAACGGTTTCTTAATTAAATGAATATCCGTTTTTGACATTACGAACACTATAAAAACTGCATTCGGTCCGACTTACAGGGAAGCCGGCATCAAAGATTTTCGTTTTCAAGATTGCTGTCACATTGCTACCACAAAATAATTTCAACAGGTGCGACGGATATGGAAAGTTATGAAAACTAACGACCACACTTGATGATCGTTAAAAGCCGGTAGCTGAATTGGACGCGAGTGACTCAAATGTTTTCCCACACCCTTTAGATTCGCAAACCCATTTACACGACCAATACGATTAAATGAGTTAATATACTAAACGAATACCTGCGCTGACTTTATTCAAATATTCAAAATTTGGTGCAGAACGTCCATTTTCATAAGTAACACTGAAGTTATAATGTTTTGCCGGATCAAACGCGATGTCCAAAGCTGCCTTTCCGTAATGGTGGAAACCGCGTACTTTACGAATATCAATTCCGTCATCACTTTTATTTCCAATGGTTTCTGTATAGCCTAGATACATCAAGTCCTCGTCAATCGTGAGCGTCATCGGCAATACCCAAAAATTTAACTCATAAGTATTGGTAAATCCTACATAACTCCTAAAAATTGGATGTCGGGGAATGACCGTGCGCAGATGTTTATCTTTATTTTCAATTACTTCGGCGGTTAATTTTCTGCCGAAGTCAAATGCAATTCTTGGAATTAATATAAAACCTGTTTTAATGCTGACGTCTTCCGGCTTGTAATCGGTAGTTATTAAATCATCCTCCAGATTTTCCCGTTTTTTAGCAATCGACTGCTGCCAACTGACGAAATTAAAATCAAACCGCACTGTTCCGACGGCATTTATGCGAGCAAACTTTCTGTCCATTTCAAATTTGGGTCCGGCTTTGAATTCAATTGATTCAAGATATGAAGGACAAGTATTTTTCCACTCGTAGTAATTTGGCAAATTAACAACTTCATTGTTTTCAGTAAGTTTATTGCTGCCATTCAGCCCAGGTGCTTGAAGGCGTTTCGGATAACATTTAAATAAGTAAGGGAAAAATCCTCGTCTAAACGGCAAATTCAGCAGAATTGAATTTTTTGACTTTGACGCCCCAAGCCCTAAATCAACGGAGCTATTCGGATTAAAATACCAATTATGTCCAAGAAACTTTTGCGGCGGTGCAAAACTTCCAACTAAATCGAACTGGGGTTTTTGATTACCGGCAGCGGCTGACGAAAGATTCACGTCAATTTTATAATTTGTCGCCTCGGGCTTGGCTAAACCGGCAATTTTGATTGTTCCTTTGGTGGACATTGGTTATAAAATGGCATAATGAATGCCAACACTTTGCTCGCTGATCATGTTTTCGGGATGAAAATCCGGCAGCAAGAAAAGGCTTATTTGAAGCCTCTAAAACCGGACGCGTATTTTTAGAATAGGAAAAGCCGGAAGCAGTGAAACTTTCGGGTTAAAATTATTTGTATGTTTTCTCGTTTCGGGGCAGCATAGCCTTAACGTAAATAGTCCGGGCGATTTTTTCAAGAGAGGTATAATTCGCGGAAATTACCTAGCCTTAACTGATTGTAACTGTTTAGAACTCCGGTCAATCGTTTGATATTGTTGTTTTTCAGATAGGAATTATTTGCGGACGTTGAATAAATTATAAGGTCAGTTCGGAATTTAAGATAAGGAGTTTATTTATGGTAGCTAAATTTGAGGTGAGCGGCATCAACGAAGCAGCTCTATTCACGCTAAAAACCTACCGCGGGGAACGGATGGTGCTGCTGGCAATGAATTGGAAAACGGAAACCCCGCCGGACGATTTTGTCGGATTTGCAATTGAATATAAAGAGCCGAACGGAACGAATTTTTTCGCCGTATCGAATCGTATCAGTTTTCCCGGCAGCGTCTCGACGTACAAGCACCCAAGTCGCACATCGCCCATCCAAATGTTTCGCTGGGTGCATTTCCCTTTGAATCCGGATCTCGACGGCGAGTTCATATACCGGGTGATACCTGTATTTATGAACCAAAATGATATCTTGAGCTACGGCGAACCTCAGGAAACAAAAATCATTCTGGGACGCGAAACATACCCGGGCGTGCTTAACGTGGCTTTTACACGCGGTTTTATTTCGTCACAGGAATTCGTTGATAAATACGATAAAACCGGAGGTGTTTCGTCACTTTTACCTGCTAAGGCGGACGATGGACTCGGCTATATCTCGACCAATGTTAAAGCCGAGCAAGCCTACGCCTGGATGGGCTTCGAAGCCCGAAAAGAGATACTCAAGGTGCTCGACGAAGCAATTGCCGATCAAAGCGCAAAAGTTTCAGTCGTAGCATACGATCTAAATGAGCCGGAAATCGTTTCCCGACTTGAAAAATTACAAAAACGGCTGCGAATCATCATTGATAGCAGCGGAACTCACGGAAAGAAAACTTCCGCTGAAAGTCAGGCGGAGATGCGGCTGGTTGCAACCGCGGGGCAGGATCAAGTAATTCGTCAGAAGATGCTTAATCTACAGCACAATAAAACTATTGTTGTTGACGGCACAACAATTCAACGCGTCGTCTGCGGCTCGACGAATTTCAGCTGGCGGGCATTTTATATCCAGTCAAACAATGCTTTGATTCTAACGGGGACCGACGCGGTCAAAGTTTATCAGGCGGCATTCGAAAGCTATCGGACGGTCAAGCCCAAAGATTTCGGCGGGTCAGCACCTGCCGCGCAGTGGCATGAGCTTAATCTCAATAACCTCGATGCCAAAGTAACCTTTTCGCCTCATCATCCCGATAATGGACTGCTCCAAACGATTGCCGACGACATCAGTACAAACATCTCATCGTCACTCCTTTATTCATTAGCTTTTTTATATGAAACGCCTGGCGCAGTTACGGATGCGATTACAAAGATCACGCAAAATGACAATATTTTTGTTTACGGTATTTCGGACAAAAAAGTAGGCGGCGGACTTGATATACAAGAGCCTAAAGGAAATGTTTCTCCAGTCTACGCCGCAGAGCTTAACAAGAATCTGCCGAAACCGTTCTCGAAGGAACCTTCAGGCGGGGTCGGAACTAGAATGCACCACAAGTTTTTAGTGCTTGATTTTGATAAACCGACGGCGCGCGTCTGGGTTGGCTCGTATAATTATTCATTTCCAGCGGATCAGGAAAATGGCGAAAACCTTCTGTTGATCAAAGACCGCAAGATTGCCGTTTCATATATGATCGAGGCATTGAGTATTTTTGACCACTATAGTTTTCGCGTTGCCCAACTCGATGCCGCCAAAGCAAAAAAGCAATTGACTCTTCTACGTCCGCCGAAAAATCCTGGCGAAGAGCCTTGGTGGAAAAAGAACTATACCGAATCTCGCCGGATTCGTGACCGCTTATTATTCGCCTAAAAATTAATCGTCCAAATCATCGAATTTTGATACCCAGATAACGGCGTCAAAAACCTTTGAAAAATGGCTGCCGGAAAGCCTTATATTTCGTGTGTTTTTGATTGAGAAAAAAAAGCTGTCAGAAAAGAGTAGTGATACTGTTTCTCGCAGTTTTTGAATTTAAGTTTAATTAGACATTACAGTTAGAATTTACCGATTCGTTTTTCGCATAATGATTGCCAATTTATTTTGCAGCAAGTATTATAGGCGTTGATTAAACCGCCACTACTTATATTAAACTATCTCATCTTTTTTCTAAGAGGACTCGACGGCTGAAAAACTTATGAAAATAGCATTTCTTCATTTAAGCGATATTCATTTTGAAAATGAGCGCGACTGGATTAGCGGTAAACCTCCCGCCATCACTAGGGCTACACTGGGTAGTGTTTTTTATGAATCAATAGACGCATTTTTTATCATTGTCTCTGGCGATATTGCTAATAAGGGATCAAAACCACAGTATGAAATAGCTACCGACTTTTTGAATCGGATCAAAACTTCTATCGAAACAGAAAAGCAAATTCCTGTTCGACTAATTCTTGTTCCTGGAAATCATGATTGTGATCTCGGCAAACCGGAAGATTTACAATTACGGCTGTTATCTATTAGAGATGTTCTGAATGAACCAGATAAAAGCATACGCGGCGATCAGGTTTATCGGGAATGTCTTAAAGTTCAGCAAAATTTTTTCGATTTCGTCCGGCGCATGGAGCCTAATTTGGATTACCCGGCTACACCAGAGATTTTTTATCGCTTAAATATTCCAGTCGGCGATCAGTTACTTGTTTTTAACTGTTTTAATACCGCTTGGCTGACGCAACTTCACGAACAACAGGGATCTCTTATTATGCCGCGACAATTATTTCCTGAATGTGAAGAAGCTAAAGCTGAAAATGCGGTTTCTATCAGTATTTACCATCATCCTGAGAATTGGTTTTCACCCAATAATGCTAGCGACTTTAGAAAAATTCTTTTGAATTATTCAGATATTGTTATCTCAGGTCATGAACACGAGCGTAATGTTAATGTTCAGACTAATCTGGAAACTGGCGAACATCTCCAAATTCATCGGGCAGGTGCTTTGCAAGACCGAGATTTTCCCGGAACCAGTAATTTTAACGTGTTGATTATCGATCTGAACGATTCGATCTCTAAACAGAAATTGATGGTTTTGGAGTGGGATAAATTATCCTATAAAACCGAAGCCAGTTCGGATTGGGTCGATTACCGGCGGAATGCGAAAAACAAACGATTTGTTCTGAACTCTAGTTTTGAAAAGAAACTACATAGCCTTGATTCGATGCCAATCATCCACACGCGCAGTCGTAATTTGCAAATCGAAGATTTATTTGTGCCTCCGCGTCTTCAGGTGTATTCGCTTCAAAATATCGTCGATGGTAAACCCAGTTCCTCCTCAGTAGAGAGTAAGAATTTTTTCACTTTCATAAAGGAGCGGAAAAAAGCCGTCATTTATGCTGAAACATTGCAGGGTAAGACCGTAACCTCACGATATTTATTTACTAGATTGAGTGCCGAAGGAATCACCCCCATTATGATGGATGGGGATCAACTATTTGATAAAAGTTATAAATCTCTTATCGAACAAACATTTCGAGACCAATATCAAAGCAATTCCTCAGAGTCGTTTCTTCAACTCGGCAAATCGGAACGGGCTTTGATTATCGACAATTTCGGGCAATCTGGTCGTAATCAGGCAAATCTGCAAAAGATACTCGCCGAAATATCCGGTGACTTCGACTATGTGATTGCCGTTTCGCACACCAATTTGCGATTACAGCAATTCATTGAAAATGAGAATCACGAAGTCCGTTTCTCGGAATATACCCATTGTGAATTAAAGCCGTTTAATAAAGCACAACGTAGTAAATTAGTCCATAATTGGGTTAAGTTAGCCAATTCTGATGAATCAGAGGAGGCTATACTACGACAGATTAATCAACATCAGCAGACGGTCGAAACAGCCTGTGAGTCAGGTATTATCGCTCCATATCCATCTTTTATTCTCGGCGTGTTGAATTTGAGCGAAAGTGCTAATACGGCGGTCGATCAGACAAACTACGGCACTGTTGGTTATCTCTACCAAGGGTTAATTACATCAAAGTTTTCCGTTTTCAGCGAGAAAGATATTGATCTGCAACAAACATATATTTTACTTGGTGAAATGGCGTACAAAGGCTTCATCAATGACCGTCTGGACATTTCTAACGATGAAATCAGTGAAATTATTAGTACATATCAATCTGATTACCTTCAACCGGTTCCAGAGGCAAAATTTATTAAACAAATAATTCAAACACAAATTGTTTTAAATTATAACAATCGCCTAAAGTTTAATAGCGTACAACTTCGTGATTACTTCGTTGCTGATTACTACTCACGCAGTTTGGGCAATAAGAAAAAATCAGCAACAGCTTACGAGCAAATCGACCGTATTATTAAATCGATTACTTATGATTCACATACTCGAATTTTGCTTTTTCTCGTCTTTAAAGCAAATGACAAACCCCGTTTTATTGAGCAAATTCTTTCGGTTGCGCGAGTTATTTTTGGAGAATATCAACCCGCTGATTTAGAAACAGATGTCGCCTTTCTGAATGATTTGAAAGAAGCAAAGTTGCCAGAACCGAAAATGTTGGAGAATTGCTCGGTGTATGAACGTCATGAAAATCTCCAGCCCGAAGATGTTGACGAAGATGATGCTATCGCCATATTCAAAAATCGGCAGAAATTTAATGTCGAGTATCGGAAGGATTTAAACGAATTTACCAAAGCGGCGATTACTTTAAAAATGATTGAAGTTTTAGGACAGTTAGCGCGAAGTTTTGCTTCGACGCTGGTAGGCGATGACAAAATCAATATCATACGCGAGACGGTTGAACTTGGCTTAAGATTTTTGAAATCCAGATATACCTTCCAGCTGAGCGAACTTGAAGAACTACGACTGATTATCATCGAGTTGATAAAACACCGAAATGCGGATCTCAGCTCTCATAAACTGCTTGAGCGTGCCGACCAGATTGTAATGTTTAGCTTTTTCGTAGTTACCTTTGGTGTTATTAAAAAAATTTCACTCTCTATTGGACATGAAAATTTGAAAGGCGGGTTCGACAAATTCTTTTCTTCGCACCAGTCTGAACTAAGCTATAGAATGATCGAAACCGCTTTTCGGCTTGATCATTATCCTGATCCGCTAATTGAACGAATCACAGATCTCGGTGATGAATTAGAGACGAAAAATCCTTTCATGTGGGATGTTCTGCGTAATTTGGTAGCAAACTATATGAACCTAAATTCAGTCTCGAATGCACAAAATCGGCAAAAGTTAATTGAGAAATTCAACCTTTCAGGCAGCTCCAATTTTTTAACAAATTCCGAAATTTCGGAACGTAAATACTTACCCCCGAAACGTCAAAAGTTTCAACCGCCGGAAAGTGTAGCGCGCCAAAAAAACTAAGTGGTTCACTAAAAAGTGGAAATAAAAAATCTACTAAATGATTATTATTTATATCTGCGTAAGATTTGCTTTAGAAGGAAAAAACGATGGCATCAAAAAAGTTGTCAGAAATTATCGGTGATACTGTTGCCGACTCATTAAGCAAATCTTATTCGATTAATTCTCAGTTGATAAATATTCCGCCTCCAAGTAATAAGTCAAATTCCCAAATGGTCATTATTGGTCTCGTCGGAAATTACTTTCAGCGCATTTGCCGGATTGATTATTTGAAACATTTCCTTATTGGACTGCTGTCGCCGGGAGGAGCGTCGCCAGCAGTTCGTCAGCCATTTTGTTTGATTCCTCGGCGTTTAATCTCGCGTCGCTCCAGGCTTCCGTCCTCAGCGCTTTATACCGCTTTTGCTCAAGAACGGCGACTCTCATCGTAAATGATGATGAAGTGCTTTCGCCCTCTTTGATGAATGTGATTTGAATATGCCTGCCCGTCTGATGATAACCACCCGAATTCGTCATTTGGGTTATAATCTGTCCCGCCTCTCTGCTTGCCGATTCAATGGTGTTTCCCTGTCTTTTCAGAAAGTTCAGCGCCGTCTCAAATGTCCGGTCGTATGAGCCGTTAATAGTGATTGTCACTCCGTTTGACGAGCGCGAGGTAATATTTGCCCCGACACTTTCGGCTTGAGTATTTGCCTGCGGATTCCGGCTATTGCTGTTTTGACTTGCCGCTTGAGATTTGATGGCTGACGGCGAGATGGCGGTTGGCGCGATTGGAGCCGCTGCCGGATTTTGAGCCGCGCCCGAGGGATTCCTAATTGCAAAGTCCCAGACCGCCAGCGTCAAAGTATATCCTTCAAAGTCGCCCGTCTCTTTCATCGAATAGGTTTTTTCCTGCGAGACCGGGCGCAGCACAACGGCGTACTCTCCCGCAGGAAGCGGCTTTTCAGCTTCAATCTGCACGTCTCCGCGACCGAGTTTGACCGAACGGCTCGACACTCTTTCTTCGGTGAAATCCGAGTAGAATCTGCCTCCCGTCGCCGGATACCCTTGTTTGGCTTTCTTGGCGTAGACCAATCGCCAGTTATTTGCGGTCGGGATGAGCCTGACGATTGCCGGCTCATACTCTTCCGGGTTGACTCCGGCGACGTTGCCGAAGACGACTTCAAACTTCGGAGAGTCGGTTTGAGGGACAAACGGAGAGCTTTGACCGCCGATTGCCGTCACATAAGTTGCGGTCGGCTTCTTTCTCAGAAGATTGCCAGCCATCATTCCGCCCTGGATGATGCCGCCGAATACCGGCACCGAAGAGCCGATGGCTGCCGCCCCTGCCGCTGATATGGCAGCCGTAGTTCCGTGGGAGATGGCTTCGTCAATGGCTTTATCTCTGGCGATGGAAGCCAAGTCGCCGGTCTTTTCTTTGGTTTGGACAATCTGCGGCACAGCCTGCAGCAGAAACTGTTCATCGCCATCCTTAACATCTGGGTTTTTAAGGAGCCTCGTGTAGAATTGCTGCCCGTAAGCCGATGGGGGCCTGGCAGCCAAAGCGGCAGCTTCGGCGCGAAAATCCGGCGTCGATGACGGCAGCGGCGGCTGTTGCGATAATGATTGATTGGAAGCAGACGATTGACCGGAGACTTTCTGAGCGGGCTGCTTCGCGCCGCCTCCTCCGCCAGCCGCTGCCATAAACTGCATCGTCTCGATGACCTTTTGACTGACGCCTGAGTTTTTCAGCTCAATCAAAGCGTTCAAAGAGACATCAAAGCGGCTCTGATTAGTCTGAATGTAATTGATGACGACGCTTTCACCGAAACCCGCCTTGACCAGACGAATGATATCCGAGTTGGTTACCGGCTTTTGCTGCTGCTGTTGTTGCCGACTGTCCGGGGTTTCAGCTTGCGTAATAACGACGACAGGTTTAGACGATGCGGGCGGCTTTTGCTGCTGAGCGAAAACCGATACAGGCAAAGCTGATAAAATAGATAAAGAAACGGAAAGGCAAAGCAAACAGGCTGCAAGAGATTTTTTCATAACGTCCTCCTTTTTCATTGAACAGAAGATTCAGATTTATTGATAAATTATGAAAGCATCCCGCATTGGGCGGGCGCATATATGAAAGCCCGTTAATAAAGTTAATATTGGAATGACGGGAAAAACGGTCTTTTGGTATTCTAAAAACGATTTAAGAAATTTCTCCGAACGCGCAATGACAGCGATACAGCTCATAATGCCAAAAGCGAGTGCTAACTCGTGATTAGAAGAGCCGCCAATTTACATATTCAATCGGCTCTAAAAATTAACGAAAAATCTAATTTACTAAATAGTAAATTAGCAGAAATCAGATTATTACTAAATAGTAAATTATGCAAGCTCGAAAGCGCGCCTTATCAGGAGGTATTTTTCTGATGGGTCGCGCAAAAAGAGTAACACCTGGAAAACTTGGAGAAAAACTTTTCAAGATTCGGGAGGATTTGAATTTAACCCTAGAACAGTTAATAGAAAAACTGGATTGTCCCGAAATTCCGCTTTATCCGGCAAGCGTTTCAATGTACGAATCCGGTAAGCGCGAGCCACCTCTGTTAGTCTTGCTGAGGTATGCCCGATTGGGTAATGTAACGATGGAAATGCTGGTTGACGATAATAGTAAAATATGAGCGCCTGGTAGATTGTGTTTTTGTAGCATTCCGAAAAAATACCAAGTAAGCAATTCTTGGTCGGTAAAGACGCGCTTGAAATTGCTAGGCGTTGCGATTTCAAAACCGTTTAGTTATTGTAGATTTGGCAGATTTGGCAATACAGTTCAATATGTTTATGTTCCACAAACTAATCTTACAACTGTTTGCCTATCTGCTCTTTTCTACTCTTGATTCATATAGAAAAAGTGTAAAAGTTCACCATTAAGAAATTATGAATTTAATTAAAGAGAACAAAAACAGGCGATGTATTATCGTTAATTGTTCTCAAAAAAAGCGAACAGAAGCAGGTTTATTACCTGCTATGGTTCGTTATGATGGACCACTATTTAGAGTTATTAGAAATTTTCTTTCTAATTCTTTCGAGTGTGAAAATCTGGATGTTTATATTTTATCAGCTAAATATGGTGTTTTGACACATAATAAAGAAATTGAATTTTATGATCAATCGCTCTCAGATGAAAGAATTAAAGAATTAAGACCCAAAATAGCAGAAATACTTGATGAAACACATAGATTAAATCAATACAATGAAATTTTTTTGGCAATAGGTAATAGGTATAAAAAGTTATTAGAATCTTGCGAATTTCTCTCTACAGATAATACAAATTTAACAGTTGCCAAGGGTGGTATAGGAGAGAAATCAAAATTGTTAAAGAATTGGCTTTATAAAAACAATAAAAATGAAAATACTGTAAAAAAAGAGGTTAAATTTCGAGGTGAAGCTGTATTATGTGGAGCTAAAATCAAAATGGAAGTTTCTCAAATAATAGAGACTGCTAACAAATTTTTAGAGAGCGAACTTGAACAATCACAAAATTTTCGAGATTGGTATGTGAATATTGATGGCTTGAAAGTCAGTCCTAAATGGATTGTTAGCAGAATTTCTGGGATTCCAGTTTCAGATTTTACCAGCGGAAGGGCAAGACGAGTTTTAACACAACTTGGATTAAAATCGCACCATAAAATTGATAAATGATAATAAAGATAATCAAAAAAAATGAAGGGAATTTGAAAAAGATTGAAGATGATATAACCATCAAACCACAGTCTTCTTCAACTCCTGAAGCAGCTCAGAATCAGTCAAACAAAACTTCGGATTTAGAAGATGAATCTTTAAAGATAACAAAAGACTTTTTAAAACAAGAAAATAGTCCTTCAAATGCCAACGATGTAGAAGATGCAGAATTTTCTACAATCGAAATCAGAGAAGAAACAATCGATGAGTCTGAAATCGAAAAATACGAAATAAAACAACTTTTTCTAAATGACTTCAATGAATGGAGTGATAAAGAAAAAGTGGAATTTGCTGTTGAAGTTTTAATTGATCAAATTGAGATGTTAACTCTCTCCGAAATTGATTCCGTTGGCATTATTCCAATTAATCCCTTTTTATTCAGACCTTTATTAGATGTCTTAGTAACTGACCCAGAGGAAGAGGAATTTGTTTCAAGATTTAATAAAAAAGAGATGATGCGAGAAATTGCTCAAACCATTTTTGAAACTTATAAAAACAAAAATTATTTTGTGAGGCTAACATAAGTGCAAAAAATCATTTCTCTTGAAAATTTCATTAAAGATTATAGGCTCGCAGGAGATTGGAAATTATCCTATACAGATTCTACACATTTAAAGAATGATGTGTTTTTGGATTTAGGCACTTTAGAAATTGAAGGTAGCGTTGAAGATGCTGCTCAATACTTGTTTCTTCCATTTACATTTACGCCAAAAAACAAAAATGATTTAGGTGAACAAATTAAGTCATTCGATCTAACACATGAAAATGCAATTGATAGTGTAACTAAACCTATAATCGAAGCGTTAGAAGAAAGTATTTGCCGGGTAGGTTTAGATAGATTACAAATTAGCCTCAAACGAGCTAATTCCAATGATAAATATGAAACACTCCGAAGTGTTGCGGCTGAACTAAATAACAATCCGTTTGTTGTTTTGGTAACTGATACCGGTGCAATTAAAAGGGGTATTATTTCACTTTTTTTGTCTATTCTGAAAAACACAACTCTTTTAGTTATCTTACCGATGCAGGTGATATATGAGATTCAAAATAACGCTGAAACTTTAAAAAAGGTATATAACAAAAGAAAATTTGAAACAAATAATATATTAGTGAACAAAAGACCAATTGAAACCTTTATTTCTAGAGAAATTGAAAGAACTAAAGAATTATGTCCCATTGAATTTCTTCACTCTTCATACACATTGTGGGATAAAGCAAAAGATTTAAGTGGGGATCGAGTAATCGTTGAAACGGCAAAAAGTGTTCGTCAAGACAGAAATCTATTAAAAGAAGTATTTTTAGCTACTGGAGATAAAACTGTTTTTTCTCTTTCGCATCTTCAAGGGATTAATTCTATTTATGTCAGACAATTTCCATTGAGGCAGCGATATTGGTCAGCGAAATTAAATATATTCGGAAAACCGCTAAAAACTTCTTGGTCAGTTTGCTCAGTCCATAACTTTATTTGGGATTTAGTGCATTCATTCAGCGTCATTAATTTGGAAAATGATAGTATAAAATATCAAATCTCCTACTATTATGAAGATAGATTGGGGTGGACTGATAATTTACTTAAAATTGAGGAGATATCAAAATAAGTGGATCCCGTGTCAATGGAATTACTGCTAGGAGTTTGCAATGATTTAGCGGTTAAGAATGTTGACAACTTAAATTTAAAACATTTCAAGAGTATTCTCCAAAAATATTCTGTTGCGAAAAACCCAGATAGGAGAGCAAAAGATATTCTAAGGGTTTTAATTTCCACAAACTTCGTTCATCAAAATCAAGAAATATATAGGTTGACTGAAGATTTTTACGCATTTATTCAATGTTGGGACAATTATGATTTGATCGGTCTTAATAGACTTCTCTCAAATTATGAACCATATAAAAGGTTTCTTAACCTGTTGGAGACAGTTCAAGAGATTGAGATTCCTCCAAGACAGGATAAGGAAAAAAAAAATGAATTAAATGAATATCTAAAAAAACAAGCACAATTAACTTTTACGGCTTTTGATACATTTAAATACTGGTCATTGACTCTTGGTCAAGCATACAAATCTCCTCATAAAACAAAACTTTTTTGGGGAGGAGAGTGGAATAAAAATTCGCCCGATTTACGCTGGCTTTATGAGTTAATTGATGAAGAATATAAAAAATTGACTAAATCTTCAACCTACGCGAATGTAGGATTAATTGCAGATATAGTGTGTCAAAGCACAAAAATTTCCTTCCAAGCATTTGAACTTAAACTAAATGAAATGACTAGCTTTCCTTGGATGGAGTTTAGATTTGCTTCAATAACGAAAAGAACGCCTCTGAGAGAAAGTTTGATAATAACATTGAGAAAAAGGGCTGACGTATTAAAAGATATTAAATACAGCAATTATTATAAAAAGGTTAATTGTTTGGAAAACAGAAATTTAGACGACGGTGTTGAAATAAAAGGAAGTCTATTTCGATTAATTAGGCGGAAAAATACTATATGACGTTTGAAAAGGATTTAGATGAATTCAAAGAAATAGCCCAATTAGAAAATCCATACTTAAAACACAAATTATTAAGTAATCCATTCCCTAATGTTGGTGACGAACCTACTGAAGTTTTATCAAACCAAAAAATAGTTAAAGATATTTTTTTTAAAAAGATAAAGGAATTTGGTGAAGACACCGCTAACCTTACGATAAGGGGAGTAAATGGTGCTGGAAAAACGAATATACTCTACTATTTTGATGCCTTTTTGAAAGAGGCTAAGAGGCGAAAGATTTTACCAAAAAATTTATACTCTGTGTATGTTGTTTCTCAAGAGGATGATTATACTTATTTACATTCGGAGATCGTCGAAAAATTAATAGACATAAGTATTGGAGAACTGTTTGAGGCATTGAACAAAGAGGCGTTCCTCAAACCATTAAATGATGAAGAAAAACATTTGAGTAATATTCTAAGAGATGTGCAAAATGTAGATTTATTTTCTCTTTTTTCTGAAGACAGAATGTATTATTTCAAAAAATGGCTTAAAGGTCACAAACTTTCGATAGCCGAAAGGAGAGTTCTTCCTGCTATAAAAGACGACATTTCAAACTCTACATTAGCCATCAAATATCTTTCTTCATATATAAATATCTTAATAAAAACAGGATTATGCAATGGTGTAGTTATATTAATTGATGAACTAGAGCATCTGTTTACGACTCTATCAAAAGCTAAACAATCAATATATGCTTCTGACGTTAGACATTTGGCAGATACTTTATCAAAAAATTCGTTGTTAGTATTTGCAATCACACCCGGAAATAAAAATTTGGGAGATTATCCTGCCTTAGTGAGGCGTATGGGCGAAGATGCGGAACTTCAATCTATTGAAAATATTAACAATGCAAAAGAGTATGTAGAAGACTATTTAGGTTTTGCAAGGAAAAAATATATTCTCAAATACGGAGAGGCTTTGAACGAAGAGCAAATGTGTGATATTACCCCATTATCAATTGAGAAAATTAGCCAAATTTTTGATGAATTGAGTGAAAGTGATAGTGAAGTTGTGATTCCCGGACGTTTTTTACCTAGAATCAGAGCAGTAATGACTGAAGTGGTAGAAACCAAGGAATAATTTTTGATGGCAGAAGGATGTACGAAAAAACAATTAAGTTCTCACAATATAGTTGCTAGTTACCGAATCGCGGACTTTCCCAGAGCCGGATTAAAATTTCATCCTTGGGCAATGACAGGTACACAAGCAGTTTTAATAAATGCTTATGATTTCATTGCCAATCCAAGAACATCCAATATTGGAAAAAAGTGGCTTCATAATAAAAATAGTATACCGGAAAAGATTGAATTTTCTGGTCCTATTATTTTAGACTCTGGAGCATTTAATTTCCTTCAAAATGAAAATATAAGTATAACTCCAGAGGAAGTTCTGCAATTATCTATTGATACGAAGGTAGATTATGGTGTCGTATTAGATCATCCATTCCCTCCTAATCTTTCAATTGAAGACAAAAAACTACGGATAAAAACAACTTTGGAAAACACCCAAAGAATGGTTGATTATTTATCAAATGCGAATTTATTAAATGGAAATTTTCAACTTATTCCTGTAATTCATGGTCACGATAGGGAAACTATAGAAAATTGCCTAGAGCAGATATGTCGTATCATCGGTAAAGAGCCTAAGATTATAGGTATAGGCAGTTTGGCTCCCTTGGCTAAAAATGGTAATAAGAAAATTGTCGTAGATTCTATATCAACTGTAAGAGAACTTCTGCCAAATTCTCATTTACATTGTTTTTCTATGGGATCAGCCCTACTAATGTTAATTGCTTTTTACTGTGGAGCAAATACAGTTGATTCTCAAACCTGGATAATGAGTGCGGCTTTTAAACAGATCCAATTACCTGGTGGTTACTTAACTAGATTTTCTGAAAGAGAAAGGGAAAAAAATTCTAAATACGAAAAAACAAAAAGAGATTTCGTTGAGCAAATATTTTCCTTAGTCAATAGTGAGAATTTGAATATTAAAAATTGGGACAATGGAGAAGATTGGACTATTAGGTCTGAGAAAGACGTCGTTGACTACGTAAATTTCCTTACCGATAAGCCAAGTGAAAATAATATTCATCGTCGTGCTTGTCATAATTTATACATTTTTAATTTTGAAGCTAAAAGAATAAATAAAATTTTGAGTCATTCAGCGTTAGAGTTTGAAGAATTCATAAATCAACGCTTGAATAAAACTATTTACAAAAGAGTTTTGGAATATGCAATTGAGAGAAAGAAAAATTTCAAAGCTCTTGCATCTGACCTGAAACCTTAAAATTGGCTCTGTCTTTATTTGTGATCATATGTGTGTCTTACCCACATCGTTTCAATGATAAACTGTGATTTGTGGATACAAAAACACGTTTAGCTTGGATTCAACTCTACGAGCAGACAAAAGATTTCGGACTGGTTTGTCGCCGCTGCGGAATCTCACGTCCGACGCTTCGTAAATGGTGGCGGCGTTACCAGGCAAAAGGCGAAGCCGGTCTGCAAGAAATCAGTCGCCGTCCTCATAAAATTTCAAAGCCGAAAGTTACCGAAATCTATGAACAACTGATTTTAGAATTTCGCCGCTCGCGTAATCTTGGAGCCAGACGAATTCAAGCCGAACTGATTCGTCATCACAATTTCAAGCTCTTGACTAAAACGCTTGAAAAAGTTCTCAGGCGAAATAATGTCCCGCCTATCCGCCGCCATAAAAACAAACAGAAGATTCATCGTTACAGTCGTCCAGTTCCAGGTGACAGAATTCAAATCGACACTACTAAAATCGCCGACGGCATTTATCAATACACGGCAAGCGACGACTGTACACGTTTTCGAGTTCTCGGCATTTACTCAAGACGCTCCGCTAAAAACAGCGTTCATTTTCTCGAAGAGCGAATGATTGAAGAATTTCCTTTCCCGATTCAAAGAGTTCAAACCGACCGCGGAGCCGAGTTTTTCGGGTTAGAATTTCAATCGGCAATGAAGAGAAACTGCATTAAATTCCGTCCAGTAAAACCTCGCTCACCGCACTTGAACGGCAAGGTTGAACGGTCGCAAATGACTGACAAAGTAGAGTTCTACCCGATTATCAATATCAACGAAAAAGACTTAGCCGACCGGGTTGAACAATGGCAGTTTGATTACAACTGGCATCGTCCGCACAGCTCGCTCGGCAACAAAACGCCGCTTGAAAAAGTCTGTGAATTGTCGGACAAAACGCCCATTCAAGACGAGGTTACAGCCTCCTACAATTCTCTCGAAGAACGCATTCAAGAACGCAATTACCAAACTGATTTACAAGCTCGTAAATTGAAATGATGTCTGTCCTACTCACAAATTAATAAACAAAGCGTTGCATTTTATCTTAAGAAAAAAGGAAGTGTCGGAGATGACGCTTCCTTTGGTAATTGTAATTTCTTGCTTGTTTAGCCGATTGCCCACTCTGCCACCCACGATGCTCTCCGGTCATCGAGCTGGTAGAGTTCAATCGGCTGTTTGTATGGTATTTCGAGATACGTGAACCACGCAGCAGTTGCGTATCCTCAGAATGGAGCAACGCCCATCACGCCGTAAGTTTCCACGACTTTGTAGCCGTTTATCTTTGCGTATCGCCTGGCGGCTTGCCAGACGTGTTCGAGCTTTGCAAGGCACGTTCCGTACTCGGTGATTTTCACAGGAACGGCAGGATTGCCGAGCTTGATAATGCTCATCGGTTTGTCCTCCTTGTTTTATTGTTGATTAGTTTTTAGTTTTGTCGGTTGTGACTTGCTGCTCAAGCGGCTTGTCTGAAAGGCTGTCTTTGAATTTCATCCGTTGCCTCGTCAATCGCCTCTTCCGCCAATTCTTCGTCAAAATAATCGTCGAAATCATCTTCAAACGGATCGTCGGCAATGTCGTCCTCGTCAAAGTCGTCTGTGCCGAAATCCTGTCGCCCGACCTCTCCGATTGACCAAACTCTTCGGTTGTCCGGCAGCGATAGAACGAGTTCCCGCTTGCTCTGAAGTTGCTTTTGCGCTTCCGATAGATATGATCCGAGCCGCGCCGTCGCTTCAAACTGCTTAGTTGGAGCGAGCTTTTTGAAGGCTGATGTGAAAGCGTTCGATAGCGACCACAGGTTTCTCGGAACAAAGGCTTCATGTTTCGGATTGAAATATAAATCGTGAACAACCGGCATCAAATGACGCGGAACGCCTCTGATGTTTCTATCCAGAAATGCCCGGTAGATGATCAGCTTTACTTCCTCTTCCGAAAGAGTTGATTCTTTCATCGATTGAACCTGTCTCCGAAGCGGCTCAAATCCTCGATGAATCCTGTCTACGGCAACCGATATGGCATCATAGAGTTCGAGCTTCCTCGTATGCTTATGCAGCAAGGGAGAGAAATCTCCCGAGAATGCCATATTGTCGCAGACAAACACTCGATAGCCCGCCGTCAGAGCAAGACGCATTGATTTGTCATTAGAGTTCCGCAAGCCGATAGAAAAGCGGCATCCGGTGAACTCCAGATTCAAATCCATTACGCCGAACATCTTCATGCCGTCAGCAGATACGGCATATTCGTCTCTGGTGACTTTCAGATAGCGAAATGAAAGCGCTTCCTCTAAGACTTCGATAATCTGGTAATGAGAGAGCGGCTGGTGCGTTCTTGTTCCTTCGGGAACAGGAATCTCGGCAAGCTCGTCTCTGGTAATTTTCCGCGCGCCCGCGTGGGCGACAAGTGTTGAACCGTTTGTTTCGGTATTCATAGATTTGTCTCTCCTTTTGGTTTTGTATTGTTTTTTGGTTTGTTTGTAGTTTGGTCGGACATCGACCGGAAATTACCCGCTTGATAACGGGCAAAGTTTGTGTCCTCTCGGATTTCACTTTAGATAGACTTTCAGTCCCGGATTTGGAAACGTCCGTGAATACCGGGAAAGCTGCGGTTAAGTTGTAGTTTTGGTTTTCGGGAGTTTCAGGGAAGGGCGGTGAGACTGAAAGTGGTTTTAAGAAGTGAGGCTTGAGGGAAATGAGATTTCCTCGTCTTGAACAGTGAAATGCTGCTGTCATCAATCGGTAAATCAATCCGTAGGCACGACTGAGAATCGAGGCTCGATCTTATATTTGACGAAACATTCGTCGCAGTAACCGGAATCAGGAATGACGCAGCAACTCTTGCAGATTGTTTGATTACAGCCGTCACAGGTTATCCAGTTACGGTCTTCTGTCTCTCGCATAATGACGATCTCGAGACCGCCGATGCTTCCTTCCGTAACTTCGATTGCCCCGCGAAGCTCTCCCGAACATTTGGGACACCGCTCAATCGGCAAGTTCGATACGTCTGACTTTGGCGTATCAGGTGCCGGCGTATTTGACATCGGTATATTTGACATAAATTCATCCTCCTTAAAAAATTAAGTCCGCCGATAGAATGTCGTCGTTATCGTAATCTGCAACGACGACGGCTCTTTCGGTAAAATCGAACGGCTTTATTTCCGCCGCCTTTGCGCACGCCAGGCAATAGCCGCTTCGCCTGTCAAGGCAATTCTCCTTGC
>CAXSHW010000013.1:33804-63792 GCA_964237245.1 uncultured Pyrinomonadaceae bacterium
AGACGATGGCTTTACAGACCGGGCAGCACGACCAGTCAACCAGCAGACTTTCTTTGACGATCAAGACGACTGACTCGCCTTCGACGGACGAGCTTATTTCCGCCGTGCCGACGAGCGTCTTTTGACATAACTCGCAGGCGGGCGGGCTTTTCCATTTCATAGTTATTTATCCTCCATTTTGATTTGTAAAAGTTCTACTTTTTCCCGCGCTAATCGGATGGTTGATTATTCGCAGATTTCCGCAGGCAAAGCGATTGAAACGCTTTTTGCCGGCAGAAAAAGACAAACAAACTTAAAACGCTAATTTGTTCAGGATGAATCGGTCGGCGAGAGCGTCGTCCCGGATGATGACGCCTCGGATAGCGGCGAGGAGTCGAGCGAAACAGCAGCAGGCGGCAATGTAACGGCGCTAAACGGGCGTGAGATTCTCCCGTCAATCATCAGTTTCAAGTAGACGTGATAATTTGCCAGATTCGTAAAATCCGTAACTGTGAATTCGGGCGCGAATTCCTGCGCGAAGACTTCCGCGTCCGCCGCTCCAATTCTAAAGACGATAATCGTTCCGGCATTGCCTAGAACCGCATCCTTGATTGAAGGCTCAAGCTGTGTCAGATATTGATGGGCAAGGACGAGCGATAAACGGTATTTCCTCAACTCCGACAGCATCAATACAAGACTCTGAGTTGTGAAGTTATGAAACTCGTCGAGGTAAAGCGTGTAATCCCGTCTGTCTGATTCCGGCACATTCGAGCGACTGAGGGCGGCAAGGTCAAAACGTGAAATCAGCAAAGATCCGAGCAGATTGGAAATGTCTTCTCCGATACTTCCTTTTGCCAGATTAACCAGAAGAATCTTTCCTTCATCCATCGTTCGCCGAAGGTTCAAAGGCTTTTCGGGTCGGGTGAGTATCTTTTGCAGCAGCGGATGGACGAGAAAGGCTCCGACTTTGTTTTGAATCGGAGAGACGGCTTCGGCTCTCAGGCGTTCAGGATATTTATCATATTCTTTTGTCCAGAACTCCTTTATCTGCTCGTTCGAGACGTGTGATACGACTTTATTTCTGAAATCCTTGTCAGACAATAGTTTCAGAATATCGGCTAAACTCGCGTCAGGATAATCGAGCAGCGATAAAAGACAGTTTCTGAGGATATATTCAAGGCGCGGTCCCCAGGAATCTGACCATAAATGTTTGAACACCTGAATCAGACCCGATGCGGCAAGCGGACGTTTATCTGTCGGCACACCCGAAAGCGGATTAAAGCCGTAAGGCTGGTTTGCATCTGCCACATCGAAATCAATCACATCATCGCGTCTAGACCAGGGAATCTGAGACTTTACCTTTTTGACTAAATCCCCATGGGGGTCAAGCAGCGCAAAGCCGTAGCCCTTTCTTAAATCATCGAGCATAAGGGATTCGAGCAGTGTGGATTTACCTGTCCCCGTCTTTCCAAGCAGATACAGATGAGCTCGGCGGTCGGCGCGTCTTATACCGAAAGTGACAGCGCGATTACGAAAGTTTGTTCGAGCGAAAACCGTGATTTCAGAATTCTTCTGATTTGTAGAATCATTTGAACTTCCAAAATCATTCGAGTTGTCATAATCGTTTGAACCGACGGGATTATTCGCGTCGTCTAAGATTTGATTGGCGGATGAAGTCATTCGGAGAAGTTAGGATTTATTTGAGGATTTATTTGAAGATTTTATACGATTTCTGGCAAGCCTCGCGTATTCGGGATTCAGTTCGATGCCGATGTATTTCCGGTCGAGTCTTCGTGCGACAACGGCGGTCGTGCCGCTGCCCATAAACGGGTCAAGGACAATTCCGCCTTTGGGACTGCCCGCAAGAATCGGCGTTTCGACCAGACGCTCCGGGTAGACGGCAAAGTGATTGCCCGAAAAGTTAGTCGTTCCGATTCTCCAGACGCATCGCTTGTTTCTGCCCGAAGCAATCATTTGGAGTCTGCGCTTTTCAGAGATTTCAGGACGAGCGGAAAACCAGTAGTTTCTCGCCCGCTTATGAGCTTTTAGAGGGTCGATCAGTCTTCTTTCCAGTCTTACGGGATTCTTCAGCGGTTCGTATTGCCTACGAAAGTAGTACTTCCTGTTTTTGACGAAAAAGAATACTTTCTCGAAATCAACCGTAAATCTGTCTTTCACCGATTGAGGCATCACGTTCGGTTTATGCCAGATGATTTCGTTTCTTAGAATCCATCCCCTTTCAATCATCCGAATGGCGAATCTCGATGGAATCAGGCACAGAGATTTCGGTTGAGGTGCAGCGGTGGCGGCAAGTTCTACTTTCAGTTTCGGAATTGCTGCTCGGCGGGTCAAAGAGTTATACATATTGTTTTGCGGTTTGTTTCGCTGTCCGCCTTTTGTTTTATTCGAGTAAGTATCGCCGAAATTTATCCAGCAAGTGCCGGTCGGTTTCAAAACGCGCTTGATTTCGTCGAAGACTGCTAAAATCTTTTCAAGATATTCTTCGATACTCAATTCTAGTCCGATCTGACCAGCGACATTGTAATCACGCAATGCCCAATAGGGCGGTGAAGTTACAACGCAGTCAACGGTTTCAGTAGGGAATTTCTTTAAGGTCGCAAGCGTATCACCGCAAATAATTTTGTCGGCGAACGATTTTGTAGAGTTTTGTGATCCGGTCATTTTTTAATCGGTTTCCATTTAGTTATCGAGATTGCCAGAGAACGTCCCGTATGACGAATTTCGATATAGCCGTTTTGTTTGAGGATGGAAAGCCACCGGCTGACGGTGCGAAGGCTTAATCCCAGGTCGCCGGCAATCGTCGCCGTTCGCCGATACAGATTTCCCGAACTTCGGTTGGCATAAGTCAGCAAATACAGGTACATCCACACACTTCTGCCCATCGCTTTGTAATGCTTGGCGCTCGGTTCGATTAACAGCCCGCTCCATAGCGGAGTCCACCAGCTTTCTTTTCTAGAGAGATTGGTTTTCCGGTTAAAGTTGTTCGGAAATGTTTTTTGATAATCGGCAATTGATTTGAATGACATTGTGAGAATGAAAAATTACGATGACTGATTTCACACTAACATCGGTAGGAAAACAAAAATAGCGGGGAAAAGTTGCCGTAATCGGCAAGTCCTACCGCCCGGACGACTTACCCACAGGTTTTGAGGCACTTTTGTTAATTACTTTATTTATAATACTTTAGTTAGAAAATAACGGTTTCTGATTTTGCTTTTGATAAAGAGGGAAATCGTCAGGCGAAAATGCCTGCCGATACAAAAAATGTCGCGGCTGCTATGACAGTCTGCGGCATCCCGGAGGGCAAGCCCGGCGGTCTGTGGATAAGTTAATTAACTGATCGGCTCAAATCCGGCGCCTTGGATTTTGCCTCATTTCCTGCCGTATCCGGCAACAAATACCCGCTTTTTTGATTTTAGCTACGGCTTTATGCTGATTGCAGTGAATGACCGCTTTTCAATCAAAAACAAAGACAAACGATTTCCAAAACCAATTTCAGTTAGCTCTTCGTAAAGATTAAATCTCTAATCTTTTCTTTCAAACTGACAAGCCAAATCGTCGGCGCTTTTGGAATTGGAAGAAAAATCGTTGTGCAGAAAATAATCGAAAAGTTTTTTGTGCAATTCTTTCAAAGTTCGAGCCGCTTCACGTCGCGCTCCACCAGAGGTGATAGACTCGCGTTCGGCGATCATTTTAAACGGAGTTTCCAGCTTAATTAAAACCGATTTTCCGTTCGCTAAAAAGTTCGAGCTTATCATTTTCACCAAATCCCGTTTTTCTTCCGGTTTACCGATTTCGTAGCAGAGATAAGCCGAATTTACGAGTTCGAGAAATGTGTCCATTCGCCTGGCGGCTTCATCAAAACTTACAGATAGATTAGTCAGTTTTTCCTTAAGAGATTGTTCTTCAAAAAGAAGCTCGTTTTTCTTTTCAATGTAAGTTTCTTTGTCAAACACGCCGTCCATATAACCGTCGGCGAGTTTGGAGAGCCGCTCTTTGAGCTTGACTTGATTGAGCCTGATTTGTTTTTGTCCGGCTTCTAATTCGTCTTTCAGTTTTCCGCTTTCTTTAATTGTCGCCTGTTTGAAATAGCGATATTCAGAATTATTGAGGCGCAGCTTTTCAAAAGTCCCCAACACTTCCGTATCAATTGTTTCCTCTCTCGTCGTGCTTTTTGTGCAGTTTCTGGTGTGACAGCGGTAATAAACAAAGCCCTTTTGCTTTTCGGCAATGAACAGATTTCGGCACTTTGCGCAGGTGATATGCCGCCTGAATAAAAAGAAATGCTGCTCCTTTTTCTTGACATTTTTACCTGCAAAAACCGCCTGTACCCGGTCGAACAAGGCTTTCGGGATTATCGGTCGGTGTCTGCCGGAAAATATTTCGCCGAGTTTTTCGATTCTGATCAGTCCGAGGTAAAAAGGATTGTGCAAAACTGTGGCAAGCCCGTTAATCGTTACTTTTCTGCCGTTTCTGTTTCTGAGTCCAAGGTCATACATTTTGTCCGCCAGAGCAAACAGTCCCCATCTTCCTGACGAATACAGCTCGAACGCCTGCCTGATAAGCGGAGATTGTATCGGGTCGACTCGTTTAGGTTCGCCTCCTCCCGCATCGGCATAGCCGAGAGGAGCGGGCATCGGATAAAATCCCTGCTTGAGTCTGCCGTAAAAGCCCTTCCTGACTTCCTCGCGCAAGTTTCGGATATAGTCGGAAGCCACAACCGCCTGAATGTCAGCCGAAAGCCTGCCGCCGCGCGAATTCAGGTCGAGACTTTCAGAAGCGAAATGGACTTCGACGCCCGAGTCAATGAGCGTGCCTAGGTCAGCCCAATCTTTCAGGTTGCGCGCGCTTCTGTCGATTTTGTGAATAATTACGCCGTCGGCTTTGCCTTTCTGAAGGGCTTTGAGCATATCCAAAAAGACCGGTCTGCCTTGTTTAGCAGCCGTTTCTCGTTCTTCGTAACTTGTCGCAATTTTCAAATTCCACTTCCTGGCGTAGCGTTCGATGGCGGATTGCTGTTCGACAAGGGAAGTGCCGTATTGTCCTTGCCTTTGGGTCGAGACGCGGACATAAGAGAAATATCGTTTATTCGACATCGGGAGAATGTGATTGACGCTTCTTTCTCAGCATAGCGCGCCGTTCGAGTTCGGTCAAAATATCGGGACGCTCTTTGACTACCCGCTCAAAGATGCGTTTGACTATCGCCAGATAACCCAACAGACGGTAGTCGGCTTCGGCTTGCTCCTCGGGCGATAGATTCGGATATAAATTGGCGATGGAGATGTCATCGCCCGATTCGTCGGGTTGTGGGTTGAGCTGTTCCGGCATAGCAAAATAAAGTGTTATAGCTAATAACGCATATTAATTTGAACTGGTTTTTGATTACTTTATTTATTAAGCGACTTGAGACACACGAAGCCGACCGAAACTGCGGAAAGGAGATTACGGTAATAATCGTTTTGCCACCTGTTCGGGCGGCTGAAAAACTGTCGGAGTTCTGGATACAACAACACGAGCATTTGAAACGCATTCTTTTGCGTTCGCTTTTCAGCATCTTCAAAAAAGGATTTCACCTGCTTATGCGAAATCTCAATAGCGGGAACTTGCTCGGCTTTAGCTCGGCGTTTGATGAGTTTGACAATTCCTTTAAGACTAACGGATGTTTGCTGGTATTTACTGATGGCTTTAAGGGCGACAAGTTGCGGGTTGAAGCAAGTGAAGAGTTCTTTAAGCAGTTCGATAATTTCTTCTTTTTGAAGCTCGTCGGAATGCCTGCGTGATACTGTTCTGATGGCAAAGTAAATCAATTCGCGTCCGCTAAAAACCGCTATTCCGAACTCCCGCTTGCCCGGCGCGATTGCTAGGATAATTGAAGCTGATTTCATTTTTCATAAAATAATTATTATTTCCGAGGTGCGATTATATTAATGCCTGAAGATTCGGGATTAGTTATCAAGAATCTTCTCTCTTCGCTCGTCCATTAACAGTTTTATATGCCGCCTAACTTTCTCTTTATCAACGTCGGTCATAAACGATGAATTTATCAGCTCAATATACGCGCAGTAATCGGTCGGCTCTGTTAAGTCGAATTTGAAATTTGATTGATCGCCGAGTTTTTCGGCTCGCGCAGCTAGTTCTTCGTTACATTCAAGGTAAAGGGCGTGAAACAAGACGCGAACCGGCAGTTTGTAAACGATGGCGAATTTTAGGGCGGTTTTGAGATTAGGAGTTCTCAGCCCGGTTTCGTAGCGGGAAATCTGCTGAATTGTTTTATATCCTAACAGAGCGGCAATTTGCTTTTGTTCGTAGCCGAGACGCTTTCGCGCCAGCCACAAACGAGTTGGTTTGATTTTTGACATTGTTTTGCTTTAATGGTGAAAGACTTTTCATTCAAAGCGTAACAATCAGCCGGTAACAAAAATAGCGGGAAAAAGTTGCCTAAACTGGCAACTTTTTCCCCACTTGTCCACTGCAATCTCAGTTTGTAGGTAAACTTTTGTTCAATATGTTAAGAGTAGAATTCTCAAAAAATTTTATCAAACGTTGTTTCGAGAAATTGGTATTATAATAAATTTGATGAAATTTATTATTTTCTCAGAACGGCTCACATTCAATTCTTACAAATACGGTTATCAAAAATCGTGTTTTATTCTTTAAATTTGTTTCCTGCTCTTTTGAATAAATCCTTCA
The DNA here is from genome assembly GCA_964237245.1 of uncultured Pyrinomonadaceae bacterium. Classification (GTDB taxonomy): domain Bacteria; phylum Acidobacteriota; class Blastocatellia; order Pyrinomonadales; family Pyrinomonadaceae. The sequence goes on from CAXSHW010000013.1 coordinate 40,495, forward strand.
AATTAGCAATTGGAATTAAATCCTTCAATTCTTTTTCTTGAAGTAATTTTTGTAATTCTTCGAGATTTGGAGCACCGCTTTTACCGCCTAATTTAGGCTGAATAACATATTCAGTAATCTCCTGTCCCGATTCTTTGAGAAGAAAGACGGATTGACGTATTTCGTCAATTATTTCAAGAAAATTCTTTGCTTGTTCGTAAGATAATTCAAACCGCAAAGGCATATCTGATAGTGATAAATTCTTATTCACCACTCGTTTTATAAGCTCGCCATACGGATCAGGGTAAAGCTCAGCAACTTCTTCTACGAAATTTCCTATTTCATCAAAAATTTCCACAGCTACCTTAAATTCTTCGCTTTTTAAGGAATTACGCAAATCGAAAACACATTTATATTTATTAACTCCGTGGAGTTCTAATCTTTTTACGTCTTTGACCATTCCTAATTCCGCACATCCTGAAACTCCCTTACCAATATATGCTTCTCCAAGAATTTTGTTCCTTCGAAAACTTTTGAAGGAAAATTCTATATGAGCAAATGTTTCTCCACTGATAGAAGTCTTTTTCTTAATTCCGTTCTTATCAAAATAGGAATACTGAGCTACACTTATTCCTTTTAATCTAAATGTCTGCATAAAACCAAAATAATTCAAAAGTGCCAAAACATGAGGGAATAGGTCAAGTGTTATACCGCCTTCAAGTGCTTTCGTGCGATTTTCATTTTCAATCGGACCCGTTCCATCGTCGCTTCCATCCTCTAAAAGATAAAAAATTACCTTTGCAATTTCACCCCCTAAATGAGATAGTAGTCGATCATAAGGTCCTTTTATTTGAATCGGAATCATCCGAACTCTGTAGTGATCGAGAGCGTAAATTTTAGTTGAATCTTCTTCAAGAAATGGTAAAAGTTTTTTTACTTTGTCTAAATCAGAATCTAGAGGTTTTTCAATAAAAATAGTTTTACATTTATCTGGAGTTACCAGCCAATCCAAAGCAAGCTCTATATGGGTTGAGTCAGGTGTAGCAATGAAAACAACAATATTACCTTTCAATTTTGAGTAAGTTTTTTTCCCACCTTCTGCAGATTTATCAATATATTTTGCCCAGCCTCTCAGGCTTCTTTTAAAATCCTCAAACTCTTTTTCTTTAGGATTTCCTTTCCAATAAGTACTTTCATCGGCAAAAATGATTGAAAGTTTATCACTATGATAGAAATGTTGGGCTTTTAAAGCAGGTGCATAATATTTTCGTACAACATCTCCAATTCCTTCGATTACGACAGTGAGTTGAGAGTTCATAAATTATAATTTTCCTCCACAAAAAATAGACCTTAATTACATGTAATTAAGGTCTGAGAGAGGCTTAAATTTCAAGCCTTAAACAGTCAACAAATATATAGCTCTTCTCTAAACGGCTGGATATTACGATTCGTTTCTACAATATCTTCTCTTGTTCGCTCCACTTCTTCTGGTGTCCATCTGCCGAATAAATCCTCTAAGTAACGTTCTCGAATTTCTAGAACAAGTGGAAGGTCATCTATATAATTTTCGCTGCCATTAGCATTTTCATCAAATGAGTTATTAGTTCTTTCTTCATCTTTTGACATTTCTATCCTCCTTAATTTTACTGGTTTTAACAATATTTAACATTGTTAAAAAGCTCAAATATTATAAATCCAAAACCTTAGCTTGTCAACTGCCTGCTATTAAATCCTTTATTAACTCGTATTTACGGGGATTTTATGTGATTTATTATTCCCGAATCAAGGGTTTTTCAAATATAAAAAGTCATGTGTCTATGTTATATACTTTCACAGACACACGACTATCGTTTAATTTTTTACTTATAATTAATTTTATTTACATGACTTGTAGTTACAACTAAAAAAAATTCATTTGCTATACTAATATCAACCAAGCAAATTAATAAATTTCTCATGTTCAATTACCTTTTCGGTTTTGCACTTTTATTCAACCTTTTTTGAATAAAAGTGCAAAGCCATTTTTCAACTTAAATTCATTTTACTTTTCAAATTGCTCTTTAAAGGTATAGTCGAAATATACCAAAACGAATTTAACAGAAGAATTCTCAACAAGCAACCGGTATTTTTTGCAAGTAATAAGGGTAATTTATGGAATTAATGCAAAGCATAAGGAATGCTACCCTTAAATTTTGCTAACACCCTTTTCTACAAATGTTTATGATTCTGGAAGTTTAAGCAAATGCATAGCAGTTTCGTAATCGGTTATTAGAACATTTGCTAGTTTCCCCTCCAAAACCGCATGGATGCCATCAACTTTATTTTCACCACCAGCTAAACAAACAATAAGTTTGCCGTGTTTTTCAGCTAGCTCACGAATAGTTTTAAGAGGGACACTAATAATCCGATTGGTTACCTCCTGAAATTTTTCATTTGAGCGCAATTCTGATTTCTCTGCTAGTGGCTTGCCTTTAGAGTCGATTAATGCGTAATTATATTCGGCAACTGCTTCATTCTCCTCCTTGATTTCTTCACAAGATAAATTATACTGTCCCGCAATCATACAAAACCCTGGCACCCCTTTTTCAATCGCACCGACACCAATAAAAGCAATGTCCACTTTTTTTGCCTCATCAAAAATTTTTTTGATTCTTGGTTGTTTGAGTATTTCCTCACGTCGTTTTAAGACATCTGAAGAGTCTTCTATTATTTGTGATGGCAAGGCATAAGCTGTCGCATTTGGTCGCAGTTTTGCAACTAACATTCCAACCAACGTGTTCGGAAAAATATCTACCGATTCATAGGAAGTATCAGCTGCCAAAGGGTAAATTTTGATCTCTTTAGCTGCCGTTTCGCGGATTTGCCTTACCATTTCATAAAGCGTCATCCCACACGAAATTCCGATTCGTGCATTATTGCCGACAACTCGTTCAAAATAACGGGCAGCAGCTTGCCCGATGTCCATTTTAAGGTAGTCTTGTTTTCCCAGACCATTACCTTGTTTATCAGAGTCATACTGGCTAGTCGGGACAACAACTGCATCGCGCAACCCATATTTATTACATAATCGCGCTGATAGTTCAGGCAATTCAGGAAAGTTGAAGAAAATTTCGATTAGCCCTTCGTCTAAAATGCGCTTCATATAACGCGAAACTTTACTGCGGGTCAAGCCAAGTATTTTCGATATTTCCTGTTGCGACTTATTTTCACGGAAGTGTAAATGAGCGCACCGCGCCAGCAAATTCATTTCGTAGTATTTATCAACATCAAAATCGTTCATCATTTCTTTATTCTTCTTAAATTAACTCTTGAATATGTTTATTGCAAATATACAATTTTGCATATATTGAAAATTCACCTAATACTTGCAATTATTCTCACCTTATGCAATTTTGCTTGACAAGTGAATTAGATTAATGGATAATCTTTTCGTTACATCAGCTAACAACCAAATCTAATTAATAAGGAGGCAGTTATGGACAAGCAAAATCAAAGCGTTCGCGGCGGTGATTCTATACCGAGCGGCACGTTTCACGGCGGCGATTCAATCCCGCCCGGAACTTTTCGCGGCGGCGATTCAATCCCTGCTGGAACTTTTCACTAAACCGTTAAAAGACTGACGGCAAATTTTGCCGTCAGTCTTTTTGAAACTTATTTCTATTGATTTTTACGGAGGCTTTATGTTGACAAAAATTGGACTTGCACTATTGGGGCTAAAAGCATTATCACAATCACAAAACAGAAATGGAGAAAATATGAAAAAGAATATTAAATACCGGACAAAAGACGGTCAAGCCGATTACGGCTTCTCTTTTGAAAAACAAAATGACGGAAGTCTTCGCGCTTACATTGATTCGATGCCGAGTTATGGTTCGCGTTCGACGAGCTTGCATACTACGCACCGGTTTCCTGATAACGGTCGCCATTATGTTTGTTGGGATCGCAGCATATACGACGAAGAAGATTTGAAAAAGGTCGTCGCCATCTGGTGTGATACAACCCAAACATATATCAAAACCGGAGTAACGATTGACGAGCAAATGCGAAACAGAAGATAAGTTTGTATAACCGCAAAAATACGAGGTGAATTATGAAAAACAATAAACAACAGTCGTCTTTAGCATCGTTTCTGCCTGAGCCAATAGAAGATTTTATTACTTCGGTATTGCCATTTTCGCTTCAAAATCGCGGTAAAAGCCGTGAATTGAGTGAATCGGCTGCTGCAAAACATCTCTCCGCTTTAACTATTACAGAATCAGTCCTGCGAGAAATTTATTTAACAATTGGTTCGCGTCCTGCAGAGTCGGGCGGACCGCTCGGCGGCAGTCGCGTATCGGGCGTAGTAACGCATTTTCATTTTGACCGCTCAGCTGCGCGAACGGGGGTTACTTATTCCCCGGATCATCAATTTTTGAATCAATTATTTGCAGTTGACTGAAATCAGAAAGAAATAAATTTACTCCGCTTCGTTCACAGCCATCCGGCGAGTTTTCGGCAGCCGTCGAGCGGCGACCTTGAATATGCCCGGCGAATTTTAGAAGATATTCCCGAACTCGACGGTTTGTTTCTTCCGATTGTCGTAACAAAGCCCGATACCGGCTCTTTCGAGATTTCCCCCTTTGTTGCTTTACGGGACGGAAAAACAGTAAAAGTCGAACGGCTGACATTAAATATCGTGCGCGACGAACAACATTCGGAAATTATAAGTTTTGAAAAATTTCAGAAAAACTTGCAATCGGCTCCTGTTACACAAAAACCTGCGGAAAGCAGACCGAAATTCTCGGAGCTTGCCGTTTTTACGCGGGTGCGCGAGGCTTACGACCTCGACCATCTTTCAGAGTGCCGAGTCATTATTTTAGGCGCGGGCGGTGCCGCTGCTTTTGCCGAAGACTTGTCCAGAGCCGGTGTCGGGCAAATTATCTTAATTGACGGCGATACGGTTTCGGAAACTAATCTGGCGACGCAGCAGACTTATCGGCGCGATATTGGTCGCCCGAAAGTCGAATGTATCGCCGAGAGACTTTTCGAAATAAACGAGCAGGCGTCGATTATCTCTCTGCCGCGTTGGTTGGACACTTTTGACGATACCGAATTTGCCGAGCTTATCGCCGGAGAAATAGAAGGCAAAAAGCCGATTCGCACACTTATCTGCGGGTTGACCGACAGTTTTGAAGCTCAGGCGCGCATTAACCGTCTTGCGCTTCAATTCGGCATTCCTTCGCTTTGCGCTCAGGTATATCAGGAGGGGCGCGGGGCGGAAATCACCTTTACTTATCCGGGGCTGACGCCTGCTTGCCACCGCTGTATTTTGAGCAGTCGCTTTAAGGCGTTTTTGGAGCAGGGCTACAAAAATGCGATTACATCCGACGGAACGCCGATTTTCGCCACGACCCGGTTGAACGCCGTCAAAGGCTTTATCGCGCTGGCAATTCTACATCACGGAACCAGCCATCCGCGCTGGGGTGGTTTGCTCAGGCGCATTGGCAACCGAAACTTAGTGCAGATTCGGATGGACCCGGATTTTGCCGAAACTTTAGGCTTTACGATTTTCGACCGTGTTTTTCAAGCCTCGGATACCAGGCGCATCTTTTTTGACGAAGCGATTTGGCTTTCTATGGAAGCCGAATCCGTCACAAACGGTTATGATTATAATTGCCCGGATTGCGGCGGCACAGGAGATTTGGGAAAGGCAATCGGAACTTTTAGCGATACGCGCGAGATGAGGTAAAAATATGCGTCAATTTTTAACCAATGATAATCAGGCATTTCTTGATCTTGAGCAACGAGCCGGCGAAAACTGTGTGGTTTTCACCGATCAGGAAATGCCGCCGGGAACAAATCCTGCCAGAATGCGAATCGGTTTTGAGATTGACTCGCAAGACGGCTTGGTCGTGTTGTTAGTCGACAAGGAAGCCGCCTATTCGGGCGAGAGCCGGGAAATACTTGAATGGCTCAGTCAGGGCGAAAAAAGATTCGCTAATTTTTCGGAACTCCGCGATTGGCTCAACGGCGTCGTTAAACCTGCGTTTTATCAAAACAACCAAAGTTTACGCCGTAGAACCCCTGTGGTCGGCGTCGAAAACCTAACGGATTTATCGCAAGTTTCAGAATCCGGCGGTAATTTCGAGCAGGGAACAGTGATTTCCCCCGAACAACTTTTCGACAAACTGTCCGGTCAGATTCGCGGGCAGGATGCGGTGCTTCGCCGTCTCAGTAAAAAAGTTTGTCAACATTTGGGGCGGCGCTTTCCGCGCCGCCCAGCTACGATTTTTGCCCTCGGAACAACCGGGGTCGGGAAAACGCAAACCGCCGAGTGTATGCCGGTAGCGTTACGCGAGTTGGACGCAAATCACCAGGACTTTCATTACCTGCGGCTTGATATGTCCGAATATCAGGAAAAGCACCGCGTCAGTCAGCTACTCGGGTCGCCGCAGGGTTTTATCGGCTACGGCGACGGTTCGCAACTCGTTGACGCGCTCGCGTCTCATCCGCAAAGCATTATTCTATTCGACGAAATTGAAAAGGCGCATCCCGACATCCTGCGGACTTTGATGAACGCGATGGACGCCGGACGGCTTTCGTCAGCCGCTGCCACAAGCCGCGGTCGAGAAATAGATTGTCGCCGTGCCGTCTTTTTATTTACCAGCAATATCGAGGTTGCCGAAATTTTGTCGGAACTTGAAAATCGAAAGGCATTTGAAAACACCCTGCTTACCGATGAAATTTGTCGCAAACATTTGAAAAAGGCAGGGATAGGGGCGGAACTGATCGGACGAATTGGTTGTTTTCTCGTCTATCAACCGCTTTCAGATAAAACTCGCGTCGAAATTATGGCTCTTAGCGTTGTTCGGGTCGCCGCTGAGTATGGGGTGACGGTTTCCCGGATTATGCCCGAAACTTTAACCAGCCTTCTCATACGCGCAAATCGCAAAGAATTCGGCGCGCGACCGGATGAGTATTTAATTGACGAGGTTTTGGGCGATACGTTCAGTCAAGCAGTTGAACAACTCGGTTCCGAGCCAATCGAACTGACCGGCACGGACAATTATCGATGCGTTCCCGTTAATGAAGACGAATAACGCTCCATACAGATATGTCGGCAATTGCGATTATCATTATAGTCATTTGCATTTTGCTCGGCTATTTAAAGCCGGAGTACATCTTTAAAGTCCTGATAGGACTTATAGTCGGATTGCTTCTCTTAAGTCTTGTTTATTGCGAATGGACAGAATTTTACGCGAATCTGGCGTGGAGATGGCAAATCGTCACTTTGATTTTACTGCCGCTAACTTTGCTTATCCTTTTAAAGTTCCTTTTTCCGAAAACTGCCTGGCTTAGTCGTTTGCAGCAAGCCCTATTCGATGCGCTCGTGTATTGCCTGACATTTCCAATTCGTCTGGTTTGGCGGGCGAGCAGGCAAATATTTCACTCGGAGCGACGCAGAGTTCGCCTGCGAAGACATCGCCCGGTAGTTGGAGGCAGTCCGCCCTTGAGAATGCCGGAGCGGAAAAACTTTAATTCCGGCGATGAATAATGGAACGCATTGGCATTGATGTATTAATCGCATATTGGAATACAACGCTCGACGGCGTAAGACTTCAGCCATCTGTCTTTTACAAAATGGTCGAAAATGAAATAGCCGGGAGGGAAATTCCGAATCTTTCGATAACGCGGGTTTTTCTGCGGGAAAGCGGATTGTTTTCAGCTCGGCGCGAGTATTTGCGAGTTCGACACAAAAAACTGATTTTCGACATCTGCGGTTTTCCAGCCGCCGATTCTTTTTCTGTTTCGTGGTGGCTCGGCGCGGTCGAGAAAACCGTCGGGAATTTATTTTTTGAGATACCGCTCGTAGGCGAGTTTTTAGAAGAACGCCTCGCTCCGGTTACTTACTTTGAAATCGATGCGGAAGCCATGCTCCAGCGAGCCATTCATTCTTCAGTGCTGCGCGTCGTTGACGAACTGACCGACCAAAACGAGCTGCCGAGGCTTGCCGGGAGCGGACGCGAACCTATTTTGACGGAATTCTACGAATAAGCGATATGGAGACGCCGCGCCGAAATTTAATAATGCGACATCAATCAGGCGAGTTAGCTCGAATCTCCGCTTTACTGGAAACCGGACGCGGCTGGGAAAATTATGATTATCCGGTTTCGCTCGAACCCGTTTTCCAGACAGTTTTTGATGATTCTCTAATCGAAGCAAATCAAGTTGAGCCAGTAATTGACGACGGCAGACATCCGGGTTTCTTCCTAAAATTGTTTTCTGGAAATACGAATCGCACGCGAACACCGCAGCTGAATTCACTGGCGAATGTTCGGCAATTACCTGTCGATGACAGACCACAAAAAAAATTGCCCTTTCCGGTGGGCGAACTGCAAATCAGCCTGCCACAGACCGCAATCGTAACGCCCGAAATTACGGAACGATTGTTGCTGGCTTTGGCAAGTAGAACTGCTCCATCGGCTTTAGAAATCATCGGATGCGAACAAAGTATAGTCGTTCAGATTGCGGTGCAGGAAAGCGGGATTGAACAAGCAGAAAGCTCTGTAAGAGCACACTTTGCCGAAAGCGCCGTCGTTTCAAAAACCCAAAACTATTTGGCGAGTCACTTTCAGACTGAAAACGGCGAAAGCAATCATTCTCTCATTATTGATTTTGGCTTAAAACGAGATGTATTGCGACCGCTTAATACCCTGCGTTCATTCGATCCCGACCCGCTGATTAATTTAATCGGCGGAATGAGTGATTTGAAAAAGGGCGAAAAATGCATTTTTCAGGTTTTGTTTCAAGCGATTCGCGAACATTGGATGGAAAGATTTAATTGCCTTTTGGTAGATTCAAACGGAAAGCCTCGTTTTGCCGAATCAGCCGAGTTATTAGCCGAATCCAAAAAAAAGTTTTCGCGTCCGCTTTTAGCAGCGATTATTCGCCTGGGCGTCGTCGCCTCAAACAGGGAACGAGCCTTGCAGATTGCCCGGAATCTACGCGGTATGCTGCAAGCAGTTTCCAGCCCGAACGGAAATGAGGTGATGGCGCTTGATAGCGCAGGAATCTCAATCGAAACCCACATTCAGTATTTTATAAACCGCCTTTCAAATCGAAGCGGGATGTTGTTGAACGTTGCAGAATTAGCTTCGCTGGCGCATCTTCCATCGGCTTCGGTAAAAATCGAAAAACTCAAAAGGGACGAACAAAAAACCAAAGCCGCTCCGGTTTCAGCATTAGGACACCGGTTAATCCTGGGCGAAAATCTGCATAACGGTCAAAGCCGTCAGGTTACGCTTTCAAACGAACAGAGAACCAGGCACCTGCACCTCCTCGGCGGCACCGGCTCGGGAAAATCCAACTTACTTCTAAATCTCATCAAACAAGATTTAGAAACAGGCGAAGGACTGTGCGCGATTGATCCGCACGGCGATCTGATTGATGCGGTTATCGAAAATATTCCAGAAAACCGGGTGAATGACGTCATTTTATTTGACCCGTCGGACGCAGAATTTCCAATCGGGTTTAATATCTTGCAGGCAAACAGCGAAATTGAAAAGACGCTGCTTTCGTCCGATTTGGTCGCCGCCTTCAAAAGAATATCGACCTCGTGGGGCGACGTGATGGACGCGGTTTTGGCTAACGCCGTTTTAGCGATTGTCGAAAGCAGGCGCGGCGGGACGCTTTTCGACTTGAAAAGATTCTTAGTCGAAAGGGATTTCCGAAATGAATTTCTCGCGTCGGTCGAAGACGAAACGATTCGCTATTTTTGGCAAAACGAATTTCCTTTAATCGGCGGGAAGCCGCAAGGCTCGATTCTGATTCGTCTCGACGCGTTTCTGCGGCAAAAGCTCGTCCGTAATATAGTCTGCCAAAAACAAACGCGGCTCGACTTTCGAGAAATTATGGATAACCGCAAAGTTATGCTCGTCAAACTTTCGCAGGGTATTATCGGCACTGAAAATTCTCACCTTTTGGGAACGCTCCTTGTTTCAAAATTTCACCAAATTGCTCTGAGTCGTCAGAATACGACGAATCGCCCGTTTTTCGCCTTATACATTGACGAATTTCATAATTTTGTCGTGCCGAGTATGGAAAGCGTGTTGTCGGGCATCCGCAAATACAATGTCGGTTTGCATTTGAGTCATCAGGAATTCCGGCAGCTTCAAAGCCGCAGCCAGGAAGTAGCGGCGAGCGTTCTTTCAAACTGCTACACGAGAATTTGTTTTAGATTGAGCGAAACGGATGCGGAAAGATTTTCGCACGGCTTTTCCTTCTTTGACGCCAAATCCCTGCAAAATTTGAGTATCGGCGAAGCCGTCGCCCGCATCGGAGGGGCTGACTCTGATTTTAATCTCAAAACCAGTCTCCTGCCGCTTGCTGAAAAAACAGTTGCAGAAAGACGCAAAGCACAAATTTTGCAAAATACGAGGGAAAAATACGCCAGGCAGAAATCGGAAGTCGAGTTGGAAATAACCGGTCAAAGGCGAGTTTCGTTTTCAGGCGTTGCAGCGCAGCCTCAATCTAACGCTGCCGAACAAAGCGGGCATGCTGTCGAAATTTCCGGGTCGCCGGAAACGCAAAACGCGGATTTCGATTCAAAGGCTCAATCGTTTGGCGATTCTGAAAAAATAGAAGTTAAGCAGGGACGCGGCGGACGGCATCACCAGGAATTGCAAGCCGTAATCAGCCGAATGGCGGAAAGCTATGGCTTTTCCGCGGAGATTGAAAAAAACGTTTTGGACGGTGCAGGCAGCATCGATGTTTCGCTCGAAAGAGAAAATCTCAAAATCGCCTGCGAAGTTTCGGTTACATCGACTGCCGATTACGAAACGAAAAACGTTCTAAAATGTTTCTCCTCAGGCTATGATTATGCGGTAGTGGTCGTTTCAAATCAGAAGAAGATTCCATCGCTAAACGCAAAGCTGCAATCGGAACTTTCAAGGGAGCAGATGGATAAGGTAAAAACAGTCGGTTTAACCGAGCTGCTCGCCTTCCTTCGTGAATTAACCGCCCCTGAAGAAATCAGCCAAAAGAAATCTAAAAAACCGAAAGGGCAGAGACTGAATTTTACCGAAGCCTGCGAGTTTTTCGGCGTCGGCGCTTCTACTTTGTATCGTTGGATTATACAAGGGCGCATACCGTTTTATCGTCCCGGACGCGAATATCAATTCGATCCTCTGGAACTCCGTCTGGTTGGCAGACACGATTTTTCGGGAAAGCGAAAAGCGTCCGTCAAATTAGAACCGCTCAAAATAGAAAAAACCACTCCGAAAAGCAAAAAACAGCAGGATACGCGGTATCGAAAGATGCTGAAATTGGAGTAAAATAAGTGTGTCACTTTGCACACGGCGTGGAAGGAGACAAAATGACAGTCAGACGAAGAAAGGATACAGGCAAATGGGTCTGTGATTTTTATTACAACGGCGAGCGAATCGTTAAAACTTTGAAATTCGCCCGCACGAAAAAAGAAGCCGAAAGCGCAGAAGCCGTCGTTATGAACGGCGTTTTCAAACAAGCCTACGGCTTTGAAGCAAAACCGGACAAGCGGTTTGAAGATTTTGTGATCGAAACATTTTTGCCGTATTCGGAAGCAAACAAGAAATCATTTTACGATGATGTTCTGATCTGCCGTGTTCTGGTAAAAGCGTTCAAGAATAAAACATTAAGGCAAATCACGTCGCCGATGATCGAAATTTTTAAACAGGAGTTTTTGAACACGCCGACCAAACACGGGAAAAAACGGAGTTTGGCGACGGTCAATTATCATCTGAGCATTCTCTCAAAGATTTTCTCGCTCGCGGTCGACGCCGAGCTAATCGACAGCAACCCGAGCGCGCGGGTAGGGAAGTTCCGGCTGAACAATGGAAGGACACGCGTTCTTTCAAAGGAAGAAGAAACAAAACTTTTTTCCGCGCTTGAAGGTAATGAAATCGTCAGGCAAATCATTACGGTAGCCATTCATACCGGAATGAGGCGCAACGAAATTTTCAGTCTCAAATGGTTTGATGTTGATTTCAGCCGCGGCGTGATACAGGTGCGGGAAAGTAAATCCGGTAGATCGAGAAGCGTTCCGATGAACTCGACCGTCAGAAGGCTTCTTTCGGGAATAAAGAGGCAAAGCGAGTATGTTTTTCCGAGTCCTAAAACCGGAGGAAAACTGACGGACATTAAAAGAAGTTTTCATCGCGGGTTAAAGCAAGCGGGAATCGAAAATTTCTGTTTTCACGATCTTCGTCATACGGCGGCTACCAGAATGGCGGACTCGGGAGCCGACGCTTTTACGATGGCAAAGATTTTGGGACACTCGGATATTCGGATCACTCATCGCTACACGCACGCGACCGATTCTGCAATCAGGCGGGCAGTCGAGAATTTAGACAAAAATTCGGATTTTGGTAACGAATCGGCAACGGAGGCGAAAAGCAAGCGGCGAGATTTCCCGTAAGTTGTTGAAAAGATTGGTGGAGTCGAGGGGGATCGAACCCCTGACCTCATGACTGCCAGTCATGCGCTCTCCCAGCTGAGCTACGACCCCTGAATGTCAATGAATAGCGGAAAACTAAAAACGTAAAATTATGCTTTTCGCAAAAGGAAAAGTTATCGCAATCGGTTAAGACAAGTCAAGCTAAAGATAATTTATTTTCTATTTTCCGCTTTTCATTTTCCATTGTTGTCTATTTTCCTTTGAAAACCGGTTTGCGTTTTTCCAAAAACGCCGAAACTCCTTCTTCTTTGTCTTCGGTCGAAAAGCAGATTGCGAAAAGGTCAACTTCGCGGCGCAAACCTTCGTCCAAATTTGAACGCGAGGCTAGCTTAACGGCTTCTTTTGCTATTTGCAGAGCAATCGGGCTTTTCTCAGCAATTTTGTTTGCCATTTCAAACGTTTTGGTTTCGAGTTCTTCAAGCGCGAAAACGTGATTAACGAGACCTAAACTTAAAGCTGTCGGCGCGTCAATCATCTCGCCGGACAAAATCATTTCCATCGCTTTCCCTTCGCCGACGAGCCGCGCGAGTCGCTGAGTTCCGCCGCCGCCGGGAATGATTCCCAAATTTATTTCCGGCTGTCCGAATCGCGCCCGTTCGCTTGCCAGACGAATATCACAAGCGAGCGCGAGTTCGCATCCGCCGCCGAGACAGAAACCGTTGACCATCGCAATTACCGGTTTCGGAAAAGTATCAATCGAATTAAAAAGCGAACGTTCGTAAAAGACGTTTCGCTGCGTAACCGCCGTTTTTCCGGCAAATTCAGAAATATCCGCGCCGGCGACGAAAGATTTTTCGCCCGCGCCCGTAACGACAAGAACACGAACTTCCGCGTCGTTTCGCAACCGGTCAAGCGCGGCGACCGCTTCGGCGTGAACTTTGGAATTCAAAGCGTTGAGTTTGTCGGGACGATTGATAGTTAAAACGGCAACGCTTCCGCGTTTTTCGACTAAAATTGTTTCGTAATTTGTCATAATTCGATTCACAATAGCAACATCTGGAAAACTTAACAGAATAGACAAGATTTACAGGATAAGAAATAAATTTCATCCTGTCCGTTCGCTGTTTTTCTGTTGGTTTTTGTGTTTTTTATTCTTCTTCGTCCGTGTTCTGGTCGTCGGCAACCCAGGCGACGAATAGGCGCAGCCAATTCTCTTTTGATTCGACGATTTCCACACCGACTCTGGTTGAACCGTAAGCGGCGGGCGCGATTCGCACGACACGCGCTTTTACTTCGACCGGAATACCGTCGGGACGATGCGAGCGCAGGTAAAGATTTTCGTCCTCGACAATCTTTTGGTTAAGATGAAAAAGCGTGCCGGTCGTCGAAATATCGTCAGTCTCGGTCGGCTCAGACCAAGCCGCGCCGTCGTCCGAACGACCGGAGACGACAATCGGCAGACGCAGCGCCATTCTCAGCGCAAAGCGTTTTTCCTCGTATTGAGGTCGCGTATTTGTTGTCATGACCTGTGTTGGGGCAAAAAACGAAATTATGTAAAACAAATTTACTTTACCACGAAAGTTTCTAAGTTATAACTAAAATTTCATAAAAATAAAAGTGAAATCGCATTGTTCGCGCAGTTATTCGACTAAGCGATTGTTTGACGGTTATACTGTAAGCATTATTAAAAAGAATAATTTGAATTGTCGAAAATTCAATTTCTAATTTTTGGAGAAACGAAAAGTTTTATGTCGCAAAAGGAAATCAATCGCAAAGTAGTTATTTTAGGTTCGGGTCCGGCGGGTTTGACCGCCGCTATTTATGCTTCACGCGCGCAGCTTGAACCGATTGTCATTGACGGACCGCAGCCGGGCGGACAATTGACGATAACGACCGATGTCGAAAATTATCCGGGTTTTTCGAGCGGCATTATGGGACCCGAATTGATGAACGAATTTCGCGCTCAGTCCGAACGATTCGGCACAGAAATTCTTAACATCTGGATTGATAAAGTTGATTTATCCGCGAGACCTTTTACGCTCTACGGCAAGGAAAGCCAGGAAAGCAAAGAAATTTCCACTGTCATTAAAGCCGAAACTTTGATTGTTTCGACCGGCGCGTCAGCCAAATGGCTCGGCATTCCGGGCGAAGAACCCGCGCCCGTCGGACTCGGCGGCAACGGCGTTTCGGCGTGCGCCACCTGCGACGGATTTTTCTTTCGCGGCAAAGATGTCGTCATCGTCGGCGGCGGCGATACGGCGATGGAAGAAGCGATGTTTTTAACGCGCTTTGCCTCGAAAGTCCATTTGATGCACCGTCGAGATTCGTTCCGCGCTTCAAAGATTATGCAGGACAGAGTTTTCGCCAACGACAAAATCGAGATCAAATGGAACACCGGCATCAAAGAAATTGTCGGCACAAAAGAAGAAGGCGTCACTGGTGTGCAGATTTTCGACACGCAGACCAACGAAGAAAGTCTTTTCCCGACGCAGGGCGTGTTCATCGCCATCGGACATAAACCGAACACCGACCTTTTCAAAGGCGTTCTCGATATGGACGAAACCGGCTATCTCAAAACCGAAGGACGCACGATGAAAACCAACATCGAAGGCGTTTTCGCCTGCGGCGACGCACAGGATTCCTATTACAGACAAGCAATCACAGCGGCAGGTTCAGGCTGTATGGCGGCGATTGACGCCGAAAGATTCCTCGTCGAACACGGCGAAGCTGTAAAACAGACGGAAACGAACTGGTAGAAATAGAAAAAATCGGAAAGTGAAACGCAAAAAATCATTTACTTTTCATTTTTCACTTTTAGTTACTTGCTATTTTGCCCACTCGTCGGCGATTGTTACATCAACTTTGACGGGAACGGATTTGATTGATTCTTCGCCCGCCGCGCACATCGCTTTTTCCAATTTTTCCGCTGTCGCTTGGGCTTCGCTTGCGTCCGCTTCGACAATAATTTCGTCGTGGACGATATTTACAAGCCGCGCGGAAGTTCCGCTTATTTCTTTGTGCAAAAGATGCAGAGCGCGTTTTAAAATGTCGGCGCTTTGTCCCTGAATCGGCATATTTTTGCCGTTTCTCTGCGCCAGCGAAATGGCTTTGCGGTCGTCTTCGTCAAAGCGGAAACGCATC
This sequence comes from uncultured Pyrinomonadaceae bacterium, assembly GCA_964237245.1. Lineage (GTDB taxonomy): Bacteria > Acidobacteriota > Blastocatellia > Pyrinomonadales > Pyrinomonadaceae. The sequence continues at coordinate 56,027 of CAXSHW010000013.1, forward strand.
AATCTTCCCGTCGCGGTTCTGGCTGCGCGGTCGGTTATAACCTTTCGCGCCGCTTCGCGCAGCCACGCATCGAGTCCGCGATACGTCGCAAAATAGCGGCGCATAATGTCTTCGGCGGTGTTTTGGGAAAGTCCCGTCATCAGCGCGAAACGCTGCGAGCCGATGCCGTAAACGACGCCGAAATTCAAGCGTTTGGCAAACGAACGCTGGTCGGGCGTAACGTCTTCGGGTTTGACGTTAAAGACTTGCGCCGCGGCGGTCGTGTGAAAATCCGCGCCGGAAATGAAAGCATTGATAAAATTTTGGTCTTTGGAAAATTCCGCCAAAATTCTGAGTTCGACCTGTGAATAATCGGCGATAATCAACTTTCTGCCTTCGGGCGCGCGAAAACATCGGCGATACGCTTCTTCGTGCGGAATCTGCTGGATGTTCGGTTTTGAACAGCTAAAACGTCCGGTCGGCGCACCGATTTGCCGAAAGTCCGAGTGAATTCGTCCGGTTTTCGGATTGATAAATTCCAGAATATTTTCGCCGAAGCTCGACAGCGATTTTGCCACGCCGCGATATTCGAGCAGTTTTCCGACGACCGGATATTCGGCGGCGAGCGGCTGAAGCTGCCATCCGCGCGTTGATTCGGGAACGGGAACGCCCAGATTTTTGAGCGCGTCGGAAACCTGCGTCTGAGAATCGAGATTAATTTCGGTAAAACCGAAAAGCGAGGCTTGCGCGACGCCAGCCGACAGCATTTTTTGAAGTTCCAGAGCGACTTGCTTCTGCGATACTTTGACCCGTTCGAGCTGTTCGCGCCAGCGCGCCGCGTCCAGATAAAAGCCGTTGAGTTCCATTTCGGCAATCGGTAAAACGCAGTCGAATTCGAGTTTCGCAACTTTTACAAGCTCGTCCGCTTTTAATTTTTCGATAATTTTTTCGCGCAGCGGAACCATTGTCGCCGCGTCTCTCGCCGCGTATTCGATTTGCGATTGCGATAATTCCGCCGCGCTCCAATCGCTGACTTGTTCGCTTTTGTCGAGTTCTGTGCCGAGAAAATAACTTGTTACATCAGCAAGCGAATGTCTGCGCTCCTGGTCGCCTGCCGCGATAATCTGGCTGGCGAGCAAGGTGTCAAATGTTCCGCCGAGTTCGACGCCTAAATGATAACGCATCCATTTCGCGTCAAACTTGGCGTTATGCGCGATTTTTATCGGTTTCGGCGCGGCGAGCAAATCACGCAGCGGCGCGAGTTCCGCGCTCGTTCGCAAATCGCCTCTTTCGGCAAACGGTTTTAAGTCAATAACCTGCGTTTCGCGTCCGGTGCTTAATTGAACGAGTCGAATTTCTCCTTCGTAAGGATCGAGCGCGGTTGTTTCCGTGTCAAATCCTAAAACATCTTCGTTTTGAAGCTGCTCGCAAGCCTTCTTTAAAGTTTCCGCGTCGGTGATTTGCTGAAAATAAATTTCCATATTTCTTTAATGGTAAATGGTAAACGGTAAATCGTAAATGGCGGAAGCGTATAAAAAATTGTAAAAATTATTCTGTCTGCGGTGAAATTTTCGCCGGAAAACTTCGGAAAACAAACTTATTTCAAAAAGTTTGTCCGTTAAAATAGCATTTGCTATTTACCATTTGACGTTTTTCATTTATACTAGCCGGAGTTTGCTTGAAGATTTTTGATGAAAGTATTTGATAAACGAAGCAAACGCCAAGAATTAGAAGGATTTTTACAACAATTTAGCTTTGTTGAAAACGAGAGCATTCGACGGGTTTGAGCGCGATTAAATTGAAAAACTTTGCGCTCCCCGCTTTGACCGAGAAAGCGATACAACAATCGCTTTTGACACAAAAACGAGATTCCTGCGTGAGAAAACTCAGAAGTTCCGATTGTTTTGGAAGTAAATTCCGAAAACAAAATAAACCAACAGAAACGCAAAAATCCGCTCTGCCGAATTGAGCTAAAGTATCAGTCCGCAAATTTTCCGAAGCGTTTGAGCCTTCCAAAAATCCGCAAGCCGAAAACTTATCGGCAAGATTCGCCGATACACAAGTATCTCTATCTACAAGGAAAAATATGTCAAAAGAAATGATTATCAGCGTCAACGGGCGCGAAAAAAAGATTGCCATCCTCGACGACGGGCGCGTTTCCGAATTTTACATCGAACGCGGCGACGAAGAAAATTCGGGCATTGTCGGCAACATTTATAAAGGTCGCGTGCAAAGAGTATTGCCGGGAATGCAGTCGGCATTTGTCGGTATCGGCTTGGAGCGCGATGCGTTTTTATATGTTTCGGACTTTTTCGACGAAGAAGAAGAAATCGAACGTATCGTAATGGAAAAATCGAAACATTCTTCCGCGCCGGAAGTTTCCGAGCGCGAAGTTACCGACCAGCTTCACAGAGCCAGGCTCGAACGCGAAAAACAAATGGAAGCCGTTCAGGACATTGCCGAACCGATTGCCGAAACGGAAAACGCCATTGACGATGCGATTTCTTCGCAAGAGGAAGCCGTCGAAGGTAAAAGAGACGAGGAATTTCAGCCGAAAAGCAAACGCGACCGTCCGAGACGCGGCAGAAAAGACAGAGATCGGCAGAACGAAACAGTTCAGTCAAAAGAAACCGATTCATCTGAAAAAAATGCAGACGCGAACGAAGAATCAAATCGTTCGGCATTTGGTGAGGAAAACAATTTACTTGATTCGGACGATAAAGATGATCAATCGTCGGCGTTTGACGACGCGCCGCTTTTTGCAACGGAAGATTCCAATTTCGAGCGCATCGTTGACGACGAAGATACGGGCGATTCATTCAAAGACGCTTTTATGCAGGAAGCGATTATTGATAAAGTTCGCGCCGTAGAATTCGATATGGAAAGCTCGGCAACGGCGGAAGTCGGCTCTCTGCTTAATTTAGTCAGCGACGCGCCGACCAATTTCGAGCGCATCGCCGACGAAGACGAAGAAATAAAAACGGAAGAAAATCAAAAATCGAAAAGCTGGCGCGGAAGTCGCGGCGGCAAAAATCGCGGCAAAATTGCTGTCGAAAAAACGGCAGCAGATAAAGCACCGGAATTAGTCGCCGACACCGAAAACGACGCGCCGGAAATTTCTTCGGATAGTCAGTCTCAGGAAAAGGTAACGGAAGAGCCGCAAAAATCCGCTTCTGCAAAACCGGCTGCCAAGCCAAAAACTCCCAAAGACAAAAAAAAGAATCGCGGCAACAAAAGACCGGCGAAAAACGCCGCGCTTGAAAATGCGGAAGCAAGCGTCAAAGATTCAGACGACACGGCGAAAATGGCAGTCCGTCGCGGCGGTCGCGGTCGTCGTCGTCCGGGCGATTCGCCTGAAAGACCGGCGCGCACTGAAAATGTCGCAGCCGAAAGCGAAAAGCCGGAGGATAATGCTTCGCCGAATAATTACAGAGGCAACGATAATTATCGCGGCAGCGGCGGCGGCAATCGCAGCGGCAGAAACAACCGCGACCGCCCCGCGCAGCCGACAATTACCGATTTGCTGCGCGAAGGTCAGGATATTTTAGTCCAAATCGCCAAAGAACCGATTGCCAAAAAAGGCGCACGCATCACGTCGCACATTGCTCTGCCGGGACGGTTTCTCGTTTATATGCCGACGATTGAACATCTCGGCGTGTCGCGCAAAATCGAATCGGCGAGCGAACGCAGTCGCCTGCGTGTTTTGATTCAGAAAATCAAACAGGAAGAAGATATGCCGTCGGGCGGATTTATCGTCAGAACGGCGGGCATCGGAATTTCCGACGAAGATTTGCGGCAGGACGCCAAATATTTGATTCGCACCTGGCTCGACATCAAAAGAGACGCGGAAAAAGCCAAATCGCCCGCGCTCGTGCATCAGGATTTGGACATTATCGAGCGTTTGCTGCGCGACCAGTTATCCGACGAATTTACGGCGATTCGTGTTGATTCCGAAGACGAATATCAACGAATCGTCGAATTTATCAACCGCATTCAGCCGCGAATGGTCAATCGCGTCAAACTTTATACGCGCGAAGAACCGATTCTGGAAAAATACGGCGTGCAGGAAGAAATTGACAAAGCCTTGAAACCGCGTGTTTGGCTAAAATCCGGCGGTTATCTCGTCATCAACCAAACCGAAGCGTTAGTGGCGATTGATGTCAACACCGGAAAATTCGTCGGTCGCGGCAACGCGCGACTCGAAGACACGATCACGAAAACGAATATGGAAGCCGTTGACGAAATCGCGCGTCAGATTCGGCTGCGCGATTTGGGCGGAATTATCGTTCTCGATTTGATTGATATGGAAGACCGGCGCAACCGCAACAAGGTCGCGCAGGCTTTGCAGGAAGCGTTGGCAAGCGACAAATCGCCGAATAAAGTTTTGTCGTTTAACGATTTCGGTTTGATTATTATGACGCGCAAACGCGTCAAGCAGTCGCTCGAAAGAACGATGTGCGCGCCGTGCGATTACTGTGAAGGCGCAGGTTGGGTCAAATCGCCGCAAACCGTCTGTTTCGAGATTTTAGACGAAGCCAGACGACTTTCCAAAAGCGTCGAAGACGTTCGCCAGACAACTTTAAGAGTTCACCCGGACGTAGCGAAATCTCTCCGCGATTCCGAAAAAACGGTTCTCGAAGAAATCGAAGCGTATCTCGGAAACGTAGATGTTACCGATGATAAAACAATTCATCAGGAACAATTCGATTTCGCGTTCATTTAAATTTTTAGCCGCGAACAAACACGAAAGAACACGAAATTTATTTAATTAATTTCGTGTTCTTTTTGTGTTTGTTCGTGGCTAAATTTTTTTACAGTTTCAAATCCTTTTTCAAATCCTTCGCGCTTTTCGGTTTGGCGAAAATCGAATCGGGAATGTTTTTGTTAAACTCGATTGATTCGTAATTGATGCGGCTGGTTTGCTGTTTGCCTGAAAAATGGTCAACGATAAACGGCGTTTTGATTCCCTGAACGTCAGCAAATTGCGCGTAATGATCTTCTTCGACAATCTTTTCGTCGCCGGAATTCGGTCGGTCGTAAACCGCTTTCATCGGCAAACCGTCGTCCGAAAATTCAAACTCGACCGCAAAACCGTCGTCGAAAGTTAATTTCACAACGTCGTTTTTCTTGCCCAAACCGGCTTGCCTTCGTCCGGCGTAGGTTAAATTCGCTTTGCCGCGCCAATTTCCGCGCAAAAGATTGTCAAGGCTCGTGCGAATTCCGCGCTTGTAATTTTCGACTTGTTCTTTCGTCTGCTCATTGATAGTCTGCGCATCGCCGTCAAAAATCCATCCGCCGTCGGCAACATTAGTTTGAACGGTTCGGCTCGCGCTCGAACGAAATTCCGTGCGCTCTTTGTCGGGATAAACCAAAACATCAACAAAAGTCTGATACGAAACGACCGCGCCGTCTTTCAACGCGCTAAACTGCCCGCGTCCGACGATTGATTTGACTTGCAAATACTTTTCGCCGCCGAGATTTTGCACGGCACGTTTCAAGATTGCGTCAGCTTTTTCGTCAATTTTTAATTTATTTGTTTTGATTTCTTCAAAAGGTTTCTCTGAAATTCCCAATAGTTTCGATTCTTGTCCGAAAACAATATGACTTAACAAAAGTATGAAAAACGTCGAGAGTAAAAAACTTTTCATTAAAAATTTCTCCAAATAATTACTGCAAATAAGGCACGGAATAATCTTTTATCGCTTGATCGAGAGTAACAATCGTTAAATTATGGCTCAATGTCTGGCAAATTAAAATACGGTCGAACGGGTCGCGGTGCAAATTCGGCAATGAAACCAAGTGTTTCAAACTCGATTCGCTGATCGGCAAACTTCTTATTCGGTGCATCTGCCGTTGGCGCGGAATGTAAATTTCCGGCGATTGCGGCAGCGGAAGTTTTCCAAGATTGTGTTTGATAATAATTTCCCAAACCGACGCGACACTTAAATAAATCTCATTGTTCGGCTCTCTGATTGCGTCTTTAAAAAGAACGGGCAAACGCGAATCAGCGCTGATAAACCAAAGAAAAATATGCGTGTCGAGCAGTAATTTCATTGTTCAAAAGACGCAAGAATTTCTTCGGGCAGAGCCGCGTCGAAATCATCAGGCACAATAAAATCACCTTTGCTTAAACCGAACGGGCGCAGGTTGTTAAGTTCTGCGTCTTCTTCCAAAATTGTAACAAATACCTCGACCGGTTGATCGTTCTGTAAAACTTTCGGCGCGTCGGTTTCCCATTCGATTTTATCGCCGCGCAATTTGGCTTTGTAAGTTTCCAGCATAATTTTCTCCAAAAGCAAAAGGCTTCGATGAAATTTTATCACCAAAGCCTTTTGCGACAAACGTTTTTTCAAACGACTTAATTCAAACTGAAAGCGTCGGTCGGTTTGATGACGATTTCGCCTTCTTCGGCGTCAACCAGGAATTTGCTTGCCGTTTTCCATTGATTGGTAATCGGCAGTTTAATTTTCTGGTCAATGTGACGTTTCAAAAAGCGCGCGCCGTAAGTTCGGCTGTAGCCTTTTTCGGTCAGCAGATCAATCGCGGCTTCGGTGATGTCGAAAACTTTGCCTTGCCGTTCCATATTTCTCTTCAGTTTGTTCAAATATATGCGGGCAATTTCGCGCACTTCGTCCATCGTCAAAGGCGAGAAAACAATGATTTCGTCAATTCGATTACGAAACTCCGGCGTAAATCTCGTTTCGGCGGCTTTCATTACGTCGCCCGTGATTTCCTTGATTTCGCCTTTCGATTTCATCCCGAAACCGAGCGGTTTTTCGTATTTTTTGAAATTTTCCGAACCCAAATTAGAAGTCATAATGACAATCGCGTCCGACAAATAAACCTTTTTGCCGCGTCCGTCGGTCAGCCAGCCTTCGTCAAAAGCCTGCAAAAAGATGTTCATAAGATACGGATTCGCCTTTTCAACTTCGTCCAAAAGCAAAACCGTGTATGGATTTTCCCGAAGCTGTTCGGTCAAAATTCCGCCGCGTTCCGAACCGACGATGCCGCGCGGCATTCCGATTAATTTCTCGATGCCGACCGTGCCTTCGCCGTATTCGCTCATATCAATGCGAACCATTTTGCTTTCGTCGCCGAACATAAATTCCGCGACGGCTTTGGCTAATTCGGTTTTCCCGACGCCGGTCGGACCTAAGAAAAGCAAAACTCCGTCGGGCGCGAAATGATTGTCTTTGAGCGGACCTTTGTTCAGCCGAAGTCTTTCGGCGACGGCGCGAACGGCGTCTTTTTGTCCGATCACGCGCTTGCCGAGTTCGGCTTCCATTTCCGAGAAACGGTCGCTCGTTTCGCGGTAAATCATATCTTTCGGAATTCTGGATTCCTGAGAAATGACTTCAATAATATGTTCGGGTTTAACGACCAGAGAAGTCGGTTCGTTAATTTCGACTTTGACTGAAGCCGTGTCGAGCCAGCCGATTGCTTTGTCGGGCAAATGCAGGTTGCGAATGTATTTCGGCGACATTTCTAAAGCCGTATTAATCGCTTCGTCGGAAATCGTGACCGAATAATTTCTCTCTAAGCGCGGTCGCAAACCGAGAAGAATTTCTTTGGTTTCTTCGATTGTCGGCTCGGCAACTTTGACGAGTCGAAAACGTCTGGCAAGCGCTTCATCTTCGCCGATGTATTCTTTGTATTCGGTGATCGTCGTCGCGCCGATAATGCGCAGTTCGCCGCGAGCGAGCGCCGATTTGAACATATTTCCGGCGTCCGAAGTCGTTCCCATTGCCGCGCCCGCGCCGATAATCGTATGCGCTTCGTCAATGAAA
>CAXSHW010000014.1:0-255 GCA_964237245.1 uncultured Pyrinomonadaceae bacterium
TATCAGCAAAATGCCGACAATCTGAGCGCGACCGGCAAGGAAACTTTTGAAGCCGTCAATTTTTTGAAACAGGCGAATCCGGCGCAGTATAAACCGGAAAACGGCGCGGTTTACCCGAATATTCCGTTCGCCAAATCGCTGCTGCAAATCGCGCAGCTTATCAAAGCCAACGTCGGACTAGAAGCCGCGTTCACCGACACGCCCGGACTTAACTGGGACACGCACGCCAACGAAGGCGGCTCGCGCGGTCAAATT
>CAXSHW010000014.1:296-61551 GCA_964237245.1 uncultured Pyrinomonadaceae bacterium
GCCAATCTGTTAAACGGTTTCGGCTCGTCAATCGCCGCTTTTGCGACCGATTTGGGCAAGCGAATGGACGACGTTGTGATTTTAACGATGTCGGAATTTGGCAGAACCGCCCGCGAAAACGGCACGCGCGGCACCGACCACGGACACGCCAACCAGATGCTGATTCTGGGAAATTCGGTCAAAGGCGGAAAAGTTTACGGCGACTGGAAAGGCTTGTCTAACGACAACCTTTACGAAGGACGCGATTTGGCTTTGACGACCGATTTCCGCGACGTTTTCGGCGAAATCGCTTACAGACATTTGAACAACAAAAACCTCGACAAAATCTTTCCCGGTTATACCGCAAGTCCGAGTAAATTTAGAGGTTTTTTGAGCTAAATCGCTTATCTTAAATTTATAAAAAGGTCGTGTTTCATTTTATGAGATGCGACCTTTTTATATTTTATAATTATTTGATAATCGTCTTTAATACAATTGTTTCAAAAAAAAGTTTAGGATACCTATGGCTTTCGGATTTTTAGCAGGAAATAATTTTGCCGCATTTACGCGGATAAACGCGGATGAGAAAAGATATGAATAAAGATTTTTATAAATTCAAAATAATTTTCGCAGATTCAAAAAAACAGTTGGCAATTTATCAAAAATCATCCGCGTTTATCCGTGTAAATCTCTGGTTAATTTTCTTCTGCATTTCGATAAACGCTCAAACGCTCGCACCCGGCGCGCCCGGCAAAGACGCGCAATGGATGACTGCGGGAAAACAGGCGATTGGAACTTCGGCGAGTCTAGAATCGAAAGTCTGGTTTACATTAGCCGAAGGCGCGATGACGGAAGTTTATTATCCGAATGTTACGGTGGCGAATGTTCATCTTTTGCAGTTTGTCGTCGTTAATGAGAAGACCAAAAAAGTTGAAACCGAGCAAGACGACGCAATTCACGAAGTAAAAGCAGATTCTGATTCACTTACTTTTACGCAAATCAACACAGCGAAATCCGGCGAATGGAAAATCACGAAAACCTATACGATTGACAGCGAGCGAGACACGATTATTATTTGGGTTAGATTTAAGCCCAAAAAATATGAAGATAAATACAAACTTTATGTTTATTACGACCCGTCAATTAATAATAGCGGAATGCACGATTCTGCTTGGGTTGACGGCGGGTTGATAGCACAAGACGGAAATATCGCTTCCGCTTTAGTGACAGAAGAAAATTTAGGTGATGAATCACATCCACCATATTTTCAACGTTCAATTTCAAACGGTTTCTTTGGAGTAAATGATGGCTTGACCGAACTTAAAAAAAATAATGACGGTAGCTTTCAAGATTACTCCAGAGCGGAAAACGGAAATGTTATTCAATTTGCGCTCTTTAACGCTAAATATGGTATTGACGTGCCTTATTATAGCGATACTTTATATTTAGGTTTCGGAAAAACTCCAAAGGAAGCATTGAATAATGCACAAAATTCCAAAGCCAAAGGTTACAATAAATGTCTCGAAGAATACGAAAAAGGCTGGGCGGATTACGTAAAAACGATTCCGAAAGTGGAGGCGAAATATCAGGCGCAGTTTAATATGGCGGCGATGGTTTTGAAGGCGGGCGAAGATAAAACCGTGCGCGGCGCGAATGTGGCGAGTTTGACGATTCCCTGGGGCGGCGGGAAGAATGCGAACGAGGATGTCGGCGGCGGTTATCATCTGGTTTGGTCGCGCGATTTGTATCAGGTTGTTACCGCGTATATGGCTTTGGGCGATATGGCGGCGGCGAATCGAGCGCTCGATTTTTTGTTCAATATCCAGCAGAAACCGGACGGCAGTTTTCCGCAGAATTCGTGGCTCGACGGCAGATGCGGCTGGTGTTCGCTGCAACTCGATGAAGTTGCATATCCGCTGATAATTGCTTATCAGTTGAAAAGATTTGATAAAGCGACGTATGAAAATCACGTCAAAAAAGCGGCGGATTTTCTCGTTAAAACCGGACCGAAAACCACGCAGGAACGCTGGGAAGAAAAACCGGGTTATTCGCCTTCGACGATTGCGGCGGAAATCGCGGGACTCGTTTGCGCGGCGGATATTGCGAAACGAAACGGCGATGAAACTTCAGCGAATTTATATCTAAAAACCGCCGACGAATGGGCAGCAAACGTCGAAAAATGGACGGCGACGACGAACGGCAAATTCGGCGACGGCAATTATTACGTTCGCCTGACCGCGAACGGCAAACCCGACGCGGGCGAAAAAATCGAACTCAGCAATAGTTCGGGCGCATTTTTTGAGAACGAAATCGTGGACGCGGGATTTTTGGAACTTGTCCGTCTCGGCATCAAATCGCCCGACGATCCGCTGATTCAAAAATCGGTCAAAGTCGTGGACGAAGTTCTCAAAGTCAACACGCCGAACGGCGAATCTTTTTACCGCTACAACCACGACGGCTACGGCGAAATGGACGACGGACGGCGTTGGAATTTCGACGGCAAATATACCGGCAAAGGTCGGCTGTGGGCGTTATTGGCAGGCGAACGCGGACAATATGAATTAGCATTAGGAAATCGTATTAAAGAGAAGCACGATGAGGAATTAAAAACCAAGATTGATATAACGGAACAGGATGATCGTCCTGGATATCGAAGAATGGAACTTCTTAAAACTTCTAACGAACGTTTAGATTCAATGGCAAAATTCGCCAACGAAGGTCTGATGATTCCCGAACAAATTTGGGATAAAGCCGAAACGCCGAAAAATATAGACAAACAATTCGTTCCCGAACTGAAATTCGGCGAAGGCACGGGTTCGGCAACTCCGCTCGCGTGGTCAATGGCGCAGTTTATTCGCCTCGCCGTCAATTTACAGGCGGGCAAAAATCTCGAAACGCCCGACGTTGTTTATAATCGGTATGTTTTGAGAAAGTGGGAAATACAAAAATAAATTTGTGTTTTATCTCAATATTGAAATGCTTGAAGACGCGGCGGACGACTGAAAAGCGGTTGAGATTTTACGCGGCGAAGGTTTTGATGTAACTTACGAAGAACGCGAAACCGGACATAATTGGACGGCTTGGCGCGAAAGATTAGCCGATGCTTTTGCAGCTTTGTGGAAATGAGCGAAATCGTGATTGCCGCCGATTTGGGCGGAACAAATTTGAGAATGGCGACAGTTGACCGAAGCGGCGCGATTTTGTATCGCGCGAATCCCGAAACGCCGCGCGGAAAGAACGCGGACGAAATCGTTCGCCTAATTGCCGACAGCGCAGTCGAGTGCCAAAAAAACAGCTTCGATTCAAAGGCGCGAATAATTTCGGTAGCAGTTCCGGCAACAGTCAGCGCCGGACGCGGATTGATTTTTAAAGCTCCCAATCTGCCGGCTTTAGACAATTTTCAGATGGCTGCCGCGCTGGAAAGCGAACTCGGCATCAAATCAATTCTTGAAAATGACGCGAATGCCGCAGCAGTCGGAGAAAATTGGCTCGGCGCTTCAAAAGGATTTGAAAGCTCAATTTGCGTAACGCTCGGCACAGGTGTCGGCGGCGGAATCATTATCGGCGGTAAAATTTTGCGCGGGCGCGACGGAACAGCCGGAGAAATCGGTCATATATGTGTCGAACCGTGCGGCGCGCCGTGCGGCTGCGGTTCGCAAGGCTGCGTCGAGCAGTATTCTTCGGCGAAAGGAATCGTTCGTATGACAGAAGAGTTGGAAGCGCGATTTCCGAAGTCCGGTTTGAAACTAAATCCGAAATTGACCGCGTTCGACGTTTATCGAGCGGGAACGGAGGGCGACGAACTCGCGCTTGCGGTTTTTGAGAAAATGGGGGTTTATCTCGGCATAGCGTTGTCGGATTTAATTAATGTTTTGAACCCGGAGACAATCGTTATCGGCGGCGGAGTGTCTGCCGGCTGGAAACTTTTTTTGCCGCATTTGAAAAAAACGATTTGCAGGCGGGCATACCGCGAACCGGCGACGCGAGCGCGGATTTCGCCTGCCGCTTTGGGCGACGATGCCGGAATAATCGGCGCGGCGCGACTCGCTTTTGATACGTTGGCGAGCGATCTCAGCTGCGCGATTTAATGTTGTCGGCAAACGAAACGATTTGCGCGGGCGGAAAATTTGACAAAGATAAGCCGGTTGACGAACGCATCTTAAAACTGCTCAAAACAGAATGAAACGATTCATTTCTTTCTGAATACTTGTTAGGTTATATTCACTGAATACCTTTTTGTGAAAACTTTGTAATTTTGGAGATTGATAAGCGAATGATGAATTTGTCAACCGTTACAGTCGAACCCGAAGCCTTAAATCCGGCTAAAACGACTAGAATGCTGCTTCGTCTGATTCGCGGATTGCAGCCGATTCCGCGAATTGAAATCGCCAGGCGATTAAACGTCAATCGCAGCACGATAACCGATATTGTCAAACCTCTGATTAACAGCGGCATTATCCGCGAAGAAGCATATTTGCCGGACGGCGCGAGTCGGGCGCAGGGACGACCGCCGATTGGTCTGTGTTTTAACGACGGCGAGGATTTTTTTGTCGGCTTGAATCTGGGCGTGCGGCACACGCAAGTCGGTCTGGCGACAATCAGCGGCGAAATTTTGGCGGAAGAAGAATTTGAAACGCCGTCAGCGCCGAAAGACGCTTTGAAAACGGCGCGAAAAAAAATTGAAAGTCTGTGCGCCGACGTGCGCGGACGCCGCTTGCGAACCATCGGCGTCAGTGTTCCGGGTCCGACCGACGCGACGCGCCGACGATTGCTCTACGCTCCGCATCTCGGCTGGTCTAACGTCGAAATCGCCGACGCTCTGGCTTTCGATGAAATTCCGGTCGTCGTCGAAAACGACGCGACGGCGGCAGCGATTTTTGAATCTCGAATGAAGCTAAGTCACTCGATTGACAATTTATTCGACAATTTTATTCTTGTCCGGTCGGGAACGGGAATCGGCGTCGGACTCGTAATGGACGGCGAAATTTATCGCGGCACGGGACGCGGGCAAGGATTTGCCGGAGAATTCGGGCATATGACGATTGTGGCGGGCGGCAAACCGTGCGCTTGCGGCAATCGCGGCTGCTGGGAAAAATATGCGTCGGCTTCCTCGGCGGCTTCGCTTTACACGGGCGACCGCGCCGCTTTTGAAGGCTCGAAAATGCCGCGCTTTGTCGAAATCGTTGCGCGAGCCGAAGCCGGCGAAATTAAAGCCAGAAGAACGCTCGAAAAAATCGGCGAATATCTCGGCATCGGCATCGCCAACGTCATAATGGGCATCGGCGTTCAACAGGTCATCGTCAGCGGACGGCTTGTTTACGGCTGGAAATACATTAACAATCCGCTGCGCGACGCCATCAAGCGAAGCATCGTCGGAAAAATTCCCGGTTGGACAGTCGAATGCGGAGAGCCGAAAGGCTCGGCTCTCGGCGGCGCTTTGGAAGTTGCGGTAGAAGAATATATCGCAAACGGATTGATGGTTTGAAAATCTACTTTTATCCAGCAAGTTTCAGTTCGGATTACTGTTTATAATTTACGCATTCTCCGCTTATTTTTGTTATTCTTTTTTCGTGTTTAAAACGCGCAGCTATAAACTCGAAAGAATTGACACAGGCGATTATACGCCGGAAGAATACGAGCGCTTTCTGCGCGAAATCAGATTTATCAATCGTTTTCTGGGCGACGTTTGGGCGCTCGAAAAAACGCTTCTTCGTGAAATCGAAAAATCGAATTTACAAGAATTTTCCGTTCTCGATGTCGGCGCGGGTTCGGGCGAATTTCTTCGCGTGATTGCAAAATTCGCCCGAAAACAAACGCGCGAATCGAATCTTTACGGCTTGGAACTCAACGCGCGTTCGGCTGGTTCGATTTTGGAAGAATCAAAAGAATTCCCGCAAATAAAATCCGTTCGCGGCGACGCTTTTGTTTTGCCGTTTGCCGACGAATCGTTCGATTTTGCGATTTGCTCACTTTTCACGCATCATTTCACAGACGAAAACGTCGTCCGAATTCTCAAAGAAATGCGGCGTGTTTCGCGCCGTAAAATCTACGTCATTGATTTGCACCGCAACGAAAACGCTTATCGCGCATACAAAATTTTCTGCGCGATTTTCCGCATCAGCCCGCTCGTCCGTGAAGACGGTTTGCTTTCAATCAAGCGTTCTTTCGTCCAGCCGGAACTCGAAAAACTCGCCGCCGAAGCTGAATTAAAATCAATTTCCGTCAGCGAACATTTTCCGGCGCGACTTGTTTTGCAGGCAAATGTTTCGGAAAAATTGTGATAAATTAAGTTGTAAATTGCAGATGACAAATTCAATTTTAATCGTTGACGACGAGCGCGGGATTCGTGAAACGCTGCGCAGCGTTTTGGAGGACGAAGGTTTTGAAGTCGAAACCGTAGCGTCGGGCGAAGCGTGTCTGAAGGCGATTGAGACGTTTAATTTTCATTGCGTTTTGCTCGACGTTTGGCTGCCGAATATTGATGGACTTGAAACTTTGAAGCGTCTGCGCGAATCGGGCAGCGATTCAGCCGTCGTAATGATCTCCGGTCACGGCAACATCGAAACCGCTGTCAACGCCACAAAACTCGGCGCGTTTGATTTTATCGAAAAGCCTCTGTCAATCGAAAAAACCGTTCTCACAATCAGAAACGCGATTCGCACGAGAGAACTCGAAAGAGTCAATCGAAATTTAGCCGAACAGCTTAGTCAGGAATATGAAATGGTCGGCGATTCAATTGCGATGCGTGCGCTGCGTAAGCAAATTGCGATTGTCGCGCCGACCGACGGGCGCGTTTTGATTTCGGGCGAATCAGGCACGGGAAAAGAGCTTGTGGCGCGCGCGATTCACGCCAAATCTAAAAGGCGAAACGCGCCGTTCGTCGAGATTAATTCCGCCGCGATTCCCGAAGATTTAGTCGAATCCGAACTTTTCGGACACGCTAAAGGAGCTTTTTCCGGCGCGACGGCGGCGAAAAAAGGAAAGTTTGAAATTGCCGACGGCGCGACGATTTTTCTCGACGAAATCGGCGATATGTCGCCGCGCGTGCAGGCGAAAATGCTGCGCGTTCTCGAAGAGCAGAGATTTGAGCCGGTCGGCAGCAACACGCCCGTAAAGGTTGATATTCGCGTGATTTCCGCAACTAACAAACGACTCGACGGTTTGATTGAAGACGGCGATTTTCGCGCCGATTTATTTTATCGCCTGAATGTTATTCCGTTTCAGGTTCCGCCTTTGCGCGAACGCCTCGAAGACGTTCCGCTTCTGGTCGAACATTTTAACCTCAAATTTTCGTTCGACTACGGTAAAAAGCCAAAAATATTTACGGCGGAAGCAATCGGCGCGTTGCAGAATTACGTCTGGCTCGGCAACGTGCGCGAGCTTCGCAACACGATTGAGCGCGTCGTGATTATGCACGGCAAACAAAAAGTTACGGCGGATGACTTACCCGAACTCGACCCAAAAAAAGAAACGCCCGCCGCGAGTTTTCGTTTTCCGTCGTTTAAGGAAGCGAACGACGCCTATCAGCGCGAATTTATCCTGCATAAATTGTCGGAATTTGACGGCAATGTCTCGAAAGCGGCTGACGCGATGGGCGTTGACCGCAGCCATCTTTACAGGCGAATGAAAAATTTGGGAATCAGCGTTGAAAAAGGGAAAGCGGAAATTTAAATTTTGAGGTATTGCGAAGCAAAACTATAAAAATCTTAAATTTACACTTTCCCTTTGATTAATTTAATCAGCCGCGAAATTTACAATCGGCAAATTTATCATCGTCCGACGAATTTATTTCCCGAAAACTAAAATCACAAAACTGTTCGGCACTATTGCCGGACGCGGACGCGGACGTTCCGCCGTCGGCGCGGGCGTTTCGCCGAATTGCGCGGTCGCCAAATAAATTTTTCCGGTTTTAGCGTCGAGCGTCATCGTGCGCGCGCCGCGCTGAGTTTGAACGTTTTCGACCACGCTGAATTTATCGGCTGAATCTTCGTGGACGACTGTCAGCGTTCCTTCGCCGTTTGAAGCGAATGCAAGGCGTGTTTTCGTGTCAAATCCGGCGGCGTCCGTGCCGTTCCCGGTCGGTAAATCAGCCACGACTTTGCCCGTGTCAGCATTCAGAACAATCATTTTCTTGTTGCTGCAAACGAGAAATAAGCGGCGTGTTTTCGCATCGAAAGCCATTCCCGAAGGCTCTTCGCCGGGCGCGATTGACCAATGCGTTTTTGCTGTTAAATTCCGCGAATCAATCGGAACGACTTCGGATTTATCTTCGATATTGACGAAAACCGTTCCTTTTCCGTCCGAAGCCGCAAATTCCGGTTTGCCGCCGAGAGCGATTGTTCCGGCAACTTTTCCGCTTGCCGCGTCAATCGCGGTCGCGTCGGAACTGCCGCCGTTAAAAGTGAATACTCGTTTGCTCGCCGCGTCATAAATAATCGCGTCGGGATTTTTGCCGACCTTAACAGTATCGAGCGTTTTTAAGGTTTTTAAATCGAAAATCGTTACCGTATTATCGCGCCCGTCGCTGACGAAACCGCGTCCCAAATTTTCGGCGACGGCAATGCCGTGAACGCCGTTAGTGTTCGGAATCTCGCCGATTATCGTATCTTTATCGGTATCAATGACGACGACTTTTGTCGCGTGCGAAACATAAAGCCGGTGCGCGTCCGCGTCGGCAAACAGATAATCCCAGCCGCCTTCGCCGCCGACCTGAATTTTTTCGAGCAAATGATAACCGCTCGCCGATAGCGTTTTATCGGCGGATGTCTGCGCCTTGCAAGTTATCAATGCAAAGACAGCGAGAAAAAGAAGCGCAAAAAATTGTTCAGTTAAAGTTTTCATAATTTTTGTCTTTGTCATAAGAGAAGTTTGATTTCAGTTTTCCGAATCAAAAGTTTCGGGCAATAATTTTTGGAAACGTCAGACGATAAATAATTTGTAACCGTATAGATTTATCTTACGCCGCAAGGCTCGAATCGTCTATTTTACAACCGAAAATCCGAAATTTATTTTCCCGTTTTTCTTTTCCGCAAACTTGCAACTATTTATTTCAGCGTTTGCCTTTTTCTGCTATACTGAAATCCTATTTTGCAACTTTGGCGAATTACGAATCGTAAAGGTTGGTCGTCGGGTTCTTTTAGACACAAATTTTTAGGGAGCGATAGATAAGACGATGGGATTGTGGATGAGAATAAAACGGATGTTTTATGCCGGAACGGGCGCCGCGCTGGACAAGATTGAAAACCCGGAAATGGTTCTTCAGCAGACGATTCGGGATATGCGCGAGCGCGTGCCGGAATTAAATAATTCAGTCGCGCACGTAATGGCGACCGAACGGCTGCTTGCAAAAAGCAAAGAAAAATTGTCGGAAGAAGTCGTTGATTTGGATTCCAAAATAAAGGCTTCGGTCAAGATGGGACGCGATGATGTCGCTACTACTTTTATCGGGCAGCTCCAGCAAAAACAACTCGAACTGGTAAAAACATCCGCGCAGCTTGAACAATCGGCGATTGCTTCCAAGCAAGCTCTGAAAGCGAGAGACAATTATGTTTTGAATATGAATAAGCGCACTGCCGAAGCAATGCAGCTTATCAGCGCGTCAAAACAAGCCAAATTACAGGAACAGCTCGCGCAGACGATGGAAACCTTCAACATCGGCGACGACGCTTCGACGTTTAACGAGATGCGCGAAAAAATTGATCGCCGTGTCGCCGCCGCCGAAGCCAAACTCCAACTCGGAACTTCCAGCGTTGACGCGCAAATGCAGGACATTGAACGCGAAGCCTCAGAAATGCAGTTGCAGGACAAACTGCTCGAATACAAACAACAGATGGGACTGCTCGGAAGCGGTTCAAACTCAAGCGGCAAACAAATTTCCGCCGCTTCGGAAGTCAACGATTCCGAAACGCTCAACCGAAGTTTGCTGAACGAATCAAAAGAAAATTAATTTAAAAATCCGACGGCGAAACCGCCACGCCAAAATAGCATCTAGTAATAGTTATGGCAGATTTAGCAAAGTATCAGCAGGAAATCAGCAAATTTAATACGAAATACGTCCGCGAAGCCGTCAAAGAACCGGTTAATTTTTGGGGTTTAGCGGGGTTTGCGGTCGCGGCGGCTTATACGCAAAGCATCATTCCGCTGCTCATCGCGCTGATTTTCGAGCTTGTTTATATTTTTGTCGTGCCTATGATTCCGTCGTATCGTCAACTAGTCAATACGCGCGAAAAAGACCGCGTTCGGTCGCTCAATAAAGCGACGCGCGAAAAATTGATAAAATCCTTTACGCCGCGCGAACGCGAAGCCGTCGAATATCTGCGCTGGCAGAAAGACAAAATTCAGGAAAATTATCACAAATTTACAGGCGCGCGCGAACTGCCTTCCAATTTAACGACGCTTAATCAACGCTGGGAAGATTTCGTTGACTTACTGGACGTTTATCGCCGACGCAAGCAGCATCTTAAATCAATCAATCGCCAAGCCGTCAATAATCAACTCGCGCAAGCCTTTCGCGCCGCCGAAAATGCCGGCGATGAAAAAACGCGCCGCGTTCAGCAAACGAACGTCGAAATTCTCAAACGCCGTCTGGCTTCGTTCGACGAATTGGAGAGAAGCGTTAAATTGGTCGAAGGACAGCTTCAATCTATCGAAAATTTCTTCGGTTATTTGAACGACGAAATCGTTACGATGTCCACGCCGGAAAAATTTTCCTTGCTCGATTTTGAACAATTGTCCGATTCGATTGCGATGACCAAACAAATGCTCGACGCGACATCGGATTCGGTCGGCGCGCTCGATGCTTACAACCGCGAAATGGGCAATTATGAATTGCTGCCAAATTCAAATTCTTAAAATACAGCAAAAATAAGTTCGCCTTGCAGCATCTATTTTAATCCGGTAAAGCATCTTACATCCAAAATTTGAGGTGCTGAAAATGAAAAAATTTACCTTTGCGCTTTGTTTGATTTTTCTTGGTTTGAGTTTTACAAACAATTTCGCTCAATCTCGCCGCCCTAAACCCGCGCCGGAAACCGATACCGGAAAAGCTAACGAACGTTCTGCCGCCACCGCAACTCCGACGCCGCAAAAAATCGATCCCGAAGATTTGCCGAACAACACCAATATTGAAATCGTCACTCCGACACCGGAAAACAGCGGCAATGTCGAAACAGATTCGGACGTGATAACGGTCAACACGGATATGGTTTCCGTTCCCGTAAAGATTTTAGATCGCAGCGGCAGGTTCGTCAGCGGTTTGACGAAAGAAAATTTTCAAGTTTTAGAAGACAACCAGCCGCAGGAAATCGCTTATTTTTCTAATGAACAGCAGCCTTTTACCGTCGCGCTCGTTTTGGATATGAGTCCTTCCAGCACATTTAAAATTAACGAAATTCAATCGGCGGCGATGGCTTTCGTCAATCAATTGCGCCCGAATGACAAAGTAATGGTCGTTGCTTTCAACCAAGATGTTATGGTTCTCAACCCGCCGACCAACGACCGAGATGCTTTGCAGAGAGCCATCAGAAGCACCAAAATCGCTTCAGGCACGAGTCTCTATGAAGCGATTGATTTGGTAATAAATCAAAAATTGAAAAAAATTACAGGACGCAAGGCAATCGTTTTATTTACCGACGGCGTTGATACGACGAGTATGCGCGCCACCGATTGGAACAATTTGAGCGACGCTCTGGAACTCGACGCGCTCGTTTATCCGATTGAATACGACACTTTCAACGACGTGCAGAGAATGAAAAACAGTCCGCCGGTCATTGCGCCGCCGACTTCGAGTCCGAATCCTTCACAGAATAAAAATCCGTTTCCTTTCCCAACTACAACAACCCCATTTCCTTCGCAAAATAAAAATCCGTTTCCTTTTCCGACCACTACCGGCGGAAGCGGCAACGGCGGAATCGGTGGAATCGGCACGCCGAGCAGTCAGGGAACGACAGCCGAAGATTACCGCAAAGCCGATAAATACTTAAACGATATGGCAAGTCGCACGGGCGGCAGACTTTACAAAGCGGACACGACCATCAATCTCGCGCAGGCTTTTTCCAACATCGCCGCCGAACTGCGCGAGTATTACAGTCTCGGCTATTATCCGGCTGAAAAAAGCAAAGAATCGAAAAGCCACCGCATAAAAGTTAAAGTTGATAAAGAGAATTTAGTCGTCCGCGCGCGTGAAAATTATGTTACCGGCGGTAAAAAAGATAAAAAGGGAAAGTAAAACACAGTGTTTTTTACGAAAAAGCGCTGTCATTTAAATGACAGCGCTTTTTCTGTTAGTTTTATTGAATTTTTAGTATCTCATCAATTCTGCGACTGATTTTTCAACGTCGTCAATCTGCGGCAGAATAAAATCTTCGAGTTGCGGCGCGTAACCGACGAACGTATCGGTCGCGCCGACCCGACGGACGGGCGCGTCGAGATATTCAAACAATTCGTCGGCAATTCGGGCGGCGATTTCCGCGCCGTAGCCGAATGAAATCGAATCTTCGTGCGCGACGACGGCGCGATTTGTTTTCTTGACCGACTCGGCGATTCGTTCCCAATCGTAAGGCGCGAGCGAGCGCAAATCAATCAATTCAACCGAAATTCCTACTTTTTCTAACCGTTTCGCGGCTTCAAAACTTCTTTGCACCAATGCGCCATAAGTAATAATCGTCACGTCCGAACCTTCTTTAACGACTCTTGCTTTGCCGAACGGAATCATAAATTCCGACGACGGGTATTGCGATTTGTTGTAAACTTGACGATATAAATGTTTGTGTTCGAGAAACAAAACCGGATCGTCGCAGCGAATCGAAGTCCGCAAAAGACCGTTTGCGTCCAGAGCGTTTGACGGATAAACGATTCGCAAGCCGGGAATATGCGAAAAGAGCGTCGTTCCCGATTGCGAGTGATAAACCGCGCCGCCTTTCAAATAACCGCCGACCGGAACGCGCATCACGATTGGCGATTTCCAATCGTTATCCGAACGCCAGCGCATCAGCGCGAGTTCGTTTCTAATCTGGTGATAAGCGGGGAAGATGTAATCGAAAAATTGAATTTCGACGACGGGTTTCAAACCGCGCGTCGCCATTCCGATTGCGCGTCCGACGATGTTCGCTTCGGCAAGCGGCGAGTTGAAAACGCGCGCCGAGCCGAATTTTCTTTGCAAATTTGCCGTAACTTTGAATACGCCGCCTTTGCCTTTGACCTGTTCGAGATATTCTTCTTTTGAAACGTCCGCCACATCTTCGCCGAAAACTACGATGCGAACGTCGCGCTCCATTTCTTCGTGCATACAACGGTTGATCAGGTCAACCATCGTTCCGGCATTGCCGGAAAGTTCTGCGCCGTCTTCAGTGTCGAAATCTTTTGAAGTCGGATCAACGTCCGGCGAATAGACATTTCTCAGGGCAGTTTCGGGCGCGGGCTGCGGCGAAGCAATCGCAATGTCTGACGCTGCCGTGATTTCCGCGTCAACTTCCTTGCGCAATTTTTCCAAATCCTCGGATGACACGATGCCTTCGGTCATTAAAAATTCGGCGTAAGTTTTTATCGGATCAATTTCCGCGTCTTTCTGGCGTTCTTCGTCGGGACGATAAAGTTTTTCGTCATCGGAAAGCGAATGCGAATAAGGGCGCGTAACTTTAGCGTGAATGAACGCCGCGCCTTTGCGAGCGCGGCAATGTTCGACGGCGTTTTTGAAAGTCGCGTAAGATTCCAGCGGATTCGTGCCGTCGCATCTCTGAATGTAAAGATTCGGAAAACCTTCGACCAATTTTGAAACGTCGCCGCCTGCCGTTTGCACCGAAACCGGAACTGAAATCGCATAACCGTTATCTTCGATTAGAAAAATAACCGGCAATTTCAAATTGCAAGCCGTGTTCAGTGCTTCCCAAAATTCGCCTTCGCTCGATGTTCCGTCGCCGATTGAAACATAGACGACTTCATCGCCTTTGAAACCCGTAACTTTGTCCTGTAATTCTTCGACGAGCGACGCCCGATACGACGCTTCCGCCGCGCCGACGGCTTGCAGCAATTGCGTTCCGGTCGGCGAAGACTGCGACGGAACATTTAGTTTGACGCTGCCCCAATGCGAAGGCATCTGTCGTCCGTGCGAGTTCGGATCGGCTTCCGCGCCGACCGCTGATAAAAGCATTTCGAGCGGCGACATTCCCAACTGCAAAAGCAACGCGCGATCTCTATAATACGGATAAAACCAATCGTAACCGGTTTTCATCGCTAGTCCTGCCGCGGTCAAAATCGCTTCGTGTCCCGCGCCGGAGATTTGGAAAAAGATTTTATTCTGACCTTTGAGTTGAATTTCCTTGTCGTCAACGCGCCGCGATTGATACATCGTGCGATAAATTCCCGTTAAAGTTTGCGCGTCCAAACCTTGATATTTGCCCGCGTCAAAAGCCGGTTTGCCGTTAGCGGATTTCGTCGGCTTTTTCGGTTTGACGGTTGTTTCGGGCTTTAACGATTTCGCCGTTTTGATCACGGTTTTTGTTTCATTGTAACCGTCGGCTTGCATTCGCTTCGGGTTTTCGACGATTTTTTCTTTGTTATTATTATTTTTCGCTTTGGTATTTTTCGCAGTTTTAGCTTTTGATGCTGTTGCCATTTTGATAATTCCTACTTTGATAACGATTTTTGATAAAAGGACAAAGTTATAAAATACCAAAGATTAGAGAAGTGAGCAATTTGCGGAAAAACTGCCGCGTCGTTAATCGGTGTAATCGAGTTCGAGAAGTTCTCTGTATTCGTCAGACATCGAAGGATGTCCGTGCTTTTCCGCCTGGATAATTCCTTGCGCGATAGCGTTTTTCGCGTTTTCCCGTTCGCCGATTCGCGCGTAAGCCTTCGCCAACATTCCGTAACCCGCGCCTTCGTCGTCCGCTTTGTGCAAATAATCAACCAGCGTCGGAATCGCGTTGGCGTAATCTTCTACTTTTAAATATTCATTCGCCAAACCGAACAAAACCATTGTATTCGCCGGATCGCTTTCGAGCATTTGTTTGAAAACTTCGATTCTGTTTTGCATATGTTTCAAGATACATAACTTTTTGCCAAAGTAAAACTTTGCCCGCGAAACCTGACAAATAAAAAAACGATTCTCGGTTTTATTTGAAATATTTTGCGCTCCGTTACATTACGAGTAAATTAAGTTACACTAACCGATTCAATAAAATTTGAATTTTTTACAATGAATATGCAAACAGAAGAATCTAATGAAATCACCTTCGCGCAATTCGGTTTGAGCGATGAATTAATGAAAGCGGTCAGCGATTTAGGTTATGAAATTCCGTCGCCGATTCAGCAGAAAACTATTCCTTTATTGTTGCAGGGAAACGACATAATCGGACAGGCGCAGACGGGAACGGGCAAAACGGCGGCGTTCGCGCTGCCGACTTTGCAGAAAATTGACACGACGACTTCTAAAATTCAGGCACTCGTTTTGACACCGACGCGCGAATTGGCGATTCAGGTCGCCGAAGCGTTTCATTCCTACGCCAAACATCTCGGTCGTGTGCGCGTTCTGCCGGTTTACGGCGGGCAATCAATTTCTCAGCAAATCAGGCATTTGCGGAGCGGCGTGCAGATTATCGTCGGCACGCCCGGTCGCGTGATGGATCACATTCGGCGCGAAACGATTGATATTTCCAATCTGAAAATGGTCGTTTTAGATGAAGCCGACGAAATGCTGAATATGGGTTTCGAGGAAGATGTCGAATGGATTTTGTCGCACACGCCGGATTCGCGCCAGACCGCGCTTTTTTCGGCGACGATGCCGCGCCAAGTGAAACGCATCGCCGAAAAATATCTGCAAAACGCCGTCAATGTTGAAATCGAGCAGAAAACGATGACCGTGCCGACGATTCAGCAGTTTTATCTGAACGTCTCCGAAAATCAAAAAGCCGACGCGCTGACGAGATTGCTTGAAACCGAAACCGCGTCGGGCGAAGCGGTTCTGATTTTTCACCGAACGAAACTCGGCGCGGCGAATCTGACCGACAAATTACAGGCGCGCGGTTATGCCGCCGAAGCGATGCACGGCGATATGAGTCAGGCGCAGAGAGAAATCGTTATCAAAAAATTACGCAGCGGCGCGGTCGAAATCGTTGTGGCGACGGACGTTGCCGCGCGCGGTTTGGATGTCGAACGCATTGCGACGGTCGTTAATTTCGATATGCCTTCGGACACGGAAAATTACGTTCATCGCATCGGACGCACCGGACGCGCCGGACGCGAAGGTAAAGCGATTCTGTTCGTTACACCGCGCCAACAGCGAATGATGCGCGACATCGAAAAATATACGAAGCAAAAAATCGAACCGATCAAACTGCCGACGCAGGCTGATGTCGCCGCTCGTCGGGTTTCGATTTTGAAAGAGCGCATTGTTTCGACTTTGACTGAACAAAATTTGGAACTTTACCTTTCTTTAGTTGAAGATTTAGCCGAAGAAACCGGACGCGACGCGGTGGAAATCGCCGCCGCCGCGACGTTTTTAGCGGTCGGCGAAAAACCGCTCGAAGTCAAAGTCGCGCCGGAACGCGAGCGATTTTCATATTCCGAAGAAGGAATGACGCGCCTTTTAATTGATGTCGGTCGCCGTCATCAAATCAGTCCGGCGCACGTCGTCGGCGCGATTGCCAACGAAGCTGACGTGCCGGGCAAAGCCATCGGCGCGATTGATGTCAACGACCGTTTCACGCTGGTTGATGTTCCGGCGCAATTCGTCGCGCAAATCCTCGAACGAATGAGCCGCAGTCGCATCGGCAAACAAAACGCCAACATTCGCCTCGCTTCAAATGTCGAAAGCGAACCCGTCAAAGAATCCGCGCCGCGCCCGACGCGCGAATTCAACAGAGAATCCGCGCCGCGCCGTGAGCGCGAATTCAAAACGGAACAACCTCCAAAGCGCGAATTTAAGAAAGAAATCACACACGAACGCCAGTTTGAAAGCGGCGGAAATTTCACGCCGAAAAAACGCCTTAAAACCGCAAAAATCGAAAGCCTAAAATTTGAAACTCGAAAACCGAAAGACACGGTAAAACGCAAAAAATCGGAAAAGCTAAACGCGAAAAGCCCGTTTGCCGCTTTCGCTAAAACTAAGCGAAAGAAAAAATAGCAAAGAAATTAGCCACGAACAGACACGAAAAAGCACGAAAGAAATTTGAATAATTTTTCGTGCTTTTTCGTGTCTGTTCGTGGCAAAAAATCTTATTTGCCGCTCATAATCAACTTCGCAATCGTCGCCAACTGCATATTCGACGTGCCTTCGTAAATCGCGCCGATTTTTGAATCGCGCCAGAATTTTTCGACCGGATAATCTTTGACGTAACCGTAGCCGCCGAAGAGTTCGATGGCTTTTGACGAAACTTTTTCTGCCACGCGCGACGAATAAACTTTCGCCATCGCCGCTTCTTTTAAGAACGGTTTGCCCGCGTCTTTCAAACGCGCGGCGTTGTAAACCAATAAACGCGCCGCTTCGATGTCCATCGCCATTTCCGCAAGTTGAAATTGGACGGCTTGGAAATCGGAGATTTTTTTGCCGAATTGTTCGCGCTCATTTGTGTAATTCAAAGCGGCTTCAAACGCGCCCTGCGCGATGCCGACCATTTGCGCGCCGATGCCGATTCTGCCTTCGTTTAAGGTTTCGATGGAAACTTTGTAACCTTTGCCTGTTTCGCCTAAAACGTTTTCTTTCGGAACTTTGCAATTATCCAAAATCAATTCGGTTGTCGAACTCGCGCGAATTCCCAATTTGTCTTCTTTTTTGCCGACTGAAAAACCTTCAAATCCTTTTTCGACAATAAATGCGGTAATACCTTTGTAGCCTTCTTCGGGATTAACGGTGGCGAAAACGATGAAAATTTCGGCTTCGTTGCCGTTGGTAATCCAGAGTTTTTGCCCGTTGATTTCCCAGAAATCGCCTTTGTCAACGGCGCGGGTTTTCAAAGCGAAAGCGTCCGAACCGCTTCCGGCTTCCGACAAAGCATATGCGCCGACCTTCGATTCAGCCATTTGCGGCAGATATTTCGATTTTTGCGCGTCGTTTGCCCAGCGAATAAGCGCGTTTGTGACGAGCGTGTTTTGAACGTCAACAAAAACCGAAACGCTCGCGTCAACTCTGGCGAGTTCTTCGATTGCCAGAATCGCGTTGAACATCGTCGAACCCGCGCCGCCGTATTCTTCGGGCGTTTCGATTGCCATCAAACCCAGGTCAAAGCATTGTTTGATTAAATCTTTGTCCAACTTCGCGTCGTGTTCCATTTTTTCGACGCGCGGACGAACTTCGCCTTCGGCAAATTCTCTGACCGATTGGCGAAAAAGCTCTTCTTCTTCGGATAAAGTCGTTAATGCGGGATGTGTAGATTCTTGTCCTAAAGCTGTCGCGTTCATAAAATTTTCCTTTGATTTTGTTTTTAAAAATAAATGTTCTAACATCTTAAACAACCCGAAAGGCAAAAGGCAAAGAGACGTGAATTCAGAAATCGAAACTCAAAACTCAAATTTTCAAATTCCAAATTCCAATCAAAAAAACCTTAATCGGCTGAAACTTTTCGCCGTCGTTATGACGGTTTTGGGCGCGGGACTTTTTACTTATTTCATTTATTCGGTCGGCTGGCGCGATATTGTGCGCGGCATTGCGCGAATCGGTTTCGGCGGATTTTTGATTATTCAATTCCTTTATTTTCTGCGCATCGCGGTTCGCGCGATGGCTTGGAAACTGAGCGTTTCCGAGCCGTATAAACTCGATTTGCGCGATACGCTGCCTGCCGTGATTATCGGCGAAGCCTTGAGCAGTCTGATTCCACTGGGAGTTTTAATCAGCGGAACTTCAAAAGCGATTGCGGTCAAAAAGCGCGTGCCGCTGGTCGTCGGTTTATCGAGCGTGGCGACGGAAAATTTGTTTTATTCGCTGATCACCGGAATTTTTATCTGCTTCGGCGCGTTTGCTTTTCTGCACAGTTTTGAATTGGCGGAAGGCTGGGTTTGGACGATTGATTTTTTTATCGGGCTGATTTTTCTGCTGATTTTTCTCGGCATTTTGATGGTCGCGCAGCAATGGCATTGGGCGAGTTCGTTGTGCAATTGGCTTTATAACAGAAATTTCGGCAAAAGATTTCTTGAAACGGGAAGAGTTCAAGTCAGAGAATTTGAAGATTTGATTTACGAATTTTACCGCGAATATCCGCGCCGTTTTTTGCCGATTACTTTATTGGAAGTTGCCTATCACATCATCGGCATCGCAGAAGTCTGGTTTATTTTAAGCCGCATCAGCCGCGTTTTTCCGAGTCTTTATACATCGTTTTTGCTCGAATCAATCAGCCGGATGATTACGATTGTCTTCAAATTAATTCCGTTTTTAATCGGCGTGGACGAAGCGGGAGCGAGATTTGTCACGGAAACGCTTGCCTTAGGCGCGAGCATCGGCGTGACGCTGGCAATCATTCGAAAGGGAAGAATTTTATTTTGGACGGCAGTCGGGTTAATTTTAATCATTAAGCGCGAGCTTTCGTTAAAAGAAATCCACAGCATCGGCAGTGCCGAATTCATTGAAGAAGCCGAATAATTTGCCGGCGATTTTACAGACGGAAATCAGTCTTTCGGTTTTTCATTCATCAAACGGGCGACGTGGAAAATGTAATGAATGCCGGAAAAAATCGCAATTGCCACGACGGTTGTGTAAACGGTCGGCAAGTAGAAAACAAGCATCGGAAATATAGATGCGAGCAAAATTAAGCCGACGGCTGAAACCTGCACGAGCGTGCTGAGTTTGCCGAGCCAGGAAGGTTGGAAGCCGCGAAAATCCGTAATAATAAAAATCGCAACCGCCGACGCGATAATCAAAACGTCGCGCCCGATAACCGAAGCCGTAACCCAAAACGGAACGGGCAGATGTCTGATCGGCGGAAAAACTCCCGGCAGAGTTAAAATAACAAACGCCGTTGTCATCAGAAGTTTATCGGCAATCGGATCGAGAATTGTGCCGAGTTCCGATTGTTGATTAAAGCGTCTGGCGACAAAACCGTCAATGCCGTCGGACACGCCCGCGACGAAAAAAATCAGCAAAGCCAAGCCGCTATGTCCGTAAAAAAGCAAAATAGCAAAAGCCGGAATCAAAGCCATTCGCAGAAATGTGAGTAAATTCGGAACGGTCAGAATGTTTGAAGCCATTTTTTGTAAATTACGAATTACAAATTACGAATTACGAATGTCGGAATTTGTATTAAATTCGTAATTCGTAATTTGTAATTATTTAATTCAAAGCGCACTTTAATTGGATTAACGAAACTTCCGGCGGACAACCGTAGCGAACGGGCAAAACGACTGTTCCGATGCCGCGCGTGATGTAAACTTGTGTCTCGCGGCGGCGATACAATCCGCTGGCAAATTTGCGTCGTCCGGGCAAAATTCTTTTTTCGTCGTCGCGGATTTTAATTTGTCCGCCGTGCGTGTGTCCCGAAAGCATCAAATCAACTCCGGCGCGAGCGGCGCGAGCCAGCATTTTCGGATTGTGCGCGAGCAGTATTTTCATCTCGTCGGGAAAAGAACCGCGCAGAGCCGAGCGCAAATCAATTTGTCCAGCCATATAATCATCAACGCCGGCAAGCCAAAACGAAGCGTTTCGCGCCGTAAAACGAAAACCTTCATTGTTCAAAACTCTGATATTCGCTTCGCGCAAACGCTTTGTCACCATTTCGGCGTCCGTCCAATGGTCGTGATTTCCGAGACACGCGAAAGTCCCGAACTCCGATTCTAATTCGCCTAAAACCTTCGCCATCGGCGCGATGTATTCGGTTTCGTGCGAAACGAAATCGCCGGTTAAAACAAACATATCCGGCTTTAATTCATTGGCGATTTCGGCGGCGTGCGCGATGTGTCGGAGATTGGTAAAAGGGCTGTGATGAATCCGAAAGATGAACGAGCTGAAAACCGTCGAGATTTTTCGGCAGACGCTTTAGGTAAATTGTAATTTTTTCGATGGTTAAAGTGTTTGCTTCATTTATGGCGTTACGGGCGACAACCGAAAAATTGCTTGCCAAATCGCGCAGCGGCGTTTCGGACGCGACCGCCGAGTAAATTTTTTGAGACAATTTTACTTTTCCGGCTTGAGCAGAATTCATTTTCATCTGTAAATTTTGACGGCTGAAATTTTCGGCAAGATAAATGATTATAGCCACTTAACCGAAAAAAAGTCTAGACTTGAGCAGCGCGTCGCAAAGATTTGAAATAAATTTCGCTGTTAATTTACAGATTAAATCTTTATTATTTTCTAATGAACTCGCTGAATACGGCATCGCTCGTCAACCTTTTGGGTTTTGCGGTCGGAATCGCGCTTTACGCGCTTCTGCTGGCGATGGTCGTTCGTCATCGCCAAAATAAAAAAGGAAATTCGCCGGATTTTTTGCTGCTGGCGACGGCAATTTTGGGACTTCTCTGGAACGCCGGAGAACTTTTCGTTCTCGTCTGGAAAGATTTCGGCGCGAGAGAAGTTTCGCCTGTTTTGCTGGCGGTTTCCTATTCGGCGCTCGGATTTTTGCCGTCGGTCGTTGTTTATTCGGCTTGGAAAAATTCCGATAATGAAAACCGAAACGTTCAACTGTTGACGTTTGCCGCTTACGGATTGAGCGTTTTGGCAAGCGTTTTTCATTTTCGGTCGGCGATTTTTTACCGGATCGCGCCGTCGGATTTGGCTTTGCAGCTTTTAACTTACGGTTCGCTCGCGCTGCTTGCCGGACTTCTCGTTTTTAACTTCAAACAAACTCAGGAAAAAAAAGCGATTTGGATTACGGCTCTGTTGATTTTTGCGGTTTCGGCTCTGCATTTGAGTTCTCAGACCGAAAATAATTCCTGGCTGGTCGAACTCGTCGCGCACCAATCTTCTTTGCCGCTCGCATTTGCCATTTTGCTTCAAGATTATCGTTTTGCCTTCGCAGACCTTTTTCTGAAACGCGCTTTGTCGCTGCTTTTATTGACTTTGACGGCTTTCGGACTTTACGTTTTCCTTGCCGCGCCGCTGCTTGCGATGCACGCGACGCACGAAAAAAACGATGTGCAGGTTATCGGTATTTTGCTGACGTTTTGGATCGCAACCGCTCTGATTTATCCGAGCCTTCATCGTTTTGCAGTTTGGATGGTTGATAAAATTATTCTGCGGCGCGCCGATTATAAAAAACTTTTGATCGAAATTTCCGAGGAACTTGAAAAACAGGAAACGATTGAAAATGCGCTGAATACGACTTGCCGAAAATTAGCCGACGCGCTGACGGCGATTGAATCAAATTGGAGCGAAGCCGCTCAAGATGAATTCAGAACGCAGTTGCCTTCGGTGGATTTCGCTTCGACGCGCGCCGAAATTTTTGTGCCGACGGCGGAAAAGCCTTTTTACGACGTTAATTTAACTAATTTTTCCGGCGGTCGCCGACTGCTTTCGGACGAAATCGAAATGCTCGAAGCGGTCGCGCTGCTGACAGCCAGACGCATTGACGCTTTGCGCGTTAGCGACGAACGTTTCAGCCGCGAAATCCGCGAGCGCGAATTTTCAAAACTCGCCGCCGAAGCCGAACTTCGCGCGCTGCGAGCGCAAATCAATCCGCATTTTCTTTTTAACGCGCTGACGGCAATCGGTTATTTGATTCAAACCGCGCCGGAAAAAGCCTTTGAAACGTTAATGAAACTGACGCAGCTTTTGCGGCGCGTTCTCAAAGCGAGCGGCGAATTTTCGACTCTCGGCGAAGAAATAGAACTCGTAAAATCTTATCTGGAAATTGAACAGGCGCGTTTTGAGGAGCGTTTGAAAATTGAAATCGTTCTCGCAAAAGATTTAGAGAAAATGCGCGTGCCGTCGTTTGTTTTGCAACCTTTGGTGGAAAACGCCGTAAAACACGGTATTTCAAAAACCAAACAAGGCGGAAAAATAATAATTTCCGCGCTTTTAGAAAATGAAAAAGAACAGGTTTTCCTGAAATTGAGTGTTTTCGACAGCGGCGCGGGCGAGAATACGAATGAAATTTTACAAAACGGACGAAAAGGCGTCGGACTTAATAATATCGAACAAAGATTACAAAATTATTACGGAAACTCAGCCGTTCTGAAAATCGAAAACGAGAGCGGCAAGGGAACGACGGCAGAGATAAAAATTCCCGTTTCGGTGATTTCAAAAGATAAGAATAAATAAAATACGGTCGAACCAATTTGAAGGATTTTTAGAATTCGTCGAACCGGCATTGGTTTAAAATTATGAACAAATTGCGGGTCATTATCGCCGATGACGAGCGTCCGGCGCGTTCTTTTCTGAAAACCATTCTCGACGGTTTTGAAGATGTGGAAACAATCGGCGAAGCGGAAAACGGCGCGGAAGCTGTCGAAATTATCAAAGAAAAGAAGCCGGATTTGGCTTTGCTCGATTTGCAAATGCCGGAAATTTCCGGTCTCGAAGTCGTTAAATTGCTGCGCAAATCGCAGTTGCCACTCGTCGCTTTTGTAACGGCTTACGATGAATTCGCGGTTCAGGCTTTTGAATTAAACGCGGTTGATTATTTATTAAAACCGATTGAAAAAGCGCGTCTGCGGGAAACTTTGAATCGGGCGCGGGAAAGGCTGGAACAAGAAGATTTTCGCGCCGCCGAATCGTCAAATTTGAAAGCCGCCGCCGAAACTTACGAAAAAATCGCGCCTAAAAACTTTTTGACGCGCATCCCGATTCGCGTCAAAGATGAAATTTTGTTGATACCAGTCGGCGAAATCGCTTCAATCGTCGCCGACGGCGAACTTCTTCACATCGCAAATTTAACGGGCAAAAACTTTACGATAAATTTTCGCCTCAAAGACATCGAAGCGAGACTCGACCCGGAAAAATTCATCAGACTTTCGCGCGGCACGCTGGTTAATCTCGAAACGATTGCGAAAATCAGTCTGATGCCCGGCGGCACTTATTTTGTCCGGCTCAGAAACGGTCAGGAAATTTCGTCGAGTCGCCAGCAATCCAGAGTTTTGCGCGAAAAGTTATTAAAAATATAAATTTCTTTCGACTGTTTATCCGAGTTTTTTAGCCGTTCATCGCTCATTTTCAACCGTTGGCTGAAAACCTGATGCCGAAGGATAATTTTGAAGATATTATTAGCTTTTTAACTAAAAGCTAAATATGTCAAAACAAATTATTTATAGATTTTCGATTGCGTCAACATTCATTTTATTAGCATCATTTTCCGTTTTCGCGCAAATTCTCGGAACGGCGGGAACAGTTTCGGGAACGGTTACAGACCAGAACGGCGCGAGCGTTACCGGCGCGAATCTGACAATCAAAAATGCTGTCACAGGCTTTACGCGCGCCGCGACGAGCGACGCGGAAGGCAATTACAGCTTTCAAAATGTGCCGCCGAATAATTATCAAATTACGGTTTCGGCAAGCGGTTTTCAGAACGCGGCGCAAAACATCGTCGTTCGCGCGTCTGTTCCGATGCAAGTTCCGGTTTCTTTGAACGTCAGCGGCAGCAACGCGACTGTTGACATCACAGCCGACGCGCAAAACGTCGAAAACATTCCGACGACGCATACGGATGTTGACCAGACGCAAATCAGCAAACTGCCTCTGAGTTCGCCCGGCAACGGCTTGAGCGAAGCCGTAACACTGACTTCTCCGGGAGTAGTCGCCGATTCCAACGGATTTTTTCATCCTTTGGGCGACCACGCGCAGACGCAGTATTCGGTTGACAACCAGCCGATTACCGACCAGCAATCGAAAGCCTTTTCGACACAGTTGCCGGTCAACGCGATTCAGTCTCTGGAAGTCATCACCGGCGCGACGCCAGCCGAATACGGCGATAAAAGCAGTCTGGTTATAAACGCGATAACCCGTTCAGGTTTGAATCAGACGAAACCTTCGGGCAGCGTTACTTCGACTTTCGGAAATTTCGGAACTTACCAGCAGGAAGCCTCGCTCGCCTTCGGAACGGCGAAAATCGGGAATTTCGCGGCATTTAATTTTGAGCGTTCAAACCGATTTCTCGATTCGCCGGAGTTTGTTTCACTGCACAACAACGGAAATTCCGTAAATCTTTTTGACCGCATAGATTACAGTCCGACGACGAAAGACGCGCTGCACTTGAATTTATTTTTGGCTCGCAATAAATTTGAAATCGCCAACACTTTCGAGCAGGAAGCGCTCGGTCAAGATCAGAGTCAGCGCGTCAAATCTCTCAACATCGCGCCCGGTTACGTCCACATTTTTAACTCTTCGACCGTGTTGACGATCAATCCGTATTTTCGGCTCGATGAAGTAAATTATTATCCGAGCGCGAATCCGTTTTCAGACCAGACGCAAACCGTCAGCCAGCAGAGACGGCTGCTAAACACCGGAATTCGCGGCGATGTCGCGTATGTCAAAGGCATTCACAATTTGAAAATCGGCGGACAATTCCAACATACTTTTTTGAATGAAAACTTTCAGTTCGGTATCACCGACCCGAATTTCAATCCGCTTTGTTTGAGTTTTTCGGGCGATCCGATTGCGGGAACGACTTGCGGCGCGGGAACGAATCCGAATCCCGATTTTCTCGCCGGACTACTGCCGTTTGATTTAACGCGCGGCGGAAGACTTTTCATTTTTCACGGGCGAACCGACATCAAACAGGAAGCCGCTTTCGCGCAGGACGCGCTCAGTTTCAAAAACGGTTTGACGCTGAGTTTAGGTTTGCGTTTTGACAATTACAACGGCTTGAGTCGAGGCAAATCTTTGCAGCCGCGCGTTGGCGTTTCGTATCTTTTCAAGCCGACAAATACGGTTGTTCGCGCTTCTTACACGCGCAATTTTGAAACGCCGTATAACGAAAATCTGATTTTGTCGAACTCGACGGGCGCGGGCGGGCTTGCGGACGGAATTTTGGGCGACACCTCGACCGCGCCGCTCAAACCCGGAAACCGCAATCAGTTTAACGTCGGACTTCAACAGGGAATCGGTAAACTCATTGTTGCCGACATTGATTATTTTAACAAAATCACGCACAACGCTTACGATTTCAACGCGCTGCTCGATACGCCGATTACTTTTCCGATTTCGTGGGACAAGTCGAAAATTGACGGCGTTTCGTTTCGCCTGAATTTGACGAACTACAAAGGTTTGGGCGCTTTTTTTAACGCTTCGCACACCAGAGCGAGATTTTTTCCGCCGGAGACGGGCGGCTTGTTTTTCAATTCGGATCTGCCGACGGGCGTTTTTCGCATTGACCACGATCAGGCATTTCAACAAACGACGCAAGTCCAATACTCTTTCGATCAGTTCAAAACGTTTCACGAATTCGCGCCGTTTATCGCATTCACCTGGCGTTACGACAGCGGACTTGTTTCCGGCGCAGTGCCTGATTATGCGACGGCTTTAGCTTTCAGCGCTGATGAACAGCAGCAAATTGGTCTGTTTTGCGGCAGTCAATTTGCGAGTTTGACAAGTCCGATCACAAGATGTTCAGCTTCAAATTTCGGCGCCTCGCGCATCCGAATTCCGGCGGCAGGCACGGAAAACGACGACACGAATCCGCCGCGCGTCGCGCCGCGCAACCTTTTTGATTTGAGTTTCGGCTCGGACAATGTTTTGCGAACCGACAAAATGAAACTTTCGGCGCATTTGAGCTTTATCAATCTGACGAATAAAGTCGCGCTCTACAATTTCAATTCGACGTTCAGCGGCACTCATTTCGTTTCGCCGCGCGTCGTTCAAGGTCAAATCGGTATTGTGTTCTGATTTGATTCAAATATAATTTCAGAACTGAAAAGGATGGCTTTTGCGGCTGTCTTTTTTTATTTGAAATTTGGATAGTGAGCCGAAAGAAATGCTTTCTCACCGCAGAGACGCCGAGAGTGAAGACGCCGAGAAAGACAAAAAAAATCTCTGCGTTTGCTCTGCGAAACCTCTGCGCCTCTGCGGTGAAAAATTCTTTCAGCATTACCTTTAACTCAACACTGAAAATTGCAAAAATTTTTCTTTCCAAACGCCTGCAATTTCTGTATCATTTCTCACAATGTCGCCAATTTTTATCACATTAATTTTACTTTTCGTTGCTATCGTTTTGTTTGCGACCGAGAAAATTCCGGTTGATATTGTCGGGGTCTTGCTGGTTATCGGTTTGGTTTTGACCCGCGTTTTAACAATTGACGAAGGCGTTTCCGGTTTCGGCGACAACATCATCATCACGATTGGCGGACTTTTTGTTTTGACCGGCGGTTTAATTAAAACGGGAATCGTTGATTTAATCGGTCGCCGGCTATATCGCATTGCCGGAAAAAATGAGTTTTTGCTGACGGCTTTAATAATGTCGGTCGCGGCGATTTCGGCTTCGGTTTTGAAGAATACGACGACGACGGCAATGTTTGTTCCGGTTGTTTTGGGTTTGGCGAATCGCGCTAAAATCGCGCCGTCAAAACTTCTGATGCCGCTCGCCTTTGGCGCGATTTTGGGCGGAAGCTGCACTCTCATCGGAACTTCGACGAACTTAGCCGTCAGCAGCGCGATGCAGCGTTACGGAATGGAGCCGTATTCGATGTTTGAGCTGACGCCAGTCGGCATCATTACGGTTGCCGCCGGATTGCTTTATATGTTGACCATCGGCATCAAATTGCTGCCGAATCGCGGCGGCGAAGAATCTTTTACCGATCAGTATCACATCCGCGAATACATTTCCGAAGTTCTTGTTTTGCCCGATTCGCATCTGATTGGAAAAACGCTTGGCGAAGCGAACATCAATCTGGAACTCGATTTAAACGTTTTGGGCATTATTCGCGGCGGCGTGCAGAGAATTTCACCGAAACCGACCGAGCGCATCGAAACGGGCGATTTGCTGATTGTCGAAGGCAAGCTCGCCAATATATTAAATGTCAAATCAGAAGCCGGACTCGAAATAAAAGCTGATTTCAAACTTAACGACCGGATGTTGGAAAGCGACGAAATCGAACTTTTTGAAGTGATGGTAATGCGCGATTCGCGTCTCGGCGGACAGACTTTGAAAACTCTCAACTTTCGCAATCTCTATAATTTAACCGTTCTTGCCATAAATCGCCACGGCGAAACTTTTCTCGATAAAATCAGCGACGTGCGTTTGAAATTCGGTGACGTTCTGCTCGTGCAGGGCAATCGCAAAACCATCGAACCGTTTGTCGTCGAAGGTGAAATGCTGCTGCTCGAAGATGTTTCCGCAGGCAGTATGCGAACGGAAAAACGGCGTTGGGCGATTGCCGCTTTCGGACTTTTTCTCGCGCTGTCGCTTTCCAAATTGGTGACCGGCATTGAAATTCCGCTCGCCATCGCTGTTTTGCTCGGAGTTTTGCTTTTACTGGCGACGAAAACCGTGCGTTACTCGGAGCTTTATTCGCTGATTGATTTTCGGATTCTCGTCTTAATCGCCTGTATGATGAGCTTCGGCGTGGCGATGGAAAAAACGCACACCGACGTTTATCTGGCAGATTTAATTCAAAATTATTTCGGACAATACGGCGGAACTGCCGTCTTAGCCGGATTTTTCCTTTTAACCGTCGGCTTGACCCAACCAATGTCAAACCAAGCTGCCGCGCTCGTTGTCCTGCCCGTCGCCGTCAAAACCGCCGTCGCGCTCGGCTTAAACCCGCGAACATTCGCCGTCGCCGTTACTTACGCCGCGTCGTTTTCCTTCATCACGCCGCTCGAACCGGCGTGCGTTTTGGTTTACACGCCCGGACGCTACCGCTTTATGGATTTCGTCAAAGTCGGCACAATTTTAACCGTCGTCGTCTTTATCGTGGCGATAGTTTTAGTTCCGATATTTTGGAAACTTCAATGAAAAATTATTATCAACTTAAAGGCAATCAAAATTTTATTTTACAAGAATTGTCTTGGTTATAGATTTACCGCAAAACCCGCAACCATCGTCAACTGAAACTGTAATGGTATAATTTCCTGTCTTAACACCTGATAAATCCCAAAACACTTTTGTGCCTTGTCCAATAATTTTTCCGCCCGAAACTTTGTAATCATAAATTAAAACATCATTTTCGAGGTCTTTGCCAATTGCTGAAACAGTCATTAGTTTTCGTTCATTAGAAGATATTTCTAATGAACTCAAACTCAACTTGATGACATCGGGAGGAGAATTAGGATATTCACGAATATAAATTCTTTCTTTCAATTCGGAATTAGACCATTTTTTACTTGAGTAATAATTTTTTACTCTTTCATTTTCACATAACAACGAATAGTTCTTTTTTGAAGGAATAAAGGTAATTGTCTGAATTTTATTTTTATTAACTTCAAATGCGATTCCTTTATCTTTATCGAAATAAAGGTAAACGTCAGACCGATTGACAAAGACCTTTTCTTTTTTGAAGTTCAAGAGATTAATTCCAATATCTTTAAGTCTAACCGTGATTGTAGGAAAGACTGTTATCTCTTTCACCTGCCATTCGGAAACATTCCAATCTTCAAAGGTATTTGAACAATTTCCGCTTGAATACGAAATGTTGATATTTGCGTTTTTCGTAGAAAACCATTCGTAATGACGTGGTTCATCTGAAAGAGGCAAATTATACTCTGAAAAAATTCTTCTCACATCACTGCGGCTAGTTTCGAGAAGTTTTATTTCTTTAACTTTATTTAATTCAATCAGTGATTGACCAAATACGCAATTCCACATTGCAAAGATGGAAATGGTAAAAATAATTATTTTTGATTTCATTTAAATAAATCGCTCCTTAAATAAAAATCACTCGACATCAGCCAAAATTTCAATTTTGTTGGACGCTTTTTTATCTAAGGCGACTTGCACCGGAATTTTCCAGACTAGCGTTTTGATTTGGCACGTGCCGGTGTTGTCTTCGCGGCAGAAATAGACGTTTAGTTTGGCGCGTAAAGTTGCGAGACCTTTGCCGGCGGTCGAAAACGGAACGACAATCGGCAGCGTCGTGAATTTTTGTTTCGGGTTGGCGATTCGGATGTTTTGACCGCTGAGTAGAGAAATATCGTAACGCTGCGGCGCGTCTTTGTTGAGGTGAAAACCTTCGGGAAGTTTGAGATTGAAAACGAGCGAATTTTGCGCGTTCGCCGCGACTTCCTGCGCGTCAAGCGTGATTTCTTTGGAATTCGGCGAAAAATCGGCGACAACTTCTTTAGTTTCAACCGGCGATGACAAACCTTCGATTTTCAGCGTCGAAACTTGCTTGGTTTTCAAATCTACAACGCGAATCGCCTGATTATTTGTATCGGCAATAAATAATTTTCCGTCCGCGACGCTCAAACCGGCAGGCTCGTAAAAACTCGGATTCGCGCCGTCGGTTTGTCCGGGTTTTCCAGTTCCCAAAAAAGTTTTGACGGTGCGTGTCTCCGGGTCGAGTTCTTTAATTTTGTGATTGTAAGTGTCGGTAATCAAAGCCCTTCCGTTGTAAAGCGCGACGCCCAAAGGATGCTGCAAGCGAACGTCGTCGCCTTCACCGTCTTTGTCGCCGAAATCAAACAAATCGCCGCCAACCAGAGTTTCGACCGTTTCTTTTTGCAAATCAATATCACGAATAACATTCGATTCGGCATCGGCGACGAAAAGATTTTTGCCGTCCGAAACAATTCCCGAAGGCTGCGCAAACGCCGCTTCCGCGATTGCGCCGTCGTATCTCGCTTCGGCGCGCGTTCCGGCATAAGGCTCAATCGTGTTTTTCTCCAAATCCATTCGCCAAATCTGGTGCGAACCAGCCATTGCGATGTAAAGATTGCTGCCGACGAGCGTTAAATCCCACGGCGAATTGATCGCCGTCATTTTCGCGTCGCCGCCGCTGCCATTGAAATCGTCGAGTTTGCCTGTTCCGGCAATTGTTTCAACTGTTTTCGTTTGCAGATCAACCAGCCGAATCAAATGGTTTTCCGTGTCGGCAACGTAAAGTTTATCCACGTTTAAAGCCAAACCCTGCGGACGATTAAAATTTGCCGTCGCAAAATCGCCGTCGGCTTTTCCGGCTGTGCCGCTGCCGATAGTTTCCAGTAATTTGCCGTTAAAATCAGAAACGACGATGCGATTATGATTTGAATCGGAAATAAAAAGCCGTTTTGATTTCGCATCAGCCAAAACTTTGCCCGGAAACGCGAGCGGCAAATTACCGACTTTCGCCTGTTCGAGCGCGAATTTGAGCGGCTGTTCGTTGAGTTGTCCTTTTTTGCGAAACTCGGCAATCGTTTCACCGATAGTTTTGTCGAGCGTCTCAAACTGACCTTCGCCGGAAACCTGCCCGACGATGTAGCCGTTCGGGTCAATCAGCACCTGAGTAGGCCACGCGCGAACGGCATAAGCGTCCCAAATTTTGAAATTTGCATCGTTGACAATCGGATGTTCCAAGCCGTAACGCAAAATTATCTTGTGAATATTTTCCGTGTTTTTTTCGTTCTCGAATTTTGCCGAATGAACGCCGATGACGACGAGATTTTTGTCGTATTTGGCTTCGAGTTTTTTGAGGTCAGGAATGATATGAATGCAATTGATACAGCCGTAAGTCCAGAAATCGAGCAGCACGACTTTGCCTTTCAAACCGGCAATCGAAAGCGGTTTGTCGGTGTTCAGCCAACCGACGCCGCCGGTTAATTCGGGAGCGCGAACTTTTACCTGATATTTCATTGTAGACGAAAAAAGCGGCTTTGCCTTGATGGAAACACCGCTCGAAATCAAAACCAAAACTAAAAAACCAATAACTGCCTTCATATTTTTCCTACAAATTACCAGTTGACGTTTCCTTCTTTCGACGTGTCAATCTGCGCGAGTTCGACGCCTTCATCAAAAAAGAAAATCTTCATCTGGTCAAATAAAAACTGGTGCGAATCGGGATTTGAAACATCCAGACCGAAATGATTGATAAGCTGTTTTTGCTTTTCAACCCATTCTTTCCAGCAATTCTGGCAAACTTCCGAGCCGACTTTTTGACCGAGTTCGGTCGGAATCGGCGCGTAACCGAGCGGTTCGCCTTTTTGCCCGCAGCGAGCGCACTTAAACTTATTATCCGCAAATAAACCCATTTTATTTCTCCTAATTTTATTCGATAAATTGTAAAAATTAGTTTCGGGAGAGTTTTTTCGCCGCGAACAAACACGAAAGTTCACGAAAAAGAAAAGAAGTTTTTGCCACAGATTTACACAGATAAACGCAGATGAAAACCTGATAAAACAATTTGGATTTATCTTTTTTATCTCTTAAAAATCTGTGTGAATCTGTGAACATTTGTGGTTAAATATTCTTCTCTTTTGGTGTTTGTTTGTATTTGTTCGCGGCTAATCTCCTTCCGCTTCACTAATCGCCGCTAAAATTTCGTCGTCTTTCGGGCGCATTAAACTCAACGTCTGAACTTGATGATGGCGAATTTTGCCGTTTTTATCAATTATAACAACGGCACGCGCCGAACGTCCGGGAATCCACGATTTCGCATCATACTTTGCCGAAACTTCGCCGTTTTCGTCAGCCAGCAGCGTCAAAGGCAATTCATATTTCGCGGCAAAATCTTTGTGCGACGCGGCGGAATCGGTTGAGATGCCGACGACTTCCGCGCCGGTTGCCGCGTAATCCGCCCAATTATCTCTGACGGAACAAAGTTGTTTCGTGCAAACCGGCGTGTTGTCGCCCGGATAAAACAGCAGAACAACCGTTTTTCCGTGTTTAGCCGACAATTTCCAATCGTTTCCGTCGCCGTCTTTCAAAGTAAAATCAGGCGCGTTTTCTCCGATTTTCATAATTTCCTTCTTTCTATCGCATCGGGTCTCGATAATATTTGTCGCGTTCGACAATTTTCGTGTCGGCTAAATCAAAAAGTCTCTGCCAACCGGGAAGCATCGCAAACCAAACATCTTCGCTTTTGGTTTTCACAATGTTTTGTTTAATAACATCACGCTTAACATAGCCGTTTTTTCGCAACAGAAAAACGATGTCGTCCAAATCTTTTTCGCGTCCGGCGATGTATTTCAAAATCGCCAGCCATTCGGTTGTGATAATCCGTAAATTATTTTTCAAAGTCGTCGCATCTTTCAATGCTTGCGTGTAATACTGTCGGTAATTATCTTCGCGCACAATCCAGTCAACGTGAATTTTCTTTTTGCCAATCGTCACTTCATAAGATTCGCCGCCGAAACCAATCGGGCGAACCGCTTCGAGCGATAATCTTTTTAAAGAAATAACATCAACGTCTTTCGTCAAACGCGGGCTTCCGTAAAGGTGCATCGCAATTCCGCCCGCCAACGCCCATTCGATATTTTCCCGTTCCGCAATTTCCGCCAACTGTCGGACTGCCGAAAGTCCCGTCTCGGTGTCAATCATCGGACTGTTTGCCAGATTCTGCTCGATGTATTCGATTAATTCTTTGTCGCTCATTACTGAAAATCCCGAATATCCTTAAAAGGCTTTTCCGCGTCGTCAAAATTCGGGCGATAATAATGCGAAGCCGATTCGTATTCCTGCATAAAACCTTCTTCCATTTCCAAATCTTCGAGCAGGGAAACGGCGTTGAACCATTCGCGTTCGCTGATTCTTCTCGAAAGCAAAATATAACGCGCGTCGGTTGCGGCTTTGTTCGTCGCGTAATATTGCGCCATCAGTGAAATCGCGGTTTTCGGCGAAAGTTCGCTGCGAATCCAGCGCAAATTTTCTTCGATTCCGGCGATGTCGTTCGGCAAAACCAGCAGACGAATCAGCAAACCTTTTTTCAATAATCCGTTTTTGTCGAAAACCAAATTTTCGCCGGTTTGACGAAACATTTCCTTGATTGCGGCTCGCGCGAACGTCGTGTAATCGCGGATTTTTGAAAATTCAAAACCCGTCTGATTATCGGCGTATTTCAAATCGGGCAGATAAACATCAACGATTCCGTCCAATAATTTCAAGACTTCGACCGAATCGTAAGCGTTTGTGTTATAAACAATCGGCAAACGCAAACCGTTTTCGGCGGCGATCAAAATCGCGCGCGCCATTTGCGGCGCGAAATGCGTCGGCGATACAAAACCGATGTTATGACAGCCGCGTTCCTGTAATTCGAGCATCATTTCAGCCAGTCTTTCGTGTGTGATTTCGTTTTTCTTCTGCGTTTTGTGCGTCTGCGAGATTTGAAAATTTTGACAATAGACGCAGCGCAAATTGCAGTTGCCGAAGAAAATATTGCCCGCGCCGTTTGTTCCCGACAGACACGGTTCTTCGCCGAAATGCGCCGTATAGCTCGACACAATCGGCAATGCGCCCGAATAACAAGCGGCGATTTCGTCGTTCAGACGATTGTTGCCGCAGTCTTTTGGACAAACCGTGCAGCTTTCCAAAAGTGTTTCGAGTCGTTCAACTCTCTTTTTCAACTCGCCCGTTTTCCAGAGTTTCAGGAACTTTGGTTCCAAATCTTCGTTTTCCGTGTGCATTATAAGTGTATTTGCGGATGATATGTTCGGGCGCGACTGTTCGCGCGAGTTCCCACGTAAAATCCATTTCCGTATTGATCGTAACGGTCGCCATTCGTGTTTCGAGAATCATCAAAATGCCGCCGTAAAATAAAAATAAAATGCCGATGATGCCGATTGGAATCGGAATCCAGCGATAAGTCGTAAAAAAAGCGGCGACGGCAATCGTCACGCTCGTCAAAATAAAAAATCCCAAACCGTAATAAAAAGCGGCGAGCGCGCGCTGCAAAATCCTCGAACGGCTCGTCACGCGGTCGAGCAGTTTAACGACCGTTTCAAGTCGTTTTTCATACAGCGAAATTGCGTTTTTGTCTTCGACGACAATCAATTCGCTCAGACGAGTTTCGAGTTCGCGCACGCGGTCAATCACGCGACCGAGCCGCGATGAAGTCGAAAGCACGAGCGAGCCGGTCGCCGAAATCAGCAAAGTCGGCGTCACCATCGCCGTCAAAAATTCGATTGTCGAATTTAAAGCATTCGGATTTAAGCCGATTACGTCGCTTGCCATAATAAGATTTAAAACTTGACGCTTTCCGCGCCGTCATTAAAAATCTAATGGTATGACTAGCCAAAAACAAACGCAAGGAACTGTCGTCGCTTTGCGCCACGAAAGCGACGTTTTGAAAAATAATCCGCTTGGCGACGAATATATTCGGGATTTATACGTCTATCTGCCGCCGAATTATGAAGTGAGCGACGAAAGATTTCCAGTCGTTTATTGCTTAACCGGATTTACCGGACGCGGCAAAATGCTGCTCAACGACAACGCTTTTACGCCGAATCTGGCGGAAAGAATGGATTTGCTGATTGCCGAAAATAAAATCAAACCGCTGATCGTCGTGATGCCCGATTGTTTCACCAAATACGGCGGCTCGCAATATATCAACTCGACCGCGACCGGCAATTACGAAGATTATCTAACCGAAGAAATCGTGCCGTTCGTTGACAGGCAATTTCGCACGCTGAACGATAAAAATTTCCGCGCCGTAATGGGCAAATCTTCCGGCGGTTACGGCGCTCTGATAATGGCGATGCGGCATTCGGACATTTTCGGTCTGGCTTGCTCGACCAGCGGCGACGCTTATTTTGAATTATGTTATTTGCCCGAT
The DNA here is from genome assembly GCA_964237245.1 of uncultured Pyrinomonadaceae bacterium. Lineage (GTDB taxonomy): Bacteria > Acidobacteriota > Blastocatellia > Pyrinomonadales > Pyrinomonadaceae. The sequence continues at coordinate 35,802 of CAXSHW010000014.1, forward strand.
TTTGCAAAAGCGTTTCGCGCGATTAAGGGAAATCCGAAAGAGTTCGTCGAAAAATTTTGGCGCGAAGAAAAGAAAGGCAAAGACGATTTTCCGGCGTTAAATATTATCGGAATGAGCGCGTGTTATTCGCCGAACAAAGATTCCGAAATCGGTTTCGATTTGCCGTTCGATTTGGAAACAGGCGAAATTCGCACTGATGTTTGGGCAAAATGGCTGACGCACGATCCGGTTCGTCTGGTTGAAAAACACGCTGACAAATTGAAAAGTTTGAAACTGCTTTACATTGACGCCGGAACGCGCGACGAATTCGCTTTGGATTTAGGCGCAAGAATTTTGTGCAAAAAGTTGAAAGATGCAGGCGTTTCTTTTATTCACGAAGAATTCGACGACGGACATATGCAAATCAGTTATCGTTATAATCGTTCGCTCGAATTGATTTCACAAAATATAAAAGCGAATTAACAGGGATGAAGAGGATAGAAGGGATATTTGTTTTAAAGGAATTTTTTGTTTCAGAAAAAATTTCTTATCCCATTTATCCTCTTCATCCCTGTTAATTATTTCTGCGAAACGCGCTCGACTTCGGCGTTCATTTTCCCGATCAGCATATAAAAAACCATTTTGTAATCGCTGATAAAAGACCAGAAAGGATATTTGAAAGTCGCGGGTTTGTTGTGTTCGACGTAAAAATGCGCGAACCACGCGAAGGCGTAACCGATGACGAGGCAGAGCGGAAAATAAAGCCAGTGACCGCCGCGAACGATCCAGACGAGCAGCACCAAACTCAGCATCGTGCCGATGAAATGCAGATAGCGCGTCAACGGCTCGCTGTGTTCGGCAACGTAAAAATTCCAGAAATCGGCGTAATTTGTAATTCTTTTTTCGTCGTTCATAATGTTATTTTCCGAAAACTTTGCACAAAGTTAAATCATTTTCTCGATTATTTCAACGATTTTTCGCAAGCCTTTCGCATCAATTTCAGAAAAATCATTTATTTGGTCGCTGTCAACGTCCAAAACCATTGCAACATTTTTGTTCTCATCGAAAACAGGCAGAACGATTTCCGATTTTGAAGCCGAACTGCACGCGATATGACCGGGAAATTCGTCAACATTCGGAACGATAACCGTTTCTTTCGTCGTGAAACAATATCCGCAGACGCCTTTGTCGAAATCAATTCTGGTGCAGGCAATTGTTCCTTGAAACGCGCTCAAGACAAGCTGATTTTCCTTTTTTAAATAAAATCCGACCCAGAAAAATCCGAGAGCTTCTTTCAATGCTGCCGTAATGTTCGCCAGATTTGCGACTAAATCCGTTTCACCTTCAACTAGCGCGGCAATTTGCGGCGCTAGTTCGTTGTAAATCTTTTGGCGATTGCCTGTTTTTGAAAACGTTAAACTTTCAGCCATATCGAAAAAGTTTAGCACGGGAATTTTCAAAATTTCCGCAAATATTTTGCCGAAATTTTTTCTTTCATACTTTTTTCTGGCACTGATTTTGCGTTCATCAACTTCTACAAGTCAATCAAGGGGAAATTTTCAAGGTGGAAAAAAAAGGCAAAAACGGTTTTTGGTTAGCGACGGCTTTGGGTGTCGGCGCGCTTACCGCTTATACCTTTTTGGGGAAAAACCGTTCGGAATATAGTTTCAAAGATAAAGTTGTTTTAATCACCGGCGGCTCGCGCGGACTTGGCTTGGTGCTGGCTCGAACGTTTGCCGGCGAAGAGGCGAAAATCGCAATTTGCGCCAGAAACGCCGAAGAATTATCGCGCGCCAAACAAGATTTGGAAAAGCGCGGCGCGGAAGTTTTCGAAACGGTTTGCGATGTCCGAAATCAATCCGAAGTAAATCGAATGATTGAAGCGGTTTGTAAGCATTACGGACAAATTGATGTTTTGATAAACAACGCGGGCGTGATTCAAGTCGGACCTTTGGAAGACCAAACGCAAAAAGATTTTGAAGACGCGCTTGCCGTTCATTTCTGGGGCGCGTATTTTACGATGAGCGCGGCGATTCCGAAAATGCGAACGCGCGGCGCGGGAAAAATCGTCAATATCGCTTCAATCGGCGGAAAAATCAGCGTGCCGCATCTCGCGCCTTATTGCGCCAGCAAATTCGCGCTGGTCGGACTTTCCGGCGCGGTGCGCGTCGAACTTGCCAAAGACAATATTCAGGTGACAACGGTTTGTCCCGGCTTAATGCGAACGGGAAGTCACGTCAACGCTATTTTCAAAGGACAAAACAAAAAAGAATTTGCCTGGTTCAGTATCGGCGACGCTTTGCCCTTTAGTTCAATCAGCGCGGAATCGGCGGCAATGCAAATCGTCGAAGCCTGTCGCAATGGAGACGCGGAAGCAATCATCTCAATTCAAGCGGAAATGGCGGCGAAAATAAACGCGCTTTTCCCCGAATTGGTGGCGGAAATTTCGGAACTCGTTAATCGGCTTTTACCGTCTGCGGGCGGCATCGGTGAGAATTCTGCTTCGGGAAAAGAAAGCGCATCGGTTGCTTCGCCTTCGTTTTTAACCGCTCAAATTGATGAAGAATCTTATCGAAACAACGAATTAAAACCGGGTGAGAAAATCGCCGGATAAACAAGGATGGGAGAATTTATGAAACACAACGAACAAGAAAAATCATTGACCGACATTTTGACAAATACAAATACCAACGTCGGCGACGTGGAAAGAGTCGTGTCCAGCATCGGCGGCGGCGCTCTGCTGGCTTACGGCATAAAGCGCGGCGACACTTTTGGGATTTTACTTTCGATTCTGGGCGGCGGTTTCGCTCTGCGCGGCGCAACCGGACACTGCCAGATTTATGACGCGATAGGAATTAACAAGAGCGGTGGCGGAAAGGATGCGGAAAACTCCGGTTCAAAAAAATCAGCCAGGTCATCAACTTGGAAAGATGGTTTGCTTTCGGGCAAAGTTCACGTTACCAAAGCGCTGACAATCAACAAATCGGCTGCGGAGCTGTATCAATTCTGGCATAATTTTGAAAACCTGCCGCAATTTATGGAGCATCTCGAAGCGGTGAAAAATACGGGCGAGAAAACTTCGCATTGGAAAGCTAAAGCGCCGCTCGGTCAATCGGTAGAATGGGACGCCGAAATTACCAGCGACCGCGAAAATGAGAGAATCGGCTGGCGTTCTTTAGAAGGCGCGGACATTGCAAATTCCGGCGTCGTTGAGTTTAAGCCGACTATTAATCGAGGCACGGAAGTAAAAGTTACGCTAATTTACGAAGCGCCAGGCGGAAATTTGGGCGCGATGCTCGCCAAACTTTTCGGCGAAGAACCAAGCCAGCAAGTCTATGGCGATTTATATCGTTTTAAGAGTTTGATGGAAGCCGGCGAAATTATCCGCGTAGAAGAGCAAACTTCGGGACGTAAACCGATGGCGAAAAAGGCGACAGCATAATTTAATGGTAAATGGTAAATGCTAAACGCTGAATGAAAAGCAAAATTTATTATTTACTGTTTACCGTTCAGTATTAAAAAACAAGGGAGAATTATAAAATGAAAGCAGCATGTTGGATGGGAAAACACGACGTTCAGGTTTTGGACGTGCCTGACCCGCAGATTTTGAACGAGCGCGACGCGATTATTAAAATTACAAAAACCGCGATTTGCGGCTCGGATTTGCACCTTTACAATGGTTACATTCCGACGATGAAAGAAGGCGATATTCTCGGACACGAGTTTATGGGCGAAGTCGTCGAAACCGGCAAAGGAATCTCGAATTTACAGAAAGGCGACAAAGTTGTCGTGCCTTTTACAATCGCCTGCGGAAATTGCTTTTTCTGCCAGCGTGAATTGTGGTCGGCTTGCGACAACTCGAACCCGAAACCGGAAGTCGTTGAATCTTTATACGGTTATTCCGGCTCGGCGCTGTTCGGTTATTCGCATATGTTGGGCGGCTTCGCGGGCGGTCAAGCCGAATACGTGCGCGTTCCTTTTGCCGATGTCGGTCCTTTGAAAGTGCCGAATGACATCGAAGACGAAAAAGTTTTGTTTCTGTCGGACATTTTTCCGACCGGTTATCAAGCGGCGGAAAATTGCGATATTAAAGAAGGAGATACGGTAGCGATTTGGGGCGCGGGTCCGGTCGGACAATTCGCAATCAAATCGGCATTTATGCTCGGCGCGGAAAAGGTCATTGTTATTGACCATTACAATGCGCGTCTGGCGGAAGCGATGCAGTATAACGCGGGCGCGAATTTGGAAACGATAAACTTCGACGACGAAGACGTTCACGAAAAATTAAACGATTTAACCGGCGGGCGCGGACCTGATTCGTGTATAGATTGCGTCGGGCTGGAATCGCACGGAACTTCGCCCGATTCCTTGCTCGATTACGCCAAAGCGACTTTGTTTTTGGCGACCGACCGACCGCACGCGCTTCGACAGGCGATTTTTTGCTGTCGCAAAGGCGGAACGGTTTCGATTCCGGGCGTTTACGGCGGATTCCTCGATAAATTCCCGATGGGCGCGGCGTTTGGCAAAGGTTTGACCTTCAAAATGGGACAGACGAATATGATGAAATATATGGGCAAACTTTTCGACGCGATTCAGGAAAACAAAATTGACCCGACATTTATTATTTCGCACCGTTTGAAATTGTCGGAAGCGCCGCTGGGCTATGAACATTTCAACACGGAAAAAGACACCTGGCGCAAAATCGTTTTGTCGCCCAACTAAACAAAAGTTTGGAAATGCAATCGAAAATTGAATCTCCGAATGAACTGATTGAACTTGCGATTGGCTATCAAAAATCGCAAGTTCTTTTCGCGTTGGTCGAATTTGAAATTCCGAAAATTCTCTGCCGGGAAAATCTCTCCGCTGATGATCTGGCAAAAAAACTTGAAATTCATCCGCTTGCGATGAAAAGGTTTCTCGACGCTTCCGTCGCAGTCGGATTGCTCGAAAGGGAAAAAGATTTTTATCGAAACTCTGTTTTGACCGATTATTTTCTCGTCAAAGACAGTGAATTTTATCTCGGCGGGCAAATAAAACGCTACAAAAATCGTTCGTATCCGCTCTGGGCTGAATTGCCCGAAAAACTAAAATCCTGGCAATACGGAGAAAGCAACCCGGACGCGCCGGAAGATGACGACCAGGACGCGGAATCAATGGCTGAACAGCACAATCTCGCGCTGCTTCACGGACGCGCTCTGGGCGAAAATTTTGATTTATCAAATTACAAAAATCTGCTCGATTTGGGCGGCGGAACGGGCGCGATGTCAATCGGTTTGTGTGAAATCTATCCGAAACTGCGAGCGACCGTTTTTGATTTGCCGGAAAACGTCGAAAAAGCCGACGAATTTATTTCAAAATCAAGGCTGAAATCAAGAATCAAAATTGTCGGCGGCGACCTTATCAAAGACGATTTGCCGAAAAATTTCGATGTCGCGCTGCTGGCAAATCTGCTTTCGGTTTTCGACGCGGAAACGAACAAAAAACTTTTATCGCGCATTTACAAAATGCTTCCCGAAAACGGCGTTTGTATCATCAGCGGCTGGATTTTGGATAAAAACCGTTTAAGCCCGGACATTTCGGTTTTGTTTTGTCTGGAAGATATTTGCTGGAATTCATCCGATGTCGAGCGGAGTTTTGAAGTTTATCAATCGTGGTTGAGAGACGCGGGTTTTAAAAAAACAGAATTCAAAATTTATCTCGAACCGACCAGAATGATTTGCGCGTATAAATAGAAAACGGCAAATATCCGATTGCAAAATCGAGCGGTTTTAAATCGCGGCTTTTCCAAAAAAATATCTCGTGATAAGATTTTCTGTTTACACATATCGGGAAATTTAAGGCGGCAAATGTCAAAACAAAATCTTTTGCCTGCAATTGAAAAATGGATAAATTTTTGATTCGCGGCGGAAAGCCGCTCAAAGGAAAAGTTGAAATCAGCGGCGCGAAAAACTCCGCTCTGCCGTGTCTCGCCGCAACGCTTTTATCTTCGGAAAACGTCATTTTGCACAATGTTCCGTATGTCAAAGATTTGATAACGCAGCGTCGTCTGCTTGAAGATTTGGGCGCGACCGTTTTAACGCCCGAACTTCGCACTCATAAAGTTTCCGCCGCCAATATCGAGGTTTTTGAAGCGCCTTACGAACTCGTCAAAACAATGCGGGCAAGCGTTCTGGCTCTAGGTCCGCTTCTGGCAAGATTCGGGCAAGCGAAAGTTTCGCTTCCCGGCGGCTGCGCGATTGGAACGCGCCCGATTGATTTGCATCTCAAGGCATTTGAGCAATTAGGCGCGAAAATTTCGCTCGAATCGGGCGATGTCGTGGCGCGCGCGCCCAAAGGCAGACTTGTCGGCGCAAATGTCTATTTCGACATAGTCACCGTTACCGGAACGGAAAACGTGATGATGGCGGCGGTTTTGGCGAAAGGGAAAACGATGATTCACAACGCCGCGCGTGAGCCGGAAATCGAAGATTTAGCCGAGCTTTTGAATAAAATGGGCGCTCGAATCAAAGGCGCGGGAACTGAAAAAATCGAAATCAAAGGCGTGGAAAGTCTCGGCGCGGCGGAACACACGATTATTCCAGACAGAATAGAAACCGGAACTTTTATCATCGCCGCCGCTATCACAAACGGCGAACTCGAAATCAAAAATTGTCGTCCCGAACATCTTAAAACTGTTATCGAAAAACTGCGCGAAACCGGCGTCGAAATTGAAGAACTGAATCAAAGCACTTTAATGGTCAAATGCGGCGACAGAGGTTTGCGTTCAAAAAACGTAACGACCGCGCCGCATCCAGACTTTCCGACCGATATGCAGGCGCAGTATATGGCTTTAATGACGCAAGCCGAAGGCGACGCGAAAATTGTCGAGACGATTTTTGAAAATCGCTTTATGCACGCATCGGAACTCGTCCGAATGGGCGCGGAAATTCACGTTTCGGGCAACACGGCAACAGTTCACGGCAAAACAAAATTAATGGGCGCGCCGGTTCAGGCTTCCGATTTGCGGGCGTCGGCTTCGCTCGTTCTTGCCGGACTCGCCGCGCAGGGCGAAACCGTGATTGACCGCGTTTACCACATTGACCGAGGCTACGAAAATATCGTCAAAAAACTCCGCAAAATCGGCGCGAATATCGAGCGCGTTTCAGATAATCTGGCGCAATCCGCAACAGAACTTAAATCGTAGAATCAATCTGAAAAAGTTCTTTTCCGAGCAAAATAACTTGTGGAAAGTAAATAAGACGATTGTGAAATAACAATGTCTTATTTACTGCGATTGTAGATGTTTTTACTTTCCGAAAATTTTTCGTGGGTTTTGTTCAATCCGCCGGTTTGTGGTTTAATAAACTATTCCTATGAACGAAAATTGTTTGTTTTGCAAAATTATTGCAGGCGAAATTCCGTCCGCTAAAATTTATGAAGACAAGGTTTGCATTGCCTTTGACGACATCAGTCCGCAAGCGCCGACGCACGTTTTGATAGTTCCGCGCGAACATCTCGATTCATTGGACAAAGCCGAAAAATCAGACGCCGATATGCTCGGACAACTGCTTTTTGCGGCGGCTGAAATCGCCCGCGAAAAAGGTTTTGCCGAAGACGGCTATCGAACGGTTATCAATACAAACGCCGACGGTGGACAAACCGTTTTTCACCTGCACGTTCACCTGCTCGGCGGGCGACCGTTTATATTTCCGCCGGGCTAACGTCTGCCGAAAATTTTTTCTCAATCGAAAATCCCGAAAATTATTTACAAGAATGAGTTATGAAGAGAATTTTTATAATTGTAAGTTTAGTTTCAATTTCAGTCTTCGGCTGCTCGAAAAATAATTTGTCGGGCAGCGTAAATTCGGAAAACACAAATTTGCAATCTGCGTCAAATACGGAAACGAATCAGGAAATCGCCGCGAAAACATCAGACGCGCCGGTTACTGTTTTTACTGACGCAAACGAGGCTTTAACAGCAGGCAATAAGTTTTTTGACCAGAGCGATAATGAAAAGGCTGTCGGGGCTTATCGTCAAGCCGTTAAGTTAAATCCCGATTTCGCCGACGCTTATTTTAAACTCGGAATGGCTTATTCCTTGCTCGAAAAGGAACAAAAAGACGCGGGCGTTTTAACGGAAGAACCGACGGCGGCGGCGAAAAAAGGGAAAAAAGACGTTCCGGTGAAATTGACCGATTCGGATAAAGCGTTTGAAAACGCGGTCAAGGCTTACAAAAAGATTTTGGATAAAGACCCGAAGGACGATGTTGCCAAATTTAATCTCGGTCGCGCATTTAATAAGCTCAATCAAGATACGGACGCGCAAAAAGCCTTGTCTGAAGCCGTCAAACTCAATCCTGATGACGGCGAATATCAAACCGAATACGGCGCGATTTTGATAAAGCTCGCTAAATACGAAGATGCCATCGCGCCTCTGAAAAAAGCCGTCGAACTCGACGCGGATAATTTGCAGGCGCAGGAGCTTCTCGAAAAGGCTCAAGCCGGAAAAAAACGAATTGATTTCGGTATTAAACCAAAATTGGAAGAACTGGCGCAGCAACAGCAAGAACAGCAGCAAACTAAAAAACGCGAAAATCCGAAACAGTCGGCAAATTCCAATTCGCAGGAAAACTCTCTTCCGCCGCCGCCGCCGCCGCCGCAAAAAAAGAATTCCAATCAATAAGCACGAGCGGCAGCTCAAAGGAAGTTTGCTGATATTCGGTTTTCCGCTTCTGCATCTAAAAAACACACAGCAAAGATTTTTTGTGTCAACTTGACAACCGACCGAAAAGTCGAGAATTTAGATTCGAGAGATAAAAATTGTAACCGACAGACAATTGTCGGCTGAATTTATGAAAATCGAAATCGAAAGTTCACAGACTTTTCCGCTCGAACGAAAAATCAAAATGCACGAAGCGCGTGAAGCGATAATTGACCGGCTCGCGCGTGATTTGCCGACAAACATTGACCTGGAAAGATTTTTAACGGTCGTCGTTTCGGAAATCGGGCGAATGATGCAGGCTGATCGCTGCGACGTTTTGCAATTGACGCCTGACAGCGAGCTTCGCATCAGTCACGAATGGCGCGCGTCAGAAAATATTCCGTCGAGTGAAGGCACGACGATTCCGATTGACGCGGAAAAACTTTCCGAGCGCTTTGATATTACTAAACCGATTCGCATTAACGACACTTCAAAAGCGACGGACGCGACCGTCAAATTTTTTACGAAAGCTCTGGAAACTCAATCTCTGTTGATTATTCCGATTATTTTGAGCGGAAAAGTTTTGGGACTGCTCGGACTTCACGACACGCACGCGCCGCGTGAATGGCTGGATGAAGAAGTTTCGTTTCTCGAATCAATCGCTCGCCAACTCGCCATCGGTTATCAATATACGAGTTTGTATGTCGCGCAGGAACAGGAATCTAAAAGCACAAACGCGCTGCTTGAAATTGCCAACACGCTCAATTCGCATTCGGATTTCGGCATCGTTTCGTCAAAAGTTTTGGAACGCGCCATCAGTCTTGTCGGCGCGGATTACGGCGCGCTCGGCGTGCTTGACCAGACGGAAAAGAAAATTTCGCTTGCTTCGTTTAAATCCGCGCCCGATGTCGAACCGAACGCGGTTTTGGAAATGATTCAGCAGCACGGACAATCGCTCGACATCGAACCGTTTCCGGCAATCGGCGATATTTTGCGCGACGGAAAAACTTTGCGTCTCGTTGACAAACAACTTCCGTTTGCGATTCGCTTGATTTTTAATTCGCAGCTCGGCGGACGCGCCGCGCTGGTTGCGCCGGTCAGAGTCGCCGGACAAGCGTTCGGTCTGCTCGGTTTCGTTTGGAGCGAAGAACGCGAGCAAGGTTTTGAAAATCACGAAGTCGCGCTGGTCGAAGGCATCGCCGACCAAATCGGCACGGCGCTTGAGCGCGACCAATTAAGCGCGGAAGTAATGCGTCTTAAATCGGAACTTCACGAACGCCATACGAGCCAGATTATCGGACAAGCCGCGCCGATTCGCCGCGCGATTGAACTCGCCCTGACGGTCGCCGACACCAACACGACGGTTTTGATTCAAGGCGAATCGGGAACGGGAAAAGAGTTGCTGGCAAATCTGATTCACTACAATTCGGGCAGGGAAAACCAGCCGTATATTAAATTAAACTGCGGCGCGATTCCTGAAACGCTGCTTGAATCCGAGCTTTTCGGACACGAAAAAGGCGCGTTTACCGACGCCAGAACTCAGAGACAAGGACGTTTTGAAGAAGCGAGCGGCGGAACGCTTTTTCTTGATGAAATCGGCGAAATGAGTTTGTCGGCGCAGGTAAAATTGCTGCGAGTTTTGCAAGACGGCGAATTTACGCGCGTCGGCGGCAAAGAGGTTTTGAAAACCGACGCGCGGGTAATTGCCGCTTCAAACATTGACCTTGAAAAAGCGGTCGAGGAAGGAAAATTTCGCAAGGATTTATTTTATCGCCTGTCGGTTTTCCCGATTGTCGTCCCGCCGCTCAGAACTCGTCCCGAAGACATTCACTTGCTCGTGTTTCATTTTCTCGAACTGCACAAGGAAAAAACCGGACGTTTTGTTTCGGGAATTTCCAAAGACGCGCTTCGCGCTCTGGTCAATTACGAATGGACGGGAAACGTGCGCGAACTCGAAAACGCGATTGAACGCGCCGTTATCATTGCTTCCGGGCGACAAATCGAGCTTGACGATTTGCCCGAAGCCATCAGCCGCAAAGCGTTTGAACATCAAGCGCAGGCGAAACAGGAGCGTCTTCGCGCCGCCAGCGAAGGCAATTCAATCGGCATCGAAATCGAATTGCCGACGGCAATGGACGAAGTTGAAAAACAAATCATCGAAGCGACGCTCGATTACACGGGCGGCGACAAATCTCGCGCTTCGCGCCTTCTAAATATCGGCAGAAAAACGCTCTATCGAAAATTGGAACAATACGATTCAAAAAGCGATAAATCGCTAAATTAATGGACATCATCGTCGGCACTGCGGGACATATTGACCACGGAAAAACCGCGCTCGTTAAGGCTCTGACAGGCGTTGACGCCGACCGTCTGCCGGAGGAAAAACAGCGCGGAATTACGATTGATTTGGGTTTTGCCGAACTCGATTTAGAATCGGTTCGCATCGGTTTTGTTGACGTTCCCGGACACGAAAAATTTGTCAAAAATATGCTGGCGGGCGCGAGCGGCATTGATGTCGTCGCGCTTGTGATTGCCGCAGACGCGGGCGTGATGCCGCAGACGCGCGAGCATTTTGAAATTTGCCGCCTGCTCGAAACGAAAAGCGGATTTGGTTGACGAAGAACTGCTTGAACTCGTCAAACTCGAAACGGCTGAACTCGTCGAAAATTCGTTTCTCGAAAATGCTCCGGTGGTTTCGGTCAGCGCGAAAACCGGCAGCGGAATTGCCGAACTCAAACAGATTTTACAGAAACTCGCGCTTGAAATTCCCGTTCGCCAAACCGAAGCGATAGCGCGTCTTCCGGTTGACAGAAGTTTTTCCGTCAAAGGTTTCGGCGCGGTTGTAACCGGAACGCTCGCGTCGGGCGAGATAAATGAAGCGACCGAAATGGAAATTTTACCCGACGGCAAAAAAGTGCGCGTGCGCGGGCTGCAAACGCACGGCAAAGCGGTAAAAATTGTTCGCGCCGGACAACGCGCGGCGGTCAATCTCGGCGGAATCGAACACGCCGAACTCGAAAGAGGAATGGTTTTGACCGCTCCGAATGTTTTGCGTCCGACGCAGATTTTCGATGCGCGAATCGAAGTTATAAAAGACGCGAAAAGCTCTCTAAAATCGCGCCAGAGAGTTCGCGTTCACATCGGAACTCTGGAAGCGTTGGCGCGCGTGCGAGTTTTAAATGAAGAAGGCGAAATCGCGCCGGGCGAAAAGGATTTCGCGCAATTCCGGCTTGAAATTCCAATCGTCGCCATTCCGAAAGAAATGTTTATTGTTCGCTCTTATTCGCCGCAAATTACGATTGCCGGTGGAAAAATTCTCGATGCTTCGGCAGTTAAACATCGGCGAAAAGACTTTGAAAATATTAGAAAATATCTCGGCGATTTAACCGCAGCCGAAAGGGAAAACGATAGAGCGAAACAAATAAAATTATTTCTCGACGCGGCGAATGAAGGCGGATTGACTTTTGCCGATTTACAGGCGCGAACAGGCTGGCAGACGGAAATTCTGCGAAAAGCGATTGCGGAAAACGTCGAGAAAAAAGCGATTGTAGAAGCCGAAAATTTTTATGTCGCCCGAACTTCTTTTGAGAGATTAAAAGCGAAAACGCTGGCGGAAATTGAAAGTTATCACCGGCGCGAACCGCTCGCCAGAGGAATTTTGCGCGAAACTCTGCGCGAGAAAGTCTTTTCGCATCTGGCGCCGGAGATTTTCAAAATTACACTCGTTCGTTTGGAAAAAGAAGATAAAATTTTTGCCGAAAAAGATTCGGTTCGCGCCGCTTCTCACAATCAGGAGCTTTCGATTGATGAAACCGAAGCTCGAAAAAGATTGGCTGAAATTTATACGAGCGCGAAGCTGGAAGTTCCGACGCTCGAAAACGCCTTGAAAGAATCAATCAAAAATACAAAACTTTCGCTCGAACACGCCCGCAAAATTTTCCAGCTTCTGCTTAATTCCGGCGAAATTGTGAAAATAAGCGAAGAACTTTATTTTTCTAAAAGCGCGATTGATGAATTGATTGAAAAACTGAAAAATCTCGCATCAAAATCCTCAGACCGTTTGATTGACGTTACGATATTTAAAGACACGGCTGGTGTTTCGCGCAAATACGCGATTCCGCTTCTGGAATACTTTGACCGCGAACGAATTACGCGCAGAGCCGGCGACAAGCGGCTGATTTTGTAAAATGAGAAAGTTTTTGACCGCAAAATGGCAGGATTTGATTATGGCGAATTACGAAATCGAGCCGGATTTGCTGAATGGATTTGTGCCGCGAGGAACTGAACTCGACTTTCAGGACGGCAAATGTTTTGCGAGTCTCGTCGCTTTTAAGTTCTTAGATACGAAAGTTTTAGGCGTGCCGATCCCGTTTCACATCAACTTTGAAGAAATTAATTTGCGCTTTTACGTTCGGCGCGAAACTGCGGAAGAAACAAAGCGCGGCGTGGTTTTTATAAAGGAAATCGTTCCGCGCCGAACAATTGCCTTTGTCGCCCGCGCTTTTTACGGCGAACCATACGAAACCTGGAAAACGAGCCACGCTCAAAGCGAGCTGAAACTTTCGTATTTTTGGTCAAAAGCCGAGTGCGAAAATCAAATTGCGGTTGAAATCGGTGAAAATCTCGGCGTGCCGAAAGAAAATTCACACGGCGAATTTATCATCGAACATTATTGGGGCTATACAAAACGCGGCGAAAATCGAACGGACGAATACAAAGTCGAGCATCCGAAATGGGAACTTTTCGATGTGAAAAATTACGAAATTAAAACTGATTTCGGGTTTATCTACGGCGAAAACTTCCGTTTTTTAACCGACGCCAAACCGCATTCGATTTTGCTGGCGAAAGGTTCGGAAATTTCAGTTTATAAAGGCGAAAAACTCAGCGTATAAATTATTAACGCTTGAGTTGATTCAAAATCCAAAATCTAAAATCTAAAATCCAAAATCGAATATGGCAGTAATCGGAATCGTTGCAATCGCGCAAAATTACGCTATCGGCAGAGACGGAAAATTGCCGTGGCGTCGTTCGGCTGATTTGCGGTTTTTCAAGCAAACGACGCTCGAACACGCGGTTGCAATGGGTTTTAATACTTGGAAATCAATCGGCAAACCTCTGCCGCAACGTCTGAATATCGTTTTGAGCAGAACCAGAAACGTCGAAAGTCAGCCGAACGTTTTGCTTTTGCGAAATACAGAAGAAGTTTTAAGTCTGGCAAATTATTTGAAGTGCGATTTGTTCATTATCGGCGGCGCGAAAACTTACGAAAATTTCGCCGGTGCGATTGAAAAATGGATTGTTACGGAAATTCTCGAAACAATCGAAGACGCCGATACTTTTATGCCAAAAGATTTTTTAGACGATTTTACGGTCAAGGAAACGAAACAACTCGAAGACGATTTGCGAGTGAAAATTTATGAACGAATTTAGAAAGCGTTTGAAAAAGTCGGCAATTTTACATTCTAAATTCTAAATTCTAAATTTTTTTTCGATAAAAATGAAAAATGTAAAATTCAGAATTGCCGACATCTTTCTCATTTTTGAGGATGATTTTAGTTTTCCGATCCTTCGAGAATCGTTTTGTTTTGAACAAAAAAAGTCGAGAGGTTTTCAAACTTGAAAACCTCTCGACTTTTTTACGCGAACGAGAATTCGGTTATTGAGATTTCATACTCGCGTTTTCTTTTTGTTTGTCGGTCAGCGGAATATTCATTTTTTCGAGCGTCACTTGATTAAGCGTTCCCGTTACTTTCAAGCCGTTTTCTTTTTGGTAAGTTTTTAAACCGTCGCGCGTCGTGTCGTCGAGTTTGCCCGTTTCCGTTACTTTCAGCATTTTCTGCGCCTGCGTGATTTGTTCTTTGTTGGCGCGGAAAACGGGAGCGCGTTTTTTTGTTTTGGTTGATTTGCCTGCGCTGTCGGATGCGGCAAAAGAGCTTGCGGAAACAGGAATCGTCTTTTGCTGGTCAGTCAGTTCGACGTTCATTTTTTCGAGGGTCGCGCGATTTAATGTGCCGGTCGCTTTCAAGCCGTTTTCCGACTGATATTTTTTGATTGCGTCGCGCGTTTCATCGTTGAGCTTGCCGGTTTCGGAAACTTTCAACATTTTTTGCGTCTTTGTCACCTGTTCTTTGTTAGCGCGAAAAATTTGCTTTTTCGGTTTTTCGCTGGTTGTTTGAGCGGTTGACATTTTCCCCGTCGAATCAGTCTGAGCGTTGACAGCATTGCCGAGTAAAAAAAGTGTGGTTAGAATTAACAGAAATTTTTTCATTTATTTTCTCCTAAGATTTATAAGGTTGAGCGCAATTCGAGAAACTGAGCCTTCTGAGTAGGACGGCAACTCGCGTCATTTCCGAATCGCTGTAAGAGTTAAGTGAACTAAGTATCGTTGCAATCGGCTAATCTGTCAAGACGTTCGGCAAATCAGCCGCCGGTCTGCCACGTTTTTATAGCGTCAATCGGATGAATGAGCATAATGATATTTATCAAAAGACTGTCTCGGATGGTGAAAATTAACACGATTTCAATGAGCGCGAACAAAGCGATTGAACGCCAAAGCCTGAGTTTGTCGGCGAGGAAAAAACCGGCGGCGCAGCTCAGAATATCGCCGAACGAGTTGGCAATCGAGTCGCCGAAATAATCGAGCGAAACGGTCGCGTGACGGTAGCGCTCAATTATCGCGTTGCTGTTTTCGAGAATTTCCCAGCCGGATTCGACTGAAAGAGCGAAAAACAACAGCCAGGCGATTGGCAGGCGCCGGCGAAAAATCAGAAATAAAGCGGCGTAATAAAGCAATCCGTGAAGAACGTGCGTAAAACTATACGGGTCGAAAAGATGCTGCGAACTGTGTTTGCTCCAGGCGTCGCTCGACCACAAAAGATATGGACTGTCCCATTTGCACCACCAAATTCTGCCTTCCCAACGCAGCACAAAAATTGTCAGCAAAATGATCGCTGCCATCAAAACCCACGGCAGATATTTTTTCCGCCGGTCGAAATCTATCGAAGAATTTTTAGTGTCGAAGGCAATTTTTTCGGAAGTTCGTTCGGATTTAGACATTTTTTTAGGTTGTTTCTCAAACTGAATGAATCTTATTACGCAATTCCGAAATAAACAAAAACCAACAAAAAAAATCAGCCGAAATAACATTCGACTGATTTTTTACTTTTTCGCGCTTGGATAATTTAATCTACGAAATCAACTTCGACTTGGTTTGGAATAATTCCTTTTTCGTAACCTTCCTGAAGCAAAAGGCGGACGGCTTGTCTGCCTCGGTCGCCGTAGTCGAGCGTTAAATCGTTGACCCACATCGCCACAAAACGGTCGGCGAGTTCCGGCGGCATATCGCGGGCAAACTGCATCGCATAAGCGAGCGCGTCTTCGCGGTGATCGAGCGAATACTTAATGCTTTTATGAAGACAGCTCGAAACTTTGCGCATCAAATCTTCGCCTAAATCGCGCCGGATGACGTTGCCGCCCATCGGCAGCGGCAAGCCGGTTTTTTCATACCACCATTCGCCCAAATCAAGCACTTTATCAAGTCCGATTTGTTTGTAGAAAAGTTGTCCTTCGTGAATCAGAAGTCCCGCGTCGGCTTTGCCTTGCTGCACGGTTTCAATTATTTTATCGAACGGCACGACCGTGTATTCAAAATCCTGATTGTAAATTTTAAGAGCTAAAAACGCGCTCGTCATTTCGCCCGGAATGGCGATTTTCATCTGCGAAATTTCTTCCGGTTTGCGCTGTTCTTTTGAAACTAAAATCGGACCGTATTTGTCGCCGATGCTCGCGCCGTGCGGAAGCAGCGCGTATTTATCCGAGATATAAGCATAGGCGTGAAAGCTAACTGCCGTCACGTCAAACACGCCGCGTTTGGCGTCTTCGTTTAAGGTTTGAATGTCTTTTAAGGTGTGTTCAAATTTCAAACCGTCGGTTTCGAGCTTGTTCGTCGCCAAGCCGTAAAACATAAATGCGTCGTCCGAATCGGGCGAATGCGCGACGGTAATTGTTCTTTTTTCGGGTTTTGCTTCCATAAATTAAAAAATTAAATTTGTCCGTAGAAAACGTTGGTGTCATATAAAATTTCTATTTTACCGTTTCGATTGTATTCGGCAAAAAGCGATTTGAGGTTTCCGAGCATTTCAGAAAAACGCGGATTTTCCGCCGTCGGCATATAAGAAGACGACAGCATTCTGCCTCTTAAACCTTCAAAATCAACTGTTTGCGCGTTTGAAAAAGTTTTTTGCTCAAAGTCAGTCTGAAAAAAATCCCGTAAAGTTTCTTTCGTCACGTTTTCGTGTCGAACCGTTTCGTAATCCGTTCCGAACTCAATCAATAATTGTTCGTAACCGCGCAAAAAAGCGTTCGAATCAAGCTGACGTTCGTTCCACATCAAAGCGACAAAACCGTTTCGGCGCAAAATTCTCTTAAATTCTTCGCGCGTTTTCGTTCGGTCAAACCAGTGAAACGCCTGCGCCGCGATGACGAAATCAATCGAATCGTTTTCAAGCGTCGTGTTTTCCGAAGTTCCGTTGACGCTTTTGAAATTCGGAAATTCTTTTAGAAAATTTTCCGCCGCCGAACGCATCGCTTCGTTCGGTTCAACGCCGAAAACCCGGCTGCCGTTTTCAAGAAAGATTTTCGCGGAAATTCCCGTTCCCGAACCGATGTCGGCAATAATCGAATTTTCGCGCAGATTCATTTCATTTTGAAAAAGCCGCAAAACTTCTTTCGGGTAAGTCGGGCGATATTTAACGTAATTTTCGACGCGATTGGAAAATCTTTCGACGGTTTTCATTGCTGTTTTCGATACGAAAATTTTATCACGAATCGGCGACTTCTTCGCCTGTCCACTGAGTTTTTTTCGAGTGCGGAATGTCGAATTGATCTAAAATCCGGTAACACAAGTGATTTACTAGGTCGTCAATCGTTTTCGGTTTGTGATAAAAACTCGGACTTGCCGCGAGAATCGTCGCGCCCGCGCGTGAAAGTCTGAGCATATTTTCCAGATGAATCTGATTAAAAGGCGTTTCGCGCGGAACTAAGACGAGTTTGCGATTTTCCTTCAAGCAAACGTCCGCCGCGCGATGTATCAGATTCGTTCCCGCGCCCGACGCAATCGCGCCCAGAGTTCCCATCGAACACGGCACGATGATCATTCCGGCTTGTTTATTTGAACCCGACGCCGGTTTCGCCGCCAGATTTTCCTGATTCCAAAAGCGAATTAATTTTGAGTTTTTCTCTAAACCGATCCATTCATTGATTTTTTTCGTGTCTGGTTCGCGCAAATTGACGTTCATTTCAACCTGCGCGACCGTAATGGAAGTGGCGGACATTATCAAGTTTATCGTCTCGACCGCGCCGCTCGTCGCCAAAAGCTGCAAAGTTCTGTAAGCGTAAATTGTGCCTGACGCGCCTGTTACGGCAACTGTTAATTCCATACAAACTTATTCGATGCTTAACTTTAACACTTTCGTAATTTATAAATCCAATCGGAACATAAAACCATCCGGTTTGTGTATAATCTTTTCTAAAGATAAGCTGAATTCAGGATAAGAATTTTTCACCGCAGAGGACGCGGAGAGCGCAGAGATTTTTTTTGTTGCTTTAGAGAGCGCAACCTTTAAAGTAAGAATTTTATTTTTTTGTTAGTTTTTATTGATTCTCTCGGTGTCCTCTGCGGTTATTTTTTCTTAATCCAAACTGACGTTAAAAGTAAACAAAAAATTTATGAATGCGGAAGAAATCAAAGAAATTTTGTCGTCGCATAACTCAGGCGCGATTTCGACTGAAGAAGCGACAGAAAAAATAAAAAATCTCTCGTTTGAAAACATCGGCTACGCGCGTGTTGATCACGCGCGCGCGGAACGTCAAGGTTTTCCCGAAGTAATTTTCGGACAGGGGAAAACTCTCGAACAAATTGTCGGAATTTTTGAAAGGTTGGTTGCAAAATCGCCTAACGTTTTGATAACCCGAACGAATCGAGACGTTTACGGCGAGATCCGCAATGTTTTTGTCGAAGCCGAATGGCACGAATCGGCGAAACTGATTCGCGTCTTTCGAGATAAGACCGAACTCGGCGCGGGTGAAATCTCGGTCGTAACAGCCGGAACGAGCGATATTCCGGTTGCCGAAGAAGCCGCGCTCGTCGCCGAAACAATGGGCAATCAGGTTAAAAGAATCTGGGATGCGGGCGTCGCCGGAATTCACCGGATTTTAGCCGAAAGGGAAGTTTTGCAAAACGCGCGAGTCGTCGTCGTCGCCGCCGGAATGGAAGGCGCGCTGCCGTCGGTCGTCGGCGGTCTGGTCAAAGTTCCGGTCATCGCCGTCCCGACTTCAATCGGCTACGGCGCGTCTTTCAACGGTCTTGCCGCATTGCTTGGAATGCTCAATTCGTGCGCTTCAAACGTGACGGTCGTCAACATTGACAACGGTTTCGGTGCTGGCTTTGTCGCAAGTTTAATAAATCGAAAATTTGAAGAAAACTGAAGTCAAAGTTGATAATTCAAAACAAAAATATTATCTGGTATTTTTCTAATTTTAGCGGCTGGAAGTGACAATCGAAAAGTTGATTTTTGACTGCTTGATAAATCATCAGACTAACTTAGTTAAGAGATTTTAAATATGAGAATAGTTTTGAGACACTTTTAATCAGTCTAATTAATTGTAATCAAAGCATAGTTATTTATTCTACAAACGGGCGTTTTTTGACACTATTTGAGAGTAGCTGGAAATGGTATATCCAGAGAATCTGATTTGATAGCTTGGACTTCAGAGATAATAAAAAGATATTTATAACCATTAAGATGTCCAAACCCCGAATCATCGTGCTTTCTTTTCTTAAATTCCCCAACAATATCAACAATTAATCTTTTTTCTCCACCTTTATTTAGATTCAGTAGGTAAGGATAGAGTTTTTTATAAACTGCTACATTATCTTTTGTTTCATACCAAACAATCTGCTCTTCTCCAGAACAATCAATGCCGTATAAAATCGAGGTTTCTTTAGCTACAAATAGAACAGCCGAAGTTTGAACAGTCTTTCCGTCAAAGTCATCAGCGTTTCGGATAAGGTCACAAAAAGGAACGGATTTTCCTTCTTCAGTTTTATTATTTGCGGAGTAATCGGCTGATTTTGATACTGTAGTCGAGCTATTACAGCCCGCAAAGATTATTACCAATAATAGACTTAGAAATACTATTGCTATTCCTGTCCAAAGAGTATATTTCGCTGAATAGTTCGGTAAGTAATTCCACTTTTTATCATCATTTTCTTTCATCTTGCATTGTTCGTTACATAATTACTTTTGATTAAAAGCGTCTCAAAAAGGGTCGTTTTTGAAATGGTAACTAATTCACAGAGATTGAAACCAAAACATTTTAGTAATATATCTTATTCTTTAAATTTACGGATTGATTAAGACATAAAGTTTGTCAGCCCAATCGGATTTCGAGTTTTGCAAGATTTCGTATTGAACCGAAGCGGAATCTTTGTCGCCGAGTTTGACATAGGCGCGTCCGAGATTGTAACGTGCTTTGTCGAAATTCGGATTGTAGCTGACGGCGTCATTGAATGCGTCAATGCTTTCCTGCGTTTTTCCGAGTTCAAAATAACTTTCGCCCAAGTAATTGTAAGTTTTTGCGTCTGGTTTGTAAGTTTTAAGTTGTTCAAACGCGGCGAGTGCGTCGGTGAATCTTTTTTGTTTGAAATATGCCGCGCCGAGCAGTTCGTAAGCGTTGGCGAAATCCGGTTTTAGATTAACGGCGCGTTTGTAGGCGAGAATTTCTTCGTCGTTGCGATTTAATTTGTTCAGTGAAAGTCCGAGCGCGTATTGAGCGTCGGCGTTGTCGGGATTTAGTTTAGTTGCCTGTTTGTAAGCGTCGGCGGCGTCTTTGTATTGTCCGAGCGCGAAACTCGACGCGCCGATGTTGACGTAAGTTTCCGCCCAATCGGGACGAAGTTTCGCAGCTTGACGCGAAGCCCGCAGCGCGTCTTCGTGGCGTCCGAGCATTCCGTAGCAAAATCCGGCTTGATACCACGCTTCGGCATAATTCGGGTCAATCTCGGTCGCTTTTTCAAAATATCCGACGGCTTTTGCGTATTCGTCGCGCGATAGAATTCCCAAGCCTTGCGAATAATAGCTTTGCGCGACGGCGCGGCGATTTTTTTGTGTTTCCGTATTGAGCGAAGAAAAAGTTTGCAAATCGCCTGATTTTAATTGTGCGATTCTTTCCGAAGGCACGGCGAAATTTAAACTTTGACCTTCGGCGGCTTGCAGCGTTGCGACACCGATGACTTGTCCGCGCATATTGACGACGGGCGAACCGCTTGAACCGGGCGAAATCGGCGCGGTGATTTGAATGATTTTGCCGTAGCCCGGAATTTCGCGCACAGCGGAAACGATTCCGTTAGACACAGAACCTTCAAGCCCGAACGGATTGCCGATGACAACGATTGATTCACCTTCCTGCGGCGCGATTTTTTCAATCGGCAGCGGAACGGCAGCGTCTTGCGGAACATCAACTTGCAGCAGCGCGAGGTCGCCTTCGCCGTCAATCGCCAGCACGCCTTTTGCCGTATAAGTTTTGCCGTTTAATAAATGAACCGTTACGCGACTGGATTTTTCGATGACGTGCCGGTTAGTAATCACCGTATCGCCGGAGACAAAAAAACCGCTGCCGCGCGAAAGCGTCGCGCCTTTCGCGTCAAATGTTTCAATCGCCACCGCCGAAGGTTTAATGCGGCGCACGAGTTCAGGCAAATAATCCTGCGCCGACGCGAACGCGACAAAAGCGAAACTCAAAAAAAAGAAGAGAAAAATTTTAGCGGCGACAAACTTCATTTGGATAAATTCGAGAATTCATTCGGAATTATAAGGTTTTTATCCGAATCAAACAAATTTCTCGCAAAATAAAAAAGACAACGCAAAACTAGATGCGAATTTTTTATCGAAAAGTTGCTGAAAATATTAATCGGTCGGTCGAAAACTTAAATTTTTTCGGTTAGCTTTTGCGTAAATTTCGCCACGTCCGCGAAACTGCGGGCGTAAAAATCGGCGGGAAAAAGTCGGCAAATAGATTTTTCTTTGAAAACTCTGCCGCCTAAAATGATCGGGATTTCAAGTTTGGCGACGCGCCCGGCAAAACACCTGTAATCGCGTGCGAGCGATTCGACATCGGTGATAATTGTGGCGGATAGACAAATTACTTGCGGCGCGTGGCGCGAAATTTCTTTTGCCAGACATTTTAGCGGTGTGTTCGCGCCGAAATTTAAAACTTCCCAACCGGCGTTTTCAATTGTTATTTGCGCGAGATACGCCGGAAGTTCGTGAAAATCTCCTTCTATCGCGCAGCAGACGGCGAGTTTGTCGGTCATTTTCGGAACAGTAAGGGAATTACGGAGTTTATAAATCGAATTTTGAGCCGTTCTGGTGGCGAGATGTTCCTGACTGATTGTAAGTTTCCCTTTCAGCCAGAGGTCGCCGACGGATCGCATCGCCGGACAGACGAAATCGTCAAAAATTTCCGACAGTGTTCTGCCTTCGAGATATTCGCCGATAAGCAGATTTGCCGCCGCTTCTTCGCAGCCGGCGATTAAAGCCTTAAAAAGCGGCGAGCCGTCGGAATGCTTATTTTCGCTGCGCGTGGCAACCGAAACGACAGATTCATCGCCGTGACATTTTTTTAAACCAAGATTTTGCTCGCGTTGAAACCGGACGATTTCATCGGCGCGAAAACGTCTGTGTCCGCCGCTCGTGCGCTCCGAATGCAGAAGTCCGGCGTCTTCCCAACGCTTAACGGTCGCGTCGCTGACGCGGCACAGACGGGCAACTTCTTTGGTTGTAAGACACTTTAAATCGGTCATACGAAAATCTACGACAGTCGAATTTTTCCAGATTTTAAAAGAAATTTTCTTTCGGAGAGAACTTGTCAGACGTATGAATTTTACACTAAGCGCAAATTTATAATCAAACAAAAAAAATAAAAATTTATATTTTGAGTCGTTCGCGCTTAATCTTCAAATCGCTCAAATTTCCCAAAGCGCCGAGCGCGATTTTTTCGGATTGGAAAAAATCCAGCGCGATTTCACGGATTTCTTCGATTGTTACGGCTTCGATTTTCGCCAGAGTTTCCTCGACCGGAATTTGTCTCGCGTGCGTGATTTCCATCTGCGCGAGATTTGCGGCGCGGACGCTCGAATCTTCCAAACCTAAAAGAACCGACGCGACAGTTTGTTCTTTCGCTAAATTCAGTTCGTCAATCGTTACGCCTTCGCGTTTTATGCGGCGCAGCTCGTTAATTGATAAATCTACGACTTCGGAAACCTTTTCCGGCGAACATCCGGCGTAAATCGAAAAAACGCCCGAATCTTCAAAAGAATTCGCGCTCGCGCCGACCGAATAAGCAAGTCCGCGTTTTTCACGAATCGTCTGCCACAGGCGCGAAGAATTTCCGTCGCCCAAAATTCCGATCAAAAGCGAAGCGGCGTAACGTCGTTCGTCGCGGTCGGAAATCCAGGGCGCGGCGATAATAAGATGAGCCTGTTCGAGATTTTTTTTGTTTTTGACGATAATCGGCGCGGCAACTTTTGGATTGCAAATTGCGGATTGCGGATTGCGGATTGCGTTTGCGTCGGCGTTGAAAAAACTCTCGGACAATTCGACGATTTGTTTGTGTTCGACGTTTCCGGCGCAGGCGATAACTATGTTTTGCGGCTGAAATGTCTCGCGGTGAAAGTTTTTCGTTTGTTCGTGATTAAAGGTTCGGACGGTTTTGCGCGTGCCTTCAATCGGAAGTCCGAGCGCGTGGTTCGGATAAAACGCTCTGGTGAAAATTTCGCTCAAAAAATCTTCCGGCGTGTCTTCGACCATTTTGATTTCTTCGATAATCACCTTTTGTTCGCGTCGCAATTCTTTCCGGTCGAAAAGCGGATTGACCAGCATATCGGCGATTAAATCAAAAGCGTTAGCCGTTTGCGTGTCAACGACTTTCGCCATAAAACCGACAGCTTCGTGCATCGTAAAGGCGTCGAGATTGCCGCCCAGACGGTCAATTTCAATCGCAATTTCGAGCGCGCTTCTTTTGCGCGTGCCTTTGAAAACGGCGTGTTCGATAAAATGCGAAATGCCGTTTAATTCAGCAGGTTCGTGGCGCGAGCCGCGTTTTATCCAAAAGCCTAGTGTCGCACTGCGCACGTCCGGCATTTTTTCCGTTAAAATCGTCAAGCCGTTTTTGAGGCGCGTTGTCTGTATGTCTTCTTTCATACGGTTTTAAATCAAAAGAAAATCGTATCATAAACAAACGCTTCATTGCATAGCGCCGAAAAGCCCGGAAAAATAAAAGTCAAGCAGTTTGACTCCGATACAGGCGAGAAGTGAAGCGTAATAAAAAACCAAAAATCTCTCGTGAATTTTCCGGCGCGTTTCGAGGGTTTTAAAAACAAAATCGCCTTTGTCGTCTCAAATTGACAAATCGCGCGCCAGATGTTTAAATTGAAAGAAGTAAGTGCTTACTAACTTTTAAAAGATGAACGAGAAAGTAAAAGAAAAATCGCTGCCGACTGATGTTTCGACAAACGGTAACGCGGCAAGAAACGATTCGATTCCGAAGGCGGAAAATGATTCTGAAACACAGGCGGAATCACGCGAAACCGGAGCCGAGAAAGCGCCTGAAACCGAAAAGAGCGAAGGAAAAACGGAAGAAACAGAACCGAAAAAGAAACGCCTTCCGTATATTATCGGCGGCGTTGTCTTGCTGATTGTAGCAATCGTCGGGTTAATTTACTGGCTTAATGCCAGAAATTTTGAATCAACCGACGACGCTTTTATTGACAGCGATGTTATTCAAATCAGCCCGAAAGTTTCGGCTTATGTAACGAAAGTTTACGTCAGTTCTAACCAAGCCGTGCATAAAGGAGATTTGCTCGTCGAATTGAATACAAAAGATTTTGAAGCGCAGCTTGAAAAGGCAAAGGCGCAGTTGGGCGCGGCGCAGGCGCAAAAAACTCAATCGCAGGCGCAAGTCGCTTTAACGCGCGTGACGACGAACGCGGGACAGACGCAGGCGCAATCCGGCGTCGAAGCGGCGCGTAACAATGTCGCGCAGACCAGAGCCGCCGCCGATGCGAAACAGTCGCAAATCCGGCAGGCGCAAAACGCGGTCAAAACCGCGCAGGCGAATTTGGCGCAAACGCGGGCGCAAGCTCCGCAAATTGAAGCCAATTTGAATTTGGCGCAGAAAGAATATAATCGCCGTCAGAGCCTTTACAACAGCGGCGATATTTCAAAACAATTGCTCGACGAAGCGATTAACGCTTTGCAGACGGCGCGGGCGCAGCTCAACGCGGCAAACAAACAGGTCGAAGCCGCTCAAGCGCGCGTCGGCGAAGCGCAAGCGAACGTCGCCGTCGCGCAGAATAATTACCAGCAGTCTTTGGCGCAGGTCGAATTGACGAAATCGCAAATCGGAGAATCAATCGGACAGCTTCAGGACGCGAACGCCGCGCCCGAACGCATCGCCGTCAACGAAGCGCAAATCGGCAACGCCGAAGCCGGTATCGCGCAAGCCGAAGCCGCCGTCCACGAAGCCGAACTCGAACTTTCTTACACGAAAATTTTCGCGCCCGAAGACGGAACTGTAACGCGCAAAACCATCGAAGAAGGACAGCTCGTGCAAATCGGCACGCCGATGATGGCGCTTTCGCAATCGGACGAAGTTTGGGTCGTGGCGAATTTCAAGGAAACGCAGCTTGAGTTGATGCGCGTTGGACAGCCCGTAGATATTGAAGTTGACGCTTATCCGAATCAGACTTTTCACGGCAAGGTCGAAAGTTTCCAAGCCGGAACAGGTTCGCGTTTCAGCCTTTTGCCGTCAGAAAATGCGACGGGAAACTACGTCAAAGTCGTGCAGCGCGTTCCGGTAAAAATCGTGTTTGACCAGCAGCCGAACGACAAATTTCTGCTCGCGCCGGGAATGTCAGTCTCACCGAGCGTAAAAGTCAGATAAACGATAAATCACGAACGCTGAATTTTAGAGAAACATTCTAGTGCTAAGTAACAAAAGATATTGTAGTAATGATTTGTTTTTTGTAACATT
>CAXSHW010000015.1:0-31264 GCA_964237245.1 uncultured Pyrinomonadaceae bacterium
GCCGCCGGCATAAATCAGAAAGCGGCAACCGAAGCCGCTCAACTCAGGATGATGTCAACGGTCGTCACCGGTTTTTTCCGCGATATGGATCGGAGATTAGAAGAAATGAAGCCGAAGTATTAGTTTTCGGGCGATTTTCTCGAACCTGTTTTCGCCCAATAAAAAAGCGGCGGACAATGCGGGAAAAACAAATTTGTTGCTCAAACTTTTATTGTGAATGCTCAGTATAAGCGTGTCAGTCGCCATCGAACCTGCCTGATTTGCGGCAAATCCGATTGGTGTAGTTATACGCCGGACGCTAAAGTTTCTTTTTGCGCTCGGATTACAACAAACGCCGACCGTGTGAGCCGCACGGGTTGGGGTGTTTTTTATCACGAGAAATCTCCGTCCGCCCGATCACTACTTCCCTTCCCTGCCAAGCCGCCGCCGAAAAAAACGCAACTAGCTCCAATCGAAATTAGGGATTTCGTTTATCGAAAACTGATTGCTCTTTCTCCGGCGACACGCTTTCCCGAAATAATTGACGGACCGAAAGGTTTGCGATCACGAAAAATACTTGATTTTGAAAACTACGGAAGTCTTCCTCAAACTCGCGCTGAACGTGAGGATATAGCGAAACAAATAAGGGTTTCAATCAATCGAGAATTTCCTGATTTTGTGAGAAAACAAAATTCAAGTGCTGCCGGTCTTCCAGGGTTTTGGCTCGATGAAACAGGCAAAATTCAGCTCTGGTCTGAGAAGGATTATTCCTGCCCGATGATGCTGATTCCCTTTCGCGCCGCAAGCGGCTTGATACAAGCCTGCCAGATTCGTTTTATGTCGCGCGCTCCAGTCGCCGGTGACGTGCGCTACCTTTGGCTGTCTGTTACGGATAAAAATAGCGGCATCAGTTGCGGCTCTCCGTTGCACTTTGCCGCATATAGCAATCACATCAACAAGCCGATCCTCGTCACTGAAGGCGCATTAAAAGCCGGAACAATTCAAAAATTTAGAGCTGAATGCGACATTTTAGCAAACGCCGGCGTGACCTGTTCGCACAAAGAAATTGTTTCTGCGGCGCGGTTCCGAACGCTTTTTATTGCCTTTGATGCTGATTATTATGAAAACATACACGTAGCTCGCGCATTAGCCAGACTACTTAGTTCAATTTTTGAAGATGCCATTTTAATGAAAATCAAACCCCGAACTAAAATTCTCACCTGGAATACGAAAATTAAGGGATTTGACGACGCGCTTTTGCAGAATATCTCAATTAACTCAATTTCACCGTTAGAATGGTTTAACTCGCTTACGGTAACTTACAGGAAAGAAATTGAAAATTACTTCAGATCAGTCAAAAACTTTGTCTAAATTCCTCTTAAACTCTCTAAAAACTTATCTTATTCAATTAAAATTACAGAATTATGGAATTCTGATAACTCATAATTACAAATAATTGTTTTTACAGGTTACCAAAACTATGTAAATACAAAAGAACAATTATCTGCTTTCCTGTATTTACATAACTCTGAAAACACAGTAAAATGATTTTGCGACATTCCGTAATTATGTTTTTATGTTATATTGTCTTTCCATAAAAGCTAAATAATGTAATTACTGAAATCTTATTATGAAACCTGAAATAATATTTATTGCTGTTTGTAATGAAAAAGGCGGAGTCGGAAAAACGACAACCGTAATAAATCTGGCACAGAGTTTCTCTGATGAATACAAAGTTGTGGTGATAGACGGCGATAAACTTGCAGCCACGCGCAACTGGTCGCAGGCAAGAAAAACAACTACGGATTTCGCCGTCTTGAACGTCCGCGAAGCGGTAACTTATTCCAACCCCCGTGATATTGTCATTTTCGATACGGCTGGGGGAATTGCCGATGAAGAAATAAAAGATTTAATAAAATTCTGCCATTATTTCATCTTGCCAACCAAAACCGACGCATTAAATTTCACTCCAACACTGAAGATGGCTAATGATTTTATGGAAAAAGGTGTCAGATTCCGGGTATTAATCAATGACGCATTTGGAAACTACGCCCGAGGAAATCAACTCAAAGAATATTTTACAAACGAAAATGTCCCGGTTTTTGATGAAATAATACCGCGTTCATCGAAAATCGTTGACGCTACGGATTACGGCAAAACCATTAGGGAAATTAGCGGCGCACGCCACATCAGTAATAAATATGACGCGATTGCCGCACAGGTAATTAAAGATTTGAAATTAAGTTTTAGTAAGCGAGGTGACGCAGCACATGGCAAATAGATTTTCTGACATAGCTAAACAAATGGGAGCAAAAGTAGACGAAGAAGCCCAAAGGGAAGCCGAGCAAGAAATTGTTCAAAATGATGTGCCTTCGCGTGAGACAGAGATCAAGATAAAGGAGTCTTCAAAACCCTTAAAAAAAGCACTGGAAAAAACCAGCGAGCAAGCGAATGAAATACCGATCACACGAAAAACGACGGCTCTGCCTTTGGTGCTGGATATTGCAATCAAAGAAGTTAAAGAACGCCGCAATATCGCAAGTAAAATAAAAAGGTCAAAAAAAATTACTGAAGACGATGTAGTTATCGAAGCACTGGAATTGTATTTCAAGAAGGCGGAAAATAAATCCTATCTTGAATCGGCATATGAGAAACTAAATTATTTAGAATATGGAACTACAGATAAAATCTGAATATTCCGAGAAGAAAAAATAGGCGGTTAGCAAAACTCTGAAATAAAATTGAGTTGACCGCCGATGGAAAAATTATATCAACATCCGAATCCGAATTATCAGTTCTGTTTTGAAGCGATAATTGACCGAATTGATAACGAGAAAAAATCACTTACCAACCGGGAACTGCTCGAAATTTGCCGCCAATCCGCCGATATTTTTAGCGGCGAAGCGAATCCTCATCTCTGCCACGAAATCGCGGAAGCCGCGCTCAACTTACTAATCCGCAGAAAATACGCTCTTGATTTTCTTGCCGCCGAGAATCCGGCGGAAGTTACAATAGATTTGCTCAAACCGATAATCTCACGCCTGCCGACGCAGACTTGGCGAAGCCGCGAGATGGCGGTGAGGCAGCAGTTTTCCACGCCGGCGGCGGTAGCATATCTTTTGGCTTATTTATTAAATTTAGATGGACGCGAACAAGTGCTTGAGCCGTCTGCGGGAACGGGCAATTTAGCCGTCTGGACGAGCGGCAGGGAAATTAAAACGCACGCCAACGAGATTGATTCGCGGCGGCGTTTCTTGCTTGAGCAGATCGGTTTCGCGCCGACCGCTTTTAACGCCGAATTTATCAACGATTTTCTCGCGCCCGACATCACGCCCGACTGCGTGTTGATGAATCCGCCGTTTTCGTCGAGCGGCGGGCGCACCAAAAATAATTCAAGCAAATTCGGTTTCCGGCACGTCGAATCGGCACTGGAAAGATTAAAAAAAGGCGGCAGATTCGGTATCATCCTGGGCGAAGCGGCGGGACTTGATACGAAAACCGGAAACGATTTCTGGCGCAAACTTTCCGACCGCATCGAAGTCAGCGCAGTCATTAAAATCAACGGGCGGGAATACGTTAAAAACGGAACGACCGTAGATATAAACCTTATCATCGGCAAGAAATTTTCTGAGCCTCAAAAAACGAACTGGAATCAGGCGTTAAATAAAATCACTTGTTTTTCCGCCGGCACAGTCGAAGAAGCCTTCGCCAAAGTGAACAAATTTAACCTTCGTCTAAACCGATAATCCAAACCAAAATGCAAACAAATTCAATGAAGGCGCCAATTCCCGCGTTTGAAGCGACGAACTATGCTCTGGCGGCGGTTGCGCCGACGGAAATTCAAGAAGCGGAAATCAATCACAGAGACGGAAAAACGAGCGAAAGCGAGCCGTTAAAATATCAGCCGCACTGGATTACGGGCGGCGCGCAACATCCGGGTCTGATCGTCGAAACGCCCGGACTCGCCAACGTCGTGCCGCCGTCAATCAGTTACCGCCCAAATTTGCCGCGAAATTTGAGCGAGGAAAGTTTGATTTCAGCTTTTCAATTCGAGCGCATCATTTACACGGGGCAGGCTCACGAGCAGCGACTAGGGAACGGCGCGCGCAGCGGCATCAGTATCGGCGACGGCACGGGAGCCGGGAAGACGACGACGCTTGCTGGCATAATTTTGGACAACTGGTTTCGCGGGCGGCGAAAGACCGTCTGGTTTTCCGTCAAAGCAGATTTGATCGAAGCCGTGCGCGAGGAGTTTGAACGAATCGGCTTCAAAATCCCGATCCGGCTCGTCAATGACTATGCGCCGGAACAGAACATTTTATTAAATGAAGGAATCGTTTTCTGCACTTATAAATCGCTTATCGCCAAATCGAAATCGGGCGAGCGCAGAGTTGACCAGATTATGCGCTGGCTTGGGACAGAAGGCTTGGAAATCTTCGACGAAGGACATCGCGCCAAGCACGCTTTCGCCGATGAAGGCGGCAAAGCGACGCAAACCGGACAAGCTGTTCTAGAGATTCAAGACCCGATAAAATACCCGGAAATTCGCGTCGTGTATTCCTCGGCGACCGCCGCGGGCGAAGTGCGGCATCTGGCTTATCAAATTCGCCTGGGATTATGGGGCGAAGGCACTAGTTTTCCGCTCGGTTTCGCGCAGTTCGCCGAGGAAATCGAAGCGGGCGGCATCGGCGCGATGGAGATGATCGCCCGCGACCTCAAAGCGATGGGCAGGTATTTGTGCGGCAATTTGAGTTACGGCATTGACCCCGACTCGGGCTTGGCGGTCGAATACCGCGAGGTGATTCATCGGCTGACCGCACGCCAGCGTGAGATGTATGACAATATGGCGCGGGCGTGGCAGGAGGTTTTAAAGAATTTCAGCCGCGCCCTCGACATCACCAATTCGAGCCGCGTCTCGCGTCGCTACGTCGTCGGTCAGTTCTGGGCGGAGCATCAACGCTGTTTCCGCAACTTAATCATCGCCTTCAAAGTGCCGACGCTTCTAAAAGAAATTGAAACCGCGCTCGGCGAAAAGAAATCCGTCGTCATCTCACTGACCGGCACGGGGGAGGCGCAGACGAAAAAGCAAATCGAACGCGCCGCTTCGGAAGAAGAGGCGATTGACGACCTCGATTTCAGCCCGCGCGAAACGCTCTCGCGGCTCGTCGAAAATTGCTTTCCGGTCAAAGTTTTTCAGGAAGAAACCGACCACCACAGCGGCACGACCGTTTTCGTTCCTGTTTTGGACGAGCGGGGCAATCAACTCGAAAGCCGCGTCGCACTGGAATTGAAAAGGGAACTGCTCGACCGCCTATCCGTGCTGGAAGTTCCCGAACATCCGCTTGACCAACTGGTTAATTATTTTGGGACGGAAAACGTCGCCGAGATGACCGGGCGCAAAAAGCGTTTGATTCGGACGTTTGGGGGACGGCTCGAATATCGCGCTCGGCAGATTCCGGGCGTGCCGAATCGCCTGATCAATCTGCACGAGAAAAATTGCTTTCAGAACAAGGAAAAGCGGATTGCGATTATGTCGGAAGTGGCTTCGACGGGCGATAGTTTTCACGCCAGCCGCAGCGTGCGGAATCAAGACCGGCGGCTCCACATCGCCGCCGAACTCAAATGGTCAGCCGACAAACAAGTGCAGGATTTCGGCAGAACGCACCGCACGGGGCAAGTCGCACCGCCGATTTATTTGCTCGTCTTTACCGAACTCGGCGGCGAGAAACGATTTTCTTCGACGATTGCCCGCAGGTTAGGAAATATGGGCGCGCTCACAAAAGGCGACCGCAACGCCGAAAAAGCGGGAAATTTGGACAAATACAATCTTGAATCAAAGGAAGGACGGGCGGCTCTGAACGTGGTTTACACAAGAATTTTGGACGGCGAGCAAATTTCGGGCTTGGAAAACGCGAAAGAAACGCTCGTTGATATGGGACTTCTGAAAAACGGCGGCGCGGAAGATGATATCAAGCCGAGCGAGCGGACGAACATTCCGCGCTTTTTGAATCGCCTGCTTTCGTTGGAAGTCGCCAGGCAAAATGCGCTTTTCGATTATTTTTATCGAACATTTCAGGAAACCGTCGAGCATCTTCGCGCCAAAGGCAAGATTGACGACGGGATGGAGGACTTGAAAGCAAACTCGGTCCGCATAGCCCAATCGCCGCAAATTCTGTTCACCGACGAGGCTACGGGAGCAAACACGATTTATTACAAACTGGAAATCGTCGTCCCGACGCGCCCCGCGCTTTTTGAGGAAATCTCGCAGTTCGTCGGCGTTTATTTCTACGAGCATCGCGCCCGCGCCGAATTCGTCGCCGCGCGACCGACGCTCGCGCACACGAACCCGGAAACGGGCGAACGCCTTCAGATGTTTTCCGTCAGTCGTCCGGCTGGTTATAACCTCGCTTACATCAGCGAAGCCGAACTCAATCAGAAATACAAAATCGTCGCCAAAACACGCGCCCGCGCCTGGTGGACGGACGAGCAGAAGAAAATCCCGCCGACCGAGCAGAAGACGATTCACCTGTTAAGCGGCGCGCTGCTCCCGATTTGGAAAAGCCTCAAAAAATTGCAGCAGGACCGGCTGAACATCCTCCGAACGACAACCGATGACGGAAAGCGGCTGGTCGGCGTGAACATTCCCGGCGAGACAATTGGCGAGATTCGCCGCGCATTCGGGCTTTGGAGAAACACGCCAGAATGCGCCGCTGAAATTCTCCGTAGCGCGAGGGAAGAAAACGAGACAATCGAACTGCTCGGCGAAATGAAAATCCGCCCGGCGCGTTTCCAAGGTCGGCGGCTCATCGAAGTTATGCCCGCATCTTACGAGCAAGTCCGCGAGCTGCGCGAAACCTCCCTGGTCAACATCATCCAGAACAGCCGCAACCGATTTTTTCTTCCCGAAAACGAGGATGCGGCGCGTGAGACGCTCGAAAAGGTTCTGAAGGCATATCCGCCGGTTTATTTGCTGAAAGACGAAGGAAGCCCCGTTTGCGAGCAAAACACCACTATTTTAACCGACACCCATCAAGCAGTTCGGCTACCCGAATGGCTGATTGAGCCGCCGACCGGCGAAGTCGAGCGCATTAAAGTCAGAGAATTCCTTTTCTAAATTAAAAACTTCAGAGATAAAATTATGCTGTTAAATCCGTTCTTACTTGAAAGAGCCGTCGCCGAGACGCGCCGCCAAATTTCAAAAAATCTTGGCGCGAAGATGAAATTGAGGCATCGCAACGCCATCAACAAAGCCTCGGAAAGATTGACGGAAAATCCATACATTGATTACCAAAACGGAAAACTGTTGATTTTGAGCGATACGCGGACCGAATCGGGAGCTGCGAAATTTTACGAAACGACCCGAAAGGAATGCCGATTGATTGAGCCGGGCAATTCTCTTTGCCACGCATTCTGGGATGGCTATCCGTGCTGGCATCGGGCAACGCTCTCAATCGTCGAAAATTATCTGTTGACGGCGGGCGCGCATTGTGCGGGCGAAACTGCCGAAGTGTCAACGGCGTGAACACCTCAACTGTCGCCGGCGTGAACAGTTTTCGAGTTTTACGGGTTTCAGCGGAGCTTCCATTTTTTCATTAAAGATACTGTTTTCCTTGCTTTTGTACCAATTCGAACGACCCGCAAATTTCGCGGCACGCGAATTGAAATAGAAACGGCACAAGCCAGCTCTAATACACTTAGAAAAACAGAAAAAATGAAAAATTGGAACAGCGGAAACGCCAAAGATGCGAACGCGAGTCTCGTTTCTGAACTCGAAGAAAAAATCACCAGATACAGCCGCGTGTCGCACTACGTTTTAATCACGGGCGAACGCGGCACGGGCAAAACGACGATTGCGAGACGCCTTCACGAGCAAAGCAATCGCAGCGAAAAGGAATTTATCAACCTGAACTGCGCGAGTCTCTCGCAGGAACTGCTCGAATCCGAACTTTTCGGTTACGAAAAAGGTGCTTTTACGGGCGCGACCGCGCCAAAAATGGGGCTTTTTGAAATCGCATCGGGCGGGACGTTGTTTCTCGACGAAATCGGCGAAATTCCGCTTAATCTTCAGGCGAAACTTTTGAAAGCAGTCGAGGAAAAACGCATCCGCCGTGTCGGAAGCAACACGGAGCGCGCGGTTGACACGAGAATTGTCGCGGCGACTTCGCAGGATTTGAAACGAATGGTCGCCAGAGGGCGTTTTCGCGCCGATCTTTACGACCGTCTGAACATTTTGAATCTCGAAACCGTTCCTCTCAGATTCCAGAGGGAAAAAATCAAAGATTTGCTCGCGTCCGGTCTCGAAGTCGAAGGCGAGGCGGCGGGACGCGCGCTGTCGTTTGAAATTTCGGACGAAGCCGTGCGACTCGTCGAGGCGCAGGATTGGCTCGGAAATTTCCGTGAACTGAACAATTTCATCACGCGGCTCGCCGTCGAATGTCTCGACGACTCGATTATCCCGGAGGATTCGGTCAGGCGCGTTTTGGGCGAACGAATAAAACCGGCAGTTTCTATCGAAACGGCGCAGCCCTCGCTGCCCGCGGCGAACGGCGTTGTTCGCTATGACTATCAATCGTCGGAAGAGGATGATTTAATCACGGTGACGTTCGACCCGAAATTCGACGACCTCGACACAGTTTATCTGAAAGCCGCCGCAGCCGTCATCCTTCACGTCCTGGCGGAAAACGACGGCAGTCTTCGCCGCACGGCGAGCAAACTCGGCGCGACGCATTCGACGCTGACGCGCATCCTTCAGAAATTCGATTCGATTTACGGCTCGGTTAGCCTCCATTCGCATTTGGATGCGGTTCAGAACTACGCCGCCATCTCTTGAGAAGCGTTGACAAGACACATCGCGCAAGTAAAAAATTAGAATTCAAACCGGTGGAAAATTTATGACCGACACAAAAAAAACAAACGAACCGGGCGACGAAAACGAAGATTGGGCAGTCTTTCCGTTCGACGAGGCGGAAGACGACGCGCGTTGGGTGCAGCTTTCCGCCGAGATGGACGAGCTGGAGAAAGAAGTTGACGCGCACGAAGCGGTTCACGGAAAAATTTTGATGGAGGAAGATTTTATCCGGTTTAAAACCGTTGATAATGCTCGACTGATAACCCACGAAGAGGAAATTTTTGAAGATAATCCTTTTTAGGAAGGTTTTCTGTAATAATTAACGTTATTTATTGGAAAATTTCTGGAATGAGTAATGAACCTTCCGCTTGAGAATTTTTAAGTAAGGCAAGGGAATTTCTCAATAATTCTTATAAATCAAAAGGCTATAAATTTAGGTTGAGTAACATAGTAATTTTCCAGTGTTTATCTATACGGTGTAAGTAATTTGATTCTGGTAATAAACCTTATATTATTGTTCTAACATATGAATTTAAAGTTGGATTGAAAGCTTTCGAAATATGAAATCGCAAAAGAGGGTCTTTTCTTCTAATTTTTTTTGACTATTTCAGCTTCCAATATTGCCGCTGACTGCCAGAACCATCGCTTGAAAGTTTCATCGCTATTTATCTGAAATCTGACTGATAATTTTTATGCTTTAATATTATAACCAAATATCAGTGATGAATAATAAAATCCGCCGAAACCTATTGAATTAGCTAAAACATATTTAGACGAATGTCGTTTTGATTCGCCTTTCACCAATTTAATTGAACATTTTGGATCGAGTTCATCAACATTACAAGTCGGCGGAATGATTCCGTTTTCGATGGACAGCGCGACGGCAATTGCCTGAAGCGCAGGCGTCACCGCGCCGGTTTGTCCTAACGCTCCTTTCATCGAATAAACAGGAACTTCCTTAATTCTACTTCCTAAAAGTTCGCCGATTGCCTGCGCTTCGAGCGGATCGTAAAAAACGCTGCCACTCCCGTTCGCGCTGACGAATGAAATGTCATGAGCGGTAATTTCCGCATCTTTTAATGCCGTACGCATTGTGCAAAGCATCGGAGCGGTATCGAAAACCGGGTTGAAAGGATCATAAGGCGGACGATTTCCCGCGCCGCAGCTCGCGTATCCACACAATTTGGCGCAAATTATGGCGTTTCGTTTGAGGGCGTGTTTCAAACTTTCCAACATCAGAAAACCAGCGCCTTCGCCCGGCGCGTTGCCGCCGCGCTCGGCGTCGAAAGGACGGCTTGCCGCCGCCGGATTATCGTTAAACTGCGTGGTCAAAGCGCGGGCAGCGGTCATCGCGCCGTAAAAAGTCTGGTTGATTTCGGCTTCGGTGCCGCCGACTAAAACCGCATCGCATCTGCCGAGACGAATCCAGTCGAGCGCCAAACCGATGGCATCCGCGCCCGAATTACAGCCTGAAGTTACGGTTTGCACTGCGCCGCATAGATTGAACTCACGTATGATTTCGCAGGCGGCGGAATGGGCGAATCCGCGAAAAGCGGCGAGCGGCGATAATCTTTCGCCTGCCTTTAACTTTTCAAACGCAAATTCGGTTAAATCCTGATTGCCGATGCCAGTTCCGACTGCGACTCCAACGCGCGTTCGGTCAATGTCTTCGTCATCGAATCCGGCATCAGCCCAAGCCTGCCGCGCGGCGAAAAGAGCGAGTTCGACAGCGCGCGGCACCGGATTTAACGAATCAATTTCTTTGCGCGGTGGCATTAAAACTTCGGCGGCGATGCGGCAGCCGCGTTTCGGCAGACGAATATTTTTGACCGCGCGAAAACCGGATTCGCCCGCCAGCAAATTGCTCCAGAATTCTTCAACGCTCGAACCGATTGCCGAAGCCACGCCCAAACCTGTAATGGCGACTGATTTTTCGCTCATAACTTTACCGTATTGTTTTTAATCATTTGTTTTTCTCTTGACCGCGTGACGATTTCGGCTAAATCGGCGAGCGTGTCAATACCGCTGATTGCCGATTCTGCAAACGTATCATCAATTCGCTCTTCCAATTCGGAAAGCAGATTTAGCTGTCCCAAAGAATCCATTCCCAAATCTTCGAGCAAAGTCGAAGGAAGCAGTTCCTTTTCCGCGAGTCGTTTGGGAAGCTGATTGTCGCGCGCCAAATCGCGTATCGTATTAACCACGACTTCAAAAGATTTATTGTTCATTTTTATTCTTATTGCCCGTTCCGCTTTTGACGTTCCAAACAAGTCCTAATTTGTTTGCGGCTGAAATCAACATCCAGCCTAAATCTATCTGCCGCCAGCCGTGACCGTGATTGGCGTAAGTCGGAAAGGCGTGATGATTGTTGTGCCAGCCTTCGCCGAAAGAGGCGACCGAAAGCCACCAGACGTTTGTGCTTTTGTCTTTTAGTTCGTGCGGTCTGTTTCCGAAACAATGCCCGAACGAATTGACCGCCCACGTCACCTGATTCATCACGAAAACCCGAACCAGACTGCCGAACAAAAACGCCGAAAATCCGCCCTGCCAGCTTTGCGTGACGAGCAGCCCGATGAGCGCGGGAAGAAAAAGAGAAATTGCCGACCAGAGAAAGTAAAGTTTGTCGATTTTGATAATCGTCTGGTCGCACATCAAATCGGGCGCGTATTTCCTGATGATTGTTTTTTCGGCATCAAACATCCAGCCGGTGTGAGCGTGCCAGAATCCGCCTAAAAAAGTTTTAATGGGTGTATAAGGACTGTGTGGATCGCCCGTTTCGTCGGCGAACGAATGATGACGGCGGTGGTCGGCAACCCAGCGGACAACCGGACCCTGCATTGCCATCTCTCCGGCGACCGCAAAAAATACCTTAAAGCCCTTGTTTGTTTCAAAACTGCGATGTGTGAAATATCGGTGATAACCGACGGCGATGCCGATGACTGTTAAAACGTAAAAGCTGAAAAACAATATTACGTCAAGCGCAGTCAATCCGTAACGGAATATCCAGAACGGAGCGACGA
Source organism: uncultured Pyrinomonadaceae bacterium (assembly GCA_964237245.1). GTDB lineage: Bacteria > Acidobacteriota > Blastocatellia > Pyrinomonadales > Pyrinomonadaceae. Next base: position 11,848 of record CAXSHW010000015.1, read on the forward strand.
TGACTCCGAGCGCGGGAATGATGACAACTATCGCCGCGACCGTCGTTTCCAAAAAAAGTTCTTTGCCGCTTTTTTTTGTGATTGTCCGTGATAAATTTTTACTCGCTGTTGCGCCGGTCGTTGTTTCCATTTCTATATTTCTTCGGTAACTTGTTTGTTTAAAAACATCTGCTTGGTTAAATTTCGCTGAATCTTTCCACTGGTCGTTTTAGGAATTGTCCCAGCTGGAAAGAACTCGATGTGGTCAATTTGAATTCGTCCTTGTTTAGCAACCTCATTCTCGATTTGTTCGATTATCTTAGCTCGCGCATCAGCCTGTTTCTGGCGCGTTTCGACCACTAAAACTATTTCTTCGCGTCCGCGCTCGTGGCGAATACAGGAAAACGCCGTTGCTGTTCCCATCCGCACGCCTTCGACCGAATCGGCGATTTTTTCGATTTCCTGCGGATGAATATTCACGCCGCCGCGAATAATCAAATCTTTGGCGCGTCCCGTAATGTAAATTTCCTCGCCTATCTCAAAACCCAAATCGCCCGTTTCAAGCCAGCCTTCCGCATCAATGGGAGATGCGACGTTGCCCAGATAACCGTTCATTACCGACGAGCCGCGCACCAGAACTTTTCCCTGATTTCGTTCTCCGTTTGCGCTGCTGTCCTCCGCTGCAATACGAACTTCCGTTCCGGCAATTGGAACGCCGCAGCAAGTTACTTGAACCGCATTCGGCGCGTCAGCGGAAGCGGCTTCGGCAAATCCTTTCTCGCGCAGAGATTTCTGATTTATCCAAACGGTTTTATAAAAATCAGCGAATGGTGTTAAAGTCACGGCAAGTGTCGCTTCCGCCAAGCCATAGCACGGTTTAAGCGTAGTTTCAGGTAAACCATATCGGCAAAAACGCTCGTTAAATTTTTGCAGAGTCTTCGGGAAAATCGGTTCTGCTCCGACCCACGCATAACGCCACGAAGAAAGGTCAATGCCGTGAAGTCGAGTTTCTGAAACGCGCGAGGCGAGTAAATCATAAGCGAAAGTCGGAGCGGGCGAAAGCGTTGCGCGAACGTCGGAGATTGTTTTCAGCCAGATTGCCGGATTGCGGATAAAAGTTTCGGTCGGAATCAAATTAAGCTCAATTCCGTGAAAAAATGAAACGATTAAACTGCCGATAAAACCCATATCGTGGTGAACGGGCAACCATCCGACCGTAATTTTCTCTATCGGTTCGTTGCCCAACATAACCCTTCCGATTTGCTCAACGTTTGCCGCTAACTGACCGTGTGTAATCGCCGCGCCTTTCGGAGAATCAGTGCTGCCGGAAGTAAACTGGATGTGCGCAAGGTCATTCGGATGAGAAATATAAGGCGTGTAAGGTTCACCTACGAAATCGAACAAAACTTCCGTGTCGCGCAAAATGATAATGTTGCCGATTAATTCCGGTAAATTTCTAAGAACATCCAAAACAGTTTCACAGGCGACGATGATTTTCGGCTCGGTGGTGCGAATCATACTCGCCAGTTTGCTCTGGTAATAATCCGTCGCGGTTTTAGATGCGGGCGGCGCGACCGGCACAATCGCCGCGCCCGCGCACCACGCGCCGAAAATTGAAACGAGAAACGGTTTGCCCGTCGGCAAAACGGTCATCACCTTGTCGCCCGCATCCAAGCCGAGAAGACGAAATTTCCGCGCCAGCGCGCAGCCGCGACCGTAAAGTTCTACTCTCGTAATCGTCTGCGCTTCGCCGTGCGCGCCTGCCAGCAAATTTACGGGCGCAGCATCAATGTGCCGCAAAAACGCATCTAAAACGGTTTGCGGTTTCGCTATTTCTACTGTTTTCGTCGTTGTCTCAAAGTCAAACATATCTTTTCGCCCGCAGAAAATCATTCTAAAATCTGACGACCGACGCGCCCCAAGTCGCGCCGCTACCGAACGCGGTCAGCAAAACCAAACTTCCCGTCGTTATTTTGCCGCTTTTGACACATTCGTCGAGCGCAATCGGAATCGAAGCCGAAGTCGTGTTGCCGACTGTTTCGATATTGCTGAAAACTCGTTTCTTTTCTATTTGCAGACAATCGGCAACCGCGTCTGAAATTCGCTGATTTCCTTGATGCGGAACGACAATATCAATTTCGCTCGGCTTGATTTCAAGCGAATCAAGCAGACTTGTTGCGGCGCTTGCCATCTTTTGCACGGCAACCTTAAATGTCCGTTTGCCGTTCATTCTCAATTTCGCCCCGCAAAGCTCCATCGGCGCTGTTTGTGCGAAATCTTCTCCGCCGATATAAACCAAATCAGCTAAATTGCCATTGGAATAAAGTTTCGTCCCAACAATGCCTTTACCGTTTTCCGCGCCTGACAAAACTACCGCGCCCGCGCCGTCGCCAAACAGGGCGCAGGTCTCCGCGTCCGTATAATCTATCCAGCGCGTCATCAAATCAACGCTGATGAGAAGCGCATTTTTGTATGCGCCTGAACGAAGCATTTTTTCCGCCACTTCCAAGCCATAAAGAAAACCCGAACAGGCAGCCGCTAAATCAAAACACACGGCATTGCCTGCGCCGATTAACGCTTGAATCAAACACGCCATCGCGGGCATCGGCGTATCGGGCGAAATCGTCGTGCAAACGATTAAATCAACGTCCGTCGCCTTCAGATTCGCGCTTTCCAAAGCGTTCAAAGCTGCTTTTGCGCCAAGTGTTGAAGCCGATTCATTTTTATTTGCCCGCCTGCGTTCTCGAATGCCAGTTCTGGTAAGGATCCATTCGTCGGACAGTCCGTTTGACGCTTCAATATGCGCGTTCGTAATTATTTCCTCCGGCAAAGCGCATCCGGTTCCGACGACTCCGATTGAAAGAGGTGACGACATAAAATCACTTGACTGCAAAGCGTTTCGCAGATTTTTTTGATAAATCGGCGGCTCCATTCGTCGATTTGTTTGAGACTTTAATGTTTGAGGGTGTTTTAAATTTCGATAAAGTTATTTTGTAAAGATTGCCCCAGACTTTTCCCTGACCGCTGATGCTGATGACGAATGTGAGTTTTCCGCCGACCGACTCGACCAAATTGGTTTTTCCAAACGACTTTGTGTTTAAAGTAATTTCCGGGTAGTTGCCGTCAATGCTGTATGTCGCGTTCAGCGTATATTTGCCGTCGGGCAAATCAGCCGAAAAAAATAATCGGCAAACGTCTTCTGCCCGATTCAGTTCAAAATATATCGAACCGCTTTGAAACGCCGCTTTTAAACAGCCGCCCGACGACCAGCCCTTCGGCAAATGTTCACCCTTGACCGAACCGGCAAACAAATTTATTGCTTTCGACGGCGATTTTGATTTTTGGGCGAATGTGAAATTTCCGGTTGCTAGTAAAATCAAAAGCGGAAGTAACCTAATCAGGTTCTTCATAATTTGTCTCCGTTCATTTGAATTATTCTTCGCACCGATAGCCGTTTTGAACTCTGGTGAAATTGCTGCAGCTGCGAATTTTCGCAATTCCGATATTGTCAACGCCGGTTCCAACAACCGTGCCGATGCGCGCCCGATCAATCTCGTCGATTCAGCGTCCGCCGCAGCGGACGTTTTCCACTATACTTCCGCCGGAATCCATCCACCCTATATTAAAGATCCGTACAAAGATATTGCTGTTATTCCGAATATCAACTTGCGGGAAATTTTGTTTTGCTCTGTCTGACTCAAGATAGGCTTCACCGATAACATACCGGCTCTCGCCTCTGGCATTTGCATTCCTATTAGCGATGGCGTAATTGATCTCTGCCTGACTTTCACCGTAGAAAACTTCAAGAGACGCGTGCCTTCCGTTAAGACTGCGCGCCCTTATCCGCCAATATGTTCGGGTATTATCTCCGGGAACCGGACCGTCATTTATTACGCTGAATTGTATGCTGCTATTGCAACTGCTGGTTGACCATGCTCCCCAGTTTTGTTGTGCCGAAACGGTGCCACCGTTTGAAAGTTCGCCACTCTGAGTAGTTTGCGGACGTGAAGAAGTATCTGGCTGAGGAATTTGTGAAGTTGCTGGTTTCTGTCGGGAGCTGTTATATGTTTCGAGACTTTGGTTTACAGCTCCCATAACTGCTAGAATGGCAGCATTTCTTCGTTCCTTTTTCCTTTGTTTTTCATCTGCAATATTACCTAGACTTCGTTTCGCAGACTCGCTTCCCAATTGGGCTGCTTTATTATAGTGTTCTGTCGCCTTGCCGATGTCCTTAATTTCATATTTATAGAACATTGCGGCATAATCCCACATATTTTTATCGTTTGGAAATAAGGATAAGCCTTTATTGATGGTTGCAATTGCATTACCTTTATCATTGAGACCAAAATACGCCTTTGCAAGTGCGTAAAATACATTTGGCGCGGGGAAATTGATCTCAGAAGATTTTTTAAGTAAAAATAAGTCGATAGCTTTGTTATACGCATCAACAGCTTTTTGGTAGTCTTTCAGATTATCAAGGTAGAAATTACCTTTATTCGTCAGGCAAGACGTGTTATCAGGAAAAAGTTCATCACACTTGTTAATTATTGCAAGAGCGTTAGTATTATCTTTAAGTCGGTAATAAGCATCCGCTCCTGAAGAAATTGCCCCTTGGGCGTAAATCTTCTCGGTCTCGGTAGGTTTTGCCTTTTTTGTATAGTTCAGAATTGCCTTATTAAAATCGTTGACGGCACTGCGATCATCTTTAAGCTGGTATGTACCTCCGCGTAGGTAATAAAGCGTAACCGAATCCGGGTTTGCTGAAATTCCTTGCGTATATGTCTGAACTTGGAAATTAGCATTCGCCGCTAATGTTGCTTCAGTGAATCCATTCATCATACTGTTGCAGGTGGTAAGCAAGCTATATGCTTGTTCATACTGCGGGTTTAGATCAATCAGCTTCTTAGAGTCCTGAATGGCTGCCGCGTAGTTTTTAACTCCCATATTGCTGCCTGCCCGCTTAACAAGAGCGTCAAAATCATCGGGTTTCTGAGCCAGTATCTTATTGGCGTTTGCGATAGAGTTCGAGTATCCCTTGTCTATATCAGTTTGCGCCTGACCTTCTAACTTCCCCGTAATATAGAAGGCGGCAAATCCGCGGTATGAGTATGCATTATCAAGGGTTGAGTCTAAATCAATTGCATCCGAACAATCCTCCATTGAAGATTGGTAGTCTTTCAATAGGAAAAACGCCATACACCTGAGTTCAAGAGCCTTAGCATTTTTGGGATTTATTTCAAGCGATTTTGTCGCGTCGGCAACCGCCGAATTTCCATCCTGTTTTAGAACATAAAGCCATCCCCGATTGTAAAGATATTGTGAAGCGTCATCTTTTGGAGCGGACGCGAGAATCGAGTCGTAAATTTTTATCGCATCGTCATACTTCGTTTGTTTCTCAAACAATTTGGCTAAATCAATCAAAGAACCTGTTTTTGTCGGGTCAATTCCAATAGCTTTGTTAATGTCCTGTATTGCCAAGTCGGTTTTGTCCGACTGCAAATAAGCATTGCCGCGTGCGTTGTAAGCGTCGGCATTTTTCGGATCGAGTTCGATAACTTTGCTGAAATCTGAAACGGCAAGGTCGTACTTTTTCTGGGCGGAGTAGGCGTTTGCTCTATCAAGATAAAGTTTGTTCGTTGGTTTTGCCGCTATTGCTTTAGTCAGAAATTCAGTTGCTTTTTCATATTGTTTATCGGCTAAAAACATTTCTCCTTGAATAATTACGACATCAACATTGTTTGGCTCGATTGCGATGATTTTGTCCATATCGGCTTTCGCTTTATCATAATCGCGTAGCTTCATATAAGCCGAACTTCGTAATTTATACGCCTCAACGTCTTTCGGCTCTAAATCAATCGCGCTCGTAAAATCTCTTATCGCGGTATTAATAGCTTGCGGAGAATTTGAGTTTTCAAGATAAATTCTACCGCGATTTTTATAACCGCTTGCGTCATTCAAATCCAATTCAATCAGTTTGGTAAAATCGGCAATCGCTTTGTCAAAATCTTTTCTTTGCAGATAAGCATTGCCGCGATTTTTGAACACTTCTTTTGTAGTCAAGTTCAAATTGATTGCCTTTGTGTAATTGGATATTTGGCAGTCATAATCTTTAGCTTCGCATTTCAAACCTTGATTAAAAAAGCCCTGCGCGGGAGAAGCCTCAACAATGGCTTTTTTCACGGGCGCAGGTTCAACTTCTGTCGGCGTTTCTGTAACCTTCGGCTTTGAAACAGGCGCGGTTGTTTTCCTTACAGGGCGTTTTTGCCCGAAAGATGTAACGGTAATTGATGTCAGCGCGACGAGTATTGCGACAAGAAAGGCAACTTTTTTCATAGTTTTATTCTGGTTTTTGTTGGCTTTGACAACTGCATTGCAGCCGAAATCACAGCGGGTAATTTCGGCTGCAATGCAAATTTGATTTGCTTGAGCGAAAATGCTGGTGCGCTTCAGCTCGAAAGAATGTCAATTCGAGTTTTGCCACGCGATAATAAACGAGCCGTCTTTGAGTTCGTCTATCAAAGCATCTTTGACCGGCATTTCAACCGCAAAACATCCTTCCGAACGACCAATGCGACCGTATTTGGCGATAAAGGCATCCGACACGTAATCTGCTCCGTGCAGAACGACTGCCCGGTCAAAGGCATTTGAGTTTGTAGCTTCTAAGCCTTCAAGACGCAGAGACTTTCCGTGTTTTCCGGTGTAAGCTTCGAGACATTCGTAAATCCCCAAAGACGAAGCGTTAGAATTAGGCACGTTTGAAAAAATATCAGCCAAACCGTCGTCCTTTGCTCCCTCTGAACCTCGTCCGTGCGCGACGAAGTAACTGGTGACTTTCTTTTCTCTCGTATCAAAAAGATAAAACCGCTTGTTCGTCGAAGGCTGATTGAAATCAACTGTCGCCCAATAGCGCGGATCACCTTGCGGACTTGATTTAAGTTTGTATTCGACAAGCCGTTTTGCCGGAATGCCCTGGTTGACCTCTTGCGCGAGTTCGAGAAAAATAAGGCTGTTGCCTTTAATGGAATTTGTAAAATCAAACGTCCGCAGCGTGTCGTTGATCCAACCGCTGCCGAGTGCCAGACTTCCGCGTCGGCACATCGTCACGGTGTCGCCTTTCTCACTTGCTACTGACGAACGCAGATACGCCAGAATCCACATTTTCCGCTGAACATCGTCAGCTGAACCGATGATTCCGCGCCAATAATCCCGATTCTTATTAAAACTCTTTTGCGTCCATCCGGTTTCACTACTCATCCAATCAAAAACCGTTTCGACATCAACGGTTTCCGCCGCTTCAAAAGTTGGTGTTTTGCCTGTTCCATTCAAAACCGCTTGGTCAAACCAATACGCGAAGTGCGAAAAACGCGGTTCGGCAAGACCGTAATATCTTTGCCCTTCAAGCGTTTTCCTTTTCGCAAACTGCCCGAACATTGTGCGAGCCGTTTCTGTTTGAATTTTCTTCATTTCCGGGCTTGACCACAATTTAGCAAGTTCCGATTTGTAAGGCTCGTCAACGTGTTCGCCGACGCTCCACGCCGAGACCGTAGACGCGCCATCAATTTCACCCTTTCTAGCAGCGTCAAGATATGACGCGCCGCATTGGGGCATTAACGCCATCAGTTCAGCTTCGCCTTTTCTCTCGACAAACTCCAAAATCATCGGCGGCTGATTGTTCCATTTCCAGGTAAAACCAAGTAATCCACACGTTAAATATGCTCCGTCAAAATTGCCGACCGGATTTCCCCAATCTTCGCCGTTTCCTTCAAACGAGCCGCTGACCTTCATCGCCTTTTCAGTCCACAATAACCAATCAATCGCCTCTGCAGTCATCGTCGCACTCATAATATTCTCCTAATTTTTAATTTTTCTCGGAAGTTATTTCTTCAAACAGTAATGGTGAGATTCACCGCATCATTACACACGAGTTAAATTTGATCTTTTTATTCAGCGGATTATTAAAAACGGTCGGGTAAGGCTTGAAATCCACATCTTAAATTTGATTTTTATTCGTTTCCGACAATAATAAGAACCGAAATAAAAGTCATTAAAAAACGGCTAAATTTTGGCTAAATTTCTCTATTGCTTATATAAATGCCTCAACTAAAGGACATAGAAGAATCTTCTCAAAAGAAGGAAACCCCTCGAATTTATCAATTTGATGATTTTCAGATTGATGTTGTCGAAGAAACGCTTCATCAAAAAGGCGAAAAGCTGCGCATTAACCGCCGCACTTTTCAGGTTTTGCGGCTGCTCGTTGAGCGCGCAGGGCAGATTATCAGCAAGCAGGAATTCTTCGATACGGTTTGGGCGGATACTTTTGTCGAAGATAACAGCCTGACGGTGACGATGACGACGCTTCGCAAAATTTTGGGTGATGACTCCAAACAGCCGAAATTTATCGAGAATTTGCCGCGAAAAGGCTATCGTTTCATCGGCGAAGTGAAAGTTGTCAACGAGGCGCCGCCGATCGTTCAAATCAAGAAAAACGATGAACCTTCTTTAACCGAAACCGAAAAACGCCTAAAACACTCTAAAAACAGGAAAATTTCTCTCATAATCGTCGCGGGCAGTTTAGTGTTTTTATTGTGCGCTCTCGACATCTATTATCCCGGCTTTACCCAAGTCGTCGCACCTTGGCAAAAGACGAGTCAAATCGAATCCATAGCCGTCCTGCCGTTTGAAAATCAGAACCCCGACACCGAATATCTTTCCGACGGTTTGACTGAAAGCGTCATCAATAGTTTGACCGAACTGCCAAATTTGCGCGTCATCAGCCGCAACTCCGTCTTTCAATACAAAGGCAAAGCGACGGATTCGGCGACAATCGGGCGCGAGTTGAATGTCCGCGCGGTTTTAACCGGCAGATTCATTCAGCGCGGCGACGATTTAATCATCAACGCGGAATTGACGGATTTGCGGGACAACAAACAAATTTGGGGACGACAATTCAATCAAAAGGTAACTGACGCATTCGCCTTGCAGCATGAAATCTCGCGGGATATTTCCGAAACATTGCGCTCGAGGCTGACGGGAGAAGAGCAGCGGCGATTTGGAAAGCAAGAGACTGACAGTCCTGAAGCATACCAATTTTATTTAAAGGGTCAATATTACTGGAACAAGCGGACGGTTATAGATTATGAGAAAGCCGCGGAATTCTTCAACCAGGCGATTGAAAAAGACCCGACATACGCGCTGGCTTACGTCGGATTAGCCAATTGTTATTTGTTGGGAAATTTTAAGAATATTTTTACGCGGGACGAACTGGCTGCAATGGCGAACGCCGAAGCGCAAAAGGCATTGGAAATCGATTCGCAGCTCGGCGAAGCCTATGCTGTGCTGGCGATTAACAGTTGCTACTATGACTGGGACTGGGCAAATGCCGATAGAGAATACAAACGCGCCATCGAGTTAAGTCCGAATTACGCGACGGCGCATCAATGGTATGCCGAGTTTCTGGCAATGGAAGGGCGATTCGATGAGAGTTTTGCGGAATACAAACGGGCTTTGGAACTTGATCCGCTCTCGCTCGCCATAAAAACGGATGAAGGGTTCAACTACTATTATGCTCATCAGTATGACCGCGCCGCAGATCATCTTCAAAGAGTGAAAGAAATAAACCCGAACTATGAACGGACATATTGGTTCCTAGCATTCGTCTATCAGAAAAAAGAAATGTATGAAGACTCAATCACGGAATATGATAAATTTTATACTCTTCAAAGAAACAGTTCGCAGATAACGGAGGCAAGAATGGCAGTGTTGTCGGCGAGAATGGCAACGCTTGAAAATGCCTTCAAAAAATTGGGCGCAAATGGCTACTGGCAGAAGTGGTTAGAATTTACGGTCGAGGATGGAAGTCCCGGCGATGTGTATGATGATGTGTTTATGGCGACGTGCTACTTGCGGCTTGGCGAACGAGACAAAGCCTTTGCATTTTTGGAAAAGGCATATCAGAAGCGGAACGGAACATTGGTTTGGCTGAAAGTCTCGCCCGAGTTCGACGACATTCGCTCAGACCCGCGCTTTGCCGATTTAATGCGCCGCGTCGGTCTGCTGCAGTAAAACGAAATAAAATTCATGTTAGAAATGAATTTGTTAAATATTTGGCGTAAATGAGTTTTCCGCCGAAGTTCGGAATTGCTATTCTGTCCTCGAAAAGTATCACTGTTTGATATATCAAATTAGAAATCACTACAAATCTTGCCGTCCAAAAACTACTTTTTCGGTCGGTCCATAAATGAATTTCAAGAGTCAATAAATACGGTGATTGCGCAGTCTAAAATTTAATGGGTTTTTGGACGCCCTGTGAATTCTAATATCCTACCTGTAAACATTTTCTGAAAATGAAAGTGAAAGCCGAAAGTTCTATCGCTCACGGCTTTTCTTTTTGTTTACATTTGAACTTAACGAGCTTTTCAAATGTTTTATGGATTGTTAGGAAAACGGCGACTAAATGGAGTCATATTGCCAAACTGTCGCACCTCGGTGTTTAGAAAAAATTGTTCAAATTTACGGCGAAGAAAAAATTAGCGGCGGGCAAATTCAGTGGAGAGAATAAAACAAATGCAAGTTTTAACCAGCGGTTCATTTATCAATCTCGATAATCAGGAAAAAATCGAGCGCCTTATTTTCACTGCCAAAGAAATTGCCGTCGCCGCCAGCGGCGCGGACGGTTTTAACAACGAAGAGGAAAACAATAGAAAATTCGCTGATGAGATTTGGCAAAGCGCGGAGTATATGAGCCGCGAACACGAGGAGGCGCGGATTAAGACGGTTTTCACAGGCGCCTTCTTAGAAAGACTGCGGGAACTTCGCGGCGGCGCGGCGGTGACGCAATCGCCGGTTGAAATTTCGGAAAATATTTCTCAGGAAATTGTGGCGGAAAGCGTCGCAGAAACCGAATTTCCAAAAGCAGAAACCGAATCTCCGAAAGATGAATTTTTGGGCATCGTTTCGACGGACATAAACGGTGCAAATGATGAATCTCAGGAACAGTTTTCGATTGAGAACAATGCGCCTCAAACGCTCGTCGCCCAAAACGAAGTTTCCCAGCAGGAAAATGAAGTTGAAGAAAATCGCGTCGCTGACGAGGAAGATTTGAGATTTGCTTTAGCGGAACAGCCTTCATCAAATTCACCCGCGGGTAATGAATTTATCGAAACCGAGACTGAAGAAGTCGAAACTGAGAATGCGGACGATGAATCAATACCAAAAACGGTTGCGAGCAACTCGGTTCGTCTTCCCGATAAAGAGCCGTATCAATTCGATAAATGCACGGTGACGGCGACGATTCAACTTTTTCCGACGAATGAAAATTCGACGAGCAGAAGAGCAGTTTTGAGCGTCAGGACACACGATTTCGCTCCGCAAATTTCGATGATCGAACTTTCGGGAAGCGATTTGCCCGCTGCGCTAATGCCTGAACTGCAAAAGGTTTTGTCCAGATACCAGAGCGATATGCCCGCGAAGGTGATGGACAAGTTGAAAAAGGAAAAGAACGCGCCGAAAAAACAAGTAAAATCGGCGGCGACCGAAACAAAATCGGCTGCGCCAGCCGCGACCATAACAACCGCGAAAGATGATACGGCGAAAGTCTCGCCGACCGAGGTTAAGAAGTCGCCGCAAATAACGATACCCGCGAGTGTTCCGCCACAACGCGACACCGGTCAGCAGGGAAGTCTGTTCGGTTGACACTCCACCACCAAATCAAAGATTTGGAAGTGGATTCTCAGGAAACGCATAATCCAAACGATTTACGTTGACTCCTGACGGATTAAGACCAGCCCGATTTAGAATTACTTGAGCAGAAACAGAATCACGATGAGCAGACAAACCGCAACTCGGACAATGATGCCAGCGAACGGACAATTTCTTTTTAACCGTTTCGCCGCAAGTGCAGGTTTGGCTCGTTCCGTTCGGGTCAACCCGCCAAAAATCTCGACCAGCATTTTCAGCTTTGTATTCGATTTTATACAGGAAAGACGACCACGACGCATCAAGAATCTGTTTGGAAAGAATGCCGCGAGACATTCTTTTAATGTTCAAATCTTCAACAGCAATCGCGCCATAGTTGTTGACAATGCGCGTCGAAAGTTTATGTTGAAAGTCGCTGCGACAATCTTTTATTTTTTGATGAATTTTGCGAAGTTTAAGAACGGCTTTGCGTCGGCGCTGCGAACCTTTCTTGCGGCGCGAAACTGTTCTTTGCGCTACTCGCAATTTGTTTTGCAGGGATTCAAAAAATCGCGGATTCGGAGTTGGCTCGCCTTCCGTGTAAGTGGCGTAATTTTCGATTCCAACATCAATTCCGATGGCTATATCGGAATGCGGCAGCCGGACAGGTTCATCTTCAACTGCGAAGATAACAAACCAACCCGAAGCTTCTCGTTTAATTGTGCAGGTTTTGACGCGTCCGACAATTTCGCGGCTCAAGTGAACTCGCATACTTCCGATTTTAGAAAGTGTGAGTTTATTGCCGATGATTTTGAATCCGCTTTGAACGTAAGTGAAGGAATCGAAAAAATTCTTTCCCTTAAATCTCGGATAACCGGCTTTTTCACCAAGAGAAATTCGGCGAAAATAAGCGTCAAATGTTTTAGAAACACGGCGCAAAACGTCTTGCAGAATTTGCGAATAAATTTCTTCAATTTCAGGACGATTTTTTTTGATGTCAGGCAATTGAGCGCGTTGAATGTGGTAGTTAATCGAAATCCGGCTAAGTTTCCAGGCATCGCGGCGTTCTTGAAGCGCGGAGTTATAGAGTTCTCTGCAAAGATTCAAGGTCTGCTCAAATTTACTTTCAACAGATTTAGAAGTCTTTATTTTGAACTTGTAACTTTTCACATCTTTATTTTATACAACGAGTTAGCCGAATTCAAGGCAGGACTCGAACGGGCGTATCCGCCACCAATTCCAAAGCGAATTGGAAGCGGGCTTGCCCTAATTTTTAGCTAAAACCTAAAACGGGAGAAAAGTAAAAGCTATGGAACAAAACGCAATGGGACAAACTCCGGCAAACGCCGAGAGCGAAAACAACCAGGCTGTCGTGACCGAACAGATGGCGGTCATCAAAATCGAAGGTCAGGAATTTGAATTGGAGGCGGTTTTGGCGCAGGACGACAAAATGCTCAAAACCGTTCTTCAGCCGCATTTTTCAAGTTTGGAAAATGCCAACATCACGCGCGATGTCAAAGAAGGAAAACTCCACGTTTCAATCGTCAAAAAAGCGCAAGCCAAAGGCTGACGACGCGCAATCCGCCAGGCAAAGCCCGTTCGAGATGCTTTGCGAAGCGGGCGAGCAAGTGAATCCCGCGATTATTCTAGCCGAAGAATTAATGCGAAAGGACATCACCGGCGGGATGGATTACGCGGACATCGAACAGGCGGAAGAAACTTTGCTCCTCGCACGCGATGAAATCGAAAAAGTCGAAAAGCATTTCTCAAAAATCGTCAAAACGCCGCCGCAACCGAGCGGGCATATTCCTGCAGGTTTCTAATTTTTATGGCATTGCCACTCAGGAAAAAGCGCGGCATTGGCGGCATTGATTGGAATGCCCGCCGAATGGCTTTAGGCGAGCGGCTTCATCAGGCAATCGAGTATCTCGCCTTCAAATCGGTCAACGCCAACGCGCTTGCGGCGTGCGAGACGATTGAGAAAATCGTTTCCGAGCAAAAGAAGTTTCAATTTTTCAGGAAGTTTTTTCCCGAAGAATGGAAGAATTCAAAGGCGAGTTTTTTCAAGCGCGGCTATTACCACAATTACAGCGAAAGATTGAACGAGTTTTTCCAACTCGTCAACGAAAAAATGTTTCCGCTTTTTGCGGGCTGGGACGATCCCGATATGGAGTTCGAGCATTTTTACATTTTCTCGCTGAACATTGACCTCTGCTGCGAGGACATAGAATACGAAAATTTGCGCGTGAGCTACGCCCTCGGATTGCTTTTTCTATTTCGTGACGAGGAGATTTGGGAGTTTTTCGAGAATAATTACCAAATCAAAAAAGAAGAATTTCCCGAAATTGACGAGTCGCCGCACGAAAATCTCTGGCATTTGAAGGAAAGCGGCAAAGTCGAAATCTACCGCAACCTTTTTGAAATCGTTGACCATTCGACCGGAAATGTGTGGCTCGACACGGTGAACTGCCGCGATTACAACTGCTTCGACTGGACTGAAGACACCATCATTATTCTCGCCGAAAGTTACCGCGAGGCGACCGCGCTGCTCGATCAGACCGCGCAAGTTGATGAGCTTTTTGCCGAAGACCCGCGCGGCGTGCTACTCGATTTAATTTCGCTCTGGAACGACGCGAAGCTGACGGAAAAACAATAAGCGGCGGGCAGTTCATCGCAACGACCATTTAGCAATATGAAATCGCAACTGACCGCGCCGCCGGACGCGATGGGTGCTTTGTATTTTCTGCCCGGACAATATCTTTTCAAACGAAACGAAAACGGGCGCGAAATCACGAAAGCCTTATCTAGCGAACAAATCGCCCGCGCTTTCCGGGATTATGAAACCGATACGGGCTGGCTCGCCACGCGCCGGATTTTGCGTTACCGCGAGGAACCGGAAGGCAATTACTTTTTGTCATACGAGCCTGCCGGAAGACGCACGATTTTCGTCCAAACGCAAAATCACGAAACGCAGGAAATCACGCTTCCGCTGCCGACGCTGATTTTATTCGGCTGCAAGAGCGAGTTCTACCTGTGGGCAGCGAAATCTCGACAAGTAACCGAAAAAACGCTACTCGCGTTCGCGCCGCTGCCGAATCTCGGCGGCGACTGGAACGGGAAAATTTGTTTCGGCGGAAACGAAGTCCCGGAAGTTCGGGCTGACAAAATCGAATCGGTCTGGAAGTTGATTTTCAGCACGCCGTTCAACGGCGATCAAGCCAACAATAAATGCTGTTCCGAGCCGAAAGACGTGCGGCGGCTTCTTCTCGCTTTGGCGCAAACCGACAAAAAGACTTTTCCAGCGTCGGAGCTGCTCGAAACCGACACGACCGTCGGACAGCTTTGGGCGCGAATCGTCGAGAAAAATCCTTATCGTCGTTATTAAATTTCAAGGCGGAAACCAAAAAATCTATGCAAAACCTTTTCAGCCTAACGAAAGGAAATTTCGTCGAGCATAAAATCGCGTCCGTCGAAACGGAAAGCATCACGGCGATTAAATTTGAATATCTGCTTGCCGGAAACGGTCTTTTCATTCGCGCCAAGCGGCGTGAATTTTCCGTTTGTTTGCCGCTCTGCCGCCTGTCCATAAAAAACCTGCCCGTCGCTGTGAGCGGAATCGTCTGGCACAAGCCGCAAATTCCCGCGCGGCTTTGGCAGGAACTTTTAGACACGGCACGACGCGCGAGCGCGCCGAACGATTTCAAGGAAGATGTTTTTATCGTTTTCTGGTCTGAACCTGACGGCGAATGGAAGTGGTTTAAGGTCAGCCGCGAACGAAGCTGGGCGGCGGCGACAGCAGACGACACTTTGAAGGAATACGGCGATGCGTGCATCGAATTGCACACGCATCCGCTCGGCGCGGTTCATTTCAGCCGGGCGGACGACGCTGACGAAACCGGCAAATTCCGCCTTTTCGGAATTCTGACCGACGTTCACACCACGATGCCGAAAATCCGTTTTCGCTGCGGCGTTTATGAATACTTCGTGCAGATTCCCGCCGATTACGTTTCGGAAATGCCAGCCGAAATCGTTGACTTAAACGTGCTGGAGCAAACCACTCGGAAATTATCGTGATGATTGATACAAGTTTTGTTCGCGCGGCGCGGGTTCTGCCGAAGCAGCACGGAAGCGTCAAGTTCTATCTGGTCGGCGCGGGAGGCACGGGTTCTTTCGCGGCACATGCGGTCGCCCGGCTCGCTTATGAACTCAATTCGCGCGGAAAACCGTCGGAACTCGTCATCATTGACCCGGACCGCGTGGAGCGCAACAACATCCCGCGCAGTAATTTCTGCGCCGCTGAAATCGGCAGATTCAAAGCCCAGACGCTCGCCGAGCGTTTGACTCTCGCTTGGGGCTTGGAAGTCGCGCACGTCAACGAATCGTTCGATGCGGAAGAACATTTCAAAAAGGATCGCGGCGGACACCAGCAACTTCGCATTCTCGTCGGCTGCGTCGACAACCATCTCGCCAGGCGCGAAATGCACCGCGTTCTGCGCGAATCCGAAAGATATAACTCGGACGCGCCCGATGCCTGGTGGATTGACGGCGGGAACGGCAAATCTTCCGGTCAGGTTCTGATTGGTTCGGCGACGGGGAAAGTCGCCTCCGAAAAACATTTTTCGACTCCCAGTATTTGCCGCTCGTTGCCGGCGCCGTCGGTTGTTCATCCCGAACTGCTCGAAAAGCAAAAACTCCCCGTGCAGAGAAGGGAAGCCGAACGCCTTTCTTGTCCCGAATTAATTCGTCTCGGCGAGCAGAGCCTTAATATCAACCAGCGCGTTGCGGTCGAAATCGGCGAGATGCTGACCGAGCTTTTGTTGAACAACTCACTGCGGCGATTTGCCACTTATTTTGACCTCGAATCGGGAACCAGCCGGTCGAGTTATTGCACGCCCGAAGCGGTCGCCGAAGCTCTGAAACAAGCGGAAGGTAACAAGCGGAAATCTAAACGGGCGGGCTGTAAATCAAGTGGAATCAGAAAACAAACTGTTCGCGCGGGTTGAGATTTACCGAATTCTCACCGAAGCGTTGATTAAAAAAACGCCGCTGCCGCCTAAAGGTTGGAGCGTGGTCAAATTCGACGAAGAAGTATTTCGCGCCGGGAGAGAATATGACCCGGATTTGCATTCGAGACACAAGGACGCCCTTTGCGCTTCCGTTTTCTACTTAGTTGACTTCGCCCGTCGGATGCCGGAGTGGATCAATCTTTCGACGACGAACGAGCGCGTGCGCGAGATGTGCGGCGAGCTAGCCGACGAAATTGAGCAGATAACCTACGAGCCGGAAGCGGTCATCGCTAGACACGGGAAATTGAAAGTTTGGCTGAAAGCGAAATTAGCGGTTCAGACTTGCTTTATTTACCGCGAGGAAACAACACGCAACATCGCTGAACAAGACGAAGCGAAACGCCTACGCCGTCTGAATCAGCCAAAAGTTAATTCGCCTATCAACTCAAAACCAATTGCCGAGAATGGGAAATCGTCCTTAGCGCAACAGATTTTCCAGAAAGTTACCGGAAGGGTGCAGGACATGGCTTCCGAACAGCCGAGCTTGTTTTGATAAAACCGGAAAGATTTCAAAAATTATGATGGAACTGCTGCCGACCGAACTACGAGAAGAATTGCCAAAACTCTACGCGCAGGAAAAAACCGAAGACCCGATTGTTTATCTCAAATTCTTTTTCCCCGCCGGACGTTGGACGTGGTTTGTCACCGAAGGCGAGCCGAATGGCGACGACTATCTTTTCTACGGTTACGTCATCGGTTCGGACAAGGAGTGGGGCTATTTCACCTTGAAGCAGCTCGAAGAAATCAATATTCAGAATTTAACCGTCGAGCGCGATCTTTATTTCAAACAAGAGAGTTTCAGCCGCTGCATCAATCGTTGGAAGCAGGAGCGCGGAGGTTAGTTTGGCAGGAAAAAGAGCGGTTAGCAGTACAGCGTTAGCAGTTCGACTCAACAAAAATTTTATGAACACGAATCAGGAATCTCCGGTGAATACATCAATCGGTCAAACGCCGAAGGCTTCGGCGTTTCTGAACAACTTTTTTGCCAAAAATTCGATTATGAACGAGGAAAAACCAATCGAAAATGTTTCGTCGCCGATTGGACCGCAAACGAACACGGCGTCAGTGAGCAGTATTTTGAGCCGTCTCGGATCGAAAAAAGAAGACGCGGCGGTGAACCTCGGCATCAGCGCCAGCGAGGTCGAAACGCTGCCGTTCGATTTGTCGGCGCTTGAAACCGAAGGCATTTTTCTCAACATCGACTGCCGGGGTTTTAGCACTCTCGAACGCCAGATCGAATGGAAATCGCTCGGGGTCGAGCTACCCGCCGCCGGCGCGGTGCGCCTTTCTCCGCCCCGCGCCGGGTTACTGCCCGACGTTTATCGCCGAAAGTTGATGCGCGCCGCGAGCCAGGCGCACAACGCGCTCAACAAATACAGTTTTCGCTTTACCCTGTGCGAAAGCGTTTGGGGAACGAGCGAATACAAGTGGATTCCGTGGAACGCCTTTGAAAATTTCGAGCAGGAATACCGAAAAGCCTGCGAAACATTATCCGCCGCGAAAGCAGAAGTTCTGGCGAAATACGACGATATTTTACTGACTTTAAGAAAAAGTTTCGCCGAGCTTGCCGATGATTCCGCCAAGCGGCTCGACGCGACCCTGGAAATTCCCATCAACCGCGAGGAATTTATCGCCAATGTCGTCGCCCACGCGCTCGGTATGATTCCGACGCGCGAGATGATTCGGGACGGTTTGACGATTTCGATGAAGCCGAAGGTAATCGTCCTAGGTTCAGAGATGATCGCCGAACAGCAAAAAGCGCGGGAATTGAGTCTCGAAACCGCCAAAATCGAAGCCGAACATCAGCAAGTGCGTTTAGAACTCAACACAAAAGCGCGAATCGAGCAGTTAAAAATCAACGATTTCGAGCTTGAGCAAAAGCGCGAGCGCGAAGTTAAAGAGCGCATCCGGCAAATGAAAATCGAAGCCGCCAAGGAAGCCGCATCAGAAGCGGTTTCGCCAATCAAGGAAGGTTTGGATCAAATTACCGCGAAAATTTACGAGGCGGCAAAAGAAATGGCGGAGAAAATGCACACGGCTGATTTCGTGCCGGGCGCATTGGCGAAACGAGCCAGGCAGATGTGCGAGTGGTATCGCCTGATGAATTTCACCGGCGACACTTCGCTTGAAGAAGTTCTTGAGAGACTGCAAACGGCGGCGGGCGCGGAAGCCAAAGTGCGCTCGCGCGTTGAAATGCAGTCCGCGCTCAATGACGTGCTGCGGGCGACGAGCCTGCAATCGAAACGCCTGCTCGACGAAGACCGACTTTCCGCGCTGGAAATTTAAACCCGAAATGATGGTTGTCAAAATGCAGATTTAAGCGGCAATCATTTTTGCTGTTTGCGGTATTCGGTCGTGAGCATTCCGGCGAAGCCCCAATTTTCAAGCTCAACTTCGTCAATGACGATGTGCGTATGTTCGGGTCGCTTGCCTAAGACGCGCTCCAGCATTTGCGTTATCTCCGCGACGATCTGCGCTTTTTGTTCGGCAGTTACGCCGTCCTTTGTAATGCGAACATTGACGTATGGCATAAAAAATTGTTGACACCTCTTTTTCGCTTACAGAGTATCACCGACCACAACACGAAAGAAACGCTGGAATATATAAAACTTTAATTTATGCCCCGAATTGTTCGCGCCGAATTTCTAAGTTATTACAATTCGCGCCGCAACAGCGACAAACTTTTCAACGTCTTCGTC
>CAXSHW010000015.1:31274-47296 GCA_964237245.1 uncultured Pyrinomonadaceae bacterium
TTGATGATGACGACGGCACTTTCCGCTGCATCGCCGAGCGCGGCAGGCGCGGGACGAATCTCGTGCGCGACGTGCTTTGCACGAGGGAGTCGCGTTACATCGCTGAAGGCAAAATGCGGCAAAAAGTTTTCGCTAAGCGCAATCACCGCGAAACTCCATACACAGACGAAACATTCGGCTCGAACTACAGCCAGTTAACCCGAGAATACGGTTACAGCGGCGCGCAAATCGAAAGCGGCGGCCCGAATCAGACGAATCCGGCAACGCCTGTCCGCACCGCCGCAATAACGCCGCTCAAAGAGAACGTCATAGAATTTCCCTCCGAAAAAAGAGTGAAGCCTCGCCAGCAGCCGAAACAAAGCGGAATACTCAATCAAGAGCAATTTGATTCGTTGGAGATTTAAGGGGTTTGACAAATGAGATAATGACGAACGGTTAAAAAGATTAATTGTAACCGTCCGTTATACGATTGATTAGACGTGAGCAGGTCTGAAAGCGTCCGGCTGAATCAATCAAGCTAACGCCGGCTCGTCCGCCGTCGTGGTTTCGTCCTGCTCGAACTGTTTGATGTGGTAGGAAGCATCAGGGAAGCGGGCGATGATTTCCAATTTTCCGCCGAGGGCTTTGACGAATGCTCGCAGGGTAGAAACGTGCATATCGGAGCGTCTCTCAAGGCGGGAAATGGCAGCCTGTTTTTTATTGAGCAGCTCGCCCAGTTCTTCCTGGCTGATGTCCAGAACGTGACGCAGTTCGGTCAACATAATTTCCTGCCGCAGGTCTTGGGAAATTTTGTCGGAAAGGGCAATGGACGCGGGTGACATTTTAGCTCTCAAGTTCTTGAACGATTTAGCCATTTTTTGATTTCTCCTTCTCTAATGTTTCCAAATGCTTTTCATATAACGCATCGGCGATTGGAACGAATTCTTCATACCAGCGGTTATTACCGGTTTTGTCGCCGCCAACGAGCAAAATTGCCATTCTTCGCGGGTCAAAGGCATATAAGACTCTGTATGGTCTGCCCCGGTGCTGCGTTCTGAGTTCCCGCATTTGCGAGTTCTTTGAACCTTTTATGTCGGACGAATACGGAAAACCTAACGCGACTCCGAATTCTTCCAGCATCTTTACATATGCGTCAACGGTTGCCTGCTCGCTTTCGTCAAGCGTGTTCCACCAGTCTTCAAATTCATCCGTATATTCCACTTCGCAAGGCATAATTTATATTACACCAATGTAATAAAAAGTCAATTTAATTTTCAGCTGAACGCTTGCCTGTCAAAGCGAAAAAGAAGCGGCTGGCAGAAGATGAAATTAGTTAAAATTCAAATAATCACGAGGAGACGAGTTGTGAACAATCGTTTCATAAATCACACCATCGTTTAAAAAATGTCAGAAAATTTAAGTCAAAAAAGCATCGAAAAATTTCTAAACGAACTCGACGTGTTGATCCGGGCGCGTTATCCGCTCGTCGCTATCAACACTTACGAGGAAGACCGCGTGCGCGAGTGCCTCAAAGATTTGGTTTTCAAAGAAAAGCACAAAGAAAAACCGCTCTTTTACTGGAGTCGCCCGAACGGGTTGCAAAAAATCGTTGACCCGCAGGAAGGCGTTTTGCAGCACCCGCAAGCCGTCGGCGACACGGACGACCCGGAAAGCGTTTTAAGTTGGATCGGCGAGCAAAAGAGCGGGATATTTTTGCTCTGCGATTATGCACCGTATATCACGCCGTATGGACAGGAAGATGCGGTTTTGGTTCGTCGTCTGCGCGAAATCGCCTGGAAGCTGAAGGCGACTAAGACCACTATTCTTTTCGTCGGACCGAGCTTCCCGGATTTAAAGACGCTCGAAAAAGAAGTTACGCAGATCGAACTCGAACTGCCGCAGGAAACGGAGATTGAAGAATCAATCGAAATGCAGCTCGAACGGCTCAAAGGGAACGGGCTGAACATTAATTTAACCGCCGAGACAGAAACCGCGCTGATGCAAGCCCTTCTGGGACTAACCGCAGGCGAAATCTCGAACGTCATCGCCAAGGCGGTGATTAGCTGTCAGGGACTCAATGAAGATTCGATAAAGGTCATTCTCGAAGAAAAGAAAAACGTCATTCGCGGCAGCGGCTCGCTGACTTACGTTCACCCGGAACCGGCGAACAATCTCGGCGGCTACAAAGAACTGCGGGCGATTTTGGAACGCGCCGCTCACACCTTCAGCCCGCAGGCGCGCAGTCGGCACGTCGAGCCGTGTAAAGGAATTCTTCTCGTCGGACTTCCGGGTTGCGGCAAGGATTTGTGCAAGCGCGTCGCGTCATCAATCACAAATCGCGCTCTGCTTGATTTGGATTTCGGTTCGATTATGGGCGAAGGCGGCGGAGTCATCGGATCAAGCGCGATGTCAATCAAGCGCGCTTTGAACATCGCCGGAACGATTAAAGGCATCTTGGGCATTTCCGAATTTGAAAAAGCCGTGTCGGGAATGAAGTCGTCGAACAAAACCGACGGCGGGGAGACGGCGCGGACGATTTCTTATTTGCTGAACTGGATGCAGGACAATAAAGACGTGCTGGTTTTCGCGACCGCCAACGACGTGCGTGAGCTTGAATCGGAACAGTTTCGCATCGGCAGATTTTCTTACATTCATTTCGTTGATTTGCCGCGAGCCGATGACCGTTTGGAGATTTTCAAAGTTCACCTCATAAAACGCGCACTTCTTCCCGAACGATTTGATTTAGACAAATTGGTTGATAAGTCGAAAGACTTTAGCGGCGCGGAAATCGAAGGCGCGGTCAAAGACGGCGTTCTGGAAGCATTCATTGACGGCGACCGAGCGGCGGAAACGCGCGACATCGTGAAAGCGATTGACGGCATCACGCCGACGGCGCAGATGATGAGCGAGAAAATCGAAGAAATCAGGCGGTGGGCAAGAAATAACATTAAAGGCGCGGGAGCGAAAGAGACGCAAGCGGCTTTGATTCCCGCAAGCACGGCGCGTGCTTACGAGCTTTAACCCGCGCGAGCCGCTTTTGAGTTTTGCAAAATCGATGCGAGCGGCGGCTTGCGAGAGTCAGAACTACCTATTTTCGCTTTTTGGAGCGACGAAAAAGAGGACAATTTATGAGTAAATACATGGCTTTTGAGTCGGAGGCTTTCGCAAGCCGCGAGCTTCTGGTCGAAGCTCTCAAAGAAATGGGCTTCGAGCAAATTACAGTCGGGATAGACCTTCCGCTCGACGGCTGGGACAAGTGCGACAACCGCGTGGCTGATGTCATTATTCGTCGCCGCGACGTGAAAAGCGCGCACCTTTTAGGCGACATCGGTTTTCAGCGCACGGCGAAAGGTTACGTCGCCGTCGTGGACGATATGGATTTGGATTATCGTCTCGGACGCGATTTTATCCGTCGCCTGCAAACGCAGTATCACGAAGCGACGGCGCGAAAGATGGCGAAAAAGCTCGGCGGCACGCTCGTTAAAGAGCGCGTCGGAAATACTGTCAAGATCAGAGTCAAATTTTAGGAGGCGAAAAGTAAAATGCCGGAAATCGAATTTAATATCAATACCGAAACGGGGACGTGCCAGACCGAAATCAAGGGCATTCAAGGCGTGGCGTGCGAGAAAACGGCGCAGCAGTTAAAGCAGCTGATGGGCGACCCAGCGGTTGATAGGAAAACAAAGGATTATTACGCCAAGCCGGAAATCAAGCGGCAGGTAAAAGGCAAATGAGCCGCGAAATAGTTTTCATTCTCGAACCGGACGCGGGGCGCGTGACAATCGAGTCTTCGCGGGCGGAAATCTCCGTCACCAAAGAAATCGAGCGCGATTTGGGGCAGGGAAGTGCCGTGAACTGCGCCCGCCCTCAAATACCTAGAGAAAGAAGCGAAACCGAAACGACGCGACGATTTTCCGGCGAAAGAAGTAGCAGATTTTTCGTCGGCGAATCGGTTTATCTCTATCGTCTTTACCATCGTTCGACGGTTGACGGTCCGGGCAGACGCAGCGTCGTTCAATTCGCCGGTTGTTCGATTCGTTGCGCGAATTGCTATATTCCCGAAACGCATCGGCGGGAAAACGGGATGTTGACGCCGATTGACGAAATTATCTTTGAGATTGACGAAAGAAGCGGCGAACACGACGGCGTCACCGTTTTGGGCGGAGAGCCGTTTGACCAGACGGATGCTCTGGCGAAACTCGTCGAAAGACTGAAAGCGAAAGGCTATCACGTAGCCGTTTACAGCGGCTATACGCTTGAAGAGCTGCTCGCCCGGAAAAGCGGGAGCGTCGAGCGGGCTTTGGCGAATACGGATTTACTGATTGACGGGGCTTTTGTGCGCGAGCTGGCGAAAGATGCCGGAGAGTATCGCGGCTCAAGCAATCAGAGACTGATTTTTCATCCGATGCGCGAGGCGAGAGAAATGATTGACGAGCGACAAAAATCGTTGGGCGGCAAAGAATGGAGAGAGCGTCTGCAAACGAAAGCCGATCTTTACGAGTTCATCGCCGACTGTCTGGACGAAGGCTTCTGCCCGACCGATTGTCCCGATGGCTGCACGGTCGAGCCGGACGGCGTTTGCCCGCACGATTACAAAAGCGTTGCGCTCGAAATGGGCTTAATTTGAAAGGCGCGAGTGGAAAAAATTATGGAAGCGATAATTCAAGCGAAAAAACTTAAAGAGCAGGTCGGAGCGTTGCAGGGAATTCTGGCGAGAAAAGAGACGATTCCCGTTTTGAGCAAAATCAAAATCGAAGCCAGCGAGCGCGGCGACCTCGTGATGACGGCGACGGATTTGGACGTGTCCCTGATCGTCGAACAGGAAACGGACATTCTGCGCCCCGGCTCGATTTGTCTGAGCGGCAAAAAGTTGGGTTTAATCGCCGCGGGTCTCCCGAACGAACCCGTCCATTTCAAACTCGACGCGAAGGGCGAAAAAGTAGAATTTCGCGCCGGAGGATTTACGAGTAAATTAAGCGGCACGGACAGCGAGCAGTTTCCCGAAGTGCCGCGCGTCGCGGGCGAAGCCGTCAAAATTCCGGGAACGGTTTTCTACGAAGGCTTGCGCCGCACGGTTTTTGCCGTCACGGAAGAAACTCAGCGTTTTACCATCAGCGCGATTTTGCTGCTTATTGACGGCGCGGGGCTGAAATTGGTCAGTACCGACGGGCATCGGCTCTGCTTTTTCCGAATGGCGACGAGTGCCGGGAGCGCCTCGAATCTTCGCTGCCTGATTCCGATCAAAGCGGCGCGTGAACTCAAGAGTTTGCTCTCGGGCGAAATCCGAAGCGATGGGAAGGCGGAAATCAAAATCAAAAAGGGAACTCAGCTCGAATTTCAAATCGGCAATAAACGGATGACCGCGCGGGAAATCGCCGGCGACTTTCCGAACTGGGAAATGGTCGTCCCGAAAAATTTTGAATCGTTTGCCGAAATCAATGCCAAGCAGTTCGCCGAAGCCTTAACGCGCGTCGGCGTGATGGCGGACGACATGCATCGCCGCGTCGAACTCGTTTTTTATGCCGGCAAGGTAATTCTTAAAACGGAATCGCACGAGACCGGGAATTCCGTCGAAGAAGTCGCCTGCACGTTTCAAAGGTTGGAAAATACCGCAGGCAGTCAAACGAACGCTGAAGAAGACGGATGGAAAATCGCTTTCAACGCGAAATACTTGATGGACTTTTTCTCGATTCACACTGCTAAGCGCGACGAGCAAAGAATCGTTTGGAAGTTCGCCGGGCAAGCGCAAACCGAGATGATTTTTGAGGGCGAGGAAAAGTTGTTTTCGTATATTTTAGTTCCGCTCAAGGTGTGAATAAAGCAAAGGGTTACTCTTATGTTTGGGTGTTGGAATCTGCGTTTGTTTTTGGCTTAGTTGTTCGGTTAGTCGCTTAAGCATTTTCCATTTTTATGGCTTTTTTGTTTCAAAAATTCCTTATTTTGGGGCAGCAGTCTGGTGTTGTTTGGATTCTTTAAATTGGATTCGGTTGCGTTTCTTGAAATTGGTTTGAAGATAAGGTAGTTGGCGTTACACAGACGTGAAGTTTGGAATTTAGAGAATGAGAAGTGATAAAATTCAGGATTTTGTTTCTGCCGTTGTAATTTGAGTCCGAGTCTTTGGTAGAGGTAACTCACAGGATAATTTTAAAAGGTTAAAAGAAGGATAAGAGGTTAGAGGCAAAAAAAAATCTGCAAACCTTTTTTTTACAATGAATTGCCGAATGGTCAGTAGGAATCAAAACTACCTATTTTGCTTTAAAGTACTTCAAAAAAGAGGCAATTTTGCCTTTGGTAGGAATCAGAACTACCTATTGTAGGAATCAGAACTACCTATTTTTTGCTCTAGTAGGAATCAGAACTACCTATTGTAGGAATCAGAACTACCTATTTTGATGCTCTTAAAGTTCAAAACCTGTGGAAATCTGTTCACTAAAAGGATGAATAGGAATCAGAACTACCTACTACTAGGAATCAGAACTACCTATTTTACGGTTTAAGTAGGAATCAGAACCACCTATTTTGCCTTTGGTAGGAATCAGAACTACCTATTGAGCAGGTTCTGGTCATTAATCTCTGCAAGTTCAATCTTGCGTCGAGCGTTGGCGCGTTTGACTTCATTAACGAACTCAAAGTGCGGTTGGATAGTGAATTTGGCATCCGTTACTTTCATTCTCGGGCTTTTTTCGATGATTTTGTCTGCTTTGTAATTTATAATGACGCTTTTTTCCTTCATTTCTTCGATAGCGGTTTCGACTTCTCGCAGATTATCCTTGATTTGTTTGTAGCGGGTTAGACCGAAATCCCGGATGATGGTTGTCAGATGGATCGTATAAGGGTCAGTTAGACTTGCCTGCGTGTAATGGTGCGCCATTCGTTTGTGAAGCTGCCGGGCAATCACCGATTTGTAACTCATCACTTTTCTATAATTGAATAACCGAAAAGTCCTATCTTTAATACTTTTGGTGACGAGCGGCGAAAATTTTACGAAGGTTTGCGTTTCCTCGTTCTCGCCGCTAAAACCGATGGCTTCAATTGGATGAAAGGTGAATTCGATGCTGCCGCTCTCAGACCTTAATTCCAGCGTGGTTCTCGCCAGCACGTTGAGTGCGTCTTTGATTTGCTGACGGTTGTAAGTGTGACCGTTGTCCTGCAGTTCTTTCAGCAGTCGGTAGAGCGTAAATGACACGCCGGCTTCGCCGTCCAGAAATACGCCGTGTCCTTCAGCCATTATTTTGCGGAGAGCGTCTTCGACGATTTCCTCGCGTTTTGCCGGGTAATAATATTTCTCTTTTCCTTTTCCTTCTTTAATGCTTGCCGGTGTAATGGTGAGCAGGTATTTTTTGCCGCGGCACTCGAATTCCCGCTCCATTGAGTGCAGGAAAACACCGGCGACCCGTTCGACTTTTCCCCAAACGAACTTCGGCATGAAATCATAAAGCTCGATTGTGTGCGAGAAATCTTTTTCATTTTCAAACAAATCGAACAGGCTCAGCTGAAAGGGTTGTGAATGTTTATATTCCAAAAACCTTTTTTGTTCTTCCGGCACCTCGATTGATTTTTTACTTGATTTACCTTTCATCGACTTTCGATTATTGCTATTTGAAATTGCTGTTTGGACTTAGGTTGATAGTATCAGATTTTTTGCGGATATAGGTATGAAATTGTTTCCCATTATTATGTAATGGATAGACAGAATAATGGATAGACAACTTTATTTTTACATTTGCTTTCAAATTGAGTAGAATTTAAGATCTAGCGGCGCGGTGATGGCAGAGTTGGTTCATCTCGTTGCTAAAGGACGAAAAATGAACGAGGAACGACTTGCCGCATTAATTGAACGTCGGGACGTTCAACAAAAGCTCTTGCAGAATTACGACGGCGATTATTCAATCGGCGTGACTCTTGACCCGCGCAACAAATCTAGAATTGCCATTCGCGTTCGCATTGCCGGGCAAAACACAAAAAAAATTCCCGCGCAGATTGAAGTTGACGGCGAAACGATTCCCGTTGTAGTCAGCCCGAACTTTAAAGTTCCGGTGCCGTTTAGACGAATCGCTTAAAATATATTCTGCAATGCTTAATTCGTGGTTTTTTGAAGCCGATAAAAACCGTTTTGAGCGAGCTTTGGGTTTACGGTAAATTTTCGGACAATAAAATTTATTTTATTGTTTTGGGAATATGACATTCGAATCGGACACTTATCACAATATTTATGGGAATTGAGTTGGAAAAGGCGATTGATTTGGTTGAACGGGCAGCCGAAGAGTTGTTTGAATCCGATTCGACGGTTCGCTCGGTAGGCGTGATCCGCACCGGCGGGAACGGTTATGGTTTTCGCGCTGTTCGTAACAGTGCCGTTCCGACTCCTTTGAATGCTCGCACCTTGCCTGTCCATGAAGTGATGCAGATTCCGGTTTTCTATACCGACAGTTTCGGCGAAGTCGAATCACAACTGCTCGTTCCGGGAACGGGACCGGCGACTCCTTCCAATTCGAGTTCGGTGCCGGAGGTAAATCCGCATAGCCCGCTCGTCTGCGGTCTGCAAATCCAAAATTACGACGATGACGACCGCGAGGGAACATTGCAGCAAGGTTATATGATTATCGGAACGCTCGGCTGCTTCGCTCTATCGTCGAACGGACAAACTGCCGCGCTTTCAAATAATCATGTGATGGCGGGTGAAAATCGCGGGCTGAAAAATCAAGACCGTATCCTGCAAAGCGGATCAGTCTCGTTTCAAACTGCCCAGCACGTCGCCACGCTCACCGATTTCGTTGCTCTTCAAACAAGTCCGGCGGGTGCCAAACCGCATCTCGGAAACGTCGTTTACAACGAAATTGATGCCGCGATTGCCGAACTTGAAGCGACAGCCAACTGGAGTCAAAGTTATTTGCCGACTCGGGGCTTAACTTCGCCGCTCGGGGCAGCCGCCGCTAAACTCGGCGACCGGGTGTTCAAAGTCGGTAGAACCACCGGTTTGACTTACGGCGAAGTCGTGGATGTGGCGACCATCGTCGGTCCGGTCGGTTACTCGCCCGGCGAATGTTGGTTTCGCCGCTCGATTACCATCGAAGGATTGAACGGTTCGCAGTTTTCAAACAAAGGCGATTCCGGCTCGGCAATTCTTCGCACCAACGGGGAAGTCATCGGAATTCTTTATGCCGGTAACGGGCAGCAAACCTATGCCTGCCCGATTGGAGAAGTTTTTAATCAACTAAATTGCAGCCTGGCTTAAACTTTACGTGGCGGGACGCAAGGTTTCAATTTCCTCGGCTCTTTCCGCTCCGAGCAGTTCCGCAATTTTTGCGGGCGGCGATGCCCAAACTTCATCCGCCGTTTTCAGCTCCGCGCGGTACAGGGCTAGATACTCGCCGCGCCCCAGATCAATTTTTATATCAAGCAACCCCAACGCGTCTTCAGGCAAGCCTTCTTCGAGTTGTTTCAGGTAAGTTTCAATCGCGTTTTCGTCCGCCGCGCCTTCGATAAAAATAACAGCCGCGATTTGATAAGCCGCCCGCAAATGAAATCTGGTGGCATCGGCGATTCCGCGAACGTGACCGTAGCCGACCGCGTTAAATGCGTTAACCGTGTAATTTTGTTCGATGCTTTCGAGCGATGCTCCCTGCGCCCAGTCGTCGAGAACCAGAGCGCGCTTACACCGGGCGTAATAAGCGAAAAAATTGTCGGCGTTTTTCTGAAATACGCGGACGAGTTCCTGTCCGTGTTTCGCTGCCGCGCGAGTTGCCCACCCGGTTTCGGTCGTGGCGAGTTTCCGGCTTTCCTTTCTGCCGGTTTTGAACATCGGGATATTAATGCGGTCAAGTTCGGGTAACGCTTGAATAACCGCCGCCAATGTTTTGACCTGGAGATTTTGGGCGTTCAACCCTTTTAGCAGATTAATCAGCCGTATCATCGAAGGGAAGGCGAGCGTTGAGCGTCCGCAGACCTGTCCGAGAAGCGTTAATTTGACCCGACCCATTTCCTCTTCGACAAGCTCGAGACGAACGAATTCGTCGAGCAGGGCGTTTAACTTTTTGGTTGTTTGCTCCCGCCATTCCGGGTAATTTTTCGCCGCCAAAAAACCGCCGTAAGTGTTTGCCAGCAGTTTTACGGCGTCAGTGCGGTTTATGCGTCCGATTTGAGCCAGAAGGCGAAGAATCCACGTTTCTGTTTGTTCGAGGTTAAAAGATGACCTGATCGGTTCAAGGCTGCCGAGGATGTATTTTTCAAAGAGATATTCGCGGCTGTAAGCGGTGTCGGCGAGAATGATTGATTTGCCTTCCTCGCTGTAGCCGAGCCGACCGGCTCTGCCAGCCATATTTTTGTATTCGGCGATGGTAAAATCGCGCCCGTCGTCGCCCTTAAATTCCTGCTCGGCGAGAATCACGGTCGAAGCCGGAGTATTAATACCCGCTGCCAGCGTCGTGGTTGAAGCCAATACTTTAATGCCCGCGTCCGGGTCGCGGAAAACTTTTTCAACCGTTTCTTTTTCAGACGGAAAAAGATTGGTGTTGTGAAAGGCAGTGCCGCCGGCGAGACACTTGCGAAGTTTGAGCGAACTCGATGTCAAATCGTGTTTCGGCAACTGTTCGAGAATTTCGACGGGCGGCGCGAGTCCGAGTTCGTCCGCCAGATACGCGGCGCAACCCTCCGCGGGACCTCTGGCGTTACGGAAAATGATGATCCTCTCTCCTGGGTTTTGAGCGAGAATCTGTTTGACCAGAGGAACGATGACATCCTGCGAACTCGGGGCTTTTTTTCGCTGAATTACCGCGCCGAAGGGCAGCAGCTTTTCGGTTTTTGCCGCGCCTTCGGCGCTGACAAATTGAAACGTGCCGCTTCTGTCAAGCACGCCTTCGACGAGCGGAACGGGACGCTTGTCGGTAACGAGCCGGTCAATCCCCAGCCATTCGTCGAAACTGTTGACGTTGCCGACGACCGCCGACAAAATGATGAGCTGCGGATTGATGTTTCTATCACGAGCCGTGAGCAGAAGAGTGAGCAGTAATTCGACGACTATTCCGCGCTGCGGGTCGGTAATAAACTGTGCTTCGTCGACGACTATCAGACCGATTTGATTGAGCGCGCTCGAAGTGCTGGTTGCCAGTCCCAGAAACATCTCGTAGGTTAAAAGCGAGATGTCGTATTTGCCGTTTAAAAACGCGCCCGTGCCGTCAAGCCGGTCACCGGTACAGCGGTTAATTCGCAGTCCTAAATTATCGCCGTAGAGCCGGGAAAACTGTTCGTATTTTTCATTGACGAGCGCTTTATACGGAAGCAGAAAAACCGCTTTTTGCCCGTTTAGAACGGCTTTAAGCGCCGCCATTTCGCCGACGAAAGTTTTGCCAGAACTGGTCGGGGCGACGACGAAAAGCGATTTGCCTTCGAGAATTCGTTTTTCATTGACCGCCGAAAGCTGCAAATCGTTGAGTCCGCCGTCAAAACGATTCGCCCATTCCTGCAAAATTGGCGCGGGAAAACCAAACGCCGCAAGTTCCGACAAATCCGCTCCGACCGATACGCCGCCGAGTTCGGGAAAGGCAGCCGCATAATGCTTTCCAGGCTTTAAGACCGGCAGCGTCAGACCGCCTTCAACCAAACCGTAATGAACGGGCGTTTGCGTATAACCGAGTCCGGCAGCGGCGGCTCGCACGCGGTTCATCACCTTAGCGACTGCGGTTTGAACGTCCAAACTTCCTTCGCCTTCCTGCAGAACTTTAATCAGAGCGCCGGTCAACAAACCGTGTCCGCCGCCGGGAAATTCATACGCTTTTTCGTTGAAATTGGCGGCGGCGAT
Organism: uncultured Pyrinomonadaceae bacterium; assembly: GCA_964237245.1. Lineage (GTDB taxonomy): Bacteria > Acidobacteriota > Blastocatellia > Pyrinomonadales > Pyrinomonadaceae. Next base: position 43,051 of record CAXSHW010000015.1, read on the forward strand.
AAGGACGCGCCCGCGCCCGTTAATAATCTGAAACGGATTTGTATGGTCGCGCGCCATCGGGCTTGCCGCGAAAACACGAGCCGGCGCTTCGCCGCTAAAACAGCAGTCGAGAAAACACAAAACGGTTTTTGCCGGAGAAGAATTAAAGCGTTCGACCAGTTCCGACATCGGGAGACTGGTTTCTTCAAGAGAAGCGGTTCGAGTATCGGAATAAAGCAGCCGGTGGTCGCGCGAGCCGTGTCCGGCAAAAGAAATGATTACAGTGTCGTCAGGGTCGGCGAGAGACAGTTTTTCACCCAGAATGCGGCGTACGTTTTCCAGCGTGGCTTCGTGATTAGTGACGAGTTCCGCTTTTATTTCGGGAACCGAGTCTTTAAACAAAGCCCAGAGCGCGGTCGCGTCGCGCACCGCCCCGGTCAAGTCGGGAATATCAAAGTCCGAGTATCTGTTAACACCGATAAATGTCGCTGAAATCGCCATATTAAACGAGCTTAGGAATCCGTGAAGTTTCGTATAAATAGTACAAGATTTTGTTTAACCTTTCCATTTACTCCGCGTCAAAAGTGATTTCGGCAGATTGCGGGCAAAACGGCGTAAAGTTCGTTGGCTGAGCGGTTAGCATTTGCTCGCGTTCTTACACAAGCAATGTTCCCTGCCTTTAATTGCAGGACAAAAATCGCCGGTTTCGGACGGCTTCGGTATTCGTTGTTAGAAAAGTTTGGTTTTATCTCTGAAAGTTACTTTCCGTAATACTTCAGACGGTTAAATAAAGAAAACGAGCGGTTTGCAGATAGAGCGAATAATTATGAAACCATTGCAACACGCGCAAATCAGCGCCAAAACTTACGGCGGCGAGTGGACGGATTACATCGAAATTCACAGTTTTCTCGATTCGAGCAAAGCTGCCTGCGCCCATTTTAAACACCGCTTTTTGTTGCACCACGCCGAAGGCATCGAACTTGGCGTAAAAATTTTCGGCGAAAGGACTATGAACAGCGAAAACCGTTCGATTTCGACCGAGAAAATTTTGACTGAACATCTGATTGAAGATGTCGGACGAATTGCCACGGTTGAGGATTGGGCGCGAAGTTTGTTGCCCGGTTCAAACGATTCGTTTTACAAGTCGCTGGCGAAGAGACGCGAGCAAATCGAAGCGGGCGCGATTCGAGGCGAAAGGGAATTATTATCAAATGCCTTCGCTTTATCCGATGAAGACGCGGCTGCCGTCAAAGATTTTCTCGCTTTCCCGCTCAAGAATTCTGCGCACGCGGGCGCCCTGCTCGTCTCGCACAATTCGTTCGCCGTTTTCGTCGCCGAAAAAGTTTTCGGTCACGCATTCGTCAAAAAGAGCGGCAAAAAGAAAAGTTCCAAAAAACAAATAATCGCCGTGCGCGAAGTTTTCGAGCGATTGATTTTCCTGCGGATGAAAACGATTTTTTCTCCCGCCGAGATTGTCGCCCGAACCGCACAGGCGGAATGGATGCGCAGCACGGACGCGATGCGAGGAGCGCGAAAAGAAAAAGAGCGGCTGGCAAGTAACGAGTGAAGAAGTGAAGTGATAAACGAGGAGAATTGATGTTTCGATTACTGAACAAACAAGAGGAAGCCGAGTTCAGGCTTTGGGCGCGGCAGAATTACACGCCCGGAACTGAAATCAGCGAGGTGTGGCATCCGGTCGTGCAAGACGAGTGTCGCCGGATGTGCGAAGAAAACGCGAGTTTATTCGATGTCAAAGACGTTAAGGATTCGACGGAAAGAAATCTTGGATTAGAAAATTGATTCGTTAAAAACCGCAAATATGATTAATACCATTTCCTGTATTCCCGACGAAGCCAAAGAATTGATAAAGCGGCTTCGCAATTTGAAACTGAGTTTTATGCTGTGGGGCGCGACCGGAGTCGGCAAGTCCGAGTGCGTGCGGCAGCTCGCCGACGAAATCGGCGCGGAATTGCGCGACGTGCGTTTGTGCCAGAAACAGCCGACCGACATCGCCGGACTGCCCGCGCTCGACCACGAAAACAAGCGAACTGTTTTTTATCCGCCCGCTTTTCTCGCGCCGTCGGCGAATGAGAAAGGCGTGATTTTATTTTTCGACGAAATCTCGCTCGCGCCGGACGATACTAAGGGAGCGGTTCTCGGAATTTTGGAAGAGCGCAGGCAAGGCGAAATCGAGATTCCAGACGACTGGATAATCGTCGCGGCGGGCAACCGACCGGAAGATTTGGCGAACGCGCGCGGGCTTGGTGCGGCGGCGAACCGCCGATTGCTGCACATCGTCATCGAGCCGCAACTTGAGGCGACTTTAGCGCACTTCATCAAAATCAAAGTCGCGCCGGAAGTTCTCGCATTTTTGAAAGTTTTCCCGCAGCATCTGTCGGGCGAGGAGTCGGCGCGGCAGCAGAAGCACGAGCTTTACCCGCGCCCGGCTTCGTGGAAAAAAGTCTCGGACATCTGCGACGAGCTGCGAAAGTCGGACAAAAATTTGCGTCAATTAGCGGTCGCCGGAATTATCGGCGATTCGGTGGCGACGGAATTTATGATGCTCGCCGAAGAAATCGCGCAATTGAAGTCGGTGGACGAGCTTTTGGAAATCAACCGCCGCACGCCGAAACGTCTCGGTGAATATTTGCCCGCGACTTTAAACGGTCTTTACGCGCTCGCGTTTGCGATTGCGACGGGCGCGACTGAGAACAAGGCGGTCGAGATGCTCGAACTCATCAACCGATTCGACGAGCAGACGAGTGCGCAATTTGCAATGCTTCCGATGCGCGATTTGCAAACGATGGCGGGCAGCCTGCTGCTCGACAAAATCTGGAAAGAAGGCTGGCAGGTCGAACACTCCGAAGCATTCTGGCGATACAATGCGAAGCGCGAATCGGCGGGCGAAAACAAAGGCGCGGTCGAAAGCGAAAATTCAACCGCGTCTGAAATTGCTGCTCCGACCGCCGCCGTCGCGACGACGGCTTAAAACTTCGTAATCTTCGATTTCAACTCAAACAATTATGCAGACTAGATTAAGCCGCTCGGAGTCGCGGCGAATGCGTCCCGATTTGGAATCGGCGATTGAACATCTGCCGGGCTTGGCAAGCCTCGCGCTGTGGTGTCGTTTCAGCGATACGGAGACGGACGAAATCGCTTATACCGACGGCTCGATTGTTTACGCCGGTGCTAAATATGAAAAGTTCGGCGCGAAAGAGCGCAGATTCATCTGCCTGCACGAAATTCTGCACATCGCGCTCTGCCACCCGCAACGCGGCGAACAACTTGGACGGCGCGATTTGGATTTTAATGCGGAACTTCTGAACATCGCGGCGGATGCAATCATCAATTCTTCGCTCGAAAATCTGACCGGACTCGAAACGCCGTCCGACGCTTGGACGCTCTCGAAACTTTGGCAGGTTCTCGACGAGACGGTTACCGAAAAAGAGAAAGCGGCAAACGCCGCGAATTTGCCCGCTTCGGCTTCAAACGTCATCGCGCTGCATTACTCATACGGCGGCGCGCAATCGCAGTCGAAAAAGATAGCGAATCTGACGCGGGCGGAATTCACTGGCGCGAACCGCTGGTCTTGCGAGGAACTTTATTATTTTCTCAAAGCGCAAACCGAGTCGCGGGCGAAATTTCTCGTGTGTCTGGTCGCGGCTTATGGGAAAGACGCGCTCGGCGGCGATTTGCGACTAAGTAGCAAGGGCGGCGGACAGACCGACTTTGCCGCGCGGGTGATTAAAAGAACAAACGACGAAAATCAAATGGCGAGCGACAAACGCGAATGGCAACAACGGCTGTCGCTTTTACGCGGCACTGTGCCGGAACTTTTTCAAAGACTCGCCGGAGAACTGCCCAAAGTCGAAACGCCTTGGGAGCAGATTTTGCGCTCCGTCGTGCAGACGGTTTTTCAGGAAACGAATATCAATGATTATTCGCGCCCCAACCGGCAGTGGCTGGCGATGGAGAGAAGTTATCAAACTTGCGCCGGCGTGAGTCTGCCGTTCTCGCCCGCTGCTCGGAAAAAACGCGGAACGCGCCTCGCGGTCGCGCTCGACACAAGCGGTTCGATTGACGAAAGTCTGTTGGGAAGATTTTTAGCCGAAATCGCCGCGCTCTGCGCTTTTAATCAGCGAAATTTAATTCTGCTCATCGGCGACGCGAAATTGCACCGCGCGGTCGAAATAGACTGGACGGACGCGACAAGCGAACTCGCTCGAATCAAATACACGGGCGGCGGCGGAACGGATTTTCGCCCGCT
>CAXSHW010000015.1:47306-48593 GCA_964237245.1 uncultured Pyrinomonadaceae bacterium
ACCGGACGCGCTCATTTATCTGACCGACCTTTTCGGCGAAGCGGGCGACGCTCCCGGATTTCCCGTCATCTGGGCGGCGCACGGCGTTTGCGGTGCTGCGCCTTGGGGCGACGTGATTAAACTCAAATAAAGTGAAGTTTTCCGATTTGCGCGAAAAATACGCACAGGCGAAAAAGCGTCCGAAAGGACTGAGATTTTTTGATGAATTGAATGAAAAGGCACAGGAGTTTGCCGTCGAAACCGAGCGCGACGGCGGCGAGCGATTCGATTGGGACGACGCGCAATTTTTGACGGAAGATTTTAAGCAACAACTTACTGAGCGCGGATTTGACGGCGTAGAAGTTTATTGGAGTCTCGGTTATTGTCAGGGCGACGGCGTGGCTTTCTACGGGCGCGTTTGGACGCAGGATTTGAAGGAAAAAAACGAGCGAGCAAAAACCTTAATTGAGAGGCTGGAGAAAGCAGGCGACGATATTTCAATAGAAATCACTGGCGCAAACAATCACTACCATCACTGGAATTCAATGACCGTCGAGATTGAATTCGACAGCGAACTTGACGACGAAGATTTACCGTCGCGCCTGAAAATTGCGCGTCCTGTCTTACGAGAAGAGTTTGAAGAATATTTGTCGGAACGGGTGAAGGAGATCAGCCGCGAACTCGAAAAAAGCGGATACGCCGAAATCGAGTATCAAACGAGCGAGGAAACGATTCGAGCTGATTTACGGGAGCGCGAGCATCTCTACGAAAAAGACGGTGCGCGCGCGATGGACGAGTTTGAATTTTTCGAGTGAGACAAAGCTGGAAACCCGGCGGCGCAATTTGAAAAAATATGCTGTTAGAAAATGTTTCCGCCGTGGTGTTTGCCGTCGGCGACGAAGGAGGCTCGCAGTCTGCGGATCCAAAACAAGAATCGAAAGGCGAAAGTTCGGCGGATTTAAATAAGAAGCGACGGCACGGGCAAGATTTTTTATTCGGATTACGATTTGGACGAGGAAGAATTAGCGCACGAAGCGGATTTGGCTGAACTCAGAACGGAAATCGAAACTTTGTTTGACTTGGAAATCGAATTGCGAAAAAACGAAAACTTGTCAATGGACGTTTCCGATTTAGAATCCGCCCGCGATGAAATTGCTTCGGAGCGGCTCGAAGAATTTTTCTGGGAAGAAATCAACCCGACGCTCGAAGACCCGTTTTTCCGCTCGACTTACGACGACTCTGAATGGGGCGAAGAATTCCACTGCGAAAACGGCACGACGAAAGAGTTCGAGGAATTTTTGCAGCTTT
>CAXSHW010000015.1:48664-58517 GCA_964237245.1 uncultured Pyrinomonadaceae bacterium
CTAATCGTTTCATCAGAGACGGAATGCGAAGCGGCGGGACTCGACGAGAGCAGTTTTTACACCGAGCGATTGAGTGAACTGGTCGAAATCGCCTGCGAGCATTTCAAGCCGTCGGGCTACCGTTATGAATACAACGACGGCTGCGGCGACCGATATTCGGGTTACTGCGAATCGGCAGAATCAATCAGCATTCCGGTCAAAGAATTCGCACGTGTTCCAACGCGCGAAAAAATGCTCGGAATGAAAAAACTCAAAGAAAAACTCGCCGAGATGAAAATTGAATCGGAACGTATCGAACGACTCACCGCCTTTTAACCCGAAAACAAAAATGAACGAAGCAATCGTCTGCCGACCGAACCCGGCGAAAACTCTCGCGCTGACCGAAGCCGTCTGCCGTGAGTTGCGGAACTTTTTGATTTACCGCCAGCACCCGGAAATCTTAAACGAGCGGGCGCGGCATCAACCGCGAGCGGCAACTGTCGAAAAGATTCCGGCTGACGTGCGAGAAATCGGCGAACTGCTCGGCGCGTCAAATTGCGAGCGCAATCGAAAACTGTTTTTTGAAGTTTCACACAAAGAGAATCTTCGCAGCGTTCTGATTCACAACGTCAACGCTCAGTTCTGGGTTTACTATTTTCGCTGCGGCATCGGGCTGGTCAACCTTTCGTTTTTCGGTTACGTGCAGTCCGCCGAAACTTCCGTCCCGCCCGACGGAATCCGCACCGTCGCCGATTCATACGATTTTCAATGGTTCGCCCATTCGCTTCCGGCAAAGTATTTTAGAGCGTCGAAGCGAAAAGAAAATGTTAAAAATCTGGGAAGATATTTCGTCGAGCGGATAAATTCGACGCTCGTCAATCCGCATTCGATTTTTTACGAAAACCGGCTTCATAAAGAACCGTGTAAATTCGTTTCGGGAAGTCTCGAAAAATTAAAAGAAGTGATGACGCTCGCCTTTCTCGTCTGCGAACAGACGAAGCCTGGGAAAGCGACGGCGGGCGAAAAAATCTGGTTCAGCCCGCACGCGACCGTCTATTGCGGCAATCTGCGTTGCGCGCCGAAAATCGAACACGCAACCGAGTGGTTTATCACAAGCGTCGGCGCGTTGGCAATTAAGGAAAACGCGCCCTATACGGTTTTGGATGAAGGCTACGGGCGACGTGTCGGCGGCGAATCTTTCGACTGGACGCGCAAGAAACGGCATTACATTCATTTCAATTTTCAAGACGATATAAAGAACGCCGCGCCGCGCATAAAAATCGCGGCGCGTTTTCATCTTGTGGAATGGCTCAAAAAACAAGGCGCGGAGGGCGAGCGCATTATTCAGACGTGGAAGCTCGTCCGCGCCGATGGCGGTAATGCGGAAAGGTCTTTTAACCTTTCTGTGTCAGATACGAATGTGCCGGTCGGTTTGTGAAAGGTTTGAGATTGTGAAGCATTATAAAAATACATTAGTTTTTTACTCTATAAAGCGGTAATCACCCAAGCTGCGTCCGATAATGCTATTATCAAATCCCTCCCGTATTTTACTGCAATTAACCTAAAACCCGCATATTTTCTTTTAACTATTAAACTGAGGATTAAAAGCGTTTGAGAATTAATCTTTCGATAATTACACTCGCTGCCAACTTCTCAATTCCAGCGTTAATTACGACAGTAGTTTCAGGGAAGTAAGGAGTATTTATGTTAAGATTTAACGAATATGATGACTGCATACGAGCGTTCAGACCTGATCCACATCATGAAAATGAATCGTTTCACTCTCAGCGATTCGGACACGGCGCAGCTTGAGTTCGGCGGACAGGTAAAAGGGAAGTCTTACCGGATAACAATTCTGGTCGTTGAAGATTTGCCGCGAATTTCTATCGAGCGAAATGGAGAAGCGGTTTACAGCGATACGGTGAAAAGCATTGACGACTTGAAAATATTTCTCGAAGAGCGGCTTTATAAATATTTTGAAGCGTAATTTCTTGTTGTCTGTGTGGATCACTCGTGTCTAATTGTTATAAACTTTTCTTAATTTAGCCTTAATTTATTAAGTCTTTTGGTGATCAGCCCTTGTAATGAAGAGTTTACCGGACGCAAGGCATTTATGATTAAGAACGTGATGCATCCACTACCAATAAACCAAATCAGAAACCAAAATTATTGAAAAAATTTGAAGTTATTTAGAGATTTATCAGCCTTCGAATAGCAGTAATCTTAATCGCTCGACGGTTCTTTTCAAACCATTATTTTCGAGAGTTGCCAAAATGTCCTTCAAAGTTTGCGGCGGGTTCTTCTATGGCTCTCTGCTGATTTTTGAGTGCTTCGGCGACCATTCTTGCGTCTTCTTCAATAAGCGACACAATAAACGTATCTGGATGAACCGCCTCAATACCGTATTTTTTAAGTTGTTCGGAAGGGAAATCGCGCAGATTGAAAGTAATAATCGTTTCGGCTTTTGAGTGAATCGCGATGGCGAGAACATGCCGGTCGTCCGCGTCCGGCAGCTTAAGCGTTTCAATCAAATTTTCGTAATTTTCGACGAGCGCGTCCCGAACATGTAGATTCATTAACTCTCTCGTTCGCTCAAGCTGCTCACGGCGCAAATCCGCCCGGCTCTTTAGTAGATTGCGTATCCACTCGTCGTGAATCGCTTCGCTCCACCTGGCACGGAACGCGTCGAGTAACGCCGGATGCATCAAAAAATCCCGCAACGGCGCAGGATATAAAACGCAGGCATCCAGAACTGCCGTCACATCTCCCATTTAATAACCCATACTCAGTTCCTGCGCCTGCGCCGCCAACTCTTCTAAAACCTTCAGGCGTTTTGTATCAATCGCATCTTTGTAAGCCTGCAAGTCGGCGTATAAGACGCGGCGATGCGCCCCAACCTTTCTAAAGGGAATCTCGCCTTTTTCGAGCAGACCGATTAGAAAGGGACGCGAAACTCTTAAAAATTCGGCGGCTTGCTGAGTGGTCATCTCAACGGGTTTTGCCGCGATTGTTACTTCTTTGCCTTGCGCCAGTTGTTCTAAAATTTTTGTCACGGCTTCGACGGCTTGCGGCGGGAGCTCGATTCTTGTCGCCTGTCCTGTAATTAAAGAAGCGCGTAGAGATTTTGTTGTTCCGCCGACACGTTTTCGTTTTGCAGCCGCCCCATTTACAGTTGCGCCTGTTTTCTTGCTGTCTCTTTTCTCCGCTTCCTTCGCGGTTAAAGTTCGATAACCTTGCCGGGCAAGCTCGATGTCTTTTTCAGTTAATCTCATTTAATCTTCACCTTTCTTTTGAAAACTCCGTGAGAAATAATATCATAAAAGCAATAAACGAAACAATCGAAACGAACGAAACGAGATTTACCCGATAAGGTTTTTCATATTGCTAAACAAACGAAGTCTCTCAGGACGTCTGGAAATTAAAAAATACTTCTTCGACCAGCATATTTTGTAAACAGTTTTCTTTAATCTCAATGTTTTTAAGCTGAACGATTAAATCGAGAAGGCTTTCGATAGGACGGAGGTACTCTCTTCGCGGGTTATCTTCTGCGGAAGCAGATTTTCTTTAATTTCTCTGCAAAAGTATTGTATTGTCCGTAAGAAGATATTGAGTCTACGTCGTCGGTTGTGTGCATCTTCCAACACCGTCGTCGCTGATGAGCAAACCGGTCGTGTATTTGCCGACGAAAACCATCTCATTGGCAAGTTTGCCGAGATTTCCGGGCGGCGACGCGCAACATCTTAAGATTTGGATCGTTCATAAACTCGCTTCATATTGCTTCATAATGTTTTTCGATTCCATTTATGCATTCGCTATTTGTAAATAGCGAATGCATCTAAAAATTAAGTAAATGCATAGCTCTAATATTGAGGGGAGATCTGTGGAATTGTCGCAAACAAGAAAAAAAGTTCAAGCGTTGCCTAACCTTTTGTCCCTTTGTTTAAACTTATCCTCGGTTTTCCTCACTTTAAATTTGCGGATAAACCTGATTTTATAGGCTTTGCTTCACAAGTGCTTGATTTTGGGTTTTTGCCCCAATGGTCAGGTAATTATAAAATGGCTGTGTGCAAATAAAGAACTTAATATTTTCCTGCCTCGAAAGTGATTGAGATTTTCGACTTTTGAGGCAAAGCCGATTTCTTTCGGGGCAAAGTCAATTTGCTGGTATTTATCAGACGCGGATTTTATAGCTCGCCGATTATGATTTCGGATAAAGATATTGAGCGCGATGAAATCTACTCTGCCCCCCAGCTCTCCGGGGAACGTTAAATATTAAGATCGTCAATGGCTTGATTCTCTTAACCGAATGACTGCTCTCGTTCACCCGTCGCGCCCGCACTTTTTTGCAGCGCAAATTTCAGTTTATTTTTGCTTCTCCAACCGTCGCCGTAAAAATAGTATTATTACAAAAAGGAAAAGCAGGAATTTAAATTTTCATCCCGAGAGCTGAATAATATGCCGAGCGAATGGACGCGTCAAACCTACCAAATCAAACAGCACGCCGATGGGGAAATTCTCACCGGGCAAGTTCTCGGTCAGACGCGCGACGGCTTCGGCATTCATCAAACCGGCGACGGCTGGAGCGTCACGCATTTGAAAACCGGTTGGGCGACTTTTATCTCCGGCACTGAAGAGGGTGCCAAACTCCTTGCCGATTATCTGACCGACAGCTACGCCGCCGAGTTCGAGCGATTGAACATCTCGGGCTGCGCGGTTGAAAACTTCCGACTGCTCGCCGAACGGATCGAAGCGGACGCGGCGCTCCGGAATCTCAGACGTTTATACGCCGTTTCGCAGCGCGAGCTGAACAGAAAGGGAAGAGAATCGCAGCCGAAGCTGGAGATAATTTCGTAAGTGAAAAACAAGGGGAAAAGAGGAGTGGAAAAAGAAGACTTGCAAAAAGCAGGCTGGAAAATAACGATTTTTATTCCCGTAAATCTAGAATGAAAACCGAGTTCCAGACAGTAAGTATTTCGCTGTTTTTCAAACCGGCGGGATTTGAGGTCAAAAAACTCTGTCAAAAAATCTCTGAGGCTGCTCGTAATTGGTTGAAGTAGATAAAAGTACAAAGCGTCAGAAAACACTTCATTCCTAACAGTTTGTCATCAGGTGTTTCTTTCTAAAAACCGGATTTACTCCATCCGGAGATTTTAATTTAATATTCTAATAGAAATGAAGACTCGAATCCCGGGAGACAAAAAAATGTTCAAGAGAATCAGGATCAACCCGCTGGTTATTATAATCTTCCTGGCAGTTGCCGCCGTTAACCCTGTTTTCGGACAAACCTCGGCATCGGCTAAAGCTGCGGAAATAGATGTTCTGCGCGGCGATTACGGGCGGTACCGCGCCAATAACGATCTTCTTTTTTACCACCTGGACGTGCGCGTCGACCCGGATAAAAAGTTTCTGAGCGGCAAAAATACGATTCGTTTCAAGATGCTCCGGGACGACAACCGGATTCAGATCGATCTGCATTCCGCCTTAACCGTTGACCGGATTCTATGGGCAAATCGCCCGCTTAAATATACGCGCGAATCGCGGGCGACTTTGATTGATTTCCCTGAAACGCTTCATAAAAACCGGATTTATACGATTGATTTCTATTATTCGGGGAACCCGGTTGAATCCGGCAGATTCGGCGGCATTACGTTTAAGAAAGACACTGCCGGAAACTCCTGGGTCAATACTTCGTGCGAAGGCGTCGGCGCGAGCATCTGGTTTCCGAACAAAGACCAGTGGCGCGACGAAGTGGACAATATGCAAATCAGCGTTTCGATTCCGAACAATCTGACGGATGTTTCCAACGGAAAGTTCGCCGGTAAAACCGATCTCGGCGACGGCTACACGCGCTGGGACTGGGACGTGCAGTATCCGATCAATAATTACGACATTTCAATGAACATCGGCAATTACGCGCATTTTGCCGACAAGTATAAAAATCTGCCGCTCGATTATTACGTTTTGCCCGCGAATCTGGAAAAAGCCAAAAAACAATTCGCGCAGGTTAATAAAATGCTCGAAGCCTACGAGCATTATTTCGGCGAATACCCTTTTGAACGAGACGGGTACAAGCTGATCGAAGTGCCTTATGCCGGAATGGAACATCAATCGGCGGTCGCTTACGGTAATCATTATGAGAACGGTTATTACGGGCGCGATTGGACGGGCGCGGGCATCAGTCTGCGCTTTGATTTCATTATCATTCACGAAAGCGGGCACGAATGGTTCGGCAACGCCGTGACCGCCGCCGACCGCTCGGATATGTGGATTCACGAAGACTGGACGACGTATATGGAACTGCTCTACGTCGAACGTTTGTGGGGACACGACGACGCGATTAAATATGCCAACGGCTTAAAGCCGAAAGTTAAAAACGATACGCCGATCATCACCGCCCGCGGCACAAACACCGAGCCGCCGCAGGATATGTATTTCAAAGGCGCGTTGATGATTAACACATTGCGCAGTGTCGTCAATGACGATCCGAAATGGCTCAAGCTGATACACAATTTTTATCAGCGATTCAAATACCAAACAATTATGACTGAAGATGTCGTCGCGTTTTTTAACCGGCAAACGAAAATGAATCTGACGCCGATTTTCAATCAATACCTGCGCCGCACGGCGATTCCGACGCTCGAATTAAAGTTTGACGAGAAAAAAGGCGCGGTCGCTTATCGCTGGAAAGCTGATGAACCCGAATTTGCCATGCCGATTCGGGTCGGGACAAAAAAGAAATGGCAAATCATCAAACCGACAACCGCCTGGAAGGAAATGAAAACCGCGCTTGCGAAAGATAATTTCGAGGCTGCAACCGATCTTTATTATATCAATGTCAGCAAACAATGATTAATCACGACCAAAGATCATCAGGGAAAGATTATGTACGATTTAACGATTCTTTGATAAAATTACCTCTAGACCGGCTTATTTTGCTGCCAGAGACGAATTCCTTCGTCGGTCGCTTCGAGGCGGCGGGTTTCGGTGAGCTTGATGAGCTGCCAGTCAAACAATTCGGCAACGGATCGGCATTCAAGGGGTGGACTATCCAAGTCCGCCGGAGTTTGAAAAACAGCCGAAAATTAAATGAGTAGACAGAGGTTTTTTCCTCTTGTTTTTCTTGGCTTCTCGAAATCTACGACGCTAATTATTCGAAAATAAGAAGCCTTTTCGTTTTATTAATTCTTCTTGGTATTCTATCCTTCAAGCATAAAAGAAATCTCTGCAACTACCAAAATGCGGATTTACCTTTAATTGGACTACATAAAATTAGCAAGTAAGGTGAGCCACTCAATTATACGGACTATGACGATGCAAAAAAACTCGGCGGAGACCAGCGAAATGGCGAAACTACATCATGAAGAAGGATGGACACTTGAAGCTATCGGCAAACAATTCGGTTTGACCAGGCAGGGAGTCCGCCATCGGTTTATTGTAGGAGGAATTGCTATTCGGAAAGGGAAATATCAATTGATTAACCGAGAACGGCTGGAAATGTTATTTCATCATGATCAGATGTCTATGGCTGACATTGCTGTCACCTTTTCGACTGATCCCGCGGTCATCAGAAAAGCTTTGCTCTTTCACCGGATAGCTGCTGAACGCCAACCGATTAAAAAGGGCGGCTACAAAGTCGACTTTTTAAGAAATCTCGCCGTCGGCGAAACGCGCATCTTTGAATGGAATAATAATAAGCGATATCTTCACTTACATAACTCCGCAAAACAAATCGGGCTGAAAATCTCAATTCGTTCCCTCGGCGGCAATCAGTATGCAGTCAAGAGAATTGAATAAATTCTTCGCCATGTAAAAATAATTATTCCAATCGGTAAAAACCGTCTTTTTCTCGAGGAAACTCTGTTTAGAAAATCCGCTGCTTCTTTTTAATTTGCCTGAGAACAAAAATTTGACACTGAAATATTTTCTGCAAATATGATTTTTACAAATTGTTGTCGAGGCTTCAGCGACTGATGTTTTTGGCAATTTAATTCGGCAGTATAAAGCAGGAAGGCTAACTAACGGAAGTATTAGATAGGAAAATAGCCAGACCGGAGTGATGGGCGTCTCCGCTTGCCAAACGTCTGAAAAACGCTCAAATGTGTGGGTTTACAGCTCGACCGGTTCTGTTACGAGTTTTATCGCGGCGAGGAGCCATTTACTTAACATAAATTTTACCTGGTTATGTATGCCTTTGAATGATGAATTTCGGTATTGGAATTGCTTTTTAACCAACACAAACCTGAGATAAAAACTTGGGAAATTAATCAGGCAACAAGACACAGCTCGAATAGTTTGACTAAATAGCTGAAAATAAACGTTTTTCGGCAGGTAGATTGTGTGACTTCGGGTTAGTTTGTATCGCGTGCCTGATCCGACAGAAAATCCAAAAAATAGAATAAATATCCGAATTCCAGCATTTCAGACTTCTTAAGGTTTTGAACAAAGGCAAATTTTATAAAAACCTACGAATCCCGGATAGGAAAATTATGATGAATGTAAAAAAGTTGATACGAATACTCTTAGCAACGGTGATTGCAGCCATCGCGCTTAACGCCGGCATATTCGCGCAGAACCAAACTACCGGTGCGATTGGCGGCAAGGTCGCGGACCCGCAGGGTGCGGTAGTTCCAAATGCGACCGTGACGATTACGAATCTTGGGACCAATAAGGTTACGACTGTCACGGCATCGGGAGACGGAGAGTACCGTGTGACCAATCTGGAGCCGGGTACCTACTCTGTTGAAGCCACATCCGGCAGCTTTGCGCCTGCCAAAGCTGAGAGCGTTATTGTCGAGGTTGGTCGTGAGACATCGCTCGATCTGGCGATGTCGGTAACCGGCACCAGCGCACAGGTGGAAGTTACTGCCGAGGCGCCGGTCATTAACACAAATGACAATGCGAATGCGACGAACATCGACCAGACACAGATCAGCGAACTGCCGATCAATGGACGGCGCGCATCCGATTTTGCCCGTCTGACTCCGGGTGTCAATCCTGAAGGCGATTTCGGACTGAACAGCTTTCGCGGACTTTCATCGCTCTTGAACAACCACACGCTCGACGGCACCGACAACAACAACACGTTCTTCTCGGAGGAACGCGGGCGCTCGCGCATCCAGTATTCGGTTAGTCAGGCGGCGGTCCGCGAGTTTCAGGTCAATAACACGAACTTCTCGGCTGAGTATGGACGTGCTGCCGGCGGCGTCATCAACACGGTGACGAAGAGCGGTACAAATCACCTTCGCGGCGAGATTTTTTTCTTCGACCGCGATAATCGATTTGGTGCGAGCAACCCTTCGGCTGTTCTTCCGACAGCCACAGGTATCATCAATGTTAAGCCTAAGGACACGCGCTATCAGTTCGGCGCAGCCGTCGGCGGTCCGATCATCAAGGACAAGCTGTTCTTTTTCTTTAACTACGATCAGCAAAAGCGGAATTTCCCCGGCGTGGCAACGCCCCAAATCGCTACTGCCTTCAACGCGATCACGGTTGCAACAAGTGCGACCTGCAACAACAGCATTTCGGCAGGTAATACGTTGTGTAGTAGAGGAATAAGTCAAACTCAAACGGACGCGGCTCTCGGTTTCCTCCGCTCTCTGACGGGAACGGCACCGAGACGGCAGGATCAAAAGATCATTTTCCCGAAGATCGACTGGAATATAAACAACCGCTATACATTGACGCTCTCGTATAATCGCGTCCGCACCAATGGATTGAACGCATTTCAAACCCCGTCGGTCGTCAACGTCGGATTGGCGGATTTTGGTGATGACCTTGTCAATATTGATACATTCAATGCCCGATTGACGACGAACATCACAGCCACGACCGTCAATGAGTTTCGTTTTCAAAAGGGGCGCGAAAATGCCCGCTC
>CAXSHW010000016.1:0-18887 GCA_964237245.1 uncultured Pyrinomonadaceae bacterium
GACCGCCGGTTTCGCCCGCGAAATTTACCGGCTCGATCTGAACAACCCCGAACGAAGTGACCGCTGGAACTTTATTCCACAGTGCCGCGAAAATCCGGCGTTCGCCTGCCAGATTGCCGGAATGATGCTCGGCGCGGAAAACCGCCACAAGACTTCGCAAGACCCGTTTTGGGGCGAAGCCGAACAACTCGCGCTGACCGCCATACTTTTGCATCTCGCCTTCGTTTACGAGGAAAAAGCGATTCCGGCTTTCGCCGCCGATTTTCTCATCGGGCTTGGCGGGAAAGAAGACGCATTCGCCTCTGCGCTTGAAACTTCTCCGAGTTTTTTCGCCAAACAAGCGTTTTTCGCCTTCCGCCGCTCGCCGCCGCAAACGCACGGCTCGGTGCTGATCGGTCTTTACAACAAACTGCGCCCGTTTACGCTCGCGCCGACTCGAATGGTCACAGCCGCTCCGACCGAAGAAGAAACGACGCGAGGCTGCCGGATGATTGATTTTCGGGAGTTGCGGCGAAAGGGAACTGCCGTTTACCTGGTCGTCTCCGAAGGCGCGGCGGAAATCTACAAGGAGTTTATTGCCACGTTTTTGGGACAAGCCGTTTTGGAAATGCGGCTTGACGGCGTGAACGAGCCGGAAACGCCGTGCTTCGTGCTGATTGACGAAGCCTACCAACTGAACGTCTCGGAAGTAAAACGCATCTCCGGCATCGGGCGCGGGCGCGGAGTGGGCTTAGGTTTGGGCTATCAAGACTTGCCGCAGATGTATGACCAATACGGCAAAGAGCAGGCGAACGCGATTCTCGGAACAGTGATGACGAAAATCTTCCTGCCCGGACTCGACGACGTGACAGCGGAATATGCCTCGAAGCAACTCGGCGACACGACGATTTACGCGAAAACTTTTCAGGATTTTCCGGGCAAGAAAAGTGACAATATCCGTTATGCCGAACAAAAACGCTCGTTGATGCACGCCGGCGAAGTGCGGCAAATCGCCGCGCACAACGAACTTCTCATCGTCAACGACACCGCGCCGCCGATCAAAGCCGCTTATCCGCCGCTCGCCGTTTTGAAAGAGAAATTTGCCGCCCGCTCATACGGAAAGCCGCGCGCGTTTTACCTCGGCGACGTTGACGCGGATTTCCGCTTTGCCGAATCGGAAACGGCGACGACTGCTGCCGTTTCGACAACCAAACAAGCGGATTCCGAAAGAGTCGAGCAATTCTCAAACGCAGTTTTTGAATCGGTTTCCGAAGTCATCACCAAAGACGCAATTTTTTCCGACGACACGAAAACGCCAATGAATTTCGATACGCCTTTAACCGATGGGGAAGACATTGCTTCCCGAATAAATGAAAGTTCGGTAATCGCCGCCAATTCTTCCGAAAATGAAAATCCGGTTGCACTAGCAGCGGTTACTATGTCCAAAACAATAGACACCGAAAGCGATTCGACGAACGACGAAAATGAATCCGGCAATTTCTCAAACGCCCTTGCCGGTTTGAGCGATGAAGTCCGTCGTGCGTCTCAGGAAATCTACAATCATAAGCTATCGGAAATGAATCGCACGGTGATTTGAAAAAACTATGACGGTCAACCGAATCAAATTATCCCTTGTCATCGCGCCTCTTTGCCTGGTGCTGGTCGTCGTCGTTTACGTCTATTCGCTCTGGTCGGCGGATCGAAAGAAAACGGCGGAATTGCCCGTAGAAGCCGCTTCGCAAATGATGCGCGATCTTCTCAAATTTCACCAGAAAAAAGGCGGCTTTCCCGAAGACTTGATGAAGCTGGAGGGCATTGTCCGGGAGCGAAAACAACGTCCGTTTTCCGCGAACAACCGCGCGCTGAATTTCCGAAACTATTATTACTTTTACACGCAAATTTCGCCGCATCAATTTACGCTTTGGGCAATCCCTACGGGCAGCAGCCGCGAAGAATCGCCGACGTGGTTTCTGGTGGCATCCCCGGAATCGTGCCGCCGCTGGAAAGGCGCGGCTCTCCCGCTCGAACAAATTGACCGCATCGAGCCGAATCCGTCGCTTAAAGACTTAGGCATTTTAGGGCTGATTGAACAGCCGGCGGTAGATTTGAAAAACACGCAAAAAGCAGCCGATTCCTTCATGAAAAAATGATTTTCGTTGGGTGCTTTGAAAAACGGAAGTGTTTCAGAAGCCAAATCAGCATGTGCTTTTGAGATGTTATTTAAGAAATAGCTTTTAACACAAAAGTGTAATAAGCAAGTAAGACTTTTTTAGTAGTTAAAAATAACATCATCACCAGTTAAAGCATCTCAAAAACGAGCGTTTTTGAGAAGATAAATATAGTATTATTCTGCTCTTGAGAAAAGAATAGCTGAGCGGGCGAAGTTGCCTTACGCTAGCGTTTGAAGGCGGCGATGATACTTGGTATTATCGGTCATATGGCAAGATGCACAGCACCAACACGGGGTCATCGCACAGCGAGTGCTGCTGCGGACTGCCCTGCTTGCGGTAGTCGCTACAGTCGCTACGGCGGTTACAGTAGCTACGGGTCGAGTTCTTACCCGTCCTACTCCTCGTCGGGGAACAGCGGGGGCAGTCGCAGCAGCGGGGGCGGGTCTGTACGTAGCACAAGACCGCGCTGGTCGCCAGCTGGTTCGTCCTTGGTCTATACGCCTACTGAGGTGCTGGCACTCACGCCGGTTCGCAACAGCGTCGAGAACCTAGCGAAGCTGCCTGAGCTTCGGGATATGTTCCTATGCCATGCGTGGGACGACCGGCTGGGGGCAGCCAAGGATCTGCACGATCTGCTGGAGTCACGCGGTGTCTCAGTCTGGTTTAGCGAAAAAGATGTGGGACTCGGCGTTCCGTTGCTCCGTGCCATCGACAAGGGCTTGGCGAACTCGCGAATCGGGATTGTGCTAGTGACCCCCGCGTTGCTGCGCCGCATCCCAGCAGAGGGCATCGCCGACAAAGAGCTTTCGGCACTCCTCGCGCGTGAACGGCTCATTCCCATAGTACACGAAACGACGTATGAAGCTCTGCGCGAAGTCAGCCCCCTGCTAGGCTCACGAACCGGACTGAGTACCGCAGAAGAAACGATGGCAGATGTCGCGGCTAAGCTCGCTGAGTTGGTCGCCCTCTAGCTCTAACTCAATGTTTTATTTTCTGACTTGAAATTCTCGCTTAGGTACTAGGTTGTGTTGACATAATTATCTGAGCCAGACAATTGTGCTGGCAAACTGAACAAAACTTAAATAGTTCTTTGCCAATTTATCAAAGCGTGAAAACACCCGCCGAAAGTGTTTGAGTTTGCCGATGCAGCATTCGATTAAATGCCTTTCTTTGTATAAATCCGTGTCAATTTCCCGCTGAATCTTGCGATTGATTCTCGATGGAATGACGGCTTCGGAATTTCTTTTCTTCAAGAGCAGGACGAATTTGTCCGCGTCATAACCTTTATCGGCAATGACATAATCGGGAAACAAGTTTTCAATCAATGCCTCGGCTTGCGTAATATCATTGCGCTCGCCGCCGGTTAAAATAAAGCGAATCGCATTACCTAAAGCGTCAGTTGCCAGATGAATCTTAGTCGAATGTCCGCCGCGTGAACGACCTAAAGACTGACATCCGTGTTTTTTTGCGCTCCGGCGGCGCAGGCGTGCGAACGCACGATAGTCGAATCAATCAGCAGATATTCTAAATCGCGGTCAGCGGATATTTGCTCAAAAAGTTTTTCAAAGACACCGATTTTGCTCCAGCGAGCAAAGCGTTTATAAACAGTGTTCCAATTGCCGTATTCTTTTGGCAACAATCGCCACTGCGAACCGGAACGGGTTATCCAAAGGACGGCTTCGAGAAAAAGTCGTGACTGACGCGGCAATCCGAGTCTAATTTCAGGAAAAGTTCTCAAGATTGGAAGAATCTTTTCCATTTGTTTATCAGTTAGCTTAACAGACATATCGAGAACAGTTTAGCTTTTTATGTCAACAGAACCTAGCTTAAGCGGGAATTCAGAGAGCTAATAAAGGGACAAAAGACGAAAACAAGTCGTCTGGCTAATCTCTAAACACTCGCCGAAAATTGGTAAAGAAAACCCTCGTTTTTATTACTTCCCAAAACGCCTTTTTACAAGATTTAAGTAAAATTGGATTTAGCTATTTGCTCTTCGCCTTTGAACCTCATCTTTAAGCGTTTGAATCCATTGTTTGACGTTATATTCTGTCTCTTCTTTTGAAAGCGCAGACGGTAAATTCCTTATAGGAATAGGATCAGTCTCAATAGATGATTCGTCAAACGATTCTCTCCCTTCTACTGGATCAAGAAATACCATTATTGCTTGATCTTTTTTTCCATCTTTTGGCATTCCTAATTTGCAGATGAATTGGAAAACTCCAAAAAATTGAACTAATCCCAGAACACCGGCTTTAGTCCTCTCAACATATATTACGTGGGCTAGAGGAGGTCTTCTGCTGTTAATTTCTTCGTAAGTATTAAAGGAAGGACGAATATAACCTACTCCTCCTTCTCGATTTGCTCCGGTTAGAAACATTCTAGCTATTTCTATTTCGCTGAGGTCGAATTCAGGTAACAATGTGCATAAAGCACTGCTCATCTTTAAAACTAATCGTAGTAAGTTGTTATTTATTTCGAGTGTGAGTTGACCAGGCTCAAATTTGTATACTTGTAAAGTTCCTAAGTCTTCCTCAATTTCTATAGTATCGCTTGATATACCCTTCTTAATTAAATTTTTGTTATGCCGTTCAGCTTCTTCTCTACTTCTAAATGCCCCAGATTTAAATTTTCCATCCTCTGATTTCTCGATGATCGGTCTTGCGTGAGTAGCTTGTATTTCGTCTGCAACCTCAATATGAAGGTTTCCTTTATCAGTTCTGACATTTTTCCACATTGGAATATCAGTCTTTAATTCAATTCCCCAAATTGAAATCATTATTTGCCATTTATGGAGATTTTCTGCTGCTCTTCCTTCAAAACCCCTTCCAAAAATATCATTATTACAATCTGCACAGGAAGGAATTTTCCTTGTTCCTCCAAGAAACGCCGAGAAGATATGATCACCTGTTTTTCCTTCAATTAAATTTGTGCAGTAAGGACAAGTTTCCGTATCTTTCATTTTAGCTAATTTCTTGACTCCTAATTTTTAACTGGACAAAATATTTTAATTGTATGACAACAACTATCATTTTCTAGGTTTTTTTTAGAAAATTTTTACCGTCCAAAAATATTGTAAATTTGATTATATTGTGCAGATTTAACTTTTATAAATTTGGAGCAAAGAAAGTAAATCAAACGGTCGTTTATGAGCCAAGTAAATTCAAAGCATTTTCGTAAAGTCCTCGCCTAAATTTTATCTGGCAAAAACGAATGAATCTTTCGCTTTCTCAGTCTTAGACGTTGTATTTGTTTTGGTTGGATTTTGATTCGTCAGATTCTGCGATTGGCTGAGTCCGGTAAAATCTCTAACTTCCGTTTTCTGTTTTCCTTCTATTCGATTGATGATTTCGCGGCTTAACTTATCCACTTGCGAGTTATCGGAACTTCTTAAAAATACTCCGGCTTTATCGAGATTCTGAGCTAAAATTTTGCCCGTCTGTTCAACAAAGTTATTGTCGCGCACGCCGGGATTTTTCTTGAGTAAATCGGCGATGTCGGTTTTGATGCCTTCGCGCAAGACGGCTAGTTTTTCCGCGCGAGTGTAGTCTTGTCGAATCTTATTAAGCTGTGCCGCTTCGCGGTCTAGCTTCAAAAAGGCTTCGTTGATTTTCGCCGCGTCGCCGCTTAATTGAAAAACATTGTGCGCCTGTTCCAATTGCTTAAATGTCGCAATCGCCTGACGGCTTGCTTCGTTTGAGATTTTCCGGTGATCGGCATCTAGTTCTTTCGGTTCGAGCCGCGATTTGGCGATCTCCAAGGCTTCGAGTTTCATCTCGTCGCGTTCGTCACGCGAGAAAATTTTATCGAGGTTTAGGTTAAATTCGCTTTCCGAATAACTCACGCCCGCCAAAATTTCCGCACTCAAACTTTTAGAGATTAGCTGTTTTTCGGCTCTGGCAATTTCGTTTTCGTAAAGTTTCAGACTCAAAGCCTTATTTTCGGTTAAGTCTTTGGCAGCAACTTTATCTTCTTGGTTTTTCGCTTCGGCTAAATCGAAGGTTTGTGTAGTTCCCAACTGCGGAACGCTCTCGTTAATTTTCGGGTGCGTTTTTTCGGGTGCGTTCACCGTTTTACTTTTCTCCATCTCATTTTGAAACTTCGAGATTTCGGCGAATTCTATTCTGATGCCAATCCTAGCATCCGCAATCAATTTTTCGTTTGCCGCAAATTTTTGGTAATCGCTCACTGTGATTTCCTTTTGGACGGCTTGGAAAAACTCGGTTTTGGTTTTATCCGAAATCTGCTTTGGACTACCGATGCCGAGAGCCGACGCAACAATTTCTTTTCGTTCTTGCAAAGCGGGAAGAATTTGGTTTTGGTTTCGGGCGGCGGCGCGGCTGGCGTATTTGCTTAAAATACTTTCATTCTCCCGCCTTGCGGCTCTTCCGGCTTCCTGAAAATGCCGCAAAGTTTCAAATTTTTCGGCGATTGACTGCTCGTTTGAAAAGTCATTCCCTAAAACATTTTCTTTATCAACGCTGGCTTTTATTTGCTCCCGAAAATCTTTGAGAGTTTCGTCCTGACCTCTTTCTCTTGATTCGCTGACAAGTTTTTCGCCGAAACTCGAAAATTTATGTTTGTCGCTTTCCCGCGCATTATCCGGATAAAATTTTTCGAGTAGTTCGGCGTAAGTTTCTTTGTGCAAAACGGAATTTTCGGGAAGTTTGATTTGGATAACCGTTTTTTGCTCGTCCTTCTTAATTTCCGCGCGGCTGAAGACTTCCAAAATCTCGCCGAGTTTTCTATTTTCGGAATTTCCGCTTGCCTTCAGCTCGCGGCTAATCAACTCATTTTTTTCGGGCGATCCGTTGTTGAGCAAAATCGCCAGTGAATTAAAATCGCGTTCTCCGATTTCCTTTGAAACAAGCGCGGGCGATTCGATTTTCTCGCCTAAAATCCGCGCTTGGTTGTAAAGGCTTAAAAGGTGAAAACTCTTTTCTGCTTTGCTCGCTTCAATTTTTTTGGAATCGTCGCGGCTGAAATCGTTTTGTTTTGAGACGCGGGATTTGTCGTAAGCGAGGCGATATTCGAGATTTTCTTTTTGCTGCGTTGTTTTGCGGTAAACGAAATCTTTCTCCTGCGACGGAAGTCTTCGGTAAAGATGCGCGTGGTCGAACTCATTTTTTATTTTCAGATTTTCGTTGGACTTCTTTAAACTTTCAAAAAAATGCCTCGTCGCCGATATAGAATCTTTCAACTCGCGACGCTCAAGCCTCAATTCTAAACTTTTAACCAATTTCCCGGCTTCCGCGCTCGGCTTGATTTCGCCTTTTAGAAGCGATTCCGTAACAGCTCTGCGACTCGCGCCGGCGTGGGCATACGAAAGCCGGGCGACGGTCATCGCCTGCGTGTAATGTGCCGGGGAAGTTTCGGTGAAAAGAAACTGCATTTCCTTCCGGCTTAAAGGTCGCGGCAATTTGTCTTTTTCGCCTTCCTGCAACTCTTTCCACTTCAACCCGAGCGAAGCGTTCTCCGCGCGTATCGTTGAAGCTGTTTTCATCACATCTCCTCTTGTCGTCGCCGATTCGAGCTGCGCAGCGTAAGTGCGGTATCGCTCGCTCTCAAATCTGAGCCTCGTTTCGGGCTGCTTGAGCTGATAATTGATGTAGGACGCGACGAAATTTCTTGCTTCGAGTGCTTTAGCTGACGGATTTCCGACGACAATTTCCGGCGAGTTTTCAAGTTTGTAGGCAAAAGACGGCTTCGCTTCCTTGATTTGATTCAACTGTTTTTTAAGAAGGATTTCTTCCGATTTGTCGCTCGAAGTTTGTTGCGTTTCTCGAATCGCATCGAGTTTTTCCATCAGGCTGCCGATTTCCTGCTTCGATTTTCGATAAAAAGTGCGATGCGCCTGCTCGTCGGCGGCGACAAATCCGCCCGGACTTTTAAGTTCGATAACATTCTGGCGGCGCAAATCAATTTGTCCGATTTGGGTTTGAACGCTTTGGCTCAATCCGCCGATTTCACCGGTTTTCACTGTGGCGACATTTTGCCTTTGATAAATTTTTTCGAGGCGACCCTGCGCGTCTTCCTGCGCGCTTCGCCGGACGAGCTGGTGAAAGTCAGCGAGAATTTCTTTAACCGGCTCGCCGCTTTCCAGCCGCCGATCAATATCGGGCAGGGTTTCGGTGAGAAGCTGCGTAACTTCCGCTTCGGAAAATTCTTCCGGCAGGCGCAGCGCAGCATTATTCAAATCAATCCGCTCGAAAGATTCCGCGCTCACGTTTCCTTCCTGCCCGAAATCTTTAACGGCTTCTTCGATTGATTGCTTGCCTGTTTCGATTTCGTCAGTCGCCTCGCGCCTCATTGCTTCTTCGTAAATTTCCTCAATCAATCGGTTTTCATCCCGGTCGCCCGATTCGCGCTGATTAATTTCCTGTTCTAACCCTGCGAGTGGAACGAATTCAATTTTGTCGAGCGGTTCGAGTTCGTGCATATCTCCGGCAAGTCGGCTGATATTTTCGAGCGTGTTATCAAATCTATTTGTTTCGATTTGCCGCGCCGCGCCGTCACGGTCGAGAAATTCGTTCTTGCCTTCCAGAGAGTTGTAAATCCAGTTAAAGACTTTAATTTTGGTTTCGCCGTCGGCGGTCAAACCGGAGATTTTGTTGCCGTATTCGACGACGAGCGGCGCGATTTCCTTCGCTTTTGATTCGTCCTTTAAAACTTCGCCGAGTTTTTTAACCGCATATTCCTGGGTCGTGACGGAGAGCGGTTTGGCTGAGTTCAAATTTTCAGTCGGAATAATCAATTTTCCGTCAATGACATTTGCGCCGCGCTCGTAAATGTCGCGGACGAATTGCGAAGACCTACCAAGAAAAGACGCGTGATCGCTTCTGTTTCTGCCGTCGGTTTGGCTGATTGTTTCCAGAAGTTTATCGTTTTCGCTTATTGAGAGAATTTCGGTGATCGCCCGCTGCGTGCGCGAATTTATTTTAATTTCTTGTTTTTGTAAATCCGTGCGATTGGTATTTTCAGCATCGGCGCGAACGATACCGCCTTTTTCCTTAAACTGCTGGTTGTTGAGATGGAGATTGACCTTTTCGATTGCCATTTTGACGACATCGGCGTGACACATCTCGCTTCCTGCGGCGCGGCAAGCGCAGGAAACCGTGATTTGTCCGCCTTGGTCGAGCACGTCGCTCAACAATTTGAAGCCATCGCGCAGCTCGTTTTTATTTTCTTTATAATCCCGGCGAAGTCGTTCGGCGTATTTGGCTAACGCTTCGGCGCGATTAATTCCGAGCGCGTCAACTTCCAACTGCGAAGGCGACAACGCGATGAGTTCGGCGGATTTAATGTTGTTCAAATCCAAAAGGTGTTTTTCGGCAAGTGGATATTCGAGATTGCTCTGCACGACGACCGCCTTTGAAGATTTGTTTTGTGAAGCGTTTTTTGGTGCGGTCAATAATTTGCCGCGCTCGTTGTCGAAGCCGATTTCCGCCAATTTTTCGTTGAGATAAGCAAAAGTCTGCGGGGCTTTTTCTCCCAGTTGCGCTAGTCCCATGCCGATTCCTGCTTTGGGAATGACGATAATTTTGTCCGGCGGAATTCTGCCGAAGGCTTTATCAATCGCCCGTTTATTTTCAGTAAATTCCTTATCGGTGAAGAAACTTGTTGACTTGTTGTCCGGCGCTTTTTTGGTTGGAATGCCGACGGCGTTTTCCTCGCCGCGCATCTCTCTGGCTTGTCCGCCCAGCCCTCGTCCGGCAAGATTGTCGCCGAACAGAAATATCTTTTCCCTTTCAGCGGGAAGATCTGCGCGGGTGATGCGCTCACGGATTTCAATTTTCGGCGGCTCGATTTTCTGTTCGGCAGCGGACAATGGTTGTTGGTTGGTTTCAGGTGAATTCGGCATATAAATAATCGCTTTTGTGAGGAGCAATTTTTATGCCTTGAACGGTTACTTTTTTAAGATGTAGCTGTCAATTTTTCGCGTTTAGATTTAGCTATTATCAAGTTAAACTAAAATCAGTGCCGTAACATTTTAATCGAAGTTTTCGCGCGACGGCTTGCGAGGCGAGGTTCTCCCAAGAAGTACTGTATAGCGGAATTGCACCGACGCCACGCACAAAGCGCGCCCACTCAGCCGTGACAACTCCGGCATAGCCTTTACCGCGAAAATCCGGCAATGTTTCAACACCCGCCTCGTGAGCTTCCGATGTAATGCGAACGCTGCGACAAACAGAGACGGCTCGATTCTCTTCGATAAGAGCGACGAAGGGTTGCCAGGAGGCAAGTTCAGGAATTAATTCCTCAAAGCCGCCTTGTAATATTTCCGCATTCTTTTCCGTCACGGCTAGGATAGGTTTCGACGGCAATTCGTATTCAGCAAACCGATATGCCGGACCGCTCGAAACTTCCTGCACAGGCGCATCGTTTTCAAGCAGTCGCAAATATGTTTCGAGATGACGAGGCGGCTCGTTGAATTCTACATCCAAAGGCGGTTCTTCGGCGCACAGCGCGTTCAATTCCTGACAAAGATTCTCCGACAAATCGGTGCGAAATCGCCAGAGGTTGCCCGCTCTGGTTCGTCCCAAGAACAGACGAGGAGCAGGAGCATTGGTGCCGCCCGGCTCGTTGATAAACAAAAGCCGCGAATCGGCATTGCCGGTAAACAACGCGCGAACCTGAATATTCATTAAATTCAAATCATTGAGCATATAACCAAATTTTTATTTTACAATTCTAAGTACAGGACAAAAGTAACGTAAGTTGTTGAAATCGCTGCTTTTGTCCGTAGCTTATTGTTAATTGGCAGAAACAATTACGCAAAGTTTCCAAGCCGAGCCGAAAGATGCTTTTTTCAAGTCTGCCGTGTTTCTTGATTTTCGGCGGTGTTTGACAGGCGGTCAGTTCACCTGCCAGTAGCCCCCACACTGTTGCCAACGTCAATAATGATAACAACCTGCTTATTCGCCTCCCGTCGGTTAAGTGCGTATCTTCGAGCCGAAACCCGCGTGTTTTCAGGCATCCGAAAAGCGTTTCTATCTGCCATCTCTGAGAGTATTCGAGCAGGATTTGCCCGCTTCTCTCTGATGAAACAACAATCACGTTATCGCCGTCCGCTTTACGGCAAGCCGCCACAAACACTGATTGATTCCACAACCGACGTCTTCTCCGAAATTCCGCCCGCTCGCCGATTTTCATTGTCTTCAACATCTTTAAGGCGTGAATCCTTTGCCCGCGTTTGTCCGTCATCAGCGTGTTAGCTTTGATTCTGAGCCGAAAGCCGATCTTGTTTCTGACTAAATAAGCGAGCCATTCCTTTGAAGCAAACTCGCGGTCGGCAGCGATGAATTCAATGCTTCGGACTCCGAACTCGTCGATAAACTGCTGCACGATACCGCCTCTCTCGGCGTTATCGGAACATCCTTTTTCCTCTAAAACTGTCCAGAACAACGGAATCGAAATGCCTTTATAACCAACCGAGAGCATCAAGACATTGACCCACGCTGCTCCCAACTGCCATTCTGTCCGGTCGATGGCAATGACAAACGGCGGTTCGATTTTCAACAATTTCAGGGTCAGGCGCGCCATTTCTGCTTGAGATATTGAAAAAAACGCATGAACCTTTGCAGCCTCTTGTAACTGGAAGCGACTTTCACATCCCCGGCAAAAACACCGGCGATTTTCGCTAAATTAACCGTTTGCACTTGAAACAAGGCTATCAAAAACCGACTGAGAAACTTGATTCGCGCTCGATTCCACGATAAATTGGCAGCCAGTATTTGCTCGAACGAGTAAATATCCATTGGGTTGAAACTCTCCTTTTTCTAAATTCTCGACAAATTTCTAAAAGTAGATTTCAACCCAATGCCTAACCTTTTTCAAACATCAAACCTTTTTTGTCCTGTACTAAGTTTACAATTATACAAATCTCTGATTAACAAAGAAAATAAATTCAATTTTATCTGCCTCGTTCCTGATTGTGATTTTCCTCTTTATTTTCCTGCGCTGCCGAGTGATCAAGTTCGATTTTGCTTTCCCGAATTTGCAGTTGAATCGCTTCCGATTTTATTTCATTTTTGGCGAAAGAAACGTCTTCTGACTGCGCTCTGGGAGAATTTCGCTCCGCACTTTCGAGATTTTCCTTACCTACGGAAAAATTCGACAGAATCTCCGCCAGGTTTTTGGATTTGTCGTGAGTTGCGACATCGAGAATCTTTTGCAGCTTTGCCGCCTCTGATTTTTGGTGCGTTTCCTTGATTCTGAGTTCAATCGTCATCAATTCTTTCGGCGTGAAAAGCGGAGTCTGAAGATATTTAATCGAGCCGAAAAATGACTTGGTTTGATATTCGCGGGCGGCATCGTGTGCCGTTTGAAAAAGACTTTTGGCGCCGACTAAATTTTCTTTGAGTTCGAACTGCTTAACTTTGATTTGTTTTTCGATTTCGTGGCGCGTCCTTCTCTTCTCGCGGTTTTCCGTGAAATATTCAAGCGTCTGGTCAAATATCGAGCCGCGCAAATCGAATCTCACTTCCGAAAGGGAAACGAGTTTTGTTTCGCCGGTTTTCTTGTTTTCGATCTCGAATTTGTGAAGATCTTTGTGCTTCTTAAACAGCTTGTATTCCTCTTTGGCGCGGGCTACTTCCGTCTCGCATAAAATCTCGCGGGCGATGGCGCGCCCGACGATTATTTTATCCTTCGTTTCATTGATGAAAAGCGTTTCGTTTCTGCTGCTGCCTTCGGCGTTTTCGATAAATTGTTTTTGCAGTCGCCAATTCTCCTCGTAAACCTCTGCCCGTTTTAATTCAAATGCGAGAGATTCAATCTCGGCAAACTCAGCGGCGGTAAACTTTGGCTCAATCGTTTCCTTCTCGGGATTGCTTTCTCGTTCATAAAACTCATTCAGGGTTTTGAGGATGGATTTATCGCTATTCAATTCGAGCGACATTTCCTCGCTTTTGTCAGCTAATTTTTGGACGATTATTTCTTTGATCTTTTCTAAGTTTCGGACGGTTTTGTTTTCTTCAGTCAATCCGATTTTACCGAGAACTTTGGTAATTTTCCCAAAGATTTTCTGCTCTTTTTCGCACGCCGTTTCGATCAGCGAATCAGCTTTTGCCAGACTCCATTTTTTATTATCAATTTCGACCGGAAAAACTCTTTTTCGCGTCTCCAAATCTTTTAGTTGCTTCTCACCCATACCCACTTTCAATTCCGAAACTACGCGTAAGGCTTTAAGCCTGCGAATTTCATCAATCGTTCGTGTCGGCTCGTCACGCTCGCGGGCGAGTTCTGTCCTCACGCGCTCAAAATAATTGGCGGCGCGGACATCGCGTTTTTCGAGGCTGGCGGCTTGCAGCATTTCCAATTCTTCGCGGCTCAGATTCGGAACGGGAAGTTTTCTGTTTTCGCGCCGGCAATTTTCTCTGATTTTTTCGGCGAGCGGCTTCGATTTCTGGTAATCGCTTTCCAATGCGCGCAGGTTTCGATTTTCGCGGGCGATCAAGTTATGCAGAATCGTTTTTATCCGCTTGATGCCGTCCGAGTTTTCACGCAATTCCGCTTCGATTAAATTTTTCCTGAGTTCATCTTTTTTCGTCGCGTCGGTCGTTTTCAAAACTTCTTTATTTCGCGCCGCATTTTTCTCGGCTCGCCGCTCCAAATCAAAAAGCGACATCTTCCGGTTTTTCCCAGTCATCGTGTCGTAGATTTTGAATCGCCTTTTATCGCCGTGAATTTCCAGCGATTCTACAACACCCTGCGTCTTTTCGAGATAAAATTTATCCAAAATCGCGCGAGCTAAAATACTGCGCTCGTTCTTAATTTCAGTTTTACGTTCAGCATCACTGCGTTTCTCATCTGAAAGTTGATTCTGCCTTTTATCTTTGACCGTTTTGGCAGAACGATCCTGACTTTCACGCTGTTCTAAATTCTGTATGGAGGACTGACGTTGTTTTTCCTTTGCCGATAAAATTTCATCGAGTTTTTCGCCCGCCGCTTCAATCAGAATTCCGGGCGCGAATGTTTTTTCTTCGCCGGTTTTTTCGTAGTGCGGCAAAAGCGTAGCGGGAATTTTACTTAGAGTTTTTTGCTTCAGATTTTTATTGAAATATTCTTTCTGAACCGCAATATGAACGTGCGGATTGTCGGTGTTTCGGTGAACGCCTGCCGCCCAAGCGAGCCGGTCTGCGCCGACAGATTCTTCGAGCTGTTTTAGCATGTGTCGGGTGATTTCTTTGAGTGATTGTTGCCGCTCCTTTTCGTCCGCGCCGAGTCGGTCGTAGTCTTCGGCGCGAAGGGAAATTACCAGGTGATGCAATTCTTCGTTGGCGGGTCTCGCCCGCCCGGTTCCGTTCTTCAGAAAATCGTTGGCTTTTTCGACCGCGCAACGGTCGGCATGTTCGCTGAAAATTTCCCGCCCGTTTGCCTCGCGCGATGCGTCGGTTTTGCTGTGCGCGATGTAATGCACGAGTCCGCGCGAGCTTGCCCGTTTTGCCTGAACGCTGACAATCACTTTCATTTCTTATTATTCGGCGCGGGCTTCGATTGGCGCGGTCAAAAGTCGCTGCTTAATCGTTTCGATTTTCGTAAAAAGGTAGAGCATTTCCGGCTCCAAGGAATCGTCCAATTCGACCGCGTGATGCTCGCTCAATTTTTCGAGTTCCTTGAGAGCGTGTTCGACGAGTCCCAGAATGTTGCGGTTGGCAAAATCCGAGCTGTTTTTCTTCTCGACCTCATTGGGCGATAAATACTCGATTATTTTTGTGAAGATTTGATTCAGGTATGACATACAAACGCTGGTGATGCAGTAAATTTCGCTCGTTAAAATACTGGTTAAGCGCGAATTTTCCCCGAGGCTTTGCATCGCTGTTTCCATCGCCCGCGCGTGTTCTTCCAATCGTTCGAGCCGGGCATCAGCGACATCGGTTTTTATCGCCTTGTGCTTTTCATTGCTAACGAGCCAATCCAATGTCTCTCGTTCGCGTTTTTCGTCCGCGAAATAATATTCCTTTCCGGCAATTGCCAGATGGAGAAGTTTCTGCGCGACCGCGTGCCTTTTCTCGCCCGTCGCCCGCACGATTTCTCCGATAATTGCATCGTCCGATTCATACGGTCTGAAGTAAAGCGTTTCCCCGTAAACGTCATCTCCGATGACGCTTACTTTTTCGATCAATTTTTTTTTATCTCTGTCTCTCATTCGATTCTTCCGATTTTTATTTTTAGAATTTTTCGCTTCTTCAGCAGTTAGAAATTTCTAACCGAGCAAGTTATTTATTTGCCGAATTTAGAAATGCGCCGTTTTTTTCGACTCTTTTAATCGTTGCAAATAATATGTTTATCCGGTTAGAAATTTCTCGGTAGGAGTCAGAGCAATATACATTCCAAAACCTTTTATTTATCAGGGTTTCAGCATTTTATTTGATCGAAATTCGTAAAATCAGTAATCCAGTTAGAATCTAACTGGCGTAATTTCAATCTTTGCAGCATTTAATTTCTAACTGGCGGTAAAATCCGCTCTATCCTGTCATACAACTCAAGGACAAATTTGTGTCTCAATCGAGCGAGTGGTTTGCAGCGCGGAAAAATGCCAGCGGCACGGAAGTTGTTTTTGTGATTTGAGTGGGATTCCGAAAAGGAAAATTTTATAAACACGGAGAGAAAAAATGTCAGAAACAAACGCACCGAAAGAGAACGCAAAACACGAACGGGTCGCGCCCATTTTACAGTTAAATCGGTTAAATTATGTTAAAATCGGCGGCAGGGTCTTGGATTCAACGGGAGAAAAACTCGATAAATATATCAAATACGCGAGTGAACGGATGAAAACGGAAGTTACCAGCGGCGACTGCCTCGAATACGGATTAAAATTACTATTCGACCGCGACGCCGGTTTCAAGGATTGGCTCAAGCAAAGTTAAAATTTAACAGCTTTTCGCTTAACCCGTCTGCCCGCTTTTATCGCGGGCTTTTCTTCTCACACGAGCAGTGCAAGTTGACTGTCGAACGAAGAGATTTGCCCGCGATATTTGCCGAGTAATTCTCTGGCGACAACCGCATCCTGCGCGGTGAGCGCGGGTTTTCCGGCGAATCGTTTGCCAAGCGCACTGTCGAATTTATTGAAGCCTTGCCCGTCAGCTCGCCGCGCCCCGTCGCAAGCTGCCGCTAATGTTTTCAGCCCGTCGTGAATCATCTTGATAACAACCTCGTCCGGCTTATCAAGCAACAATCCGGCGAGTCGGTCGAGCGTTTCTTTATCGAGATTTTCTTTGGCAATCGCGGCGGCACGGGAAAGCCTATCAGCGGTCTCCTGAAAAGCATTCCCGTTGTGTCCGCGAATCCAGTTCCATTCGATTTTGTGTGTCAGACACGCATTTATTAAACGCTCCCAAAACTCGCGGTTCGATTTCATCCGGTTGGCTCCGAGCATCGTTTCGACGACGTATTTTGAATCGGAGTAAATTTTTACTTCGCACGGCTGTTTGAGCGATTCGAGCGCGACGGCGCAGGCTAAAATTTCCGCCTTTTGATTAGTCAGCGCGCCCAGGTAGCTCGCTTTTAATTTAATGCGACGATGGTCTTCGGTCATCATCACGACTCCCGCTCCGGCTTGAGCGAAACAGCTTCCGTTTTTCAGACACGATCCGTCGGCGTAAATCAAAACTTTGGGCGTTTGCTTTTCATTATTCATAATCTTAGTTCCCTCAAAAGTTTTGTTGGCTAATAAAAAAGCGGAACGAAAATTTTGAAGATTCTCGTTCCGCTTCTGCTTATTTTATTTTCGATTTACAAGTCTAGAATTGACCCGCGAACGGTTCATCTGACGAACTCATTTCTTCCAAAACCGCCATCATCTCTGCTTTCTCTTCCGCGTCTTCCGAAGTGTCCGGCGCGGGCATTTCCTGACGAATTTCCTGTTTGGATTCCGCCTTGTTTACTGCTTCGTTCGCATTCGACCGCGAAGGACTCGCGCCCGCAAATTCAAAGTCTTGCAGCACGACATCCGCGCTCACTCTGGCTTCGCCGTCGCGCGACAGCCACGGGTTGAAAGTCAATTTTCCGCGCACGAGAATCATCGAGCCTTTGGTCAGATATTTCGCCAGCGTTTCGGCTTGTCTACCGAAGGCGGAGACATTGAACCAATCGGTTTTTTTCTTCTGACCTTCCGCCGAGTTGCGAACCGTGTTCGAGGCGACGGAAAAGCTGGCGACTGCCGTTCCCTGCGGCGTGTAGCGCAATTCGACATCGCGCCCGGTGTTTCCAAGAATCGTGATTTGTGTTGACATAATTTTTTGCTCCTTAATTTTTAATTTTTGTCTTGGCGGAATCAGCTTGTTGGTGTTTCCGCCGGATTTGTTTATGCGCCGAATCTGCGATTGGCGCGTTTCTGCTGACCGCCCATTTTCTTTTTCGGCGAAACGAAGCGAAAAGCGAATCTTCCTTCGCCTTCCACTCTCTTGCCAGCCGCATCTTTTTTGTTTTTCCGTCTTGATTAAACGGAACGCGGCGTTACGCGCACGACTTGTTTTTGCGTCTGCTGTCCGCGCTGGATGTGCGGCGGCTGAACAGCCTTCGCGGGCTGCGTCGCTGGCTTGCCGATTGCCGTTTGGAGACCAATTTCACGGGCGCGAATCGCATCCCAGAGCCGTTGTTTTTCCTGACGGGTCAAGGCTTGAATCGTCTGGTCGTTGTAAAGAAAATATTTGAGATAACGCAGGCGACCAGCCGAAGCTGTTCTGATTTCGTCGAGCGTTTTTCTCGCGGGAGCCGTGACCTTATTCGTGAGCCTGGCTTCCTGCGATTTTGCCGCCGTGTTCAGAGCCGTGAACTCCTTCAGAGTGAGATTTTTTCGCTCTTTGAATTCGTCGTAAGCCTCTTTTTTGAGCCTTGCGACTTCCGCCGTGTCTTCGGTTTTGCGAATTTTTAGGTGTAGATTCTGGTAAGTTTCGCGGCGCAGGCTGCGGAGATGAAAATCCGCCCGCATCTGATTCCAGAGTATTTGGCAGATGCTTGCGACATACTGCATTTCCTCGAAATCGGGATTGACTTCCTGCGTCGCTTGATACTCGAACGATCTTCCGGCGCGGTCTGTCGTCAAGCGGCGAACGCTTCGCAAAACGCGGCGCGGGTAAAGGTAATCGAGTTTGGCGGCAAGCCAGTCGCTGAAATCTTCTTCGGAGAAGGGAAGCGCGGAGAATTTATCAACTGCCGGCATCGGAGTCGAAAAAAGCGCCGGAACACCTTTTTCCATTTGCCGCAATTCGTCCTGCAAAATGCGCTGCGCGAGCGTGAAGTGCCGCGCCATTTGCGCCGCCGCGCCGCCGATTTGATGACCTACGAAAATCAAGCTCATTTCCTTCGCAAGCGCGCGCGCGTGATGGGGCAAATAGGATGCGTCAACCTCCGAATCGAATTCGTAAACGACGATAGTGTGCTGCCCGCCCGACATCGAAAAACCGACGATCCCATTCTCGTCATACTGTTCGAGTTTCTCGAAACTCATAAATCCAGCGTCGAGTTCTTCGCAGGATTTTCCATCATCGCTGAGATAAAAATTCTCGAACTCGTCATGCGCCATTTTGGTCGTTTTCGATTGCCCGATGCGGCGTTTAATCGCCGTCATTTCGTCGTCGAAATTCGGTGTCGAAGCGGGCAGCGGAAACGATTTTTCTTGCGCCGCGCGAATCCGTCTTTGGTCGGCGACGGTTAATTTCGGCTCTTCCGTTTCGGTTTCGATGGTTTCGATTTCGCGCTCGTTAATCGTCGCCACGACCGCTTCCATCTGCATTT
>CAXSHW010000016.1:18897-31739 GCA_964237245.1 uncultured Pyrinomonadaceae bacterium
TCCGAGAAGCCCCATTTCTTTTAAGACTTCCGGGGCTGTGCGGCGACGAATTTCGCCATAATAATAAGCGGCGATTTGCTCAAGCTCGTAACCGCTCGCGTCGGGACTGGCGATTGCTTTCACGCACCGCACGAACTCTTTTGCGTCCGTTTCATCACCCAAAACTTTAACCGCGTATTCGAGCGAGAGAATCTTGACTTTATCTATCGGCGCGGCTTCGATGCCGTCGGCGACTCTTATGACCGTCTCGCCTAAAACTGCGAATTCTTCCAGCTCGCGTCGATAGCGCGGGTGTGCCTGTAAATGTTTGCACCAGTCCTGTTGCGGAGAGCCGGAATCTTCCGGGCGAAAAGCCAAAATCGCGCTGTCTGGAGCGAAAGTTCTCAGTTGATTGATGTTCAAATTGTATTGACCTGCCATTGTATTTACCTCTCAAAACCGACCGTTGAAGTTAGATCGGAGCAAGTGCTTTTTGTTTGTAGGCGACACTTGCAACGCGCCTAAAATTAGTAAAAGCACTTCTTGGCAGACCCTGAAAATCCCTATTTGTTTGGCTGTGCGGGCGGTGAAAGGAGAGCGGGCGCGCCGGGTTGAATTTCGGCGCACTCGCGTCTTTATTGGCAGGTGAATTTATGCGGAAATTCGAGCGGAAATTTAGTAACTCATAATTTGGTCGGCGATCTCTTGGACATCGTCGGCGGCGATTTCGGTTTCAACCGAATGTTCAGGGGATTCGTTCGCCGATTTCTCCGTGCCGCCGCTGTTTGAATCTTCCGTCGCGCCGCCGACAAATTGAAAGTCCTGAAGCAACAAATCCGCGCTGACCTGGGGCGCGCCTTCGCGGTCGAGCCACGGGTTAAAAGTCAATTTGCCCTGCACGAGCAGGCGGTTGCCGCGTTTAGCGTATTTGGCGAGCGTTTCGGCTTGCTTGCCGAGCGCGGTAACCCGAAACCAGTCGGTCTTTTTCACCGTCCCCTCAGGTGTGCTGCGCGTCGTGTTCGAGGCGATTGAAAAATTGGCGACGAACGTGCCGTCGGGCGTCGTCCGGGTTTCTGGCGCGCGTCCTAAATTACCCAAAATCGAAACATTTGCTGACATAATTTTTTAGCTCCTTTTGTAGTTTTGTTTTTAACTTGGCGGAATCAATTTTTAATTTGTCTCCGCCTGAATTGATTGAATCAAGCGCCGCTCGTCGGCACGTCCATTTGCCCGCCGCTTTTTATTTTTCCCGTTCCGCTCTCTTGTCATCAGATTTCGA
This sequence comes from uncultured Pyrinomonadaceae bacterium, assembly GCA_964237245.1. Taxonomy (GTDB): domain Bacteria; phylum Acidobacteriota; class Blastocatellia; order Pyrinomonadales; family Pyrinomonadaceae. The sequence goes on from CAXSHW010000016.1 coordinate 20,156, forward strand.
GCAGCAGGATGAAAAGCAGCATCATAAGAAAACCCGCTCCGACGAGAAAAACTTTGAAGAAGAAAACGAGCGGAGATTCCCGGCAGCTTAACTTCCAAAATACTTTCCAAAGAAAAAGCGAATCGAAATCTTCGCTTTGCATCTCCAGATGGCGGCGATTATTTTTCATAAATTTACTCATTCTCGGAATCAGAAACTTTCTGTTCGCGCCACCTGCCTGCCGCTGATTTTTTTTGGATTCACGCTTATTTTTTTGCTTTCGGACCGATCCTGCCCAGGTTTTTCTCGGAAAGACTGATTTCACGCGCCCAAAAACCGACATTCCGCGCGCCGCTTTGGGCGCGTGGGGCGGTCTTGCTAAATTATTTTGTGGAATTCGACGAGGGGTATTTGTCTGGCGCGGCGCGATGTCGCGCGGCGGAAAGCGTCTGAAAATCTAGAAAAATTTGTTTTCGTTTTGAGGAGTGGCGAAAAAATTCGCCACTGGCGAATTTTTGCACCAGTATCAAATGAAGCCGGCAATATCAAAATGGAATGTTGCCTTCACTTGAGAATGTTCAATTGAAATGAATCTGCGAAACACCTAAGTTTTCGCTGATTCTTTCATATACAAGAAGAGTTATGTTTTGTATTATATATGTGAGCCAGAAACTCACATTTCGATTATGAAACATAAATCTATTTCAACTCAATCAGGCGAGCTTCTTGCCTTTTTTAATGAGCTGGGTAAGCCGTGTTTCGATTACGCCGAGGCTTTTAAGGCAATGCCCAACTCAAAAGACGAGACGCTTCGAAAACTACTCAGCGATATGACCAGGCGCGGGCTTTTAATGAGATTAAAGGGTGGAGTTTATTATATTATTCCTTACGAACAAGATGCCGAATCGTTCATCCCTGACTGGCATCTTATCGCCGAATATCTGGTTTCCGGTACCGATCATTACATCGGGTATTATTCCGCCCTGCAAATTCACAATCTGATCACGCAGCCGTCTTTGAAAGAACAAATCGTCGTTTCAAAACAAATCCTTCCTTCGGAAATTAAAATCAAAAATGTTCCTTTTCAGTTCGTCTATCACAACGAAAAACATTTTTTCGGCGCGAAAAAAATCTGGATAGATAATTTTAATCGAGTGTCCTGCTCGGATTTGGAGAAAACTTTTATTGACTGTCTGTTCAAGCCGGAATACGCGGGAGGAATCGTTGAAATTGCGCGGGCGATTTACGTTTCCAGGGGAAAACTTAACTTCGGTAAATTGCTCGATTACACGTTAAAGTTTGATTCTCAGGGGGTCGTCAAAAGATTGGGATTTCTTTTGGAAATACTGGGAATCGGGAGCGAAATTATTGACGAACTGCAAAAAATCAAAACCGCGTCATACATCGCGCTGGACACGGAACTGCCGAAAACCGGCAAAAGACAAAGCCGCTGGAGCATTCAGCAGAATCTGGAAACGGAAACGATAAAGTCTGCTATTTACACATGATCAAACCGAAAGAAATACAACAAAAGGCAAGAGAAGTCGGAGTTCGTGACCAGCAGATAGAAAAGGACTACGTGCTTTCGTGGATACTGAAAGGCATTGCCCGGCACGAAAAACTTAAACAGGCAATCGTCTTTAAAGGCGGTACGGTTTTAAAGAAGGTGTATTTTGAAGATTACCGATATTCGGAAGACCTCGATTTTACGCTGCTCGAAAGTTCGATAACAAAAGAGCAAATATTTGAATGGTTCGGAGAGATTTTTGAACGTGTAAAAGAAGAAGCCAATATTCCGCTCGAAATCATTGATGATAACGAACACGAAGGCGGAGGGATTAATTTCTATATCGGTTACGTCGGACCGCTCGGCGGACAGGGCAGCAACAAACGAGTAAAAATTGACGTTTCGAGAAGCGAGAAGTTGGAATTCGAGCCTGTTCTGCAATCCGTTTTCATTGGTTATTCCGATATTGAGGAGCATCAGATTTTGTGCTATCGGCTTGAAGAAGTCTTAATCGAAAAATTGCGCTCGGTGATGCAGCGGATGCAGGCGAGAGATTTTTACGATATTTGGTATTTGCTGGAGCAGCACAAGATGGAAGTCGAGTTCTACAAGAGCGAATTCGCCGGCAAGTGCGCCAATAAAAACTTAAACTCCGCCGATTTTCCCAGGAAATTAGCCGAACGGCTGCCAAGCTACAGAGGACGTTGGCAAAGTTCATTAGCCGGGCAAATACAAAATCTGCCAAGTTTTGAACGGGTCGAGCGAGAAGTAAACAGGCATCTAAGGCGCGTCAAATTTTGATAGGCAATTGCCTAAACATATTTTTGCAAAGCATCGACTCTTGGTTTTAGCTCCGTTCGTCCATCGAGAATGGATAGGTTGAGGAGTTCTACCTTTTCGCGGGCGGAAAGTTCCGGGTCGAAAAAAACGGCATCGGCAAAATCAATTTTTGGGATCTCGCCCGGTTTGCGCTGACACTCGAAATAATTTTTAACCAGGCGACTCATCGCGCGATGATAACAGGGAAGCGGTGCAACCGCTCTTTGAAAGGCGGGGCATTGACACTCCTTACCCGCGTCATAAATTTCGTTTGAGTCCGCCGACCAGAAGAGCAAAGAATTTTTCTCCCCGTCCCAGTGAAGAAAATCGCAATCGCCTTCTAAAATTACCGCAGCCGCTTTTGCGACGGCATTTATCCAGCGGTTGCGCGTTTTCTTTGAGCGGCAGGTTTGATGAGCTTGAACGACAGCATCGGCGACTATTCGGGCAAAAAACTTTTTATCGGCAATTTTTAACATAAGCGGCGGATTTTCCTCGCAAAATATAATTTGCGCGAAATATCCGCCGCTTGTTTTCCCGATTAAAATTTCTTTCCGTTTAGTCGGTTGATTAATGGCTCATTCTTTTTAGTTTTTTGATTAACCCGCCGCGGCTAAGACCGAGGTCGCGGGCGGCGTGAGTCTGATTATTATTGTTAACCGCCATTGCTTTTAGCAGCAGATACGCTTCGACTCTTTCGAGGTATTCTTCCATTTTCTCGCCGAGGGCGAAAGGCGGCAGTTTGTCGGCGGCGCGAAACAGTCGAACTTTCTTCTGGACGACCGGCGAAAATCTCGTCAGGAAAAGTTCGTCGGTTAGCTCGACCGTCCCGCATGGCGGGTTTGTGACTTCGGCAATGAACAGTGCTTCGCAGCACGCCTTTTCAATGAATGATTGCAGCTCGCGCACGTTGCCGCGCCACTCCGACGCTTCGAGAAGTTTCAGCGTCCGGTCGCTCGCCCTGATGACACGCCCTGATTTATTGCCGAATTCCGACATAAACAAGCGAGCCAGCGGTATGATTTCTTCCGCCCGGCAGCGTAAAGGTTTGAGGTAAATCACGTGCGCGGCGCCGACGCGGTAGCGCAAATCTTCTCTTAAAACGGACAAATCGCGGTGCGTCGCGTAGATGATTCGCACGTCCAATGAGCGGACGCGGTTGCCGCCGACGCGCGTGACGCATTTTTCTTCGACGACTTTCAGAAGTTTCGCCTGCAGGCTGGCGGGCAGTTCGCCGATTTCGTCGAGGAAAATCGTGCCGCCGTCCGCCGCTTCAAATTTTCCCGTCTTCGATGCGAGCGCGCCGGTAAACGCTCCTTTCTCGTAACCGAACAATTCGGCTTCGATAATCGAAGGCGTCAGCTCGGCGCAGTTGACGGCGACGAACGGCTTGTTTTTGCGCGGACTCAAATCGTGAATGAGCAGGGCGGTGTGCGATTTTCCCGTGCCGGTTTCGCCCAAAATGCACAAATCGAGAAAGTCGAAGCGGGCGAGCAGCGGAATGTTTTCCGTATCGTGGTAGTTTCCAAACATTTAGTCAGTTTATTTTTTAATAATGCAAAATCGAATTTAGTTTGAGACAAAAACCGGCGCGAGTTTTCCTCATCAGTTTTCTGAAAAAATCATCGCCGAAAATTTTACCCCCTATATATAAAAACCCCGCTCAAGCCCCAAGGTTACCTCTGACGCAAAATTTTTTTTCAAAATTTTTTTGTGATGCGAATGAGCTTGGACAAGGCGCGCGCCGAAACGGTATATTTAAGATAAAGCGCACTAATCCTTTCACCGATGAGCGATCACCGGAAAGCAGTAGTTGTGGTTTGCAGTCAAAACCAATGATTGAGTCGTTTTGGGATGTATTGCGGCGGTTGTCGAACAGTGAAACACAACCGCCGGATTCGGTTGAGCAGCAGCCATCTCACGAAAAAAATTCAGAAGATTCTTTTCTCGCCGCCTTGCCCGTCGTGCGAAAAATCGTGCGCCGTCGTTTCGTCTCGCTCCGACACGCCGAAGCGTCCGACTTTGAACAGGGAATCGTTTTGCGATTATTGAAGTGGCGCGAAAAATATCCCGACATCAGCGCGGATATGTCGCCCGGCGATTGGGAATCGTTCGCCGCCCGCGCAGCTTATAACGAAACTAATCGTCATTTTTCTAAAAACGGAAAAGCCAAAGCTCATCTGCCGCTCGATGCCGCATCCGACATCGAAAGTCCCGAACGGCTCGCCGGCGACTCGGACGCTGAATTTCAATCGCTCGCGTCGTTCGTCTGGCAGGGAATTTGCCAGATGACTTTGCGGCAGCGGCGCGCACTGCTGCTTCAAAACCGAAAACTCGTCCTCAATCTTCTGCAAGGCGGAATCCGCGACGAAGAGCTGGCGCGCAGTCTTGAGATTTCGGAAAACGAATGGCTCGAAGTTAAAATCAAAATTCCTTTGCCGGACGCAGGGATAGCTCGCTTGAACGGCACGAGGGGCGAGCGAACAAATTTTGAACGGGCAATCAAATCAATCAAAAAAGCCCGGCACGAGGCGCGCGGGAAGCTCAGAAAATTAACGAACAAATGATGACAGCCGAACATTTAACAAAAGAGCAAATCGTCGCCTATGCCGCCCGCTCGCCGCAACTCGCGCGAACCGAAACGGACGAGATCGAGATACATCTTCTACAATGCACGACTTGCCGTGATTTGATGCCCGCGCCGACGCCGGAACAATTTTGGTCTGCACTGCTCGGGGAGCGGGAGCGTTAATCCTGATTGCGGGAGTCTCGTTTCTGATTTGGCTCGGCGCGTCGAAACAATCAAATACGCAAAATGAAGTCGTGAAAGCTGTCGAAACTCCGAAAACTGATAATAACTCGACAACGGGCGAAAATCCCCCTATTTCAACCGGCGATGAGATACAAAGAAGCGAAAGCAACGGAAATTCTCAACCGCAACTGCGCCCTAAACAACCGCAAATCAAACAGCCAGCCGCGCCTGAAAATTTAAAAAAATCTGAAGAAACGGAAAACAGGGAATTAGCGCAGCTCATCGAAAACACGCCGCCCGCCGTCTCGTCTCTTCGTCCGAACGGTCAAACGATTTTGCGCGGCAGCGACGACAAGAAAAATTCCAATCCTGCTATGCCGACTTTCGCTTTGCTCGCGCCCGTCGGCGAAACCGTGCTTGAGAACGCGCCGAATTTTCGCTGGGAGAAAGTGCCGAACGCCAAGAGTTATCGCATCTCGATTCTCGACCAGGATTTTAATGAAGTTTTAACGGCTGAGGTTTCGGGAAACAGCTTTAAATCCGACAATCCTTTGAAGCCCGGCGCGAAATATCTTTGGCGAGTCGAAGCGCAAACCGAAAGCGGAAAAATCGTCGCGCCGCTGCCGCCGCAACCGCCCGCCGTTTTCCGCGTCGCCCTTGCGACAGCCGAAAGCCGAATCGCGTTTTTGAAGAAAAACGAAACCGACCGATTAAAGCTCGCGGTGTTTTATGCTCAAGAAGGAATGCTCGATTCTGCCGCCTGCACTTTGAAGGAAATTTTGACGAAGAATCCGAAACACAAAGCGGCGCGTCGTCTGCTCGCGCAAGTTGAGCGATGGAAAAAAGAAAATCAGACTACCGTTCAACGCTGCGGACCTTCGACGGCAACGAAAGCAGACCAGTAAAAAGGATGATTAAACGGCGCGGGACGCTTCAATGCTTCGACCTGCGCTGCGCGCAACGCACTCGCCGATTCGTTTATGTTTCCGTTCAAAGAGCGGTGAAAATTCAGCATCAAATCTGCGGTCGCCTTTTCTTCGACCGCCCACTGCGCCGCGACGACCGACTGACCGCCCGACGCGAGAAAAGCCCACGAAAGGCTGAGCAGACCTTCGCCGCTCAAAACTTGCCCGTTGCTCGTGTCGCAGCTCGAAAGCACGACCAGACTATTCGGCAAATTCATCTGCAAAATCTCCGAAACCGTCAATCGCCCGTCGTCGCCCGCGTCCTCAGTGAAAAGCAACGCCGACGCAAAGGGGTTGGTTTGATTGATTTCTCCGTGAACCGCGAGATGCAAAACTTTAGCTTGCGCGGCTTCCGTCTTCACGCGTTTCTCTGTCGCGGCAACTTTAACGAAAACTGATGAAGGCGCATATAACTTGCCGATGTCGTTCGCCTCGCGCTCGGCTTCCGGCAGCGCGGCTGAATCTTTTCGGGTTGAATTGGCAAAGGCGACGAAACTTTTCCGGTTAATTTTAGATGCGGTCGCAGACTTTAGCCCAGACAAAACACCGAGCGACGGCGCGTAAGAGATTTCGCGTTCTTCGATTAGATATTTGCCGGATGAACTAATTAACGCCTGAAACGGAAGTTCCCACAAAGCGCCGTCCGGCACGATGATTAAATGTTTCGCTTTGGCAATATCGTCGTCTGCAGCTTTGAGTAAGGATTCATATAATGCCCGCGCTTCCGTCTTAAACGCCGGGCTGAAATTCAGAATGCTTTCGCGGTAACGACCGATTTGCTCGCTCAATTCCGCTTCGCTGACGGGAAGTGCAATAACTTTCGGCAACTCATTTGTCTTGAGAACGAATGCGAAACATTTTTTGTCGGTTAGAACATAAGAAACGACAATTGTATCGGCAGGCAGATCCGAGATTCGACTTGAAACATCGTCCAGAATTTTACTCGCGCGGCTCTGCAATTTTTCTCGAAGCACGCGCGACTTTAGTTTTTCAGAAACGGCGAGTGCCTGTTCCGGCTTATTAGCCTCGACGAACAGCTTGATAAGTCCGTGATATGCCGCCGATTTGTCCTGCATAAAATAGACTTTTTCAGGTTCTCGACCGGCGACGCGGCGGCTTAGATTTTCTGTAACTTCGACTGCCGTGTTCAACCATTTTTCGGCACTGATGGGCGAATCCTTCAGAAAACTTTCTCCCAAGTTAGTCGCGCACAGATAGCGCAGATTTTCGATTTTCTGCACCGTCGCCCATTCGTAACATTCGGTCGCGTTGGCGCGAGCTGATGCGCTTTCACCCATTAGATTCTGATTTGAGGATAATCGCCACAAAATTTCGGCGCGACGCACGGAAGCGGGCGTTTGACCGAGTGCCTTTTGCAAAACTTCGACGGCTTGTTTATATTCTCCGCGAGCCTGATAAAGTGATGCCAATCCTTGCCAACTCATCATTTCCAATTCGATGAAGTTATTTTTTACGGCTAAATCTCGAACTCGCTCGAAATAAATCTGCGCCTGCTTATAATCACCGATTCCGCGGAAAGCGACGGCTAAGTTTTGCTGCGTCATCGCAAAATTGAACCAGTCTTTTTCTCTTTGCCAAATTTCAGCGGATTTCTCTAAATACCCGATGGCTTGCCGGTGCGAGCGCTGTTCGTTAAGTAAATACCCGAAGTCATTTAAAATGCCGCCGCGAGTATAATCGTCCGTTTGCGAATCGCCAAGTTCAGCCAGCGCGGATTCTAGATTTGTAATCGCGTCTGAATAAAATCCGGTTTTTAGCTCAATAGATGCGATGCCGGACAACAGATCAGCTTTTAACCGGTGTGGCTCGCCGCCATCGCTCTGCACTGAAACGCTAGGTGCGGAAAGCGTCTTCAAACCTTCTTTGTAAATCTTGAGTGCTGATTCGTAATTCGAGGCTTCCGCTTCAAGCGCAGCGCGAATCTTTTTCAGTTGAACGCTGAACAACCACAATCCCTGTCGTTTTCCGGCTTCCAGAGAAGCGTAATGATTTTCAGCTTGAGCAGCATAGGTTGAGGCTTGTTTGTCGTTACCCAAATTAAATTCGATTTCCGCGCCGAGCAGTAAATTTTCCGCGCGTTGCGTTGTGTTGTTTTCAGAATCGGACTCAAGGCACGGCTTAACCGATTGCGATGCTTCCTCGTAATTCCCGCGCCCGAAAGCGAGACGAGTCGCATTGCAGGGCGAATCCTCGACACCGTTTTTAATTGATTGCTGTGCAGTAACGGTGAGCAGTAGATTCGTTAGACAGAGCATTAAAAATCCTGCCGATTTCAGGAAGGCGGAATTAAGAAAATTGTGAGTTTTTTGACGCTTCGACATCATCGGTCAATTATTTGACCGGCATCGCTTAAATTCAGTTGAAATGAATCCACAGCAATAGCCGGTCATTCTTATTTGCTTTGATTTGAATCGGCGAACAGGCGCGCCGCTTTAGGCGAGGCTGATGGTTCGAGTGCCGTCGCTGCATTCGGTAACGACGACTGTGGCAATCAGGATGTTGTAAGTCGACGCAGTGCAGGTAACTCTCGAACCTCCTCTTGTGCGCCCGCCTTCCTGCGGGTCCTGACCGTCCCAAGCCGAAGCCGTCAGCGGCATCAAAACACCCGCGGCAAGGCTGAGAGCGAGAACTGAACGAATGATTGTTTGGCGAATTTTCGATTGATTTTCCATTTTTATTTCCTTCCTGTTATTTTTTATTTTTTAGTTATTTGTTTTGCTCACTGCTGCGAAGAACGTATTTTTCAAAAAATACGGTTTCTAGCAGCGAAATGTAGAAACTGCGAACTCCGCCGAAGCCGTGCTTGTCCGGTTTGCTGAAAACCGTCCAGAGCGGAGTTTGCGGCGATTGTTTTTCGACGGTGGCGATCAACTGACGTGACTCGCTTGCCGGAACTTGCGTATCCAATTCTCCGTGCGCCAGCAGAATCGGAACTTTTAAATTATTTGCCGTATTAGTGACGGCGATTTTTTCCAAAGCCTGTTTGATTTGCGGATTCGTTTCGTCACCGAATTCCGTTCGGCTTGTGCCGACCCGCCAAGCTGGGTCACTGGTCTGTAGTGTAATTAGATTCGTCGGCGCGGCTTGCGCTGAAACGGCGGCAATACGTTCGGGGAAACGCGCCGCAGCAAGTAGCGCGAGATAGCCGCCGTAGGAAAACCCGCGCAAGCCGACTCGCTTTGAATCCAAGCCGGATTGTTTTCCAATCCAGTACAAAAGACCGTCAACATCGTTTAATTGTCCGATTCTGCCGCTGCCATTATCGGCGAGAGAAAACGATTTTCCCGCGCCGCGCGAGCCGCGCACATTCGGATAAATGACGACCGTATCAAGGTCATTTAGATAATAAAGATCGTTGTAATTGAGAACCGGACGCGACTGTTCCGACGGTCCGCCATGAAACTCGATGATGACGGCGCGCGGCGCGGCAGTGGATTTCTTAGATTTGAATAACCATCCGCCAATTGTTTTTCCGTCCGGTTTAGACTGCCATTCAATTCTTTCGACAAGCGGAAGATTTTCGTCCGCATCTTTGTTCGGCTCGTGCGCCCAGCGCGTGATTTGCAGAGTAGAATCCGCTGCAACCGTGTAAATGCTCGATGCCTCGCTCGCATAATCTAGATTAAAGGCGATTTGTTTAGAATCGGGTGACCATTCGAGATTCGTTATCACGCCCGGATTAAGTTTTGAAGCGGATTCGAGTTTTCCGGTTTTTAGATCGTAAAAACCGAGTCGCGAAATGCCTTTGTCGTTAAAAACAAAAGCGGCTTTAGATTCATCCGGCGAAAGACGGGCGATTTCGATGTCCGCCGCTTCATTTTTATAAATTGTTGTCCATTCTTTGGTGGAAAGATTTACGCGCTCGAAGCTCAAAAACTCGCCGGCGCGGTTACTCGTCAAATAAATGTATTTGCCGTCGGCACTGAACTGAACTTCGTCAATTCCGAAAGCGTCTTTCTCGGATTTATTGAGCAGAGTTTTCTTACCCGTTTGCGGCTCGACGAGCCAGAGCCGCGTCATATCGGCTAGATTTACGTATTCTTCAACGGCGACGTATTTATCGTCCTTCGACCAAGCCACCGCCTGCACCATATACGTGGATGAAAAAACGGTCTTTTTCTCTTCCGGCTTGAAAGGATTTTGCCAAACTATTTCTTCGCCTTTAGTGCCGGACGCAGAATAACTGTAAGCGACGTATTTGCCGGACGCCGACCAGATCGGCTGCACCGCGCGCGTTTCTGTTTCGGTTAATGCCGCGCTTTGTTTGCTTTCCTGATTCCAGACGAACATTCGGTAGTGAAGTTTCCCGTCGGTGTCTTGATTATAAAGATAATTTTTGCGGTCGGGTGCCGGGTAAATGTCGTAAGCCGGTTGTGGAAAAGTCAGCAGGGAAGTCGGCTCTCCATCCGGTTGCGGATAAGTGAGCAGGGAAGTGGTTCTACCGAATTCTTTGACGATGAATTTCTTATCGTCAAGCCAGCCTTCGACCGGCGATGCCTGATAATAATTGTTGTATTTTTCCGTCGCTTTTACGAGCGACATCGGCACTTCTGAAGTGCCGCGCAAAACCAATTCGGCTGGGACGGGAAAAGTCTGCGCTGAAAGTTCAGCCGTTTGACCGGCGAAAAATACGCCTAAGCAAAAGATGAATTTTAAGACTGTTCGCATAAATATATTGTTTTTTTCGCCTTTTCATTGGGTATCGAAACAAAACGGCGAAACAGTTCGCGTTGGCATCTCGAAAAGATTTCAGCGCAATATTTATTTTAATTTTTAATTAGCGTGAATTTAGACCCGGGTTATAGTTACGGAGCTAAAATGCTACTCCCTTTTTCAACCAAAGGTTGTGAAAATAGAGACAAGGCTTGGATAATTTATTTTCCTAAAACGGGCGGCTTTTCGTCAAGCAAAGAAATAATATTTTTTAGTTTCTAAATCTCAACCTCATAAAAATTTGGTTTTATTGCTTGTCGCTATTTGCAAAATATCCTTGAGCAAACTGCGTTCCAAAACTTATTAGTTCCTGTCCATCAGTTTGGTTATAAATTTTGAATTTGAAAAAGAATAAAAGTTCGTAAATGACTTTGTCATAGAAAAACTTGCATTGCAGGCAGTTTGGCGTATAATTAATAGCCAGATGGCTTATACTTTATAAGCCTTGAGGAGTTACTAAAATGTCCCTCGTCTTGGAAAAAACAAAATTATCAGGGAGAGGAAAATACACGGTTGAAAACATGCTCGGCATCGAGACTGCCGATAATCTAAAGCTGGCTAAAAAGGTCGAAGCCGGTTTTTCTTTTGGCGCGTTGGAGAGATTGGGGGAAACCACAGGCTTATCGCTCGAAACACTTCGCGTAGCAGTCAGAATCACGCCCCGCACTCTAACACGGCGCAGAAAAGAGAAAAAGCTCTCGCCTGAAGAATCCGACCGTCTGGTTTCCATCTCGCGCCTGCTGGCGCAAACTTTTGAACTTTTTGAAGGCAATGCAGAGGCTGGAATGCGCTGGTTTACCAGCCCTAATCGCGCACTAGGCGGTCAAT
>CAXSHW010000016.1:31749-56965 GCA_964237245.1 uncultured Pyrinomonadaceae bacterium
CGCCGCTACCGAAACCGGCACGCGCGAAGCTGAGAATTTAATCGGCAGACTCGAACACGGCGTCTTCACGTAAATTGATGGTCACCACCTATCGGATATGCAAGACCAAGTACGCAACGACGTGGTTTGACAGCGAAGGCGCGTATCGCTATGGCGGTCGCTGGAATTCGCGCGGAACGAGAATACTCTATACGGCTGGGAATTTATCTCTCGCCGCTTTAGAGATGCTGGTTCATTTGAACGACGAGGAAATTTTGCTTGCCTATTCCTTTGCTACCGCCGAGTTTGATGAAAGCTTGATTTTATCAGTTGAAGATTTTCGACCTTTGCCGGAAAACTGGAGCGATTCGCCTGCGCCTCTGGAAATTCAGCGTATCGGCGATGAATGGGCGCGTGAGCAGTCTTCGGTTGTTCTGAAAGTCCCGACTTCAGTTTTGCCGGTTGAGTTCAATTATTTAATCAATGTAGAACATCGAGAATTTTCTAAGGTGCAATTAGGCAAACCGCAAACCTTTACTTTCGATGAACGGCTATACAAAAGTTAAAACGCACTGGCAAAAATGGGAAAAACAAACACAAGATATAATGCCGAGATTGTTGCAGGAGCTTTGATTCCTAATGAAAGCCGGATAATCGCTCAATTGATTTTGGACGGCACTACTGAAAAGTAATTAAAGCATTTATTGACCGTTGATAATATTTTGCAAAAACGGAGCCCGGCGACTGCCATCCGAGCGGCTGAACTGATAAAGAAGAGATTTGCCCTGGTTAACGAAGATTTATTACGGATTATAGTCAAAGGCAATCGGCAGGCGTTAATGCAGGCGCTCTTTGTGGCAGCCATCAAACACAATAAACTTATCGGCGATTTCCTGCTCCGGGTCGTTAAGGAAAAATGGCGGCTTTTTGAAACCAAATTAAAACCCGCTGATTGGGAAAACTTTTTGCGAGAATGCGAGCAATTGGACGAAACGGTTTCGCAATGGAAAGCGACAACGAGAGAAAAACTCGGGCAGGTCGTTAAAAAATGCCTGGTTGAAGCCGGTTTTTTGGAAAGCGCGACTAAACCGACGATTACACCGGTCTTAATTCTGCCGGAAATAAAAGCATATCTGCTTGATAACAATGAAGATTACGTTTTAGAGTGTATGAGTATTTTCACATGAAAGGGAATTTTTACGAACGCTTAAATCTTATAAAAACGAGGCTTGCTTCGATGGAGCTGCTCAATAATTCCGGTTTGGGTAATGAAATTGGCTTTTATATCTTTGATTATCCGCCCGACGAGGAACTTGCCGTCCGTAGTCATCTCGAAAAAATTCTTCCTGAGATTCCGCGTAAAATTGCAGTAGTAAATTTATTTGAGCTTGTGGTCGATTACTTTAAAAAGCGAAAGATTCTCGACTCTGCCCTAAACGCGCAAATACAAAAAGGAGACGCGGAAATCCTGCGGGTAGTTAAGGGCGCGCTTGATGAAGAAAAACGTATTGCCCCTGAATTTATCCGCGCCGCCCGCCCGCACGAACACGATCTGGTAATAATGACCGGAGTCGGCAGCGTGTATCCGTTGCTCCGAACTCACCGCCTGATTAACTGTCTGCATCCATTAATGCACGATACTCCGCTCATCGTTTTTTATCCGGGCAGTTACAACGGGCAAACTTTAAGTCTGTTTGGTGAATTGAAAGACGAAAATTACTACCGCGCTTTCCGATTGGCAGCATAAGGCGTCATTTATAATTTGTATGCAAATTAAAAACATTTTCCGCAAAGATATTTTTCGCCCGATCAATGGCGTTATCAAAGTGAACGACACATCCAAAGCGTCAGTTTGGCAGGAGCTGGACGAGTATGTCCTGACGGCAGAACTCAAAAAGCATTTTCTGAAATTCTTCGGCACTTATCTCGAAGCCGTTGATAACCGGCAAAACAGCGATGTCAGCAACCGGATCGGAGTTTGGGTATCGGGGTTTTTCGGCTCGGGAAAATCGCATTTTATCAAGATCATTTCACATCTTCTGCAAAACCATCCGGTAACGAATCCGGCGACCGGCGAAACAAGACTTCCGATTGATTTTTTTGAGAAAAAAATTACCGATGCTTTATTTTTCAGCGACATAAAACGCGCGGTCGAAACTCCAACAGACGTTCTGCTATTCAATATTGACAGCAAAGCAGAAGACAGCAGCGGGAGAGACGCGATTTTGCGCGTTTTTATGCGCGTCCTTAATGAATTGCAGGATTACTGTGTTGAATATCCCTATCTCGCTGATGTTGAACGTCAACTTGAAAAGGACGGCAAATATGAAGACTTTAAATCGGCGTTCGAGCGGATTTACGGCGCATCATGGCAGGAAGAAAGGGATGTTTACGAACATCGGCGTGATGAAACCGTGCAGGCTTTGACCGAAGCGACCGGCATGAGCGCTGAGGCGGCGCAGAAATTAATTGACGACGCTGAGAAAAATTACAATCTGAGCGTTGAAAAATTTGCTCGGCGCGTCCAGGAATATCTAGACCGTAAAGGAAGAGATCACCGCATCATTTTCGTTGCCGATGAAGTCGGGCAGTTTATAGGCACAGACACGTTTTTAATGCTCAATTTGCAGACAATTGTCGAAAACTTGGGAACAATTTGTGAAGGTCGGGCGTGGGTTGTTGTCACTTCGCAGGAAGATATGGATTCGGTATTGGGCAATGTGGTCGGCGCGAAATCAAACGATTTTTCTAAAATTCAGGGTCGTTTTCCTACGCGGCTATCACTCTCATCTTCAAACACGGATGAAGTTATCCAAGTCAGACTTTTAGAAAAAACTGATGATGCTGAAGCGGAATTGAATTCGCTTTTTAAGGAAAAGGGCGATGTGCTGAAAAATCAGCTCAGTTTCGCGGGCGGAGCGACGCTTAAAAACTTCAAGACAGGGGAAGATTTTGCCAAAAACTATCCGTTCGCTCCATATCACTATCAGCTTGTACAGTCGGTTTTTGAATCAATCAGAAAAGCGGGCGCAACCGGTCTGCATTTGGCGCGCGGCGAACGCTCGATGCTAGACGCGTTTCAGATGGGCGCGAAATCAATTGCCGGTGAAGCGGTAGGCAGGCTGGTGCCTTTTTATTCGTTTTATCCATCGGTTGAAAGTTTTCTCGATACTTCGGTTGCTAAAACTATTAATCTGGCAGGCGAAAACGAAGGTTTGGAAAAATTTGACACTGAAATCCTGCGTCTGCTGTTTTTGATCCGCTATGTGGACATAATCAAACCGAACGTCGAAAATCTGGTTACACTCTGCATTACGCAGGTTGATGACGACCGCGTTGCGCTCAAAAAACAAATCGAAGAAAGCCTGACTAGACTCGAAAAACAAACGCTCACCAGCCGCAACGGAGACCAATTTTACTTTCTGACCAATGAAGAGCGCGACATCGGGCGCGAAATAAAATCGGTTGATGTTTCGGCTGATGAAACATTTCGCCAGCTTGCCGACATTTTGTTTAACGATTTGTTGTCGGACGCCGCTAAGTTCCGTTATCCGGTCAATAAAAAGGACTTTTCTTTTAACCGTCTGGCGGACGGCAGAGCATTTCAAGGAGTTAACTCCGAACAAAATCTGAATCTGGAAATCGTCACGCCGCTTAACGACGAACACGAATCTTTCACCGCCCAAAGATGCGTTCTTTCAAGCGACGGGCGCATCCTTATACGCTTGGGCGATCATAAAACTTTAAGCGGCGAACTGCGTGAATTCTTGCAGACAAAGCGTTATATTCAGCAGAAATCAGACGCTTCAGCACCTGAAAACACGCGCCGGATTTTGTCCGACAAAGCAATTGTTAATCAGCAGCGAGCCTCGCGCATCGCCGAGATTCTGCAAAAACTTCTCGACGAAGCCGACATCTACGCCGCTGGACAAAGGCTTTCCACCGAGAGAAAAATCTCGATTGGGGAAGCGCAAAATTACCTTGTAAAAAATCTCTTTACGAAACTTGGTTATTTAGATTCTCGCCGAAAGGCGCGACGGAACGTGGGGAGAAGCATTGCCCGTCGCGGAAAAGTTTCCCGAACAAGTCGCCCAGTATTGGAATTTCGAGA
The DNA here is from genome assembly GCA_964237245.1 of uncultured Pyrinomonadaceae bacterium. GTDB lineage: Bacteria > Acidobacteriota > Blastocatellia > Pyrinomonadales > Pyrinomonadaceae. The sequence goes on from CAXSHW010000016.1 coordinate 35,840, forward strand.
AAAACGAAGCGAAAAACTTGCGCCCCGAGGAAATCACATCAGGCTCGTCGAAAGAGGCTTGGTTCAAATGTCCCGTTGACGGATATGAATGGAAAGCTAAAATCGTTTCAATCGGTATTTCCTGGCAGCGCGGAAACAGCGGCTGTCCTGCTTGTCGCGGATTTGCGGCAACTGAAAATAATTCAGTAACGGCAATATATCCTGAATTTGTTTCAGAAGTTTGGGATTACGAGAAGAATGAAAATTTGGGTTTAAAGCCGGAAAATTTAACAAGCGGCACAAACCGCGAAGCGTGGTTCAAATGCCCGTCGGACGGCGAAGAGTGGTTGGTAAAAATCAACTATATGACAAAATCTTTTTGGAATCAGGGAAAAAGCGGATGTCCGAAATGCGGGAGAGGTCGCCGCGCGGTCAAAGCCGCCAACGCATCGGAACAACTCTAAGGACGAATCTAAAGGGTCATATTAAAAAAAATGAACCGACATCTTAATATCTTTAACTTTTTTAACGGCAGCGGTCTGGATTATCTGGAAGACAATCTTTCGCGTGGCTTTGCTCTTTGCCTGAAATACGACAGTGTATTTTTGGATAAGATTTTAAAGTCGGTGTTGCCGGAGCATAAATATACCGAACTGTTTAATACCGATTACCCCGACTATAAAATCGAGATTGATTTGCAGAATCGAACGAGCGAGCTGGAAGGCTTCAGCGACATCATCGCCGTCGCTTGCAGCGGAAAGGAAATTTTCGAGTTTGATACGGTTGCCGCGCGTCAAACCGATTCGCCTGAAACCGATGTGAGCATCGTCATCAACGACACCTGTATTTTATTTGAATTTAAACGGACGAGTGAAGACTGCGCGGCGCAGTTGAAATGCCAGGCTGAAAAGGTCAAGGCTAATTGCTCGGAAGCTGTGAAGATAGAATATAAGGATTTATCTTGGAGCAAAATTGTCAGAATGCTGCTCAATGTTTCATCGCTCCAAAAGCAGATTCAGAGCGAAAATCCGTTCACTGCGGATTTCATTAAATTTCTGGAGAACTTTCCGCACTGGTTTCCGGGGCGGCGGCTGTCCAATATCCCGTTTCCCGTTAATGAAAACGATCCCAACTATTACTATCTGAACAGCCGTTTGAACCAAATCAAAAATCAAATTTACGGAGAAGAAAATACCGCAGAGTATTCGGGCAGATTTAATCGTTATGTCATCAAGGTTGACTTTAAATGGATAAATGAAATCGGGGTTGAACAAAGCCAAAAAGACGGTTCAAGTTTTATCGCCATTCGACTGCACATCGGCGATACCAAAGAACAAGGGCGGCATTTTTTCGGGAAAAATCCGCACGGTTTCGTCCAGCAGGAGAAGATATGCGGTCACGAGCTATCGGCCGAGCCGTATATCAGATTCAGCCATTTCAATTCGGCGTTGCTCTGGATTCGACCGACCATACCGGAGAGCAGGAAGACTCATAATTTAGCATTCTTCAAAGAATTTGCCGGCAAACATCAGCGAGCGAGTTGGCGGCAAATCGAAGAGGCGTTCGACGATTGCATTGCCGATTGGAAAAACAAGTGTTTCATACCGAACTGGACAGGCGAGTGCGATTGGAACGACAAATTCGAGAAAACCAATCGAACTCATTTTGATATGTCGCTCGGAACATTGTTGACGGTTTATTTGCCGTATGAAGAGTGCCAAAAACTCGATGATGCAGAGATTAACCCTAAACTGGTTGATCGAATTCGTGCGATTATCGAAGGGATAAAAACGGAAATCGACAGCATTTAATTTCTAACTGAAACGAAAATGCAACAGACATTAACTACTTTTGCCAAAAAGTTCGGAAGTATTTTGAAAGCCTATCGCGCGGCAGAATTTAGCTGAATTTTATTTAAACAGGTCGGTTCATTCAAAGAGAATTAACAGGAACCACAAGCTCTGCTGAATCGGCAGTTGCAATATTAACCGCTCGGCTGACGGCGTGCGAATCCATTTCCTCTGCGGGGAAGGGAACGAGCAGATTTTGCAGTTTGTTCGTGTCTTTTACCTTTTTATCGAGCCAAAAATCGTAATCGCTGTTTTTCAGAATCACCGGCATCCGGTCGTGAACGGGCTTTAATACTTCATTCGCCTCGGTCGTGATAATAGTGCAGGTTTCCGTCATCTCGCCGGTTTGTTTGTCGAGCCATTCTTCCCAAAGTCCGGCGAAACCGAAAACTTCCTTTTCTTTCAAATAAAAGTAAAAAGGCTGTTTCGGTCCCGTTGAGGTTTTTTGCCATTCGTAAAAACCTGAAGCGGGAATGATGCAGCGGCGCGAGCGAAAAGCGTCGCGGAAAGACGGTTTTTCTCGAAGAGTTTCGGCGCGGGCGTTGATTAACTTGCTGCCAATTGAATCGTCTTTCGCCCAACTCGGAATCAGTCCCCATTTGAACGACAAAATTTCTCGCGCGTTTTCGATTTCCGCAATCGCGTCAATCATCTGAGTCGGTGCAATGTTGTAACGTGGCGCGGCTAATTTGTCGTCGCCGATTTTGACTTTGAACTCTTTCTCGATTTTCGCTTTTTCCGCTTTTGAAACGAATCTTCCGCACATAAAATTACACTTCTCCGATGTCGTTTTCTGTAAATTAAATTTACGGGTTTAATGAAATTTTTTTCAAAATCTCCTGCTTTGCTAAAAGAAGACATTCTTCAATCGTTAAATCTTCGACTTCAACCCAGATTTTGTAAAAGGTTTGAAAATCCTCGATGCGCTCGAAATAAATCTTTTCCTTTTTATTGAGCGTCACCAACAATCCGTTGGCGATAAATTCCTGTTCGACTTCGTAGCCCGTTCGACTTTTCACGTTTGCCATACCTAATTTTAGCTTTATTAAACCGGAACTGGAATTAACAAATCAAAAAAATCTTCTAGCTGAAAAGTCCTCTCGTATGATATAACTTGTTTCATACATAGTATATCGTTTTATCCGAGATTGGGGAAGTTTTATGCGTTAGTATTATGACCGAGGTTGAAAGCGGAGCGGAGAAATTACTTTACGGAAGCCGTGTGCTGATGATAACACAGCAGGCGTTTTACAGCGGAGAGTATGATTTTCCTTCATCATTCTTGTTCCCGCTGTTCGGCTGCGGCGTGTCGGCGGGATTTCCTTCGCCGGCGGACGATTATATTGAAACTTCGATTGATTTAAACCGGGAATTAGTTCGGCATCCATTCGCCACCTTTTTCGTCCGCGCTTCGGGCGATTCGATGGTCGGCGCCGGCATCAAGCCGAACGCCACGCTTGTCGTCGACCGCGCGATTGAAACCAAATCCGGCGATGTCGTCATCGCCCGCATCAATGATGAGATGTGCGTCAAAGAATTATTCATTGACGACGAAGGACGAGTTTTTCTCGTGCCGAAAAACGAAAATTACAAGGCAATCGAAATCAGCGAAGATATGGATTTCGAGATTTGGGGTAAAGTCGTCTGCTCGATAAATAAACACTAAAATTTTATGCAAAACGCTATCGCCCTTGTTGACTGCAATAATTTTTACGCTTCGTGCGAGCGAGCGTTTGACGCTTCGGTCAAAAGAAAGCCCATCGTGGTTTTGAGTAATAATGACGGATGCGTGATTGCTCGCTCGGATGAGGCGAAAGCGGCGGGCGTAACGATGGGCGCGCCGCTTTTCAAAGTGCAAAATCTTTTGGCGGAATCGGACGCGGAGATTTTCTCGTCCAATTATGCGCTCTACGGAGATATGAGCAGCCGCGTGATGAATCTGCTGCACAACTTTACGCCGGAGGTTGAAGTTTATTCGATAGACGAGGCGTTTTTATCATTAGAGCCTCGCAAGAAATCGCTCGACAACCTCGGACTTTCCATCAGAGAAAAACTTTATAAATGGACGGGAATTCCGGTTTCGGTCGGCATCGCCGAAACAAAGGTTTTAGCCAAAATCGCCAACAAACGCGCGAAAGGCGTTGAGTTAAAAGAGAAAGGAATTTTGAATCTTTATCGTTCCGAGAAAACTCAGACGGTTCTGAAAGACACATTAATCGAAGACGTTTGGGGCATCGGTTATCGCTCGTCATTAAAACTCAAAGCGAATCAAATCTTGAACGCTTGGCAACTGCGCGAAGCCGATCATCGTTTCATTCGCAAACTTTTAACGGTCGTCGGCGCGCGCATTAAGCTGGAGCTGCGCGGCATAAAATGCCTGCCGCTCGAACAAGTTTCGACTAAGAAACATTCGATTGCCTGCACCAGAAGTTTCGGGCAGACGGTTTGCGAATACAATCAAGTCAAAGAAGCGGTGTTATATTTTCTAACCCGCGCCGCCGAAAAAATGCGGCATCACAATCTCGCCGCGCACGCCGTCACAGTTTTAGTTTCGACCGACCGTTTTCGCCCCGTTCCAGCCGAATACGCAAACTCGGCGACTTACAGTTCAACTTATCCAACCGACAGCAATCAGGAAATGCAGGAATGGACGGTAAAAACTCTCGAAAAAATTTTCAAAGACGGCTACGATTATCGTAAAGCGGGAATAATTTTAAGCGGTCTCGTTCCGGCGGAAGCGACGACGAAAAGATTGTTCGATGATGAAAAATTCAAGCGGCAGCATAATCTAATAAAAGCCGTTGATGAGGTAAATCAAAAGTTCGGTAAAGATACGGTTAGGTTCGCCAGCGTCTTGCGGGAAGGCGCGTGGAAAATGAAGCAAGTCTATAAAAGTCCGAGCTATACGACAAATTGGAACGAATTGCTGACGGTTCACTAACAAAGCGAAATATAATAAATTAGAATCGTAAGTAGTCGGACAAAATTATTATATAGAATAATTAAACTCCGAAAAGTGAGCGTGTTAAATAATTTGTGTAAACGCGTTATTTTGGAAACCGCTATTGGGCAGCCGGTCTTCAAATATTATAGCGAATTGATTCATCGCTCCGCTCCAGTCGGCAATCGGCATTGTCCATCGTTTGCTGATATTTCTCAAGGCTAAATACAGAATCTTAAAAACTGCCTCGTCCGATGGAAACATCGCCCGGTTTTTAATGACTTTCCGCAATGTCATATTCAGCGATTCGATAGTATTGGTCGTATAAATGGCACGCCTGATTTCCGGCGCGAACGCGAACATCGGAATCACGCGCGCCCAGTTACTGCGCCAGCTTTTAACGACGACCGGATAAACGCTATTCCACTTGTCGGCGAATTTGCCTAATTGGAAATCAGCTTCGTCCAAAGTCGGCGCTTGATAAATCAATTTCAAATCAGTCGCCACTTCTTTTCTGTCTTTGTGTGAGACGTAAAACAAAGAGTGCCGAACCGAACTCATCCAGCGTGAGCAGCACCGGCGGCAGAAATTGCTGGCTTCTTCCCGGCTGCCGCGTGAAAAAACGCTTCTCCAGTTTGAACGCGTCCGGCTCAAACGAAATGCCGACCAGCAGTTCGCCGCCTTGATCGAAGGCGACTTTCTGGAGAGAAGCGAAAATGTGCTGGTGTTCGGACCGCCCGGTTCAGGCAAAACGCATCTGTTGTGCGCTCTCGGACACGAGCTGATCGGACAAGGGAAAAGCGTTTTGTTCTCGTCGTGCGTCTTATTAGTGCAGCGACTGCTGCTGGCGAAAAACGAGTTGTGGCTCGAACGTGAACTCAAACGGCTCGATAAGTTCGAGGCGTTGATTATTGACGATCTCGGTTATGTGCAGCAATCAAGAGAAGAGATGGAAGTGCTGTTCACTTTACTGGCGCACCGCTACGAGAGACGGAGCGTTCTGCTGACGAGCAATCTCGTTTTCAGCGAATGGGAGCGCATCTTTAAAGACCCGCTGACGACCGCCGCGGCGATTGACCGGTTGGTGCATCACAGCATCATTCTGGAATTGAACCTGCCGAGCTATCGAATGGAAGCGGCGAAACGACAGAAATCGAACAGCGACGGCGGCAACGGAAAGGCGGTAATGGCTGCCGACTTGATTGAAAACTGAAAAGAACCGGGAAATCTAATTGTCGCCGAAACGGAAATCTAGTTGACGTTCAACAAATGATTGCTGTTTCCTTAGTATTTCTACTTGAAACCCTTAAATCCGGAAATCTGCGCCTGACTTTGTTTGTTTGATCCGTAACGAAAACCTCTGGCTCAAACTCAATATCAAATCCAGTGCGATGAAACTCAAGAGATACATCTAAAACTGAACTCCCTTCGGCAAATTCTTTCGCATCCTTGAAGCGTTTGAGCAAACCTTTAAAGTTTTTGGCGTTTTCCATAGCGCGCAAGCCTTCGGCATATCTGATTAAATCCAGACGGGTTGATGCGACCTGATTTAAGATGGTAAACCCAAGCGGATGCGACGCTCGCCTAGACTGTGGACTATATATTCTATGTAAAAACCTTTCGCCTAGTTTATTGCGTAAATAGATGAGCGCATCTTTGGCAGCTTCTTTTTCCGCATTTGTTAGTCCACTGATATTTTCACAATTTAAAATATAGTTATCCCAATTTAAGTATTCTTCTCTTTCTGAGGTTGGAGAAATCATAATATCGATAAAAAAATTCCGATTGCTTATTCGGAACAGCTGTTCTTAGTTTACAAAGATTTGTTCTTATAATTATAGGCTACAAACGCCATCTCGCACTATTATTCAATCCGCATCAGGCGAAAATTTTCAGCCGTAAATGGTCGCAGGGAGCGTCAGTTAAATCCTGCTCAACTCCTAAATATTTTTCCGTCGTCTGAATCGAATCGATCAAGGTCAGGCTCATTCAAAGAACGTAAGTAAGTCTCAAATACATCTTAAATCTCCAATTAGCTTCAGCCTTCTTGTTTTATTTCTTTCGAGAGAAGTAGCCTTAATAACCTATGCTTATCAAAAATTAACCAATATTTCAATTTATTGGCTAACTTTTGATTTCCAATTTTGACCAATAATTGTTATAATAGGCAAAGATTTGGTTTAGAGATAATGAAAAATTCTTATGAGAAACACTTAGTGAGCCGCTTTGAAAATCAAAAAATCTTTTCCAAAAAAGATTTGTATGATTTCTATCGGGAACACGAGCCGAAACTGAAGGAAGGAACCTTCGGCTGGCGAATTTATAATTTGAAAAGGAAAGATATTATTAAAAGTGTTGCTAAGGGAATTTATACCTTAAATCGAAAACCCGAATATCAGCCGAATCTGAGCGAAAAAGCAAAGAAAGTAGTAAAACTTCTCCTCAGACAGTTTTCGGGGTTTGATTATTGTGTTTCGGAAACATCCTGGCTTAATGAGTTCTCGATTCAACAAACCAACTCCTCCATCATTATTCTGGAAATGGAAAAAGACCTCGTAAATTCCGCCTTTTTCAACTTAAATGATCAGGTCAAGAATTTATTTTTACAGCCGACTGAAAATGAAATAGAAATTTATGTTTTGGAAAAAGAAAATCCGGTGATTCTCAAGTCGATCATCAGTCGCTCTCCACTGCAAAAAACAAACGATAAAAATTTGCGGATAAATATTCCTCGATTAGAAAAGATTCTCACCGATATTTTTTGCGACCGGCATATCTACTATTTTTATTCCGGCATTGAGCTCGAAAATATTTTTGAAAACGCGCTCAATCGATACTCGGTAGATTTTTCACGTTTATTCGGTTATGCCGCAAGAAGAGGAAAAGAGCCGGAAATCAAAGGGTTTATCACAAACAAAGTTAATTACCCGATAGAAAGTATTTTAAAATGATAAAACCGATTTGTTTTGAAAAAGAGTGGATCGAAAATTTCCGAAAAAAGAGCGAATTCGGGAGAATCAATCCGCCCGTTTTAGAGAAAATGATTCATGCCTTGTACCTCGTGCAAAATTTGAGGAAACAAGGACTGGATTTTGTTTTTAAAGGCGGCACGAGTCTGATTCTACTGCTGGAAAACGCCAATCGGTTTTCGGTTGATATTGACATTGTTCTCAACAAAAAATATGAAAGCGACTCGACCAGAGAAGAAATTGAAAACGTCTTAAGTGAGATCGTCGGTAATTCCAGTTTTGAAGCGTGGACGCTGGACGAGAGAAGAAGTTACCGGGAAGGTATACCGAAAGCTCATTACAAATTAGATTATCAGCCGCAGTATGATCCGTCCGGGCATATCCTGCTCGACATCTTGTTTGAAAAGAACTATTACCCGAACCTCATTGAAATTCCCGTTCAAACAAAATGGATCGAATCCGATGAAGTAATCAATGTTTTTGTCCCCGACGTGGATTCGATCACCGGCGATAAGCTGACGGCTTTTGCTCCTAACACGACCGGAATCGAATACGGCGCGGGAAAGGAACTGGAAATCGTCAAGCAGCTTTTCGATATTGGTAATCTCTTTGAAAAAGTAAATTCCGTCGAAACGGCGGCAAAAAGTTTTAATGCCTTTGTTAAAGAAGAAATCGGTTATCGGGCTTTAACTATCGAGGCATCCGGGGTCTTAAACGACATTATCGAAACCGCTAAAATCATCGCTTTGAGAGATCGGAATAGAGATGAGCCGTTCAAATCTCATTATAATGAATTGCAGAGAGGCATCAGAAGCTTCAACAATTTCATAATTTCAGGCAGTTTCCGACCCGATGACGCGATCACGGCAAGTGCCAAAGCCGCATACTTAGCGGCGAAAATATCAGCCGAAGATTATGCCGCTTTAGAAAAATATAGCGGTGAAGATGTTTCCGGCTTGAACGTCGAAAACACGGAGTGGAATTTTTTAAATAGATTGAAAAAATTGCCCGGTAAGCGAGCATTTTTCTATTGGTATAAAACACTTAAGACGTTGGAAATTTATTGATTAAAGTCCGTTTTAATGAACGCTCATATTTGACCTGTAATCGCTTTTTCTCCGCTGTCCCTTGCCAAACCATTCGCCGAGATCGCTGATTTTGACGATCAACTGCCGATTCTCAGTCCCAAGTGATCGCACGGAGCGTCGGTTAGATCCTGCTCTACACCTAAGTATTTTTCCGTTGTTTGAATCGAATCGTGTCCCAGAGACAATTGAATCTGGTCAATCGGCGAGCCGCCTTTGTGCGCGAGTTTGGCGAAGGAGCGGCGCAGGTCGTGCGGCGCGATACCGCCCTTTTCCAACTTTTCGGCGTAACTGACAACGACATCATAGATTGCCTGCGCGGTGATTCCTTCGCCCATCAAATTGCCGCCTTTATTCACCCTTCGGAAAATAAAGCCGCTCTCAATCCGCGCCGCATATGTCCACGAGTCAATTGCCCCTTTCGCCCACGACGGCATCGGCACGGTTCGCATCTTGTCGCGTTTTCCGACAATATCGACAATCGCCCAGCGTCCCTCGCGCTGCTCGACGTGCGAGCAGGATAAAATCGCCGCTTCCGCTCTCCGCAACCCGCAGCCGATCAACACGGCTAAAATAGCGCGGTCGCGCAAACCTTTCAAAGTTTTGGTGTCAGGAGAATTGAGCCACATTTGCGCTTCTTCTTTGATGAGCCAGTTGCCGGTGCGTCTGCCGCGAAACGGAACGCCTCTGACGGCGCGAATGCCGTTGGCAATTTTTGAATCAAGTAAATTATTGTCTTCTGCTTCACCGGCAAGTTTTCTAATCGCGGAAATTTTCTGATTAATCGTTGCGGATGAAAGTTTCTGCGTTCGCAGAGTTTTGACATAGCGGTTGATCAAAGCCTTATTAAATTCGGAGCGATTTTCCGCTTGATGCCAGATAAAAAATTCTTTCAAGTGTCTTTGATAAGCGCGGCGTGAATTTTCACTCGGCAAACCGTCAATCACCATCTCGATAATTTTTCGTTCCTGTGAATTTAATTCCTGTTGGACGAGCGCGATTGAATCTTGCATATGATAAATTCCGAAAACTTGAAAATGTTTAAAAACGGCTTACAGCAATCGAAATTTAACACAACCTGTTTCCCTTTGTAAATAGCTTTCTATAAAGTAGATTATCATAAGCTATTTCAAACGCCTTCAGATAGACTTTGTTGTTCGGACAATTAATAATGAAACTATGTTATTTGTCACTGTCAAGGGTAATCGAATTAATTAAATGTTCCTTGCCAAACGAATGGGAGAGATAATTTTCATAAAGTTTTCTCTTATCTTATTACGAACCTGAGATGTTGAAACTGACCCTGCCTCCGCCAAAAATCTTTCAACAATAGAAACGTCGGTTGGTTCAACAATACGTGATTTGTATTTTACAAATGGACCGTCTGATTCCGTGAGAATGCGCTCAGGCGGAATTCTGTTGATAATTTTTTGACCGTTCGGGCTTTCAATCATTGCCGTATTTATCGAAAAATAATGTCCCTTTTCCACTGCCTTTTCTAAAACGCTCAAAGAACCGCTATACCAATGAAAAACCACCGGAAAAGGGTAATTTACTTCTTCCAGCAAATCTAACACTGCAGACTCTGCGCGACGAGAATGCAATGTAATGAACTTAGGCTTTTTATTTATCGTGTTGAAAATAAATCTAAAGGAATCAATTTGTATATTTTTCGTTTGAAAGCCCGTGGGCGAAAAATCCAACCCAATTTCGCCAATATATGATGTTTTATCAATTAAATTCTGAAAACTTTTTCGTTCCGCTTGGTGTTGCGAAGCCAAAAGCGGATGTAAGCCGAGTGCCAATCGAATGTTCGGAAATTGTTTAATGTGAGGACATGACTTTTCAAAAGCTGAAGGTAAATTCGTAACTAATATTGTCAAAACATTTGCTCGGTTTGTCCTGTCAGCGACTTCGGTTGGTTTGGAGTAAAGGTCAATGTGGCAGTGAGCGTCAATCATTTTTTCTTTAACCCGATTGAGAGAAGGACTTCGGGCGTTGCTTTATCGACAAATAAATTTCTTATTTCGTTGAATCCCCGGACCAGCAATCGGGATCTTTCATCCAGTTTATCAGTTGGCGCAATCCCAACAATATCTTTCTTGAAATCGTATTCGTTTTTACCGGCTTTAAGAGTATTAATTACAGCCCTTAAATCATTGGCACTATTTCTCTCATCCTCGTAAGTCAATTCCCCGGAGCAAACATCGAAACCGTAGCGTTGCGGTTTATCCAAATCGGATGTGTGCAAAGACGCTCGCCGAATCAGGCAAGGTACGCAGTAGCCACAATTCTTTACCTCCGCAGTTTTCCGAATCCAATTTTGTTTCCTTGTTCCGTGAGAGCAAGAAACCGATTGTTCAATGATTGAACCGATCAGATTTTTATTCAAGCATTCGCGGACGCACTCGCCTTTGGTTTTGAGTTCCAGCGGATTGATTACTTCATTTTTAATAGAAAGATTTTCAAGAACTTTAGAAATTTTATTGAGAAAATACGGGTGCATTGTTCTCGTACTGCAAGAGCCGCCGCGAGACGGCGTAAGCGGAATATTCAACGCAATAAAGCCATTTTCCGGCATAAATAAAGGAATATTTTCTCCCGCAGAGCGCGCCGCATATAAGCCGATTGCAATAAAAACGAGTGAGCGACTGCGGAGCGTGGATTCATTGGCTTTCGCGGGATTATGGCTAACTCTGAGCTGAAGCAATTCGGCTTTGTCAGGATATTCTGCCTTTACTCGTTCAAAAATTAACTGCTGTGCTTTTTTCGCGCCGGGCGCGTCGTAGTGACCGATTAAATGTATTCCTTGATAATCGCCGCCTGCAAGCAAATTTACGGCTCCAACGAGAGAGTCCACACCTCCCGAAAATGAGCAGACGGCTTCAGTTGTAGTTAACCTCGGTTTGATTTTTCTTCTGCGTTTGGGCGGCGGTGCTTGAAACACGGTTTCTTTTCTTTTGCGGAAAGATATAGTCCAAACATCGCCGGTTAAAAAGTTAATAGCTTCTGTAAAATTCTTCGCCGCCCCTTCCCATTTACTCACAGTAGAAACCGGAAACTCCACTTCCAGTTCGCGCGTCCAGAAATCAAAAGCGTTTGAACGCGAAACTGTTTTGTCTATCGTGTAGCAAAGGCTGGCAATTAACAGAAAATCGAGATTTGTTTCATCAGGAATTTTGCAGCGGTCATAAATTTCTTCAAAGGGCAAAGCAAGCGTGCTTTGCAAATCCAAATCGGGAACTTTGACCGAAATAGTCGCAAGACCGTCCGAGTTACGGTTGGTTTCGTTGATTTCAATATTTATTTTCATTATGCAACTTCAAAAATTTCGAGCGTGTCTTTTAATATCTGCCCGCTTGCCCGCAAGCCGTCTTTTCCTGCCCAATTTTTATTGCTCTTTTCACCGACAAATCGGGTTCTGATTGAAGAAAAAATATAACCTTTTACGTCGTCCAATTTTTGTCTGGCTTGTTCTGCTCCAGCCTTTTTCTGCCATCCTTCATAAAAGTCGCGGCAGAATATTCGGTAAATGTATTTCCCGAAAAAATTAGCGATTGTTTTGATAACGCCGGGTTCGTCAACCGTTTGAGCGAAGGCGGTTTCAGCATCTTCAAAAGTTTCGGAAGTTTCGAGCAATTCTTCGTAGAGTTGATGAAGAGCAACGCGCGCGGCTTCATCGTCAAGAGAACTTGCCGCATCTGTAAAAGCGTCGGTCAATCCGTTGGTCACTTCTTCCGCAGATTTGCCGATAAGATCGGATAATCCGAATTCTCTTAGTGCCTCAGTTAATCCGATGTCGGATACCCTTGAAAGGAATCCGCCTAAACGCTGACCCGTTTTAGCGGCGGCGCGTCCCATCGTTCCGCCGCCTCCTCCACCGCCTTTTCCGCCGGATGCCTCACCGCCTCCACCTGAACCGCCGAACCCGCCATACCCGGAAGTTTTCAACACATTGAGATAATGACTGACAAGACGTTGCGGCGAAATATTGCCCGCCTCGCTGTCTCCGCTAGTGCCGTCATTTTTTACAAACTTGCTTGCCTCAGTTTTAAGCGGTGTCCAATCTCCGCCTGTCGGCATTGTGTATCCTTTTGAAGTTCCCATTATCTTTTTATTTTTTCATCTCTCTCAAAGCTGCTTTTCCCAAAGGTGACTTTGAATGATTATCCGCAAAAAGTTTTAAGAGTCGTTCCACATCCGGCTGAAATTGAGCATCCACTCCGCCGAGCCGTGAAAGGTCGGGGGCGATTTGCGTCGGCAAAAATTCGGGCGAAATTTCTCCTACTAGTTTGATGAAAGTGTAGGTTGCACCGTCCACATTTTTGGTCGCTAAGTTAAGTAACGCTTCGTAACCCTTTCTCTGTTTCGGATAAGAAGTTATTTGTTGTTGCAGCAGTCCAAGCAGTGCTTCCCTATCCGCGTTTTCCAATTCCGCGGCGTGTTTGGCTTCAACCTCTTTCTCGCCATCATTCCCATCGAGCAAACCAGTGAAAATCTTTCTCACGTGGGGCGGAACCATATTGACTCCAGCCAAAGTGGAACTGGTTCTGTCACGCATCAACCAAAAGTAATCGCGTAAATCCACTTCTTTGAGTGCAGGTTCCATTTGAAGCCATTTTTGCACCGAAGGGGTTTGCCAATCCTCCAATTTATCTTCGGGTTTAATCAGCTCGGCATTGTCTTCCTCATGAGCTGTCTTTTCCAATTTGATTAATTTAGCTGGATGACCGTCTTCGGCAACCTGCCATTCGTTAAGTTCATAAAAACGCTGAAGGTGCGAGTATTCCAGCACCATAATTTTCGCTAAGATTTCATCTTTAATTTCTATCCTCGCTACTTCGGCTAATCTCTTTCTCAGAAGCAACATATTCAGCATTCTTTTAACTTGGCGCGGATTGCCCTTTAAACCTTCCGTGATGACGTGTGCAATCGAGCTGCTCCAAGTAAGCTGTTTTTCGAGTTCGGGAGTAATTTTGCCGACACCTAAAACAGCTTTAATGGAATCGTATTGGTAAGCGGAGTAAAAGTTTTTACTGCGTTTTGATTTCCAATCTTCCAAAACGAGGTTTCTGTCTTCATCACAGGTTAAATACTTCTGACAAGCCAGAAGGTTGATATACGTCTCTATTTCTGAAGGCGATAATCTCGGTAACTGGTAAGGTATTTGAATTAATTTTTCGAGATAATCCGTAATTAACGTAATTGCCTCGGTTTTAGATTTATCACTTTCTGATTTTGATTTATTCAAATCCTCAAACTGTTTTGAAACATAACGAGTAGAAATTGCGTGTTCGACAATCCGGCGGTCAGCTCCGATTACAAACGCGGTTTTAGGAACCAACACAAAAAGTTTGATGGCTTCGAGCGTTTCTATAATTCGTTCTGGAAGACAACGATCCAAATCGTCGATTAATATCACCAATGACTGAATATTTGTTTCAGCCAGCATTTTTCCAAAATCTTCCCGAAATTTGCGTATCTCCAGAAGGTCTGATTTTTTGGTAGAGTCTTTCAATAACTTTGAAAAATCAAAAGCATCTTTTTCTTTCCCGGACTTTTCCGACTCTTTATCTTCGCCGGATACCTTTTCATTTATAATCGAACCCAGTAATGCCGGAATTATCGCTGGGATAGTTCCGCCGGACCAAACTGTTATTAATATTGGAATTACATATTTCCACACCGCTTTCGCGCCCGTTTTCAGAACTTCCATATAATCAACTCTTTGAAGCAAGTTGTTTATTTGTTCTTTAGCTTTTTCACTGATTTGCTGATTATCCTTTAATTCCTTTAAAATTGAGGTGAGAAGCGCAGTCTTCGCATCTTCATACCCTTCAAACATCCAACCGTTGAAATAAAGGCAAATAATGTCGTCTTTATAACGAACGTCCGTTGCCAGCTCGTGTTTGAGCATTTGCATTATGCTCGATTTCCCGCCGCCCCAATCGCCGAAAACACCGAGAACGGTGGGCAAAACTTTTTCATCAGTGACGACATTTTGAATTAAATCTGCATGAACCTTAAAGCCAATTAAATCTATTTCTGTCTCGATATCTGTCCACATAATTAAAATCTAAATTCTTCGTTTGAGAACATCTAAAATTGTTCAAATGTAATATTTAAAGTTCGGACGGCGATATTCAACGGTTGGATTGGAAATTAAAATTTCTCCAACTGCATCAGAAAAACCAACAGTTACCGGCTGTCCATCTCCCAAGTGGCAAGCGTTATAGTTTAATTTCGTCAACCCTAAAATGTCTTGTGCGACACGCTCAATCGGCGCGTCGCCGTGCTGCACTTCGATTCTGAGCGGTGTCGGCGTTTCCCAGCCGTCGTAAGTTGCTATCCTCGGCTTAAATCCGCTCGCCCACAGAAAACCTACTTTGTCATTTATTCTCAGGAAGGTGCCGCGCATCACAGGCATTCTGCCGTTTCGGAAAATCCGAAATCCGAATCTGTCTGGACGCACCCGGACTCCGACCAACTTCACACCTGCGGGACAGGCACGTTGATAACCGACAAATTCTCTGCCGTTAATGTCAGAGCGACAATGCAGGAAAATTTCTGTTAATTCTTTGCCACCTAGTTCTCTGTAAGTTTTAAGAATTCCGTCGAGCAGTGAGAAGGCTTTTTCTTCACTTAGGTGAAACTGTTTGTCTTTCGGCGAATACCACGGACCGTATTCTCCGAGAAAGACAATTCCGTCGCCGGTGTTCAAAAACATCTGTGCCGCGCAGCAGGCAGTTTTGCCTTTTTCGTCTTTCGACGTTCGACGAAAGGCGATTCCGATGTAGCAAACGCCGTCTCTAGCGGAAACGAGTCGCCACGGCTTGCCGCCGCACTTGTAATACATTGTCGTTCCCAAATTCCATTTGCGGTCTGAAAACGGTGTTAGCCTCCGCTCGCCCGGCGAATGCTCATCGCCAATTTGCAAGGTAGATTCCCGAATGATTTG
Organism: uncultured Pyrinomonadaceae bacterium; assembly: GCA_964237245.1. Taxonomy (GTDB): domain Bacteria; phylum Acidobacteriota; class Blastocatellia; order Pyrinomonadales; family Pyrinomonadaceae. Next base: position 51,622 of record CAXSHW010000016.1, read on the forward strand.
AATGGGAATTTCGTGTTTCATTCCTCGCGCCTTTAACTGCCGCCTAAAGTCGGGTGATAAAGAGTATTGTTCGATATTGTATTCTTCAAACAAACTCGTTTGACCGCCACGCCTCGCCTGTTTTTCTTTGCCAGAAATCTTAAAACCATGCGCGTTTTGAACATGTGATTCGGGGCGGCAGTTTTTCCAAACGTCGTCTGGCACGACGCAGAAAGCCACGCCGATTTTCTCGTCGAGCTTAATTGTCTTATCAAATTCGTCAAGATACAGATTGACAACCTCAAATGCTCGTTCGTGTTCATCCTTTCGATGTGACGCTTCGAGAAGTTTGTCCCGGTCAATCGAACCCGTCCAAACCGGGTCTTCAGGAAACTCGCTGTGAAAAGCGGCTTCAAAACCGGGAAAAGGAACCCAGAGCCGATGATTGTCTTTGGGCGCGGCGAGCGCTGGCTGATTCATTTGTTTCGCCCACGCGCGAAACTTTGCCTGCCCCTCATCAGTTCCGAGCAGAATGTAGCTTACCGAACGTGGCTGCGACGCTGTGCCGACATCGTATGCGCCGAACAGCGAAAGCCCATCACGCGGGTCTTTAACTCGCTGCCCGTATTGAAATTCAAGCTCAGGTTCCCCGAATAAAGTTACCGAATCGCTCATTTATTTTGTCTCCACCGCACCATTTGTTTCGTCCTCATCCTCGTCATCTCGCATCAAAAATAATGATTCTCGCTCGTAGGAAGTCATCTTCAAAGCAGTTTCGTTAATGCCGCCGGAAGCGCCGAAACTTAACGGATTAGAGCTTAAAACGATTTGTTCTTTCGGAATGTCGCCGATAATGATTTTTTCGTTTTCGGCAAGAAATTGAACGATGGCGAGAATGCGCTTGAACCAGTTATCATTCCACCAACTTTTACAAAGATGTTTGCGGCGCGAATTGATTTTGCGGTTGGGCAATGCCGTACCTGACTGATCGGTCAGGTGAATTCTAATGCGAACCAGCGCGACGGAATTCTGGAATAAATCTGTTCTAATGAAAAAAGTCGGTGCGAGATGATATTTATAATATTCCGACTGGTTTTTCGGCTTAAAATACTTTTTCTCGCCGCTCGCAGCCAGTGGCGGAATTCTTTTTCCGTCGGGCAGAATTACAGGCAGACGATTTCTTGCGAGCAGCCCTGCGGGGAAATAATGCAATTCAGTGTCAGGATTAAATTTCAAGCCTTTTTGATGACATTTTGCGATGAGCGATTTGCGAATCAACTCCGATACCAAATTTACGGATAAAATCCATTTTCTGTCACCCTTTTCTGTCCATTCGATTTTCTCGACATCTTGCCAAGAGTAGCCGCCGATTTCTTTGATTTTATATTCCTTTAAAAGTTCTGCGGGCGGATGATGAAAGCTGAAGACTTCACGGTCGTTTAATTTTCGATACGCCCAAGAAAAGTTTAGTTTCTCGCTGTCGAAAAAGTCTTCCTTGACCTCGAATTTGTAAATTGCCTTTGGCATTGATTCGACCACGAAACAATTTGTAAAAAGCTGTTCTGGCTCGTCGGATAAAACGTCTTTTTCAAAGAATACTTCCGTTGCGGCAAGTTTTCCGTCCGAGAGCGGGCGAAGGCAATTAATTGATTTCAACTTTTCAATAATCTGCTGCAAACCTTTCGCCCAGTTGTTTTCAAACGGAACGAAAGCTAATGCTGCGGTTTCCCTGTCCAATTGCGAGGCGTCGAAATTGTCGAGTTTGATTGGGATAACAAAATCGCTGTTGCACTCCTCGCCAATGTTAAAAGCCAAAGCTCGTTGCCGCATTACTTCTGCGTTTGTAAGCGAGGCATTCGAGTAAATAGCAATCATCCGAAATGTCTCGTTTTTTATTGCTTGGTTAACATCGTTTGGATAGCGTTCGCCGCCCAATATTTTGTAGCTTTCGCACCAGACTAAGTAACCTTCAGCCGTTAGCTTTCGCGTCAGCCATTCGGCGAAAATTCGGTCCGCGGGTGCAAAACTTAAAAACAAATGTTTTTTGTTTTCCGCAATTTTTAATTTGTCCTGAACATGCAGAAATTCAGGAGGAAAAATCTGCGGGTGATTAAATTTTATCTGCGGGTGTTTGGTATCAAGCAGCACGCGAAGGCGTTCGAGACCGTATAAATCGAGCGCGAAGCCGAAATCCGAAAGCGTTCGAGCAACGGCTTGATCACGCTCGCCCGCCGTAAATTCAGCCGTCGAGATGAAAACCAATTTGTCGCACTTGTGATTATGATTCTTAATTTTCGTCGCATCTTCGGCTAATTTAGCTTGCCAATCCTCGCGCACGCTATATGCGAAAATCGTCGTTTCACCCGATTTATCAACGTGAATGGCATCGCGCCCTTTATCTTTAAAACCGCCGAGCGGTTCGATTTTCGGAAAGCCTTCAAGTGCCATCAAATCGTGACACAAACGCTCGAAGTCGCTGTAATCGGTGAGTTTTTCCAAAAGATAAATTGTAAGATTAGCTGCCATTTAAAATCAGTAAATAATCATTCCTCGAACCGTAAATTTACATCATCCGGCAAATTCAACTCACGAAGCCCGGATTTGACTTCTTCGACGCGGCTTACGGAAACGCCGTCGGCGAAATCCGTTTCGATTTTCACGGTCGCGCGAATGTTTTTGCTTGTTCCAAGTTTGTTAAGAACTTTACTGTAAAAACGATTCCAATCGTTGAGCGACAGATCGCCTTCCCAAGTCAGATTTTTAATATTTCGCGCAGAACCGCCTGCGGTTGCTTGGGTGGCTGTCGCGCCAGCGACGCTTTCATCTGAAGCCGTAAAATTTTCGTTCGTGCTAGAATTGGTCTGCACATCCGGTTCGGTCTGAGCGGTAGTTTCATCGCCATTTTGCTGCGTTTTTTCCAAATCGTCCATTGCAGGTTCTTCAGACTTTCTTTTCAGGTATTCTTCGGCGGTTTCTTTTGTAACGATAAAGGCGTCCTCGGAAATTTCGACTTCCGAAATGTTTAAAGCGGAGTTGTAAGCGAAAGGCTCGTAATCGCCGTTCGATTTTCCGACGTAGGCGAGCAACCCGCTGCTAACGCCCTTCGCTATTGCTTCTCTGACGGCGTTGGCATTTATCAATCTGGGGAATTGCGGGGACGAAAAAAATGCGTCGCGGACGGCTTTCGTACTCCATTCGCGGAAAGCCGGAGACCAGTTGCGGGCGAGAAAATTCGGGCTGACCGTTTCAGTCAAAAGCTCGTTCTGGCGCAAATGATTGAGATAAACATTCGTCAAACTGCCGGAACTCGACGTAATCAATCCCAAATCAATTTTCTGCAAGCTGTTGTCTCTGCCAAGAAGAACGAGAGTTTTATAAGAGCGGAAAACGCTTTCGCTGAAATCGCGTTTCGCCTTTGCCAGACTCTCGGCGAGCAGTCGCCGCTGCGCTTCGTCTTCGTTGATTCTGAGTTCGCCAGCTTCCGTCTCGACGGCTTCCCAAGCGAGCAGTTTCTTGGCTTCGTCTTTCATCTGCGCGGCGTTTTCCGCGCCGCACCAGATTAATGCGCTTTTGAAAACACGGGCGGACGCGCCGCATTCGCGCGTCATCGCGTCAATCAAATTCAGAGTGTTCTGGCTATTAGTCGAAAGTTCCGGCGGCAAAACGACGAGCGTAATTGCGGCGCGGTCGGGAATATCGTTGCTGCGCGTCGGAAAGAAAACGCGCTCGATTCCGCCGGTTTTGGCGAAAATGTTTTGAATCGCTTCCGAGATTCTTTCTTCGACCTGCGCCGTTGTTACATTCGCCCGTCTCGCCGCGAGAATCATATTCAGATTCGGTTTTAAGCCGAAACGATATTTGTTGTTGCGCTCGACGTTCAGGTAATAACACGATTCGGTCAACGATTGCAGCACGGTTTCGATGTTGCCGAGTTCTGCGTCCGGCTGCGCGGTCGCCATTCTGATTTCGGCGAGCGTCGCTTCGCCTTTGCCTTGTCCGCCATTCGACTCGAAGAAAATTGTTGTCGCCACTTTGCGATTCAGACGCGCCTTTTTAATTTCGTCAACGGCTTCTGCGTCGAGCCGCACGGCGTTGGAATCGTTTCTGCCAGTAATGTCGGAAGTTACCGCGACTTCCAAACGGCGTTCGCCCAACTGCTCGAAAACGGCGGTGCGGAAAAACGAATCGTCGAGCGGTGCAGTGCCGAGCGTAATCAGCGGATCGCGGTAAGTTTTTCGATAGCTTTCGTCATAGATTTTCGCAATCCAAAGCGCGAGCATCCGCAGCACGCCACGCGTTCGCTGAAAATTTGGCAGCGATGCCCATTTGCGCTCGAATACCGAAAGCAATGACGGATGGAACGGGTAAGCGGACACAAATGCAGCCCGCGCGTCCGTGCCTTCAAAGCCCAAAAGCACACGGTTTTCATATGTCCAATCGCCGTATTTATTGCAGGTTTTTACCGCGTCCGCCGGCAATAGAACTCTGCCGTTTTGGTCAATCGCGTTCGTGTCCCATTCAAAAAGCCGACGACGAATGATTTCGGAAATCTCTTCTTTTTCCGACATCAAAATCGGTTTGCCAAGCCGGTCGAGCAGTTTTTGAATGCGGATATATTCCTGCTGGTCGTCGGTGTTGAGTTCCGTATCAATCGAAGCCGGAAGCGAAACACACAACACGAGATTGTGCCGCGCGCGGGCTTCTTCCGATAAATTCTGGATGAAATTATAAAACTGTTCCGCCGCGCCGAGCTTTCGGGCGCGGGAAACATAGTTCATAATCTCGTCCATCAAAATCAAGCACGGCTCGTTTTCGGGTAAAAATTTGCGAATTACGTCACCGCCCGGAGCGACTGCGTTTTCATCGTGATAAGCCACTTCCGCGAAAGCCTTTTCGCCGCCGAGTTGGAAAGCGATTTCGCCCCAAGCCGTGCGACGATGCGGCGTTCCGTCATCCGCGCCTCCGCGTCCCGTTACGTCGAATTCAGTCCCGACGAAAACCGCCGTTGACGCTTGCGGAATGTCTGAAATTTTCGCTGCGTCGAGAATTTTGCGAACGCCGGTGAATTTGTTGGCGCGTGAGCCGTTTTTTGCCAAATGATAAAGCAAAGTTAAGGCGTGAGTTTTGCCGCCGCCGAATTGCGTCGCCATATTGAAAACCGCGCTCGTGCCGTTGGTTTCGCCAGATAAGCGGCGCACCATTTCCGAAGCCAGCACAGTTAAATTCTGCGTGAGATACGTGCGCTCGAAAAACTTTTGGGCGTTTTGATATTCTTCCGGGGCGCGACCGTCGCGGATGTGGTCGAGGTGAACGGCAAATTCCGCCATATCCAGCGATTTGTTTTCGCGGATGTCTTCGCGCGGAG